>CAYZIJ010000032.1:0-29717 GCA_964478365.1 uncultured Terricaulis sp.
CGCGCAAGGCTTGGCGTGGGCTATCTCCCACAAGAGCCGTCGATCTTCCGTGGTCTGACCGTCGAACAGAACGTCATGTCGATCGTCGAGCTCTCGGAGCGTAACCGCTCCAAGCGCCGCGAGATCGTCGACGGCCTGCTCGCCGAGTTGCGCGTAGACCATCTCAAAGATGCGCCTGCATCTGCCCTGTCGGGCGGTGAACGGCGTCGGGTCGAAATCGCGCGAGCTCTGGCGACACGTCCGTCGTTCATGCTGCTCGACGAGCCTTTCGCAGGCATCGACCCGCTCGCCATCAACGACATCCGCGAGCTTGTGCTGTTTCTGAAGCAGCGCGGGCTTGGCGTTCTGATCACCGACCACAATGTGCGCGAAACGCTGCAGATCGTGGACCGTGCATCGATCATGTTTGACGGCGAAGTGATGTTCGAAGGCTCACCTTCAGAGGTGATGGCTTCGGCGGTCGTTCGCGAAAGGTATCTCGGCAAAGATTACAACTAGACCGGGGCCCGCACATGGCGATGACACCCCGTCTAGAGATGCGCCAGGGCCAGGCCCTGGTGATGACGCCGCAATTGCAGCAGGCGATCAAGCTGCTGCAGCTTTCAAATATCGAGTTGCAGGAGTTCGTCGAAGGCGAACTCGAACGCAATCCGCTGTTGGAGCGCGAAGAAGGCTCAGCCGAAGCGCCGAAGGCCGATCATGATGGCGGCGACGCGCAAGCGCTCGAATTCGATAGCGGCATGGCCCCGGCCGAAGCCGCACTCGACATTTCAGTCGCTGACATGGCGCCGGATCTGAGCGCCAACGAATTGGCGGAAGCGGGCGCGATGCCCCTCACCGATTGGTCGAAAGCTTCGTCGGGCAAGAGCTTCGACGACATGCCCGGCATCGAAGAGACGCTGACGCAAGAGATGTCGCTGGCCGAGCATCTCGACTCGCAACTGACCCAAGCCGGCCTCGACGCAGTCGAGCGCATGATTGGCGGCGTGCTGATCGATGCGGTGGACGACTGGGGCTATATGCGCTCCGACGTCCGCGAGATCGCTGTGCGCATTGGCGCGCCGCTCGAGCAGGTCGAAAAAGTTCTCTCCGTGATGCAAGGCTTTGAGCCTGTCGGCATCATGGCGCGCGACATCGCTGAGTGTTTGTCGTTGCAGCTGAAGGACCGCGATCGGTTCGATCCGGCGATGGAGAAGCTCGTCGGCAATCTCGATCTTTTGGCCAAGGGCCATTTCGAGCGCTTGCAGACGATCTGCGAAGTCGACCGCGAAGATCTGATGGACATGGTGGCGGAAGTCCGCGCGCTGACGCCGAAACCGGGCGCCGGCTTTGGCGGCGGCCACATTCAATCAGTTGCACCTGACGTTTACATCCGCCAAGCGCCGGACGGCTCGTGGCTCGTCGAACTCAATACCGACACCATGCCGCGCGTGCTGATGAACCAGCGCTATTACGCGACGGTGTCGAAATCCGCCAAGCGCGAGGAAGACAAAGCCTTCGTGCAGGAATGCGCGGCGAACGCGTCGTGGCTGGTGAAGAGCTTGGATCAGCGCGCACGCACGATCCTCAAGGTCGCGCGCGAAATCGTGCGCCAGCAGGACGGCTTCTTCGACAAAGGCATCGCGCATCTGCGCCCGCTCAATCTGAAAACTGTCGCCGCCGCGATCGAAATGCATGAATCGACCGTGAGTCGCGTCACGTCGAACAAATATCTCTCCTGCGCGCGCGGCGTGTTTGAGCTGAAATACTTCTTCACCGCCTCGATCAATGCGTCCGACGGCGGTGAAAGCCACTCGGCCGAAGCCGTGCGCTACGAGATCAAGGGCTTGATCGAGCGCGAAGGCGAGATGGATATTCTCTCCGACGACAAGATCGTCGAAATCCTCCGCGAGAAAGGTATCGACATCGCGCGCCGCACCGTCGCGAAATATCGCGAGAGCCTGCGCATTCCGAGTTCAGTCGAACGCAAGCGCAAGCTGACGAACGGGCTTTAAGTTCGCCTCGCCGGACCGGTTGTTCGTCGCATCCCAATTGATGCTCGGCGCTGACCGGCGCTCCATCGATCCATGAAATACGCCGCCCTCGCCGCCGCCGCTTTTCTCGCCGCCTGCGCGACGTCGCCCGCGGGCGCGACGCAGGAGCCGGCTTGCCCGCCCGCTGGCTACAACCGCGCCTCGCTTGAGGCTTTGCGCACGGCGGAGTTTCAGATTGCGGATCAGAACGAGCGCGAACGCTTTGCGCGTGCGTTGATCGCCTGCCTCGCCTCACCCGATCCATTCTTCCGCGATCAGGTCGCGTATGAAGGGCTGACACGCCTTCTGCGCGGCGACCAACTCTCAGTGTCGCTGCGCACCGATCTCACCAATCAGACGCTCGCCATAATGCGCGGCCCCGATCCTGATGGCTTCGCGCGCCCGTTCGCGGCGTTGGCGCTCTCGGAATTGGTGCGCGCCGATCGCATCAACGGCTATTACGACGATGCGATGTATGACGAGGTCGTCGCGCGCTCAGCCGAGTATATGCGCGGCATCCGCGATTATCGCGGCTTCGATGAGCGCGAAGGCTGGCGCCATGGCGTGGCGCATGGTGCTGATCTGCTGATGCAGATCGTGCTTGATCCGAACTTCAACGAAACCGAGCACATGACTGCGATCCGCGATGCAGTGGCGAGCCAAGTCGCGCCGACGACGCACTTTTACACGTACGGCGAATCCGAACGTCTCATGCGGCCGATCCTGTTCATGGCGCGCCGCGGCGCATTCACGGAAGCAGAGTGGACGGCGTGGTTCGAGGAACTCATGCAACCAGCGCCGCTTAATGCGTGGAGCGATGCATTCGGCTCACAAGCCGGCCTCACAAAGCGCCACAACATGACGGCATTCATCCAAGCCGTGTGGATCAATGCGCGCTTAAGCGAGAGCAGCGCCGACGATATTCTGCTCCCCGGCGCCGAAGCGGCATTGCGCGCGCTGCCTTAGGTCCGGCGCGAGCGCAGCAGCAAAAACTGCCCGAACAAAACGAGCGCCACGCCGCCGAGCGCGAGCAAGCCCCATGTCTTGCCCTCAAACAGCGTTGAGACAACCATCGCCACGAGCGGCGCGAGCGCTGATATGTACGAGGCCAGCGCATAACCACGCCGGCGCGCCAGTCCGTAATAAACGAGAAACGCGATCACCGAGCCGATCAGCGAGAGGTGCAACAGCGAGCCTATGTAAGCCGGTGTGAACTCGAACGCCCACGGCTTGCCGGTGACGAGCGCAAACAGCGCCAGCACGCCGGCGCCATACGCCATCGCCCAGCCGGTCGAAGCGGCGATGGTTGAGCCAGCCAATTCGCCGCGTCGCGCATAGATGTTGCCGATAACCGACGCCGCAACGCCGAGCAAAGTCAGCCCAATCCCCGTCATCGCCAGCGTATCGAAATTCGCTGACATCACTTCGTCCCAAGACAGCAGGCAAATGCCCACGATGCCGAGCAAGGCCGCGACCCAAGCGAGCAACGACGCGCGCTGACCGAACGCGATGCGAAATCCGATCAAGTTCATGAACGCCATCGCCGCGAACACGATCGCGACGACGGCGGATGTCACCCATTGCTCCGCCAAATAGACGAGCGCGTAATTGATCGTGAATGTCGAAACGCCGACGCCGAATGCAGCGACGTGCTGCGCGCGCGTCAGCGCAAGCAATTCTCCGCGCACGAGGCACCACGCGAACAACAACACTGCCGCGAGGGTAAATCGGTATGTAACCGAGATAACAGGATCGACGACGCCAAGCTGTAGCGTGATCGCGTACCAAGTCGTGCCCCACGCCAATGTGCAAATCGCGATCGCGGCGATATCGAGCCATTGGCTTGATGCAGGCTTCGCTGCATCGCCCGCCGAAACACTCTCACCGCTCATGCAGAAGGCCCCTCAACGGCCAGAAGTGGGACATTCCAAGGCGCCTGCAAAGAGCCATGCTCGCGGATGCGGCGAAGCGCCCTTTTATGGCGCCCTTTGAGGTGTTGCCGCGTTGACCCACCCCATAGGCGAGCCTACCTTTAGAGTCTGGCATCGGTGCTTGTCCCAGGGGGGCGGGATCCGGTCCCGAAGGCCCTACCGCAACGCTCGCGGCAACAACAGGAGGTCTTCATGCGCGTACAGGTCGCCGGTCGGCAGATGGATGTCGGCGAAGCGCTTCGAACACGCATCGAAACTGAACTTGAAAGCAGCGTCAGCAAGTATTTTCAGCGCGCGACGGATGCTCTCGTCACTGTCGGCAAGAATGGCGGCGGCATCGATTTCGAAGTCGACTGTCTCGTACATCTCCCCTCTGGCATTTCTCTACAAGCCGAAGGCCATGGCGGCGATGCGCACAGCGCCTTTAGCGACGCCATCGAAAAGCTGGAAAAGCGGGTACGCCGCTATAAGCGCCGGCTGCGAAATCACCACGCCGACAACAAATCGCCCCTTCCCGCCGAGGATGCAGCATCGTATGTGCTCGCCCCGTTAAATGAAGAGAATGATGCCGGCGAGGACGCGTCGGCGCCGGCGGAGGATCCGCCGCTTGTGATTGCAGAATCGACGGTCGCGGTCCGCACCATGACTGTTTCGATGGCGGTGATGCAGCTCGATTTGTCCAGTTCTCCGGCACTTATGTTCAGAAACGCCGCAAATGGCGGTTTGAATGTTGTGTATCGCCGGCCGGACGGAAATATCGGCTGGATTGACCCCGAGCGCGTGCAGAAGCGAGCGCTCAACGGAAACTGATTACCAAGCGTTGGCGCGGCTCACGCAGCGCCAACGCAAGACAGGTTGGCCATGAACGAATTAGGCGATTTGCTCGCGCCGGAAGCGATTTTGCCGCGCGTTGCGGCGACTTCCCGCAAGCAGGCTCTGCAGGTGATGTCGGAGACCGCTGCGCGCGTCACCGGGCTCGACGCACGCGCTGTGTTCGAGGCTGTGCTACTGCGCGAACGCAATAAGGGCACGGGCGTCGGCGAAGGCGTTGCGATCCCGCACGCGCCGGTGCTCGGCATCATTCAGCCTGTCGGCGTGTTTGCACGGCTTGAGATCCCGCAAGATTTCGAAGGCCTGGACGGGCGCGCCTGCGACCTCGTTTTCATGCTACTATCATCACCGGACAAAGGCGGCGATCACTTGAAGGCGTTGGCGCGCGTGTCGCGGATGTTCCGCCGCGCAGATGTGCGTGAGAAACTGCGCTCAGCGCGCGGCAGCGACGACATCTACGCTCTGCTCGCCGGCAACGCGCGCGTCGACGCGGCTTAAAGGCGAGCCGATGACGGCGTGGGATCGGCTCTTTTCGTATTTTCCACTGATCATGTTCGCGCTCGCGGTCACAGCCCTTGGCGCGTTCGCGGCTTGGCCGTCAGTGTGGAGCGCTGCGCTCTTCACGTTGGTGATCTTCTTTGTGCCGCCGATGGTGCAGCGCGTGATGTTTCGCTGGGCGCCTCTAAAGCCAGGTGTTGCATGCATTGACGGGCGCGCGTTTTGCCCTTGGCTTGCGGCGCATCATATTCAAGCGTTTTACGATGCGTTGCCGTTTCTTGAATCGCTACTGCGCGTGTTTCCCGGCTTCTATTCATTGTGGTTGCGCATGTGGGGCTCGCGCATTGGCTACGGCGTCGAATGGCCAGTGCGCATGGACGTGCTCGACCGCAGCTTGATGGATATCGGCAATCGCGTGGTGTTCTCTCGAGAAGTTGAGCTGGCGGCGCACGTGCGCCGCAAACTTGAGGGCGCTGGCTCGCGCGTGCTGGTGCGGCCGGTGCGGATTGGGAGCTACGCGTTCCTGGGCGCAGGCGCGCGCGTTGGTCCGGGCGCAGTGGTGCCGGCGAATGCGAACGTGCCGCCTGCGGCGGTGGTCGGAGTCAATGAAAGCTTTGGCGACGCCGTGCGCCATCCGGAAAGCGAAGAGTCGCAGTTCGTGATGAGCTGAGCGCTCAGTCTTTTTCCAGCTTCGCCAACACCACGCCTTCGCTCACCTGCGCGCCCGCTTTTGCGTTGAGCTCAGCAAGCTTGCCGTCGAACGGCGCGGTGAGTGTGTGCTCCATCTTCATCGCTTCGAGCACGAGAATGGCATCGCCCTTCTTGAGCTTGGCACCAGCTTTCGCGGCGACAGAGACGATCTTACCGGGCATGGGCGAGAGGATCGCGCCATCGCCAGCGGCGGCTTCGCCGACCGCTCGCTCGCCAGTGTCGAGTTCGAAGGCGTAAGCCTCGCCGTCGAAGCGAACGATGAGCGGCCCGCCACGGCGTTGGAGATCTGAGAACACCGGACGATGCGCGCCCGGAAGAGGGCTCGACTCGGGCAGTCCAACAACCGGCGCACCATCGCAGATCATTCGCACCGATTCGCTTGGCTCCGAGTTTAGACGGAAGCCGCGCACTTGCGTCCAAGGCGAACGCCTCGTCTCTGCACGCGCCAAGCGATCGAACCGTTCGCTGAAACCGTTAGCCGCTTCGGCCAGAACTGCGTCGCTGGGCGAAGGTTTGGCCGAGAGCGTTTCGCCTCGCTCGGCGATCAGAGATGTATCGACGTCGCCGGCGCGGAAGCGCGGATCGTCAAGACAACGAACAAGAAATCCGGCATTCGCTTTGACCGGCCATATCTCCGTTTGCGCGCAACCGAAGCGCAACTTCGTAATCGCTTCGTCACGGTTGGCGCCACGCGCGACAAGCTTCGCGATCATTGGATCGTAAAACGGACTAATCTCCCGACCTTCAGGCACCGTCGCCTCGAGCGCGCTCTCCAGGCGAATTCCGTATTCGTTGTTCGCGAGAAAAAACGCGACAGGTTTGCCGGTGCTGGGAAGAAAACCCGTCGCGGGATCTTCAGCGTACAACCGCGCTTCCATCGCCCAGCCGTTAATCTTCAGCTCTTCCTGCTTCAACGGCAGCTTCTCGCCACTCGCCACACGCAGTTGCCACTCCACCAAATCCTGCCCAGTGATCTCTTCGGTCACCGGGTGCTCGACTTGCAGGCGCGTGTTCATTTCCATGAACCAGATGCGGTCGCCGCGCAGGCCTTCGCTGGCGTCGGCGATGAACTCGATGGTGCCGGCGCCGACATAGTTCACGGCTTTCGCCGCCAGCACCGCTGCATCGGTAACGGCCTTGCGCGTGGCTTCGTCCATGCCCGGCGCGGGCGCTTCTTCGATCACCTTCTGGTGGCGGCGCTGCAGCGAGCAATCCCTCTCAAAGAGATGCACGACATTGCCGTGCGTGTCGCCGAACACCTGCACCTCGATATGGCGCGGACGCTGCACATACATTTCGAGCAGCACGCGATCATCGCCGAACGATGACGCGGCTTCGCGCTTGGCTGAGGCGAGCGCCGCCTTGAACTCGCCCTTCTTCTCGACCTTGCGCATGCCTTTGCCGCCGCCGCCGGCGACGGCTTTGATCAGCACCGGATAGCCGATCGCGTCGGCCTCCTTCTGCAAGCGCTCTTCGCTTTGATCTTCGCCGAGATAGCCAGGCGTCGTTGGCACGCCGGCTTCGTTCATGAGTTTCTTGGCGGCGTCTTTGAGGCCCATGGCGCGGATCGAGTCCGGACGCGGACCGATCCAGATCAGACCCGCATCGATGACAGCCTGCGCAAAGTCGGCGTTCTCGGAGAGAAAGCCGTAGCCCGGATGGATCGCCTCGGCGCCGGTTTGCTTCGCGGCAGCGATGATCTTCTCACCGCGCAGATAGCTCTCTTTCGCGGGGGACGCGCCGATGTGCACGGCTTCATCGGCTTCGCGCACGTGCAGCGCTTTTGCGTCAGCGTCAGAATAGACCGCGACAGTACGCACGCCGAGACGCTTCGCAGTGCGGATGACACGGCGAGCAATCTCGCCACGGTTTGCGATGAGGGCGGATTTAAGCATCAGGCTGTCCAAGAATCGCGGGCAACGTATTCGGGTTCGTCAGGTCGCAAACAACGTACGCATCAACTCCGGGCGGTCCTCGGAAGTCGATGTAGCTCGCAAAGATCGCGTAGGTTCGATCGGGCCGCACGAAGTCGCGTGCAATATTGGGGTACTCGCCACCCAGCGTTTGCCCTTCCCACATCTTGAACTCATTGGGCAAGTCCCGCGCATCCTCGCTGTTCCGCGTGTAGAGAAGTCGTGCCGAGCTGAACTGAAACGTGGTCACGACGTTCCAGCCGCGACAGTCGTTTTCATGCTCCAACCATGTGCAGTTCTCGTATCGATTTATCTGCGCAGGGTTGGAGATCACAAGCAATACGAGTGAGCGAAGGCGCGCGAAGACACTTTGAGGTTCGGGCTCGCTCTCGTCCACAAAAGTTTGAATCTGCCGACATTCGCTATGATCAAGCGCGTTCTCAAACCAACGATCAACGACTTCATCAACGACGATTGCCTGCGGTTCCGCGATCGCCGACGGACGCCGTATTGGCTGAGTTGGCGCACACGAGGCGACCACGGCACAGGCGAGCACAACAGTGACCACAAGCACGCGCATGACTACATCCTAAACACGCCGAAGCGTGTCTCCGGAATCGGCGCGTTGAGGCTCGCGCTGATCGCCAAGCCCAACACGTCGCGCGTTTGCGCGGGGTCGATGATGCCGTCATCCCATAGGCGCGCGGTGGCGTGGTACGGGCTGCCCTCTTCTTCGTAGCGGGCGCGGATGGGGTCTTTGAATTTTTCTTCGTCGGCTTTGGCCCAGGTCTCGCCTTTGGCTTCCATGCCGTCGCGCTTCACTTGTGCGAGCACGGACGCGGCTTGTTCGCCGCCCATGACGGAGATGCGGGAGTTGGGCCAGGTGAAGAGGAAGCGTGGGCTATAGGCGCGGCCGCACATGCCGTAATTGCCGGCGCCGAATGAGCCGCCGATCAGCACGGTGAATTTCGGCACTTCGGCTGACGCCACGGCGGTGACGAGCTTTGCGCCATCTTTCGCGATGCCTCCCGCTTCGTACTTGCCGCCGACCATGAAGCCGGAAATGTTTTGCAAGAACAGCAACGGAATGCCGCGCTTGCAGGCGAGTTCAATGAAGTGCGCGCCCTTCTGCGCGCTTTCGCTGAACAGGATGCCGTTGTTCGCAAGAATCGCGACCGGCATGCCCCAGATGCGCGCAAAGCCGGTGACAAGCGTCGGGCCGTAGAGCGGGCGGAATTCGTCAAGCTCGCTGCCATCAACGATACGCGCGATGACTTCGCGCACGTCATAGGGCGTGCGCACGTCATCGGGGATGACGCCGTAAATGCTGCTCGCATCGTACGCAGGCGCGATTGGCTCGCGCACATCGAGGCCAACCTTTTTCACAGTGTTCAAGTTCGCCACAATGCGGCGAACGAGATGGAGCGCGTGCGCATCGTCCTCCGCGAGGTGATCGACAACGCCGCTCTTGCGCGCGTGCATGTCGCCGCCGCCGAGATCTTCAGCGCTGATCACTTCGCCGGTCGCGGCCTTCACCAGTGGCGGCCCGCCGAGGAAGATGGTGCCTTGGTTGCGGACGATGACGGTTTCATCGCTCATCGCCGGCACGTAGGCGCCGCCTGCGGTGCATGAGCCCATGACGCAAGCGATCTGGGCGATGCCTTCGCCTGACATGCGCGCCTGGTTGTAAAAGATGCGGCCGAAATGCTCGCGGTCCGGGAAGACTTCCGCCTGGTGCGGCAGGTTCGCGCCGCCGCTATCGACGAGATAGACGCACGGCAGCTTATTCTGCATCGCGATCTCTTGCGCGCGCAGGTGCTTCTTCACCGTCATCGGAAAATAAGCGCCGCCTTTAACTGTGGCGTCGTTGGCGACGATCATCACTTCACGGCCGGACACGCGGCCGACGCCGGTGATCACCCCAGCCGCAGGCGCTTCGCCATTGTAAAGATCGTACGCGGCCAACGCGCCGACTTCGAGAAACGGCGCGCCCGGATCAAGCAAGCGTTCAACGCGTTCGCGCGGCAGCAGCTTGCCCCGCTTGGTGTGCTTGGCGCGTGCATCTTCCGAGCCACCGAGCGCGATCTTCGCCGCGCGCTCGCGCAGCTGCTGCGCCAAGCCGCGATGGTGCGCGTCGTTCTTGGCGAACGCTTCGGAATTGGCATCGATGTTGGATTTGAGTTTCATCGTGAACTGAACATCTCGAATACACCGGCTTTGTACCAGTCGTGCATGATCCAAAGGACGGCGATGATGAAGAGCGGACCAGCTACAAACGGCGCCCAATAGGCAACGTAGTCAGCCTGCGTAACGTACCTCACTCCGCCGCCGCGGAAGGCGATTTCCCAAACTTCGCCGGTGGACTCCGCTGGGTAACGAGGTGAACGGAGCGCGACATCGTTCATTGACGGCATTTGCGATTGGAGGAAAGCAAACGCCGCTACCATGGCATACGGGATCAATGCGATGATGAACCGAACCGCCTTCATCCCCCGCCAATGATCTCCCGCCCGATCAAAAATCGCCGCACTTCATTCGTCCCGGCGCCGATGTCGTAGAGCTTAGCGTCGCGGAGGAAGCGCTCAACTGGGAAGTCGCGCGTGTAGCCGGCGCCGCCGAGCGCCTGGATGGCTTCGAGCGAGACGCGCACGGCGTTTTCCGAGGCGAACATGATCGCGCCGGCCGCGTCGTGGCGCGTGGTCTTGCCCGCGTCGCAGGCGCGCGCAACGGCGTAGACGTAAGCGCGCGCCGCTGAGAGCGCCACCACCATATCGGCGACCTTGGCTTGGATCAGCTGAAACGAGCCGATGGCCTTGCCGAATTGTTTTCGCTCGCGAACGTACGGCAGCACGACATCGAGGCACGCCTGCATGATGCCGAGCGGGCCTGCCGCGAGCACGGCGCGCTCATAGTCGAGGCCGCTCATCAAAACGGCGACGCCGCGACCCACGCCGCCCATGACGTTCTCTTCCGGCACTTCGCAATCTTCGAACACCAGTTCGCCGGTGTCGGAGCCGCGCATGCCCATCTTGTCGAGCTTTTGGCTGGTGCTGAAACCCTCCATGCCGCGCTCGACGATGAACGCCGTGATGCCGCCCGAGCCGGCGGACGGATCGGTCTTTGCGTAGACGACGAGCGTATTCGCTTCCGGCGCGTTGGTGATCCAGAACTTCGTGCCGTTCAGCACAAAGCGATCGCCCTTCTTCTCGGCGCGCAATTTCATGCTGACGACATCGGAGCCGGCATCCGCTTCGCTCATCGCGAGCGAGCCGACATGTTCGCCACTGATCAGCTTCGGCAAATATTTCTGCTTCTGCTCTTTCGTCGCCCAACGGCGGAGCTGATTGATGCAGAGGTTCGAGTGCGCGCCGTAGCTCAAGCCGATCGACGCGCTGGCGCGGCTCACCTCTTCCATCGCCACGACGTGTTCGAGATAGCCCAGGCCCAAACCGCCATCTTCTTCGGCGACGGTGATGCCGTGCAGTCCAAGCTCGCCCATCTCGGGCCAAAGCTCGCGCGGGAATTTGTTGTCGGCGTCGATCGCGACGGCCATCGGCGCGATGCGGTCGCTGGCGTAGCGGCGCGTCGTGTCGCGGATGGCATCGGCGGTCTCGCCGAGCTGGTAATCGAGCATGTGATCGGACATCGATGCCTCCAAACGCAACCCTCACGCTTCCCGGCCGGAGCGCAGCGAAGAGCCGGGATCCATCGGCGAACCTTAGCGTCTGGCCAACCAATGGGTCCCGGCTCTACGCGGCTGCGCCGCTTCGGCCGGGAAGCGTGTTTGAGTTCGAAGGCAAGAGGTAATTGATTTGCTTCGCCAATAGAAATTGAACCTTGCGAACAAGACTGATAGATATGGTCTATGGATCGCTACCTGCTCCGCTACTTCATGGCCGTCGCCGAGCTGGGCTCGTTCTCGAAGGCGGCAGCGCGCGTGAGCGTCACCCAGCCAACGCTTTCAGTCGGCATCGCCAAGCTGGAGGACGAGGTCGGCGCGCGGCTGTTCGAGCGCACCACGCGGCGCGTCTCGCTGACGCCGGCCGGCAGCCGCTTTCTCGTCCACGCCCGCCGCATCACGCAGGAATATGAGGCAGCGCTTCGCGAGGTCGCTGAGGCGCCGCAGCTGAAGCGCGTGCGCGCCGGCATTCTCTCCACCATCCCGGCGCGCGATCTGGAGCGCGTCGTGGCGCATCACGCCAAGCATGGCGGCGGCGAAGCCCTGGAGATCCTCGACTCCACCGAGCGCGATATCGCCAACCGGCTCTCCGACGGTCGCCTCGATGTCGCGCTCACGATCCTGCGCCCCAGCCTCGACAGCTTTGCGCGCGAGACGCTGCGGAGCGAAGCTTATGTGTTGTTCGTCGCCGCTAACCACAAACTATCGGGGGTCGAGAGCGTCGACGGCGCCGATCTCGCGGGCGAGACGATGATCGTGCGCCGCCAATGCGAAGGCCTGGCCGACATCAGCCGCTACTTCACCAACCGCGTCGTGCGCCCGTCATTCAGCTTGCGCACGCTCTCGGATGATCGCGCGATGAGCATGGTCGAGGCAGGGCTTGGCGTAACGGTGGCGCCGGAGAGCTTCAAACGCACCGGCCTTGCCGCAGTGAAACTCGAAGGCTTCACGCTGTCGCGCGATATCGGCTTGGTGTTTTCCGATCGTGCTCGCGAGCGCCCTGGCGCGTTCGTCGACGCGGTGCGCGACGTATGCACCGGCGACGAAGCCGGCCATCGCGAAACAAGGTAAACGCTAACCACGCGCGTTGTGGGCAACTTCCAGTAATGTTACGCTGCTGGAACGTCGGGTCTCTCTAGGGCGTTGAAGTTTCATGGCACCTCCAGCTCGTCCCATTTGGACCGGGCAAATCCGGCTCGCTCTCGTGGCGCTGCCGGTGAAGCTCTATTCGGCTCTGGATTCGAAGGAGAAGATCTCCTTCAACCAGATCCATGAGCCGTCCAAGCAGCGCATCCGCTATGAGAAGGTCGCGCCGGGCATTGGCGCGGTCGACAAGGACGAGATCGTCAAAGGGTATGAGTACCAGAAGGGCCGCTACGTGCTCTTCAGCGACGAAGAGTTCGACGCGCTGAAGGTCGATTCTAAGAAGGCGCTCGACATGGTGCAGTTCGCGCCGGCCGACACGATCGACCCGATCTATTTCGACAAGCCCTATTACGCTCTGCCCGATGGCAAGATGGCCGATGAGCCGTATCGCGTTGTCTGCGAAGCGTTGAAGAAAACGAAGACTGTCGGCCTCGGCCAGATCACAATGCGAGGGCGTTCGTACATCGCGGCAGTCAAGCCGTACGAAGGCGGCCTCGTCGTTGAGACTGTGCACTATGGCGAAGAAGTGCGCGCCGCGAAGAACTTCTTCGACGAAATTCCCGGTGGCAAGCTCGACGCCGATCTCATTGACCTCGCCGAAGAGCTAATCACGCGCAAGAAAGCCAAGTTCGACCCGGCCAAGTTCGAGGACGAATATGCTATCGCGCTTGAGCGGCTTGTGAAGAAGAAGATCGAACGTCACGGCGAGCTGGTTCTCGAAGACCAAGAAATGCCTGCGTCGGATTATGGCGACAATGTCGTGTCGCTGGTCGATGCGTTGAAGAAGTCGCTCGCCAAGAAGTCGCCGAAGGCGTCGGACGACGAAGAGGAAGCGCCGGCGCCGAAGCGCCGCGCGGCTGCCGAACGCACAAAAACGCCGCGCGCGAAAGCGCCGGCTAAGGCGCCGGCCGCGAAGAAACGCGCCAAGAAGTGAAACGGCCCGCCAAAAGCGGGACGAAGAAGAGCGCGGCCAAGGCGGACACGGTCGGCGATCTTGCCGAATACAATCGCAAGCGCGACTTCAAAAAAACGAGCGAACCCGCCGGCGGCACGATCAAAGAAGCCGGCGGCAAGTTTGTCGTGCAAAAGCACGCGGCGACGCGGCTGCACTACGACTTTCGCTTAGAGCATGACGGCGTGCTGATGAGCTGGGCGGTGCCGCAAGGCCCGTCGCTCGATCCGACTATGAAGCGCCTTGCCATGCGCACGGAAAACCATCCGCTGGAGTACGGCGCGTTCGAAGGCGTGATCCCAAAGGGCGAGTACGGCGCCGGTTCGGTGATCATCTGGGACACGGGCGCGGTGAAGTGGCTGCTTGATCCTGACGTCGGCATGGCGAAGGGCGAGTTGAAATTCGTGTTGGCCGGCGAGCGGCTGAAGGGCGAGTTTCACATGGTCAAGATCAAGCCGCGCGAAGGCGAGCGCGGCAATCCTTGGCTGCTGTTCAAATCAAAAGACGCATTCGCCGGCAAAGAAGATCCAGTTGCGCGTAGCGTGACCAGCATCGTCTCCGGCCGCACGATCGAAGACGTCCGCTCTGGCGGCGCGCGGGTGTGGAGCAAAGGCGGCGAACGCGCGCCTAAGGCAGCCAAACCACCGAAATGGCCATTCGTTGATCCGGCGCTCGCGACGCGAGTCGAAATCGCGCCGAAGGGCGACGCTTGGATCCATGAGATCAAGTACGATGGCTACCGCATTCAGGCGGCGGTCAGCGGCGATAGCGTCAAGCTCTTCACACGCACCGGCCTCGATTGGACCGGCAAGTTTCAGCCGATCGCCGATGCGTTGGCTGCCCTCAATCTGAAAGACGTGCTGCTAGACGGCGAAGCCGCGGTAGCGCAGTCAAGCGGCAAGACAGATTTCTCCGCGCTGCAAGCATCGCTTGAAAACGGCGTCGCGAAGGGCGTTTCGTATTTCGTGTTCGATCTCCTAGCCGATGGCGCAAAGAACTTGCGCAAGTCGCCATTGAGCGAGCGCAAAGCGCGGCTGGACAAGCTGCTCGCCAAAGCGAAAGCGCCGATCCGGCTTAGCCCCTATTTCGAAGGCCACGGCTCCGACGTTCTCGACGCGTTTCGCGAACAAGGCCTCGAAGGTGTTATCTCGAAGAAGGCGTCATCAACTTACCAGAGCGGGCGAACGAATGCTTGGCTGAAAATCAAACTGGTGAACGAGCAGGAGTTCGTGATCATCGGGTATCAGCCGTCGCTGAAGGGCCGCGCGTTCGCGTCGCTGATGTTGGCGGATAAGGTGGATGGCAAGCTGCAGTACCGCGGCAATGTCGGCACCGGATTCAACGACAAGACGCTCGCATCACTGCATGAGAAGCTCTCAAAGATCGAGCGCGCAAAACCTGCTCTGATCGTGCCACGCGAAGCGGCGAAGGGTGCGAAATGGGTTGATCCCAAGCTCGTCGCACAAGTGCGCTTCGCGGAGTTTACTAGCGAAGGCGCGGTGCGGCACGGCGTGTTTCTAGGTCTGCGTGGCGACAAGCCCGCAAAGGACGTTCTCGCCGAACAGGCCGCGCCCGCCATGCGCGCACGCGTGCGACTGACGCATCCCGACAAAGTGCTCTTTCCGGATGCAGGCGTCACCAAAGCCGAACTTGCCGCCTATCTCGACATGGCCGCCGACCGCATGGGGCCGCATATCTACGGCCGCCCCGTCAGCCTCGTGCGCGCGCCGGATGGCGTCGGCCAGCAGACGTTCTTTCAAAAGCACGCCATGAAAGGCATGCCGAAAGAGATCAAGCTGGTCTCGATCACCGAAAGCGACGGCAAGCCCGAAGATTATCTTACACTCCCCGATGCCACCGCGATCGTCTCCGCCGCGCAGATCAGCGCGCTGGAGTTTCACTTGTGGGGCTCGCGCAACGACGATCTCGAACATCCAGACCGCTTGGTGTTCGATCTCGATCCGGATGAGGAATTGGACTTCGAGTTCGTCAAACGCGCCGCGTTCGACATCAAAGCGCTGCTCGAAAGCGCCGACCTGCCCTCCTACGCCATGATCACCGGCGGCAAGGGCATTCACATCGTGCTCAACCTCAAGCGTAAGCACACATTCGAGGAAGCGAAGGCCTTCTCCGGCGATGTTGCTGAGCAGATCGAAGCGCTCGATCCAAAGCGCTTCGTCGCCAACATGGCCAAAGCGCGCCGCAAGGGCCGCATCTTCGTCGACTATCTCCGCAACGGTCGCGGTGCGACAGCGATCGCGCCCTACTCGCCACGCGCGCGCGGCATGGCGCCAGTCGCTGTGCCGGTGACGTGGCAGGAGTTGAAGACGATCCCCTCAGCATCTGTCTTCAAGCTGAAAGACATGCGCGCACGGCTCGCTGAACCGGATCCTTGGGCGGACTACGCAAAGCACGCGGTGCAGATCACGAAAGCCACGCGCAGCAAGCTCGGCCTCGACTAAGCGGATCAAACTTGCGCCGCTATCCGTTGGGAGTATGCCTGTCGCAGGAGTTCCCGATGCGCATCTCGTTGGCCGTCCTCGTCGCTTTCACGCTCGCCGCCTGCGGGCAACCCGAAGTGCCGCCGCCTCTGCCGGAACCCGCGCAAGCGACTCCGCCCGCGCCGTGGTTCATTTGCGATGCGACGAGTGCGCCTGTGGTGTTGGTGTTCAATCCGCCCGCGAACGGCGTCACCGAAGTCGTGCAATACGACAAGCCGAATGGTGCTTTAGTTCAGCGCACGTCCTATACGCTTGGTGATGGCGATGGCGCAGCGGGCAGCATCTACACGCCGCTTTTGCAGAACGGCGCCGACGCCGGCCATGTACGCCAGATAAACAGCGGCATGCTCGAAAATCCTGCGAGCGCTTACACGCCGGTCTATTCTTCAGTGCGCATTGGCGAGCGGGACATTGCATGCCGCTGGATGCCGCGCACGCGTGCGTTCGGTTTCACCGGCCGCCGCACCTTCGTCGTGCACGAAGATGCTGACGGCGACCTGATTTACACGACCTATGATTTCGCCGCCGCCGCTGAGGCGCAGTCCATCGAGCTCTCCGAAAATGCCCGCACCACTGGGTTCTCCGTCGAAGTGCGCGATGGCGCTGAGACCACCAACGCTGACGGCGCGGTCTATACGTTCGACAATGCAGGCTTCCGCTACGTGGTCACGCTGCGCCGCGATCAAACCGGCACGCTCGCGGTGTCCAGAAATGGCGAGTCCGTGCAGGAGGAGCCGCTGATCGCGTTCATCCAGGGCGACGCGGCGGCCGAGTAAGCCCAACAGCAAGCATTGTCGCGACCGCGCTAAACGTCTAAATCCGGCACGAAGAGCTGGAGCCCACTCATGACGTTCGCCACATACGAAAAATCCGGCCGCGTTGCGACCATCACGCTGAACCGCCCGGAAAGCCGCAACGCTATCGCCACGCAGCAAGATTGCGATGATCTCGCGGGCGCGCTGTGGAAGGCGAATGACGATGAGAGCGTCAATGCCGTGATCCTCACTGGCGCTGGAAAATCCTTCTGCGCCGGCGGCGATCTCAAAGCGATCCGCGAACGCTCCGGCATCGGCCCACGCGCGACACCAGACGGCACGCGCGCGAACTATCGCCGCGGCGTCCATTCGGTGATCAAGGCGTTGGCGGAAGTTGAAGTCGCAACGATCGCGGCGATCAACGGTCACGCGATCGGCCTTGGCCTCGATATCGGCATCCTGTGCGACATGCGCCTCGCCGGCGCATCGGCGAAGATGGCGTCGAGCTTCGTGAAAGTCGGCATCATTCCGGGCGACGGCGGTGCGTGGATTTTGACCAATGCAATCGGCGCATCGCGCGCCGCTGAGTTGGTGCTGACGGGCGATACGATCGACGCAGAAGAGGCAGCGCGCATCGGTCTGGTGTCGCGCGTCGTTTCAGATGAAGCGCTGATGGATGAAGCGCGTAAGCTGGCGGAGCGCGTTGCCGTTAATCCGCCACGCACGGTGCGGCTGGCGAAACGCTTGTTGCGTGAGGCGCAGCATGGACGCTTGAGCGATGTGCTTGAGCTTTCAGCGGCGTTCCAAGCTCTCGCGCACGAGACGCGCGACCATAAAGAAGCGGTGGACGCGTTCACGGAGAAGCGCGCGCCAAAGTTTACGGGCGAATGAGATGACGATTCGCGTAGGCATTGGCGGCTGGAGCTATGAGCCGTGGGAAGAGACCTTCTACCCGCCCAAGCTCTCGGTGGCGAAACAGCTTGAGTATGCGGCGAGCAAAGTCACCGCGATCGAGATCAACGCCACGTTCTATCGTACGCAGAGCGCCACATCGTTCCAGAAGTGGGCGAAGGCGACGCCGGACGATTTCAAGTTTTCGGTGAAAGCGCCGCGCGCAGCGGTGCAGCGCAAGGATTTGCGCGAGGCGGCGCAATCGATCGAGTGGTTCTTCAATAGCGGTGTCGGCGAGCTTGGATCGAAGCTCGGGCCCATCTTCTGGCAGATGGCGCCCTACAAGAAGTTCGATGCCGACGAGATGAACGCCTACTTCGACATGCTGCCGGCGAAGCTCGGCAAGCTGAAGCTACAGCACGCGATTGAAGTCCGGCACGGGAGCTTCACGGATGAGGCGTTCCTGAAAATCGCGCGCGAGCGCAATATTGCGGTGGTGACGGTCGAAAGCGAAAAGCATCCGCTGATTGTCGAGCCGACGGCGGACTTTGCGTATGCACGGCTGGAGCTGACGCAAGCGGACGAAATCACCGGCTATCCGAAGACCGCGCTGAAGAAGTGGATCAAGACGGCGCGCGATTGGGAGAAATCGGGCGAGGTCTATCTCTACTTCATCAGCGGCGCGAAAGAGCGCAATCCCGCAGCAGCGATGGCTACGCTGGATATTTTGAAGAGCTAGACAACCTGAAAGCCGTGCGGGAACGGTTCGTCGTCGTCAATCCAGATTTCGTTGCAACCTGTCGCGTACGCGCTTCCTTCTATTGACGGGATAATCGCGCGCTGGCCTGCAATTTCAGTTTCCGCCTCAACGCGGCCGATAAAGCGGCTCTCGATGTAGCTCTCATGCACGAAGGCTTCGCCGACCTTGAGACGGCCCTTGGCGTAGAGATGCGCGAGGCGTGCAGACGTTCCCGTACCGCACGGTGAGCGATCGATGGCTTTATCGCCGTAGAAGACGGCATTGCGTCCGTGCGCGCCCTCGCCCTTCGGCGCATCGGCCCACAGCACGTGGCTGACGCCACGAATAGTCGGATCGAGCGGATGCACCGGCTCTATCTTTTCGCGGACGAGTTGGCGGATGATCGGTGAGAGTTGCAGGATGCGCGTGGCGCCGAGGTCATCGAGACCGCGATAGGCGCTTTGCGGCTCGATGATGGCGTAGAAGTTGCCGCCGTAAGCGATGTCGATGCTGAGCGGACCGAAGCCTGGCACATCGATGCGCACGTCTTCCGCCGCGAGATAACTCGGCACGTTACGAATGCGGACGCTGCGGACCTTCGCCCCGCTTTGCTCATACTCAAGCGCAATCGCCCCCGCCGGCACATCAGCGACGAAACGGCCCGGCGTTCGCGGCTTGATGAGACCGTTCTCCAAGCCGAACGTCGCGATGCCGATAGTACCGTGGCCGCACATCGGCAGGCAGCCGCTGGTTTCGATGAAGAGGATGCCGACATCCGCTTCCGCGCTCGCCGGCGGATAGAGGAAGCCGCCGCTCATCATGTCGTGGCCGCGCGGCTCGAAGCAGAGGCCGGTGCGGATCCAATCGTAGCGCGCGAGGAAGTCCTGGCGGCGTTCACTCATCGTCTCGCCACGCAACTCAGGCGCGCCTTCGATGACGAGACGCACCGGATTACCGGCGGTGTGCCCGTCAATGCAGCGGAACGTGTGTCTCACGCGGGGCTCTTGAGTTTCGGGCGCGTTGCCGCTGCCTGTTCGACTAATGCGCTGACCTCAGCGCGTCGCGCGCCTGTCAGCACGTAACGCGGCGGGCGGACGCGTTCACTGCCACGGCCCATGATCTGTTCGGCGAGCTTGATCGATTGGACGAGATCGTGCTCGGCATCCAAGTGAAGCAGCGGCATGAACCAGCGATAAATCGCGCGCGCCGTTTCGAGGTCGCCGGAGATGGTCGCCTCGTAAAGCGCGAGTGATTCCTTTGGAAAAGCGTTAGTGAGGCCGGAGACCCAACCCTTCGCGCCAAGCACTAAACCTTCCAGCGCCACATCATCGAGCCCCGCGAACAGAATGAAACGGTCGCCGAGCGCGTTGTAGAGATCGGTGAAGCGGCGCGTGTCTGGCGCGCTCTCTTTCAAGCACACGATGTTCGGCTGATCCGCCAGGCGCTTCATCGCCTCAACGCTGACGCTCACGCGATAGGCGGGCGGATTGTTGTAGAGCATGATCGGCAGGCTGGTCGCTTCCGACACGGCGCGGAAGTGCGCGACCAGCTCCGCCTCCGCCGGGACATAGACCATCGCCGGCAACAGCATCAGCCCGTCGGCGCCCGCCTTCTCCGCATCGCGCGCGAAGGCGATGGCGCGCTTGGTGTCGAACTCAGAAACGCCTGCGATCACCGGCGCGCGGCGATCAACGGCTTCCACTGCCGCTTTCAACACGGCGCGCTTTTCATCAGGTTCCAGCGAGTTGTTCTCACCCACCGTGCCCATAATGATGAGCCCGTGGACGCCGTCGCGCACTAAAGCATCCTGCACCTTCTGCGTTGCAGCGAGATCGAGCGAGAAATCCGGCGCGAATTGCGTCGTCGCCGCCGGAAAGACGCCTGCCCAGGACACGTGCATCGAGACCTCGCCCATTGATCGCCGTCATTCCGGGGCTCAGCGAAGCTGAGAGCCCGGAACCCAGGGGCATCAAGCACAGCGCTTCGTCACCCCCTAGGTTCCGGGCTCAATGCTTGCGCATTGCCCCGGAATGACGGCTGTTTTTCCGACTGAAACGTACGCTATAGCAGCGAGGCATGAAATCTATTCTGATCATCGGCGGCGGCCTTGTCGGCGTATCGTGCGCGCTGCGGCTGCAGGCGGCGGGCGTGCAGGTCACGCTGATCGATCCGGGCGATCAGAAGCGCGGCGCGTCGTACGGCAATGCGGGGCACATCGGTTCGGAACAGGTCTCGCCTTGGTCAGCGTGGGGCAATGTGCTGCGCGCGCCGCGTTCGAGCTTCGGCATGGGCGGGCCGCTCGATTTTCGCTGGACCGATGTGGCGCTTTGGACGCCGTGGTCGATGCGCTTTCTGGCGGCGTGCGATCCGGCGCGGTTCGCGCGCGGACGCGAGGCGCTCTCCGCGCTGTTGGAAGATTCGCTTCCCGCTTGGCAGCGCATCGCCGATCTCGCCGGCAGGCCGGACATGGTGATCCCGCACGGACACGTCACGGCGTGGATGACGCGCGACGGCGCCGACCGCGGCTTGGCGGCGTTCGCTAAAGCGCAATGGGGCAAGGCGACATGGCGTGAGATGAATGCCGGCGAGTTGGCGCGCTATGGCGGCGTGCTCAATCGCTTGCCGCATGCGGGCGCAGTGTTCAGCGGCACGGGGCAAGTCAGCGATCCGCAGGGCGCGCGCGACGCGATGTTGGCCTCGTTCACGGAGCGTGGCGGCGAGATTGTTGCGGATAGTGTTGTGGGCTTGAGCGCTACGCCTGCGCGCGCGACGTTGGCGTCGGGCGGATCGCGCGAAGCGGATGCGCTACTGGTTGCGTCTGGCGCGTGGTCGGGGCGTGTGATGGCGATGCTTGGCGTGCATGCGCCGGTGATCGGCGAGCGCGGCTATCATTTGCAGAGCGCAGAAACCAACTGGCCGCGCGATTTGCCGACGACGGTGTTCGACGAAAACTTCATCGCCGTCTCGCGCTTCACGAGCGGCTTGCGCTGCACGAGTTTCGTGGAGTTCGGCTCGCCGGACGCGCCGGGCGATGAGCGCAAATGGCGGCGCTTGCGTCAGCGCATCGATGAGCTCGGGCTACAGTTTTCACCAACGCCGGAGCGCTGGGTCGGGTCACGTCCGTCACTGCCGGATTTCCTGCCCGCGATCGGCCGCCTGGAGCGCGCCCCGAACGTGCTCTACGCGTTCGGGCACGCGCATCTCGGGCTAACGGAAGCGCCGATCACGAGCGAGGTGATCTGTGCGTTGGCGACGGATAAAACGCCGTCGTTTGATCTTGCGCCGTTTAGGGTGGAGCGGTTTGGGTGAGGACATTGTCTCGCGTCGCGCAATTCACTCAGCACATCTCGTTTCGATGCTCTGAATAAATGCTTCAATTCTCTCGCGCTGGACTTTCGGAAGGTCTTCGACTTTCACGTGACCTAGAACAACCTGTCCTAACTCTCGACTGCCGGTACTCGATTCTAGCATTTCAAGAATCTGATGAGTCAAGCGCTTCTCCGGTTCCGACAGTTCCTCGTAAAGTACCCGTCGACGATAGAGATCCAACATGAGCAGGAACGCATGTTGGACTCCGGGATCGGCGCTGCGTTCCGACGCGTCCGGCCCGTTATGTCTAACGGGCTCCATGTCTTCAATTCGCAGGTCAGGTTTGCCCTCTCGGAATTTCCTGATTCTGATCTGATGAGACTTAGGTCACAATATTGTATTTGACAAACCCAGGCCCAAAATGTAGTTTGGCGGCATGTCAAAAGCCGTTCTCGCCCAAGCCCATTTCCACGATGAAGCCGCCGCGTTCGCGTACCTCGAAGGCAAGCTCTGGCCGCAAGGTCCGGTCTGCCCAAAGTGCGGTGGCGAGGGATACGCGCTCAATGGCGTGAAGGACAAGAAAGGCCGCGAGCGCCTTGGCTTGAAGAAGTGCCGCGCCTGCCGCGCGCAATTCACCCTGCGTATCGGCACCATCTTTGAAGATAGCCACGCGCCGCTGCACCTGTGGCTGCAAGCGATCGCTCTCATGGCTGCGTCGAAGAAAGGCATTTCGTCAAACCAGCTTTCGCGCGTGCTTGGCGTTCAACTGAAAACCGCTTGGCACATGAGCCACCGCATCCGCTTGGCGATGGCGCCGATGGGCAATCTCCCGCCGATGGGCGGCGCTGGCAAAGTTGTGGAAGTGGACGAGACCTATCACGGCAAAGCGTCTGAGGTTTCGCAGTTCCGCAAGGACGGCAAGCCGCGCAAGACTAAGGGCCAAGGCGCGCGCGGTTACACCAATAAGCGCCCGATCATCGCGCTGGTTGAACGCGGCGGTTCGGCTCGCACCTTCCACGTTGCAGAGGCGACCATCGGCACCATCGCGCGCATCCTCCGCGAGAACGTCGATCCGCAATCCAAGCTGCACACCGATGGCGCAACAATGTATCGCAACCTCGGCAAAGAGTTTGCAGAACATAAGCCGCGAAAGCCACGCGCTTAAAAATCGGATTAAGGTTTGATTCACCGACTCCAGAAACGAGTCGGGGCGCGGTGTTGGAAGCACCGCGCCCCTTTTCCAACGGGTGACGCTCCGTTGGTTGCTATAGCGAACACGACTTTGTTCTGTTCGCTATGAGGGTCAAGCGTCGCCTAAAATG
The DNA here is from genome assembly GCA_964478365.1 of uncultured Terricaulis sp. Lineage (GTDB taxonomy): Bacteria > Pseudomonadota > Alphaproteobacteria > Caulobacterales > Aquidulcibacteraceae > Vitreimonas. Next base: position 23,191 of record CAYZIJ010000032.1, read on the forward strand.
GAGTGACGCAAATGGTTGGACTAGCTGAAGCGAAACTGGCGATTGACGGTATCAAGGGCGCGCTTGATATCGCGAAAACGATCAAAGACGTCCGGGATGAGGCTGTGATCGCCGCGAAGGTATCGGACCTTACGGCTTTGATGCTCGATGCCCAAGCGCACGCGACGGCTGCGTACGCGCGCGAAACGGATCTCGCCCAACGCGTACGCGAGTTGGAAGCACAGGTAGCTAGCTTTGAAAAATGGGAGACCGAAAAGGAGCGCTATGAGTTTCAGCGTGTCGGAGGTGGTATTTTCGCTTATCGCCTGAAAGAATCTGAACACGCCGTTGAGCCAGCGCATTACATTTGTCCAAAATGCTATGAGGACCGCAAGAAGATGGTCTTCCAGTTCACGCAAACTTACGATGCCGGTCCGGTTCATAAGTGTCCTGAGTGCGACCTAAAGATGGTCCTACCGATAGAGTAAGAGGCGGAACGCGGCTTGCGGGGTTTGGCACTTTTCTTACGGCACTGTGGGTGATGCGCTGGGGTTAGAGCGATCATAATCTCTCCGGACTTGATGCTCAGCGCCGGCAGCCACAGCCTCGCAACGTCGCCGCTGCGTCTCGTAATCGGCAGCGCTTAGCTGAACGTCGCTTGCGGGACACTGCACCGTCGCGCGAGCTGCGACTGGCCGTGGTGAGATCAGGACGTGTCCGTATGACTGAGCCCACCACCACAGCAGGCCGCCGATAACGGCCAGCGTGAGCAAGCGAGAGATCATATCGTCCCTTGCTTGGCGCCGTTTCTCGGCCTCGGGATTTCGCCACTCCCGAGGCTCGATTACGCCGAGAGGTTTCAGCTCGTCGCTCATGCGGACCGAGTATAGAGCGCTACCGCAAATCAGGCTATGGCTTGACCATGGCCGCGAAGAAACCCCCAGCTAAAGGCGAGAAGCCTCAGGGCGAACGCTTCAAAGAAGCGGCGAAAGAAGCTGGCGTTGATGGCGAAGCGTTTGAGCGCGCCATGGATAAACTCGCTCCGCCGAAGAAACCGAAGCGCTAGATTTCGTCCGCCTCGGTCGCCTCTTTTTCGGCGACCCGGACCACCTCCGCATGCCGGTCGACGTCAACATGCCGAACAATATTCTGCACGGCGAGCAGCGCCTCCATGTCCTTTCGGCGAGGCTTCTTCGTGAGTTCGCGCTTGCGGTCCTGGTAGAATTGCCACGCGAGAAGATCCGCAGCTTGAATTGGCCCAGAACTTTCTTTGTCTACAAACGAGTGGCCGACATACCTGTAGTCAGCGCGCATCACAGGATGTTGAAAGAGCCTGTTCATGTAGTTGTTCGCAGCGCTCTGACTGCGGTGTCCGGCCTCGAAGAAGTAGGCCACTTTGCCTTTGAAGCCTGCTTCATTGCAGTACTGACGAACGCCGAGCAGACAATTCCAGGTTAGGAACTCATAGCATCCGACGTGCGCGATGGTTTTTCCCTTTGGCACTTTCTCCGCAAATTCTTTCTCGTTCGCGGTATTGGCCACGCCGAAGGCCGCGTATTTGACGATCATGCGGATAGCTTCGCGCGCAATTTGATCGCGAGTCGGCGCTCCGAGCTTATCGAACGGATCGTTCCCATGAGCGCAGGCCGACATGCGGAAGTACGGCAGACCGTGCCGCTTGAGCATGTTGCTCCATTCGCGGGTGAGCCCTCGCGCGCCCGCTTTGGTAAACACGTACCCCGCGACGCAAAGCAGACCGTCCGGCCCGTAGCTTTCGTCAAAGAACGCCTGAATGACGGTCACAAGGTCGCCTCGACCCGGCGCGATGGCGTCGGCGATTTCAACAAAATCTCGGAGGGGCATCCTTGGTGACTTTCAGTCATGGATACCGCACCGGCTTGACCCATCTATAGCGTTGGGTTTGCCAAGTGCAATATCGTGACTTAGGTTGCACGCTATCGCGCCACTCCTGATGCGAACGATAGGCGGCTTGACGCGCTGCCTTGATCTGGTCCGGGATCATTGCGCCATTGCCCAAAACCGTTCTGGCGAAGTCTCTTAGTGCGGCTTCAGCACCTTGCGGAAAGTGATCAACACACTGGTTCGTTGCCGAGAAAAGGATCGTTCGATCACGTGTGAATCCCTCCGGAGTATCACGTGATTTCCTCGGATGATACGGATCGAAGAAGAGCAGGTCCCACTGGCCTGTGCCGATAGAGATCACTTCATAAGCATCAATTCTGCCTACCGTCGCCACTCGATGACCGATTACTGGCAAGCCGTCTGGCGTACGTAAGCATGAAATGTAGATGACTTCCCCCATCGAGCCATTGACCGGAATTGGATTGGTTGGCGAGAATCCGAACGCCCCTGTTGCCCCTTCAATTCGATTAACCGCTGAGCCGGATAGAATCGCTCGACGAACAGGCTCAGGATATTCTTCGTTTTGGAGATCATCGCTCTCGAAATAGTCCAAAAGCGACTGCGCCGCTTGGGAAGCTTTGCCTTTGAGCGAGCGCTGACGTAGCCATCCAAACAAGAAGTCCTCCCCGTCACCGAAACCCATCATTGATCTTCGCCAGCGCGCTTGGCTGCGGGACTAGCTCTGCGTCTTCCAGCTTGTTCAGCGCGCAATCGACGGTGTTGAGCGAGTCATGCAAATCGCTCGCGTCCGGATCGACGAAGAGCAAACCCGTGACGATCTCGCCTTCCGCCGATTTGCGCGCGAGATAGCTCAGCGCCGCGTAGCGGTCGGTTGAATCGTAATCGTCTTCCAGCTTGCGCAGACGCAGGATCGAGCCGTCGTGCTGGCGTACTTCTTTCAGTTCGCCCGGCGCGTAGTCCGCAACGATCGGCGCGCGCGGGGTGATGACGTCCATGCGGTTCACGGCCTCGTTGTGCTCGCGCACGTAGTCGAAGCTCTTGGTCGAGCCGACGTGATTGTTGAACGCCACGCACGGGCTGATCACATCGAGGATCGCCGTGCCCTTGTGCGAGAGCGCGCCTTTGATCAGCGGCACGAGCTGGTGCTTATCGCCCGAGAACGAGCGACCGACATAAGTCGCGCCGAGTTGCAGCGCGAGCATGACGAGATCGATCGGGCTATCCTTATTCTCCGCGCCCTTCTTGGCTTTCGAGCCTTTGTCGGAGGTGGCGGAGAACTGGCCCTTGGTGAGGCCGTAGACGCCATTATTTTCGACAATATACGTCATGTTGACGCCGCGTCGCACCGCGTGCGCGAATTGTCCAAGGCCGATCGAGGCCGTATCGCCATCGCCGCTGACGCCGAGATAGATCAGATCCTTCGCCGCAATATTGGCGCCGGTAAGCACGGACGGCATGCGGCCGTGGACGGCGTTGAAGCCGTGCGCGGGGCTGACGAAATAGTCCGGCGTCTTCGACGAGCAGCCAATACCGGAGAACTTCGCCAGGCGATGCGGTTCGAGATCGATCTCGAAGCAGGCTTGAATGATCGAAGCGCTGATCGAGTCGTGGCCGCAGCCGGCGCAAAGCGTGGAGATGCGGCCCTCATAGTCGCGGCGCGTGAAGCCATGCGCGTTCTTCTCAAGCGACGGGTGATGCAGCTTCGGTTTGGCGATGTACGTCATTCGGCGTTTTCCGTAAGCGATGCGCCGGCTTTGAGTTTCTCGGCGATGTCTTTGATGATGAAACGCGCCGTAATCGGCGTGCCGTCATAGTGCAGCACGGAAACGAGGCGCGCCGGATGAATGCCACCTTCGTTGACCAGCAAAGATTTCAGCTGACCATCGCGGTTCTGCTCCACGACGAACACTTGCTCGTGGTTGCGGATGAACTCGAACACTTCATCTTGGAACGGGAAGCCACGAATGCGCATCGCATCGATGTGCACGCCGCGCGATTCAAGCGTGTGCAGCGCTTCTTCCATCGCCGGATCGGTGGAACCCATATAGATGACGCCATCGGGCGTGCGGCGGCTCGCCTTCTTCGTGATCGGCGCCGGCATGTGAGACTTCATCGTCTCCCATTTGCGCAGCAGACGGTTCATGCCGTCCGTATAGTCCTCGCCCTTCTCGCTATAGCGCGCGTAGCGATCGTGGCTGGAGCCGCGCGTGAAGTATGAACCCTTGGTCGGGTGCGTGCCGGGATAGGTGCGATACGGGACCGCGTCGCCATCGACATCGAGATAGCGGCCAAACTCGACGCCGGCGTCGAGATGCTCGCGCGTCAGCACTTTGCCGCGATTGAGCTTGCGCTTGTCGTCCCACTTGAACGGCTCGGTGAGCCATTCCTGCATTCCGATATCGAGTTCGAGCATGACGAAGACGGTGGTTTGGAAAAAGTCCGCCAGATCGAACGCCTGCGCGCCGAACTCGAACGCTTCGGTCGGATTGCCCGGGAAGAGCATCGGATGCTTGGTGTCGCCATGCGAGGCGTAGGCCGCGAGCATCAAGTCGGATTGTTGCGTGCGTGTCGGCATGCCGGTGGACGGCCCGCCGCGTTGCACATCGAAGATCACGGCGGGAATTTCGGCGTAATACGAAAAGCCGACGAACTCGTTCATCAGCGAAATGCCAGGACCCGACGTGCAGGTGAACGCGCGCGAGCCTGCCCATCCGGCGCCCATCACCATGCCGATCGAGGCGATCTCGTCTTCGGCTTGAACGATCGCGTAACGCCGCTTGCCGTCCGCATCGACGCGCAGCTTGCCGCAATGCTTTTCGAAGCCTTCAGCGAGCGAGGTCGATGGCGTGATTGGATACCAAGCGCAGAACGTCGCGCCGCCGAACACGGCGCCGAGCGATGCAGCTTCGTTGCCTTCGACAAAGATGCGGTTGCCGACTTTGTCGGCTTTTTTCACTTTGAGGCCAATTGGCGCGAGGTGGTCTTCAGCGAACTTACGGCCAAGCTCGAACGCTTTGAAGTTCGGCTCGATCAGCTTGTCCTTGCCTTTGAACTCTTCCGTCAGCAGCTGCTTCACCAACTCGGCCTCGAAGCCGAGCAAGTTCGCGAGCACGCCGATATAGCAGATGTTTTTGAAGAGCTGGCGCTGACGCGGATCGGCGAACTCTGACGCGATCAGCTCCGTCAGTGGCGCGCCGATAATGGTGATGTCGTCGCGAAATTTCGAGGCGGGCAGCGGCTTCGATGAATCATAGAGCAGGTAGCCGCCGCTCTCGATGCTTTTCACATCGGCTTCCCAGGTCTGCGGGTTCATCGCGATCATCAGATCGACGCCACCGCGGCGGCCGAGCCAATTGTCCTCGCTGATGCGCACTTCGTACCAGGTCGGCAGACCTTGGATATTCGACGGGAATATGTTGCGCGCGCCAACCGGCACGCCCATGCGCAGGACGATCTTAGCAAAGAGCCCGTTAGCCGAAGCCGAACCAGAACCGTTTACGTTGGCGAACTTGACGACGAAGTCGTTCGTGGCGGTGAGCGGCTTCATTTGGCGCTCGCGAGTTGCGGCGAACGCTTCGCCTTCGGCGCTTTCGGCGCGCATCCGGCATGCGTCATCTCGATGTAGGATTGCTGCATGTCCCATGCGCCTGTAGGGCAGCGCTCAGCGCAGAGGCCACAATGGAGGCAGACGTCTTCGTCCTTCGCCATGATACGCCCGGTCTTGAGGCCGTCCTGGATGTAGAGATCTTGCGTGAGATCAAGCGCTGGCGCAGTGAGCCGTGTGCGTAGCTCCGCCTCTTCGCCGTTTTCGGTGAAGGTGATGCAATCCATCGGGCAGATGTCGACACAGGCATCGCATTCGATGCACGCGCCAGCACTGAACACAGTCTGCACATCGCAATTCAGGCAGCGTTGCGCTTCTTTGTACCCGAGCAGCGGATCGAAGCCCTTCTCAACCTCAACCTTCACGTTGCGCAGCGCCACTTCGGGCTCGACCATCGGAACTTTGTAGCGAATGTCGAGCGAGACATCGTTGTCGTAGGCCCATTCGTGGATGCCCATCTTGGTGGACATCATCGACATGCCGGGCGGCGGGCGGACAGTAACGTCCTGGCCGCTGCAGAAGAGATCAATCGAAACGGCTGCGTCGTGGCCGTGCGCGACGGCCCAGATGATGTTCTTCGGACCGAACGCAGCATCGCCGCCGAAGAAGACATTCTTGATATCCGATTGCATCGTGACGGCATCGACCACGGGCATGTCCCACTTGTCGAAACTCATACCGATGTCGCGCTCGATCCAGGGGAATGAGTTTTCCTGGCCAACAGCCATCAGCACATCATCGCACTCAATGTGCACATCAGGCTCACCGGACGGCACGAGCTTGCGCTTTCCGCCCTCTCCGGCCCAATGCATCTTGGTGAACCAAACGCCGGTCAGCTTACCGTTCTCGTGCGTGAACTCCCGCGGGTTCATGAAGTTGATGATCGGGATGCCCTCGTGCTGGGCGTCTTCTTTTTCCCAAGGCGAGGCCTTCATCTCATCGAAGCCGGAGCGCACGACGACCTTCACGTCTTCGCCCCCCAAACGGCGCGAGGTGCGGCAGCAATCCATCGCGGTGTTGCCGCCGCCGAGCACGATGACGCGCTTGCCGATCTTGTCGA
>CAYZIJ010000033.1:0-29631 GCA_964478365.1 uncultured Terricaulis sp.
CGGCAGGTCAGACGGCTTGCGATATCCGAACGCGCTCATGAGAACAGAATCGCCGAAAGCTTGCGGCGTCCCTGTTTGGCGACTTCGGAAGTCGGGCCCGCGGCTTCAAACACTTTGAGCAATTGCGCGCGCGCGGCGCCGTCATTCCATTCGCGGTTGGCTTCGATGATGGCGAGCAGCTGATCGCTGGCGCCTTCAAAATCGCCGCGCGCGGAGAGCGTTTCAGCGAACTCAAAACGCGCGTCGAGATCGCCCGGATTGGCGCGCACCTTGGCGCCGATCTCATCGCTATCGCCAGCGTCCTCGGCTTTCGATGCGAAGTCGAGCGCTGCGAGCACGCTTTGAATGTCCGGGTCGTTGGCTTTTTCCGGCGGCGCGTGGCTGAGGATTTGGCGCGCTTCGTCAGCATCGCCTGCGTTCAGCGCGATGCGCGCCATGCCGGCGATGGCTTTGACGTTTTCCGGATCGAGCTGCAGCACGGCGATGAAGCCCTGCGCTGCGCCGCCAATGTCGCCAAGCTTCAGCGACTCTGCCGCTTGCGCGAGGATCGGCTCAATCTCGGCGGTCATGTCCGCGCCGGCGAGGCGATCGACAAAGAGTTTGATCTGGCTTTCCGGGATCGCGCCCATGAAGCCGTCGATCGGCCGGCCTTGGTCGAACGCATAGACGGCCGGGATCGACTTCACACCGAGCTGACCGGCGACGCCCGGATGCTCGTCGATATTGATCTTGACCATGCGCACTGAGCCGCCGGCATTGCGCACTGCTTTCTCCAGCATCGGGCCAAGCGTGCGGCACGGGCCGCACCACGGCGCCCAGAAATCCACGATCACCGGCGCTTCTTTCGACGCTTCGATGACGTCGGCCATGAAGCCTTGGTCGGAGCCGTCTTTGACGAAGTCGGAATCTGGCGGCGAGGCGCCGTCGAGGATGGTCATGCGAGGTCCTTTTGCTCAGCCCTGAACATGGGTGGGCAAACCCTCGGCGTCAAAGGCTAGCCGTATCGGCTCGCGGCCAAGGGAACGCACGAACTTGAGGAAATCCGCCGGGCTCACCGCCGTGGTCGCGTCATTTTTCATGGGGTGAAAGTTGATCGGGTCGTGGGCGAAGAAACCCTCATCCATCAAGAAAGTGACGTTGCGTTCGGGGTCGTTGATCAGTGCGAATGCGGTCACCGAGCCGGGCGTGACGCCCAGATGTTGCATCAATAAGTCCGCATTGCCGAAGCTGAAGCGCCCCACGCCCAAGAGCTTCGACACCGCGTTGAGATCGATCTTCGCCTCGCCCAAGGCCGAGAGGAGGAACAGGCGGTCCTTCTTCCTTTCCTTGAGAAAGAGGTTCTTCGAGTGCCCGCCGGGCTGGCTGGCTTTCAGGTCCGCACCTTCCTCGACCGTGAAGATCGGACGGTGGCTATGGGTGACATGGGCGATGCCAAGCGCGTCGAAGCGGGCGAACAAATCCTCTGGCGTCGCGGGCGTCATTCGCTACCCCTTGGCGCAAGTGCGATTGAGCGTCTAGGGATGGGCGATGAAACTGACCTGTTATCAAGTCGATCCAGAACCGGCGCCGATGGTGCCGGGCTCGCCCGACCGCGAGTGGATGGACAAATTCTCCGATCGCCACCCGTATCGATGCCTGCCTCTGGTGGTCGCCAACACGACCGGCTGGGCCTTGCTCTCGCCAGTCTCGTTCACCGCGACCTGGAATGGCGGCCCGCGCGTCGAAGATATCCGCCTCGATCCCGATGACGGCACGCCGCGCGGCTTGCTCGATCGCTGGGCGGTTTCGCACTTCTCGGGCGGCGTGCTGACCTTCCACACCGGATGGCTCTTCCGTACCGAGCCAGGCTGGGATCTTTGGACCGGCGGTCCGCCCAATCACATCAAGGACGGCATCCAGCCGTTGGCCGGCGTGGTCGAAACCTATTGGCTGCCGTTTCCCTTCACGATGAACTGGCGCTTCACGCGGCCGGGCATGATCTCGTTCAAGAAGGGCGAGCCGTTCTGCTTCATCTATCCACTGCCGCACGAGAAGATGGATGAGATCGATCCGATCGTGAAATCGATCCACGACGATCCAGAGCTGAAGAAGCAATACGAAGCCTGGGGCGAGAGCCGCACCAACTTCCTGACGCGCTTGCACGACAATGATGCGGAAGCTGTGAAGCACGGCTGGCAGCGCGATTACTTCCGCGGCCGCACGCCGGAAGGTCACGTAGCACCCGACGGCCACATCAATCGCCGTCGCTTGAAGACGCCGCGCAAGGCGGAGAAGGGGGAGTAGGTGCATCCGCGCGCCGCCGCTGCGGCATCTAGTGCCTGTCGGGAGGAATGCATATGAACCGTCGGGATTTCACTCTGGGCACGGGTGCTCTTGCACTGGCCGCAGCAACAGCGCCGGCATCCGCGCAAGACAGTTTCCTCAGCGCCGTGCGCAGCGTTTGGCGGCGCTCGACCATCATCGATGGCAACATCTATCCGCCGATTGGGTCGGACACGTTCCCGCAACCGGCGGAGAGCTTGGCGCTCGCGCGCAGTTCCGGCGTCAGCGCGGTGAAGGCGTCGATTGGCGGCTATAAAGCGCCTTTCAATGACGTGGTCGCCGAGATCGCGTTTCATCAGCGCCTCATCGAAGCGCATCCCGACGTGTTCATGCAGATCCGCAGTGCCGCTGACATTGAGACGGCCAAGCGCACGCGCAAGCTTGGCGTCATCCTCTCGTTTGAGAGTGTCGCCGCACTTGAGACCGACCTTGATCGCATCGATCTCTTCCGCAATTTCGGCGTCCGCGTGATGCAGCTTTCGTACAATCTGCCGTCGCCGTTCGGCGCAGGCGTGCTCTCGCCGGAAGGCTCAGGTTTGACCGATCTCGGTCGCGAAGCGGTGGCGCGCATGAATAGCGCCGGCGTTGCGGTTGATTTGAGTCACTCGAATGCGCTGACAACCAGCGGCGCGATCGAAGCCTCGACCAAGCCAGTACTCGTCACGCACACAGGCTGCGCCGCCGTGCACGCGCATCCGCGTCACAAGTCGGATGAGCAATTGCATGCTGTCGCCGAGAAGGGCGGCGTCGTTGGCATTTACACGCTCTTCTATCTGGCGCCGTCACCACGTCAGCCAAACCTCGATGACTTCATGGCGCACATGACGCACGCTTTGAATGTGTGCGGCGAAGACCATGTCGGCTTCGGCAGCGACACCGCGTTCGATCGCTTCGACGATTCCGAAGAGTCGCGCGCGCAATGGCGGGCGGAAACCGAGCGCCGTATCGCCGCTGGCGTCGCCGCACCGGGCGAAGACGGGCGCCTGCCTCTGACTGAAGGCCTCAACCGCAGCGACCGCGCTTTGGTCATTGCCGACGGCCTGATGCGCCGCGGCTACTCAGCCCGCGCCGTCGAGAAGGTGCTCGGCGGCAATTTCCTGCGGGCGTTCGGTGAGATTTGGTGACATCGCCGCTGCTGGGGCCTTGCTTCCGCCCCGCCGCTCTGCGATATGACCGCCCCTCAGCCCCGGCCTCGTTCCGGGGTTACCCACGGATGCGGGCGTAGCTCAGGGGTAGAGCACAACCTTGCCAAGGTTGGGGTCGTGAGTTCGAATCTCATCGCCCGCTCCAAGGAAGCTCAATAAAATCAACGGCTTATGCCGAAATTGAGTTGGTAGCAGGGCCAAGCCGAGGACGCTTATCCACAGGCTGCTACCAGTTCGCTACCAAAGTCTAGCGCCGACGAAACTTGTGAATAAGTCCATGAGGCGTTGGCCGCAGCCATGCAAGCGCGCGCGGCTTCGCACGCGAGACAAGGCTTTTCAGTGTCGAGCGGCGAAGCGAGCTTCGGGAGACCGTTAATCTGTTTGAGCGTGCGGAGGGCTGGCCAGAGGCAGAAGGAAGCGCGGTGTTGGCCGCGCTTCTCGCTTCAATATTCGCTGGCAAGCATCACAGTGAGGACTCGATGCGTCTTCGCAGGATCCCCCGGGTCTTCAGAGCCGAATTTCAGATCGGGCGCGTAGTAGTCGATCTTCCAGATGACCCCTCCTGCGAGGGGATGGTCGAAGCGGCCGAAATCGTGCTCGCCATAAGGGTCGTTGTCGGCATTGAATTGATCGAATGATCTTACGCGCGCCCAGATATCAAGCACTGTTTCCAAACCGAGCACGTCGATGCCATCCGTGTGAACGCGCGCGCCGCTGAGGGGAGAAGTCCATTTCGCACAAGTGCGGAAAGCGTCGTTCTGCTGCGCCAGCGCCGAGAGTTTGGGGGTGCTCATTGAGCGCCTCCCTTCTCGGTCCCCTCGTGTCGCATGACGATGCGGCCGTTGAGCGGGACTGATTCCAGTTTGATCGAAAATCCATCGCCGTCCTTGTGGGGCCATGCGGCTCCGATGCGCGACCATCTGGCGGCTTCGCCGTCGCCCGTCACCGAAAACAGCGCGAAAGTTGGTTTGTTGCTGGGTTTTGTATCACTCATATTCATCTCCTTTGTTTTGTCGACCGCATCCATTGCGGCCTGATGGGAGACGAAAAACCGACGCATTGAGCGGAAGGCGCAAACCCCCGAAGGCCCGAAGGGCGCGGAGCTGCAGGAGCGAAGCGACGAAGCGAGCGGGGTTGCGGCTTTCGCGGCGTCGGTCAGGATCACATCAAGAAGGCCTCAATTCAGGTGCGGTCGAAATCGAAGGAGCCTTGAGAGATTCAAAGCTCACGCAAAAAGCGGCTTCAACCTTTGCACCATTTCGATGCGGGCGGCTTCAAGATCGCCGCTGATGTCAAGGCGGTAGTGATAGAACTTGGCCCCCGACGCGATTTTTCCGATGTACTCAAGCCCCGCGTCGGCCGCTGCAAGCGCCGGCGAGACCCAGAAGCCGAGGGGAGCACTTGTGGCGACCACATGACTCAAAAGCTGGTAGCGATCTGACTCTTCGATCTTGGGCTTGTATTTGACTTCGCCAAGGCAGCGGACGTCGCGTTTCTTGCGGATGATGATGTCGGGTTTGGTGGGAAAACGCTTGTTGTCGAGAAAGAGCGCGTGCTGATGTTCGGGTTTGTTGCCATCGACCACGGAGAGCTTATCAGCCTTTAATTCTGTGCGGAATGTGTTGCGGACAAAGCTTTCGAACACCGTATCAAGCGAAAACAGGAAGGACGGCATTTCGCTGCCCTGTGCGTCGTAGGCAAAACCGACATTGGTGTAGCCGAGCAAAACAGAGTAGACGGCCATCACCCCTCTATAGGAGGGGCGCAGCCACGATGGCGCCGTTTCCGATATCGCTTCCCCTCCAGACCGCAGGGACTGCGGCCGTAACAAGCGGAGCGCGTGCAATGCCTCGGAGAGCAGCCGCCGTTCTTCGTCCCACGCCTCTGTCTTGGGGATGATTGCAAAGAACGCCACGCAGGCGGCTTTCAGGATGCGATTGATGGGAAGATCGGCTGAGAATGCGAAAACATCGGCCGAGACGTTCAAGTCATCGCCGCGCGCCATGTAGCGCGCGAGTGTCTGCCCGAAATTGACCTTTGGCTTGTAATGGCCTCGGTGCGGCTCTCGAAAATAGCCGCGCGCAACGCCCTTGGCGACGATCTCGCGCAGATAGTGGCAAAAGCCGCGCGCCAGTAATTGGTGCGGGGCTGTTCCCTCTGCCCGCTCGTAATGCCGAAGAACGGGAAGGATGAGTTCGTAAGTCTCATCGGCGAGCGCGAGCATGCGCCAAAGATTCTGGACGGGAAATTTCGGCTTGAGATTGAGAACGATGGAGGGCGTGAGCGGCAGATAGCCGATCAAGCCAAGCGCGCGCAGCTCAAGCCCCGTCGCGGTTTCGCGAAGATCGATTGCCGACAGCGCGCGCGTTTCGGGGAGGATGCGGGACTGACCCGAGGGATAGAACAATTCCTCGCGCGGAAATTGGCGCGTATCGCGTTCTTTCAGCTCGATGATCGTTTTGGAGGTCTCGGCCGCCACAACCTACTGCGCCTCGGCGCCGCCCGCCGCGTCGGCTTCGTCTCCCGACTTTAGCAGGCTTTCGACGTTTGCCGCAACCGCCTCGAACGCCGCGCGGTCATGGGCGAGTGCGCGCTTCAAGGCCAAGCGCACGCGGCCAATCCAGACGGCCGACAAGTCTTCGATCTCTTTTACGCGAAGGAAGTTCGTGTGGCCGAAGCCAAATGGGAATGCCTCGTTCAAAATTTGAAAGAGGCGAACGGTACGATTGACCACACCCGCTTCGACCCCTTGGGTTTGCAGGTGGCTTTTCAGTACCGCTGCATCGGGCTCCAGTTCGATAACCCAGAACCTGCGCAAAAGCGCGTCGTCCAGATCGGTCACCGATCGATCGAACGGATTGGCGGTCGCGATCACGATTAAATTGTCCGGCAGAACGGCGGGCTTGCCCGAGAAGGGCAGCGTGAATTTCACGCCGCGATAATCGGACTCAAGATAGGTGAGAACTTCGCCGAAAATACGCGCGACGTCGCCGCGATTGAGCTCGTCTATGACGGCGACGTATTTCTTGTCGGGCGTTTTACCCGCGAGCTGCGCGAACTTCAAAAAAAGCCGCGCGTCGAGATCGTATCTGACGCCCTTGTCTCCTTCAGCCGCAATCGGCCTGAAGCCTTCGACAAAATCGTCGTAACCGATAGCGGGATGGAATTGCAAAAAGAGCATCCGTGCGTCGTCGCCATCGGTGAGCGCCTTTGCGAGCAGCCGCGCGTATCGCGTCTTGCCTGTGCCTGGCGGTCCTGCGAGCAGGAACGCCAAGCTCTCTTTTTTCTGCGCAACGCCCGTGATCGTGGCGAGTACAGGATCATCGGCAGAGAGTTTTTCTTCCTCTGCTGCTGGCGGCGTGAGCGGATTGGCGAGAAATGCCGCAAGCTTCGGCGCGAGCTGTTCGAGAAACTGCGCGTCTGTCGGCCGTTCCGTAACCGTCTGCGGCCAAGGCTGCGGCGGATCCGATAGTCTGAAGCGACCCCTATAGTCCTCTTTGAAGGAATCTAGCTTCAATTCCTGCTTGAGCAGGTGATCGAAGAGTTTTTGCCAGCTATCAATCGCGTCAGGGAAACCCTCGAACGCGAAGAGCCATACAAGAAAATCTTCAAACCGAAAGCTTTCGGGAATTTCTTCTTCGAAGCGCGGCCTGAACGCGGCCGTCAATCCCGTGATGGTCTTTTGCCCTTCGATCAGCCCTTCCAGACGCATTTCGCGGTAGCCGCGGCTGGAAAAGAGATTGCCCCACATCTTGGTGTCTTGGCGAACCATGTAGTCGCCGCTGAACGGACCTGAATTCCACTTGATGCCCTCAAGACGCGGCCGCAACAGATTGTTGCCCGTCTCGAAGGCGGGAATGTTCAAGCGCTTGCCGTTGAAATAGCGATCCAGAAATTGGTCGGTCCCCAGCTTAGTAGAAATATCGATTAGGCCGTCCGTTCCGACGTCGTTCGCGGCAAAGACGAAGGCAGGCAAAAGCCAGTTCGCTTTGACGTTTTGAAGCCGTTCTATCGACTCCTTGATGGTCTGAACGGTGAAATACCGCACCTACTTCACTTTCGTTTTCCCGGGCTTTTGGAAGTTGTCCTTATTTCCCGCCCAATTCGACCATGCCCGCGACTGGCTGTTTATCCTCTTTTCGAGGTTCGCCCAATCGACAGATTTATGCCCTTCGCCTTCCAGCGTGGTTTGGACGTAGTCAACATAGTCGTCGCCCAAGTCGATACCGACGACATTACGGCGCGCTTTCAGCGCCGTGAAAATCGTGGTGCCACTGCCGACAAACGGGTCGAGGACGTGGCCGTTCGGCGGGCTGCCAACTTCAATGCAGCGTCTGACCAGTTCGGATGGAAACGCCGCGTTGTGTTTGGCGCGCCGATTTCGTTCGATTGGAATATTCCAGACATCTTCTTCGACGAGCTTCGAGCGGTCGAAGCTGTAAAAGCGGCTCTTCGAGAACATGAAGATGAACTCGTACTGCCGATACGGGCGGTCGCGCGCGGTCGGCTCGACGAAGGCGTTGCAGCGATTCCAAATGATTGAGCTGCGTAGCGTCCAGCCGCGAAGCTGCATGGCGAACGCTACTTTCCAAGGGATGCCGATCAGGCTTTTCTTCGGAATGTCCCAGCCGCTTTGATCGACGGGGCGCACTTTGGTTCGCAGAAAGTTGCGTGACGAGCATTTGGGGTCGCTGCCGTGGGGCTGGCCGTTCCCCGAGTAATACGTGTCGCCGATGTTCAGGAAGAATATGCCTTCGGGATGGAGGGTGCGCTTCACCTCGTCGAACACTTCCATGAGCGCGTCGATATAGGCTTCAACGGATTCCTCGTGGCCGAGCTGGCCATCGAACCCGTAATCCCTCACCCAATAGTACGGAGGTGAAGTGACGGCGACGTTGAATTTGTCGGCGGGAAGGCTTTTGAGGGCAGTGGCGGCGTCGGCCTTGATGATGCCTGCGTAGTTCTGGCCGCTGGTGATGAAACTAGATCGGTCTAGGGGCGAGCCGCTTGATCGACCTTCACTTTTGCTTGAGGCGGACGATTTTTCTTTGGTCTTAGTTGGCATACTGCTGCGCCCCGCTCTTTGAGTGTTTTTGGCCCGCTGTTGTAGGCGATTCGGGATTTACCACAGACGGCCCGCGAATGGAACAAAAAGGCAACAGAAGCGGTTAACAGGGAGTTTCTTTTGATCAACTTTCTTCGTTTCAGAGGCCTGAAATAGGAAAGGCTCGTTTTCCCGAGCTCTTCGAAGCCACCACTTTTCGGGCGATGATTCAGGGCGAGCATGACTGAGAGAGCCGCCGAGCAGTGGTCCACTTTGGTGCGGGAAGAAGCAGACCATGTCTCTGCAAAACGGTTCTATTCAACTGGCTTTCACGCCTCCGGCAAACCTCGAAGACATGAATGCTGGCGCCGGCATCAAGAAATCGAAGTGGCATTGGCCAGAAGTCCGGTGGTCCCAGTCGGCAACATAGTGGTCCAAGCGGCGCAATGATCGCTGAGTTTACTCTGCCTTGTGGCCGACGCCGCCGGCAGGTGTCGTCGACTCTTGTATCGGGAACGCCTCGCGGCCCGAGCTTTCCCGTCAGCCATCGCGCGCAGTCCGGGTCAAGGGACGCGCGTAAGCGCGGCGCGATGCGCTTGCCCTTGGGCGCGCGCGAGCACGGTGGCATTCCGTAGCATTCCTGAGTCTACGCGTTGTCTGAAATCGGTCGTATCGACATTTCGCGCGTGGCGCGCAAACAGGATACAAGTTGAGACGGCTTTGCCGCACCTCACTTTTTGCGCAAGCCATTGCTCGCGCAAATCTTCTCGCACGGTGCACCTTGGAAGTGCGGTGGATTGTGGCAAAGCCCAATGCATTCGAGGCTCACGCGTTTTGGACGAGCATCGTTGACGTGTTGCGATCTCGCGGAATTCTCATCGCCTCTGTGAGTAACTCAAATGGAGTTCGACATGGGCAATGGAACCGCGAAACTGGAGCGGCTGCTGCCACGCAAAGAAGCCGCGCAATTCCTCACTGATCTTGGCTTGTCGATTGCGCCCCAGACCCTGGCGCGGCTCTACAGTGAGGGACGAGGGCCAGTATGCATGCATCTCGGCCGCCGCGCGGTTTACAAGCCCGCCGACCTCATCAGCTACTTTCGCCAGCAGGCGAGCGCCCCAAACCAATCTTCTCGTCAGCCGAGACTTCCGGCCGCTAATGACGATCTACCAGCTGCGGCGAACGATCATGGCGACGACGACTGAGGTTCATCATCGTCGTTGACCGAGTCACATCGCCGAGGTCGCGTCCACAAGCGTCGGCACAAGTTTGAAAAACTTGGAACGCGTGCTTCGGTGACGATCATGTCCCAATCACGTTGGATGATCGGCGATTGAGGTCGAGTGCGTGATTCGGTGACGCCAGCTACGTAAACCACGTCACGCAAACGCAGCTGCGAGTCGAGCGCGGCGCTCAAGGCGCCGGTGGGGCAGAGCACCAACAAATACGGCATGTTGCGGCGACTAAAGCCGTTGAGTTCGATCCGTCTGGCAAAGAGAACGATGTGCAAGCCGTAGCTGGACCGCTGCTTGGCCATCACATGGCCGTGGATGCGCCAGTCTGCCATCGCGCCCTAGCCCCGAGGCTGGAGAGCGCGCAGATCGGCGATAGCGCTGAGCAACACGCGATGTGCGCTGGGATAATCGTCCGGCTCAATCGCTTCCGCCGCGATGCTTAGCTTGGCGATCGCACCCTCGACCGTCACAGCCGGCACGTTCCGCAAGCGGCGCAAGACGCGGACACACTCGCGCGTGCATCGCTCATACTCCGCATCGATGGCGTAGAGCACCTGCGCTTCTGGAAGCCGCTTCTGCTCGTCGTCGCTTAGACTGAACCAGTCTCGATGCTTACCGAGCCACGCTTCGCGGTCGGACCAGCGACGCAGCAGCGCCTCGCCGTGCCGTATGAGGTCGGCATAATGACCGCACAAGACGAGCACAGGATCGGCCGCAGTCGCCATGGCCAGCTTCACTTCGGAGAGCCACGGCGCCGCGCCCATGCCGGCGACGAGCTTGCGGCGAGACAGGCGCGCCATCAGTCCATGCTCCGCAGAGCGCGCAGTAAGGCGCAAACCAGATCACCAAGCAGGCCGGCCGCCACAATCGCGGACAGAAACCCAAGCCAAGCGCTACCCGACTGGACGCCAACGAAGTGGCCAATGATTACGCCGCCATAGGAGGGAGGGCCGAACACTAAGATGCCAAGCAACAATCGCCATAGCAGCTGCAGCACCAAGGCGACAAAGCCAAGCAAGATGACGCTGCCGATGAGCGAGCCCCAATCCATGGCTCACGCTCCATGCAGCGCGCGATAGTCGCGCAATATGCTGGCGATCAGGTGGTGCAGTTCGGGATGATCTTCGGGGCAGGCTTCGATCGCGGCGACGGCGAGCTTTCCGCAGATACCCAAGTGCGTGGTTGCGACGATACTGGGCAACGACGCTAGCAGCGCTTGGTTCTGCTCGTGCAGCGCGTCCATTTCATCGTAGAGCGCATCCATCTCCAACTGTTCGCGGTGGCGAGCGCGCTGAGTGCGGTTGAGCTTCGGCCAGTTGAGTTCGGCGAAGGCGCGGTTTTCGATGTCCTGCCAGCGCCGGCCGAGACATTGCTGTTCAGAGCGTCGTGCGAGGTAGGCTTCGCACGCCGCGACAACGGGATCTGCGGCCCCTATTCCCAGCAGTGGAGACGCAGTGGTGGCACCGACAACCAATCGCCGGGACGGTCCTTCAGCGCACGGGCTCGCTTCCCCAGAAGCATGAGCTTTGGGCATGATAACTCTCTGATCACTCGTTATTGTTTTAGTATCGCATGAGATCACCAACGGGTCAACATAAAATGATCGCAAAAGATCATAAAATGATCACACGATGCTGACTGCCGCGCAAATCCGCGCGGGTAGAGCGTTGCTCGAATGGACTCAGCCCGAGTTGGCGCGCCGGGCCGGCTTGTCGCTACCGACAATCCGACGGATGGAGGGCGCGTTGGGACCGGGTCGCAGCAGCGCCGCTAATGTGGACGCTGTGCAGCGCGCCTTGGAAGTGGGTGGCGTTGAGTTCATCAGCGCAAGTGACGACGGAAAGGGCGCCGGCGTCCGTTTGCGAAAGTGAGTTTCTCAAGCGGGGGCATTTTCGGAGGTTGGCGTCAGACGCACGCGCGCGAGATAGCGCACGCGATCGAGAACAAGCTTAGGCACCTTCGGACGCGGAGCAGCTGCGCTCGCTGCGGTGGGCGCAACTACACGGTAAGTTCTTCTCGCCGCCGATCTCTGGCGGCATGGGTCCAACATTCACGAGAGTTGAGCAGTGGCGATTGCGCAAATTTATTGAGCTTGCGCAAGCCGCTCCAGTTCTTCCCTTAGGGGCGTCAGACGACTTGGATTATTTCGAACGCTGTCGATGCGGTTGAAGATCGTTTGACCCGCTGCGTCTGCTGCGTTTATCGGCACGCCATGCGCTGCCAATATTCGTGCAGTGATAATGGCGTTTTGAACGCTATAGTCTCTTGTCTCGATACCGAAGGTCAGAAAGCTGACGATGGCGGACCCGTCCCGCGAGACGCAATCGACCGTCATCCCGTTGGCGAAGAGGGCTTCCAGCATAGCGCCTGATCCGTCTTTGTTGGCTTGCGAAACGGCCGCATTGGCTGGACAGGCGCGCGACAAATCGAGACCTCGGCTAAGCATTGCCTGCAGGACACGCGGATCGCCGGACGCGACCACCCCATCGACTGGTGCGTATCCGTACAGTCCCCCATCGCCGAGAACATTTGCACCTTGGGCAATCAAACTGTCGGCGCGTTCAAGTCTCTGATTGAAGGATAGGCTTAGGTCGGCGAGTACCGTGGCGAGATCAGAGTCGAGGCCATTCTGCGAAATAAATGAGTGCTCTTGGTCGCGCGTCCAGACGAGAGAACCGTCAGCTAAACGCACCTGGATCCAGAGTTCCTCTTGCGCGTTTCCGCCATCGCTCAAGTCACACAACGTCCAAAAGCGTTGTTCTATCCACGCGCGAAAGCATCCCTCTCCAAGGTGGTAATAGGTGGCAATAACCTGGCCTTGGCTTATCGCGGGATTGTACTGCGTGGCTTCATGCGCTGTCGTCGCGACGACGTTCGCTCGTCTCGCGATCATCCGCGCGGTTACGGGGGTGGTCCAGCTTCCTTCTGGGATCAGAGCGGCGGGCGAGAGGTCACTTTCCGTTGTGCCCAGCGTTGCCGGGGGCGCCTGAAACGATTGAATATCCCTCAGCGCCCTCCATCGGAAACCCCACTCGCAACCCTCTCCGGGGCAAGCGCCGTCCTCAACGAGAATCTCTGGGGCGTCTCGCAAGAGAGGTGTTGGCACCGAGTCAACATTTCTGAAGTCGGCGGTGCTGATGTGAGCAACGCTGGTGTGCCTTGTCGATGAATCCATCAAGGTTGGTACCAAGACGACGGCCAACAGCACGACGACGCCCACTCCAACAAAAAGCCCCGCGCGCAACAGGAATTGCGTCAACTGCTTCAGCCTACCTTCACTGGCGCGTCGTTCTTCCTCGATCCGCTCCGATTCACGCCGTGCGGACTGCATGGCAGCAGCATGACGTTCAGCTTCGCGCTTGCGAGCCAGCTCAGCACTGTCGCGGTCTCTCTTCTCGCGCGCCTCAATTTCTCGTTTTGCTCGCTCGGCGTCCCGCTCCGCGCGCACTTGAAGCATATTCTGAATGGCGGAAAGCGCCGGGCTGTCGGGGTAACTCGAAATCCATGTCCGAATTTCGTTCTCAGTCGCTTGGGCATCGAGTGCGCCCCAAGCTTCTAGGTCGCGTCGTCGTGCGAGCTTTCCGATTCGGCGCAGCAGACTGCGCCAGCCAGAGTGCGTGTCATCCAGTGATTGCAGCCATCCTCGTAAATCCTCCAGATGGACTGTGTTGAAGGGCGCGGGTGCGTAGAAATCATCCGGCCCAGAGACGTAGGCCGCGGCGAGCTTGTCCTGATCGAATCCGATCATTGCTTCAGATCGAACCCAACGAGACTCTCGTGCTTCTGGCGACCAACACACGAGCACACATTTCGCAGCTTGCGCTTCGCGATCGATCTCGTCACTGAAGGCGTCGCCAGCACTAAGGCTCGCGTCAAACCACACCGACAAGCCGAGAGTCCGCAACTTCCCGGATAGCGCGTCAACTACTGACCGCTGGTCTCGTTTGTACGACACGAAGACGTCGGCCAATCTCGCCCTCCACACGTAGAGCTTTACACGCGCGCTGGTCTGAAGTGAACGGTAGAAGGGCGAACCCGAGCGCTAGTCCTGGGCGGTAAACTCAACACTTATGATTGTTCGGACGCCGACCCAAGCCTGCGAGGGGTTGGGTGGACGAAGTCCGCCTTCGGACGATCGATCCGACCGTCTCTTGTTGGGATCATTCGGCAACCCTCTTTCGTCACCTGGTCACGCATAGATTTTGGTGGAGGAGTAGGGCACCCAGGGCGCCACGCTATCCGCGCCCGCCGATGTCGAGGCCTAGCGCCTTTGTGATCTCTTTCTCGGCGCCGCGACCGTACTTGAAGTCGAAGCTCATGCCTTTGACTTGGCCTGCGACGACTTGATTGAGCGCGCGGTCCATCGCTGGCCGCCAAGGCGCAAGCGTTGCAGTTCGGTCGTGCTCGATCAGCGCGAAGCTCTGTTCGGCGAGATGAATGCGGCCCGTGTAGAGCCCATGCACACGCTCGCCGTCGCGCGCGAGATGCGCCACCCGCCCGGTGTCGCGCTCGATGCGGTCGCGAAGCGCGTCCTGCTCAAACGAAGTCAGGCTGTCGCGCCAGCCGGGCATGGCCTGAAAGCCGTCCGGGCCGCGTTCGCCTAAGCCGAGCTTCTCCAGCGTCGCTTCCCGCTGCTTCCAGGCTTTGCCGATCTCAGCGCCAAAACCTTCGCCGCGCATCTGGCTGCTGTCTGCGCGACCGTCGGCGACGCGGTCGAGCCAAGTGGGACCGCGATACTCGGCTTGCCGTTCCAGCGCGTGCGGATCGATCAGCGTCACGCGCGCGCTTTCGCGTCCGCCCCGCCCTTCGCGCATCGCGACCTGGGTAGGGTAGTCGTGGGGTAGATAGAACGTGCCGTCACGCTCGCGGCTGACGACGCCGTCGCGCCGCAGCGCTTCCAGCCTGCGCTCGTGCATTTCGATGTAGTTCGCACGATCGGTTGGCCGCGCTTGGCGGTGGAGCGCCGCCGAATAGGTGAGATCGTTTTCCTGCGCGATTTCCCAGATCGTGCGGTCGGACGCCCTCAAGTTCGGCGTTGCACGCTCGATCTCGACGACGGCGCCGCGCTCGACGCCGGCGAGGCCACGCAAATCCTCGGGACCGGCCACGCGCGCCGTCCAGAATCTGCCGTCGATGCCTTCGACGCCGATAAGCTGCGGTCCGCGCGCGTCTTCGCCCAGACGCTCAAAGCCAACCAGGCGTCCGGTGACGCGCTGGCTCGAATGCGCCGCTTCCAGTTCTCGCGTGCGCTCGGGTTCAAGCCCGCGTTGCTCCTGCGCCAGCAATCGGGCTGTGGCGCGCTCGCGGTCGCGCCGGTCGCCGAGGCGGATGAGTTTCTCCTCAAGCTCGGCATCGAGCCGCCAGACGCCAGCGCGGGCCGGTTCGGCCAAGCCCATCTCTTCCAGACGATTGAGCCGCTGCACGAGCCGGGCTGCGCGCACCCCATCGTCGGGCAGTGCGCTCATCGCGATCTCTTGGCCGCGCGCGCGGGCGACGAGCTCGCGGTCCAGCTCAGTAAGGCGTTCCTGCTTCACCGCGCGATCGGCGCGGTCGGGTTCAAGGCGCGGCCCAAGCAGCTCAGTGGCGAGCCCTTCGGCCCGCTCGCGGAAACCGTGGGAAACATAAGCGCGCGGGATGACGAGATCGCGCCCATCTGCGCGGACGCCCCGCATCAACAAGTGGACGTGCGGGTGCCCAGTGTCGTGATGCTCGGCCGCGATCCAGTCGATCCGGGTGTCTAGGTCTGATTCCACGGTCCGCATCAGGTCGCGCGTGTAGCTCCGAAAGTCGTCGATGGCTCCGCCGCGCTCGGGGGAGATGATGACTCGGAAATGGTGCCGGTCGTCTTCACAGCGTTCAATGAACGCGGCGCCGTCCGCCCGGTCGTGCTCGCGGTCAAACACCTGGACCGCGTCGCCATCGCGGCCAGCGCCGTCGCGCTCGATATAAAGCGTATGCCGCATCATCGACCCTGCGCCGCCCGCCGCCTTGGCGTGGACCTTGGGGTGTATCTTCACCGCCACCCGCTGGCTGCCGGCGGGCCGCTCGTGCTTCAGTTTGACGGCGCCCGCGCCGCGGCTCCGATTGTACCAGGCAGTGCGTGCGCGCGCGGCAACACGCTTGGAGCTGGCGGCGGACGGCGGACGAAATATCGATCCGGAGTCCGGCGTGTGTTTCGCGTGACGCCGGCTGACATCGCCTTCGAATTTGTCTTCGTCGTCCATCGCGTCGCGCCTTCTTAGCAGCGCAAAGCGGCTCTCTTCACCTTGCCGCACTTTGCGGCGGCGCACCTCGTGGTGCGGTGGAAAAAAAGATGTGCAGACAAGCCGCTGTGCATCCAGCACTGCGGCGCATTCTATCTTGCCACCAACCCTTCGTCCTTTTCCGCGTTATTCCCGTTCGTACTTTATGCTGTCGTCAGGGCTTCAGGGCCGAGTCATCGGTGTCGTCGGTGCGAACGCGTTCACGTTCGCCCGCTTGCTGAGTGTCCCCGGCGTCCGAATTTGGTTCGTCGCGCTCGACCCCGCCCAACTCTGCAGCGGTCGGCTTGCCCTGCGGCACTGAACACCAATGGGTGCTGCCGCAGAAGGTGCTTTGTGCCGATTCCCACGCACCTCGAATGGGATCTTCAAAGATCACGGTGGCCAAAACGCCGAACAAACCAGCGCCGACGAACGCTATGAGCCCCCCCATCCAGCCTTTCTTTGCCTTCGAGTTCACTGACGCGACCGTGCGCGACATCTCAAATGCGGACTCAATCTCGCGATCGATGGAGGCGTCCAATTCAGCCAACGACGGCTTCCACGCCACACCTCCGGCTTCTAGGGCCGTGAGCTTTTGAATCAGCGCCCACATCGACCTGAAGTGCAACCTGGCATCCCGCTCACCCATGGATGCCTTGTGGACGTCCCATTCTTGGCGCAGCGCCTTTAGGACCTCGATCAGGCACTCCCTGCGACCTTGCTCGGCTAACGCAAAGGCTTCACGCAGAAACCCCGGGCGGTGGGCGTCATCGTTCGCTTTGGCGGCAGCCAGGCGGAGTCCGGATGTCTCGATGATGCCGGCCGATGTTGCAGGCCGCTGGACCCCCAGACGATCGCATAGTCCGCCTGCGCGGACGGCGTCGGCAAGTGCTGCCTCAGTCGCTTCGATTGTCGGATCGAGCTGCAATCCCGTCGCTCCAACAATACTGTCACTGACCGCCGAAGAGCGCGCGAAGAAGAGGGGAGAGCGCGCCGAACGCCATGCTGCCGACCAAGGCGCCCACGAGGCCAATGGCAGCCAGCATCAAGACGCGAACTTGTCGCTGCCGCTCCTGCGCAGCCAGAAAGTCTGAAATCTGGACCAATGAAAGGTAGTCCTCAAAGAGCTTGACTAGTTCCTCGTTGGTTAGCGTTAGCGGATCACCTTTCTTGCTATTGGCTACCTCAGACGCTGTTCGTCTTAGTCGCTCGCCGAAGTCTTTGACGCGCATGAGCACATTCAGCTTCGCAGCTTCTGGTCGCCTGTACGCTTTAGAATTGAGGCGCCGATAGAAGCGACTCAGTCCGAGGGACATCGCAGACACGGCCACCGAGATCACATCGGCACGTGCCGCCATGCAACTCGCTCGTGCGCTATCGAGTGTTCGGATGATCGACTCTTTGTCGGATCGCTCCAGTTCCCCGAGGATACCCGTGATCGATCTTCCGACAGCTTGAAGCTCTTTCATCGCGGGCGGGATGATGGAGTCGTTGAGCGATTCCGCGAGCTTTAGCGCATCCTCCGCCGAACGCCATGCGTCGGACACTCTACGTGCATGCTCAGCGATCTCGGGATCGATGGATATCTCTGGAGGGCTTGCCAATTGGCTCTCCCGTTAAGAACTCGCGGCTTGATCGGTGGTCGGTGGCGCGGTTGAGCCGTTGTTTGCCGCCACTTCGATTTCTAGAAGCTCAAGTTCTCCGAGGACTTGAATCATAAATTCTAGATCGGTCTCGATGATCTGGCTGTAGAGATCCTCGCGACGTTCTAGGTCTTTTCGCGACTGCCCGATGAGCTTCCGAACGTGGATCAAACGCCGCTTCAGCTCAAGCATGTCTGGGACACGGCTGAACGCGGTCGGCCAATGAAGGCCGCGCAATATCTCCGCAAAACGCAGGCTGACAAATGCTGATGCAGCATCGACTGCATCATGGCGAGCGCGGATGCAGCATTGGCGCGCCTCGAAGAGTTGCTCAAGCACGAGCTTCTGCCGTGCGAGATCTTCCGTATTTAGATGCGGCAGGGCGTAGGCAAGCTGGCGGCCCGCGTATCGAAGCTCCTTGATCGACGGGAAGACGACGATCCCATCCATCAGGTGCTCAGCAAGTTTGGCTGCTTCCTCGGCCGCTTCCCATTGGGATTTGAGCTGCCCTACGCGCAGCGCCACTTCTTCTTTGAACGTCATTCTGGGAAGCCTGAAATATCTCAGCGCACCCAGAGCTCTGGGTCTGCAACCTGCAGCTTAATCAGCCGGTAATTCTTTTTCCAGCTTCGTCAGTTCGGCATCGGCCGCCTTGGCGAGCTCGGTTAGATCCTTCTCGGTGAGAAAGCGCTCATATTGAGTCGACACGTTTCCTCGCGCGAAACGCGCAGCGATGCGGCGCGCGGCCGCTTCGCCCGCTTGCGCAGGACGCCAACCCATCAGGGCCGAAATACCACTCTTCAGCGCCTCAGACATCTCGGCCTCCAGAACGGACGATTACAGGACCACACCAGTCCCGCCGTTGGTCTGTTCTGTCCAAACATAAGGGAGGTCGCGTAAATAGATCATTGGGCAGCCATATTCAACGGGCTTCCCGCCGCACTCGCCCTCGTCCAGACCTCATTAACCCTGGTGGGGTTCGGGGAACGCGTCAACGAGCTTCGCCGTCGGCGCGTCCGGAGAACGCCCGGCGGGCTCCGGCGTTCCAAAACTGCCGCCCTCGGTCCGGGACCGGAATCACGAGCCGATATCGCGACAGTCCTCCTTGGCGAGTGGCTTCCACACTCACAGGCAGGAGGGTCCCCGAGTTCGTCAGCCTATTTGTTGGTGCCTGCTGCCATCCAATTTCGCGTTCCTAGCCGGCCGTGAAGGAGGCCAGAAACGCTAAGGTCGACATCGAGTTGGCGGAACCAAAGGCCGGTGCCGCCGCCCGTGATTTCCAGCGCTTTCAGGTCGGAAGCTGACGCCCCCTCCAGGCCCTGTGCCGCGCCCGGAGCGAAGGAGAGCTCGATGTGGTGCTCAAGCTCGATGACGATCTTTCCTGCTGTCTCGTCGTAGCGGGCGGATATCGCCGCCGGATACTTCATGCGGCTCGCGCGGCCGCGACGGCTCGCGCGCTCTAATTCATCTTGAGCCACGATCACAGGCTCAAGCACTTCGAAGCAGCGTCTTTGCCGCCTCTGCGAGGAAACCCGACCGGGATTGCCCCCTCGATTCCGCCTCTCGGTCGATGCGCCCCAACAGCGACTCGTCCAGCATGACATTCACTCGTACCGCGTGACCAGGCACGGACACCGGCACCGCTACCGCCTGGGCGCCGCCCTTGGCGATGCCTTTGGCGAGCTTTGCGTGGTCGCTCTGCCGAGGCGGTGCTTGGCCGCTCTCAAGCATCTCTTCCAGCACGGTCTCAAGCGCATCGATCGCGTTTAGCAGGGCGGCCTCAAAGTCATCGCCCTGCGTGATCGCGGCGGGCACATCCGGAAACGTGACCGAGAAACCGCCATCGTCCTCCGGATGAAACGCCGCCATGAAAACAGCGCGGGCCATCTCAATCTCCATCAATCCATCTTCACGCCGCTCTGGCGCTCGATCGAAGCTTGCGTGCCTCGCTTCAGTTCGCGATGGAGCGGCACGGTCACCGTCCGGCCGTCGGGGTGGCGGCCGAAAACGTGGTCGCCTTTGCCACGCCGGAAAACGAACCCAGCTGCCTCAAGCTGCTTTACGGCCTCGTCCCCGCTAATCGGCATGAGCCAACCCTCGGGTGTGTGTGATTACACACTGCCCGGCCATTGAAGTCAACTCAGAGTGTGGAAAATTACACATTGAGTTGGGCATCCTCAGCCGAGAAGAGCGGAAGTGAAAGCTGGTCGCCTTCGAGAGCCCTGTTCGCGGGTCCAGGTGCTGGTTGCGTGGTGGGTTTGCCCACGAACCTTGTTGCCACCTCTGACGCTACCGCGCGGGCGCCGGCGTCAGAGGGGTGAGCGTAGCGCTCGGTGGTAGAGGTCTTCGTATGCCCAAGAGCCCGCCCCACGTGATAAAGCGAGGCGCCGCCTTCCACAGCGAAGGTCGCGAAGCTGTGCCTGAGATCGTGCAGCCGTACGTCTGGAATACCCGACAGCACGCGCACTTTGTCCCAAGCGCGATTGACGCCGACGAGGGGCTGGTCGCCGACGGATGAGGGAAAGACGTGTTCACCGCGCTCTTTCACTCCTTGCAAGATCTCAAGCGCCGGCTGCGAGAGCGCTATGGTGCGTGAGCGATTGAGCGCGCCCATCTTGGTGCGCACCGGCGGCAAGACGATGCGTGCGCGATCGAAGTCGACTTCGGACCAGCGCAGAGCAACGATTTCGTTGCGACGGGCGCCTGTCAGCATGATGAGCCGGAAGATGTCCGCGAAATCCTTGGTGATGACGGATGCCGCTTGCGCCTCGGCAATCATGGCCCAAAGCCGGCTGGCTTCTTCCTCGGTCAACGCTCGCTCGCGCATCTGGTCGCGGTACTTCTGGATTTTGCCGCAGAGGTTTTGGTCGAGAATCTCGTGCCGGACCGCCCATGCCATCATTGTCGAAAGCACCCGCATGGCGCGGGCGGCTGCACCAGTTCCGCCTTTGACGACGGCGTGCTGCTTGCCGCTCTTGGTTCTAACGGTGACCGAGGTTTTGCCGTTCGCGACCTGCGCTTGGAATTGCGATAGCTCCGATAAGGTCAGCTCGCGGGCGATGCGTTTGCCGAGCAGGGGCTCAATGTGGCGCTTGTAATTATACTGATCGACCTTCCATGAGCTTTCGCGCTTAAGCGGCTTGTCGATCCGGCCTTCAACGAAATAGCGCTCGAACAGCTCTTTGACGGTACCGCTTTTGAGCTTCGTCTCGACCTTCGTGGCCTGAGGGTCTTCGCCGTGACTGGCCTGGTAGAGCGCTTCCTTTGCTTTGCTACGGGCGGTGTCGGGCGTCCAGGGAGAGCCATGTTCGCCAATGGTCAGCCAGCGCTGGCGACCCTGGTAGCGATACTTAAGGCAATAAGATTTGCGTCCGGTCGGCGTGATCCGCAGCGCAAACCCGCGGACGTCAGTATCCCAGATGCGAAGTTCGCCTTCCTTGGGCGCTGCGGTCGCGTCAATCAGGCGAAGCGTGATACGAGCACGGATGCCGTCCATTAGAGGACGCTCCGTGATTCAAACTCGCGGCCTCGTTTTGGTTTTCTACCAAGAGTTCGAATCCGATTTGCTACCATATCGCTACCACCAGAAAATAAGCGTCCGGAAAGCCGGGGCATGATTTTTCTGGGGTGGAGATGGGGCGCATACAACGCCCTGGTCAACGGCAGGAATTAGAAGGAAATGCCCGGAATTAAAGGGAAAATGGTTCTCGGGCGAGTTGCCAAGGTTGGGGTCGTGAGTTCGAATCTCATCGCCCGCTCCAATTTTTTCAGACATTCAGAACCGTCGCCCTTCGGGCGCGCGATCACGTGCCCGCGCCGGCGTGGTCCAGGGCTTCGTTCATCAGCGTGTCGAGCGAGGATGCGTTGGCGCCGCGGATGTTGCGGAGGTCGGAGTCGAGGCGCTTCAGGACATCTGCGCAGCGATAGTATTGCAGGCGTTCGGCGTCTTTCACGGCGGCGTTGAGCATTTGATGGGCGCGGCGGCGATCGTCGGGCGTGGGCATGTTCATGAGCTGCACGCGGATGCGGCGGAGCATGGCGGCGAGGGCTGGCGGCTGGCCGGCTTCGTCATGGCGGCGGCGATCGTTCCAGCGCTTCGCCCCGGAGCGCAGGCGGCGATCCGGTCCGAAATAGTCTGTGTTATCGACCCACTTGTCGCGCATGGACAAAGCTATGCGCCGATGCTTTTAACGCAAAGTTATCCAAGCTGTGACGACAACACCGGATGCGGTAAGCGACGCAGAAATGTGCTTCAGCGCTTGCGGATCAGCCCCTCCTGCGCGGCCGATGCAACCAGCACGCCATCGTCGCGATAAATCGCGCCGCGGTTGAAGCCGCGCGCGCCTGATGCAGACGGGCTGTCTTGCACGTAGAGGTGCCAGCGCGAGAAATTCGTCGGCCGGTGAAACCACAAGATGTGATCGAGGCTCGCCGTCTGCACGCCTGACATCCACGATGCGCCGTGCGGGCGCATCGCAGTGCCGAGCAGAGAATAGTCTGAAGCGTAAGCGAGCATCGCTTGGTTGAGCGCGATATCGTCGCCCAGATCCTCGCGCGCGCGCAACCAGACATATTGCGTCGAGGATTTCGGCTGAGGATTGAGCAGCGATTGGCGATCAATCGGACGCATCTCGATCGGCCGCGTGCGGATCCAGTTGCGGTGCGCTTCGGGTAGATCCTTCAGCTCTTCGGTGACCGTCAGGACCTCATCGACCAAAGTGTCAGGCTTGGCGACGTCAGGCATTTCGCTCTGGTGGTCGTAGCCGCCTTCATCGGTCTGGAAAGAGCACGCCATGTTGAAGATCTGCTCGCCCTTTTGAATGGCGATGACGCGCCGCGTGGCGAAGCTCTTGCCGTCGCGCGAGCGCTCGACCTGATAGAGCACGGGCTGGCGCGGATCGCCGGGGCGGATGAAATAGCTCTGTAGCGAGTGGCAGATCGGGCCGCTCACGGTGCGATAGGCGGCCATCAAGGCTTGCGACACGACCTGGCCGCCGAAGATGCGCTGGCGATCCTCGGACGGCGAGACGCCGCGAAACAGGTTCACTTCGATCTGTTCCAGATCGAGCACGCGGGTGAGTTCATCCATCACTGACATGGGTTTGGGATATGGCGTGGCGCTGGGCGGCACAAGGCGCCCTGGCGGAGGGCCGGGGTGCGGTAGAGCAGGGCTGACGGCGGCGGCGCGTGTCATGAGGTGTCGGTGCGGCTGAACACCGGCTGGCGGAAACCAAGCAGCGCGGCGATCTCAGCGTAAGGCTCTATGTCTATGCGGTGCTGCAGTTCCGGCGGCTCTCGGACGATCTCGGCCACACGCTGCGGCGCTGCGTAAAGGCGGCGCGCGAGCCGCTTGGCAAAAGGCGTGGGATCGTTGTGAACGCGCAGCAGCGCTTCGAAGCGTTCGGCGAGCGGCCAAGCGCAGTGGAACGCATTCCTTGGACCGTAGGCGTCCTCGCCCGCACGGCGCGATGTATCGGTAATCGCCAATGCTTGATCGGTCGAACACTGCGGGCGAGGGCGCCCGCGGTCCAAGGACGTGCGAAACGTGACGCGCCAGTCGTCCGGCTGGTCCGGATAGAACGTCACCATGCGTCGCGGCCGCTTGCGTTTTGCGCGCGGCTTTGGCGGCGCGAGATCGCGCGCATAGTGGCTGGCTTCGATGACCAGTAATTTGCGGAAGAGCGCCTCGACCGTGCGCAGCCAATTGCAGGCGAGCTTGTAATCGCGCGCGGCGAGCGTTTGACGGAAGGCAAGCTGCTGCGGTTCGCCGAAGAGATTGAAGAGCGTGACCATCAACCGGCTGGCGACGCGCCAAAGCGCGATCGGTGCAAAGCGTTCGGGTGATGATGGCTGGGACATGGGCGCCAAGTGTAGGCGCGGGCGCGGGTCGGTCGGATTGATTTTGCGCGCGGCGTGCAATTCAGCGCGATGCCGAAGTTTCGACGAGGATAGGCAATTTCAACCCGTCATTCCGGGGCTCGCGGCACGCGAGAGCCCGGAATCCAGGGGGTGACGAGCCGCTGTGTGCCCCTGGGTTCCGGGCTCAATGCTTCGCATTGCCCCGGAATGACGGGTCGAGCTGGCTGGTACTTTGTTTGCGCGCTTTAGGCGCTCTTGACCGCAGCGATTTCGCGTTGGGCTTCGACGAAGCGTTCTTCGATCAGGGCGACGGTGTCGGCGACTTGGTCGAGCATGCGGACGCTGCGTTGCTCCACGCCGATGATACGCTCTTCGACGCGGCGGCGCAGAGCCTCGAAGGCCGTGGCGAGATCGCGTTCTGCTTCGCGCGGGCCTTCCAGCGCTTCGAGGCGCTGATCGTTGAGCTCGATGAAGCGGGCGATTTCGGTGGTGATGGTGTGAATGGCGCTGACTTGCGTCGTTTCCATCTCGGCGATGCGCGCTTGCAGCGTCAGCACCATGTCGTGCGCGGAGTCACGCTCGGCTGAGACGCCGGCGATGTGATCGAGGCGGATGTCGGCCAGCGCCATTTCCATGGCGTGGACGCGGTCTTCGGTCTTGGTCGCGACCTCGCCGCTTTGGGCGGCGACGCGATTGAGCAGACGGGTCATGCCCTGGATCTGCTCGCCGGCGTCGGCGACGAAGGTTTGTTGCGCATCGACGCGAGCGGCCAAGTGGCGCTGCGCTTCGACCGCGGCTTCGACATCGGCGAGGCGCACGGAAACGGTCGGATCGATGCTGTTGACGGCGTTTTCGAGATCGATGACCCGATCGGAAAGCGTCTGATCGATACCGCTGAAAGCCGCTTCGATTTGCGCGATGCGTTGCGAGAGCGGCCCGGCAGTGGCTTCGACGCGCTCAATGGCGCTGTCGAGCAATTGTGCGCGGGCGAGTGCGCCAGCGACGCCTTCGCGGAGCAGAGCGGATTCGGTTTGCGCTTGGCCACGCATTTGCGTGATTTGCGCCGCGAGATCGGCATCGCCTTGGGCGATGTCGCCGGCGAGCTTGCTCAGAGCGGCGGTGGTGCAGCTTTCAACGCGATCGGCTTCCGCGCGGATCAGTTTGCCAAGCTGCGTGGTTTCGCGCTCAGCCGTTTCCATGCGTGCTGTGGCGTTGTTGTGGCGCTGGTTCTGGTCAGCTTCGGCGCGGGCGAGCATGGCGCGCACTTGGGCTTCACCGTCGCTGATGCGCTGGGTGAGCGCTTCGCGAGTTTCGACCAAGGCGCCGGCCGTGTTGGCGAAGGCGCTGTCGAGCAGGCCGATGCGGGCTTGAGCTTGAGTTTGGTCATCGCGCAGGCCAGCGATCTCGCCGCGCAATGTGGTGCGCAGGTTTTCGAGCGACGCTTCCTGTTCGTGAGCGCGGCGGACAGCGTCCGCTGCGAGCGCTGCATTGGCGTGGCGCAGAGATTGAGCGGTTTCCTCAAGCGCCGTTTGGGAGGCGTCTTCTGTGTCGATGATGCGGGCGTGGAGTTGCTCGGCGGTGCGGGCGGCGAGTTGCTCATTGCCGATGACGCGCTCGGCCAGGTCGCCCATGCGCTCGGCGGCGTCGGCGAAGGCGGCGTGCATGTGGGCGCGGGTTTCGAGTGCGCTTTCGTCCAGACGTGCGTCGAGCAGGTCGCGCGCGTTGCGGAATTCTTGGACGAGGTGCGCAATGGCGGCGTCAGCTTCGGCGGCGGCCTCGGCGGCGCTGTGCCGGACTTCGGCCAAAGTGGCGTGCAGGCGGCCGCTGATCTCGGTGGTGAAGTCGGCGAAGTCGCTGGCGACGGCGTGCTTCAGCGCTTGCTGGTCCTCGGCCAACTCAGCGCAGCCTTCATCGGCATTGCGGGCGATCATCTCGATGGCGTCGAGGCGCTGATCGAAGCCGGCGGCGCGGTCGGTTGTGGCGGCGGCGAGGGTGGAGATGTTGTCGCCAAGGACGGTTATGTCGAGCTGGACGCCAGCGAATGCGCCGTCGATTTCCTGCTGGGTTTGCTGGAGCGTGGTCGCGGTATCGGCGGCGACGCCTTCCATCTCACCCATCCGCGAGGTGAGATCGAGCATGGAATCGTCGAGCGAATGAGTGGCGGCGTTCAGGCGGCGCTCGAGCCCGCGGAGGCGGTGTCGCACGGCATAAGATTCGGGACCATCGCCCTGCGACGCAATAATTGGTGCGCCGTGGACCGAGTATTGGGTCGGTTCGTCCTCGGATTGGGCGTTCATCTGCTCGACTAGTGCGCTGCGCAGCACCACGTCAGTCAGAT
Organism: uncultured Terricaulis sp.; assembly: GCA_964478365.1. Classification (GTDB taxonomy): domain Bacteria; phylum Pseudomonadota; class Alphaproteobacteria; order Caulobacterales; family Aquidulcibacteraceae; genus Vitreimonas. Next base: position 25,829 of record CAYZIJ010000033.1, read on the forward strand.
AGTCGGCAAGGCTGACGCCCAGCCGTGCAGCGTCCTCGGCCGCACGGTCGCGGAGGGCCGGATCGATGCCCTTGAGCACCCAGGAAGACATTTCACTCATAACAGCCTCGTGTCCCGATCCTCTAGGGATGCAGGAACGTGCTTAAGGCCGCGTAAAATAAGAGCTTCTGATTGTCTTAAAGAAGCGTTGCCAAAAGCTGCGCCACATTTCGCTCACCGCACGCTCACGCACAGTTTATGGGCGCGCGGTTTTCGATGCTTTTGCCGCCGCAAGGGAGGCAAATCATGTCATCGTGTGCTGCGCGAACAGGCGGCGCCGCTCTTCGTTCCGACTTACGACCGCCAGATTCGCATGGCTTGTTGTTAATCGTCGCTCGCTGGCTCCCTATGTCAGACTGAGCGGGACAACGGAGGCACGATGTCTGAGGATCTCTTTCGCAGCTATGCGCGCTCGTTTGAATCGAAGCGCGAAGCGGAGATGTCGCTTCAGGACTACCTCAGTCTCTGCCGCGATGATCCGCTAACCTACGCCACCGCGCATGAGCGCCTGCTTGCCGCCATCGGCGAGCCGCGCATGGTCGACACGTCGAAGGACTCGCGGCTTGGCCGTGTGTTCATGAACCGCACGGTGCGGTTCTATCCCGCGTTCGCCGAGTTTTACGGCATGGAAGAGACGATCGAACGGATCGTCGCCTTCTTCCGCCACGCCGCGCAGGGTTTGGAAGAGCGCAAGCAGATTTTGTACCTGCTTGGTCCGGTGGGCGGCGGTAAGTCTTCGCTGGCTGAGCGCTTGAAGGCGCTGATGGAAGACAAGCCGATCTATGTGCTGAAGGCGGGCGATGCGCTGAGCCCGGTTTTCGAAAGCCCGCTCGGGCTGTTCGATCCGGAAGTCTGGGGCAGCAAGCTCGAAGACGAATACGGCATCCCAACGCGCCGGCTGACGGGCCTGATGAGCCCGTGGTGCGTGAAGCGGCTCGATGAGTTTGGCGGCGACATCACCAAGTTCCGCGTCGCCAAGCTCAATCCATCGCGTTTGCGTCAGATCGGCGTCGGTAAGGTCGAGCCGGGCGATGACAACAACCAAGACGTCAGCTCGCTCGTCGGCAAGGTCGACATCCGCAAGCTCGAAATGCACGCGCAGAACGATCCTGACGCGTACTCCTACTCAGGCGGCTTGAACCGCGCCAACCAGGGCATGCTCGAATTCGTCGAGATGTTCAAAGCGCCGATCAAGATGCTGCACCCGCTGCTGACGGCAACGCAGGAAGGCAATTACGTCGGTACGGAAAATATCGGCGCGATCCCGTTCAACGGTATCATCATGGCGCACTCGAACGAGGCCGAGTGGCAGACGTTCAAGAACAACAAGAACAACGAAGCCTTCATCGACCGGATCTTCGTGATCAAGGTGCCGTACTGCTTGCGCGTCAACGAAGAGCTGAAAATCTACGAGAAGCTGATCCGCGGCTCCGAGCTTGCCGAGGCGCCATGCGCACCGGCGACGCTGGAAATGTTGGCGCGCTTTTCTGTGCTCTCGCGTTTGAAGGAGCACGAGAACTCGAACCTCTTTGCGAAGATGCGCGTCTATAACGGCGAGAGCCTCAAAGAGGTCGATCCGAAGGCGCGCACGCTGCAGGAATACAAGGACTCAGCCGGCGTCGATGAAGGCATGGACGGCATCTCGACGCGCTTCGCGTTCAAGGTGCTGGCCGCGACCTTCAACCACGACACGCAGGAAGTCGCCGCCGATCCGGTTCACCTGATGTACGTGCTTGAGCAAGCCATCCGGCGCGAGCAATTCCCGCAGGAGTACGAAGGCAAACTGATGGAGTTCATCAAGGCTGAGCTTGGGCAGCGTTATGCCGAGTTTATCGGCAATGAAATCCAGAAGGCCTATCTCGAGAGCTACCACGATTACGGTCAGAACCTTTTCGACCGTTATGTCGATTATGCCGACGCCTGGATCGAAGACATCGACTTCAAAGATCCCGACACCGGCCAATTGCTCAATCGCGAACTGCTCAATCAAGAGCTCTCGAAGATCGAAAAGCCCGCTGGCATCGCCAATCCGAAGGATTTCCGCAACGAGGTGGTGAAGTTCACGCTGCGCGCACGCGCAGGCCATGGCGGTAAGAACCCGTCCTGGACCTCGTACGAGAAAATCCGCGAAGTAATCGAGCGGCGCATGTTCTCACAAGTCGAGGATCTGCTGCCGATCATCACCTTCGGCTCGAAGAAGGACGGCGAGACCGAGAAAAAGCACGAGGAATTCGTGATGCGCATGACCGAGCGCGGCTACACCGAGCGGCAAGTCCGCCGGTTGGTCGAGTGGTACATGCGGGTCAAGCAGGCGGGGTAAGCGCGCGTGCACATTATTGACCGGCGCCTAAACCCCGGCGGCAAGAGCTTCGCCAACCGTCAGCGCTTCTTGCGCCGCGCCCGCGCGCAAGTGCGCAAGGCAGTGCGCGAAGCGTCGAGCGCACGCTCGATCAAGGACGCCGGCAAGGGGGGAGAAGTCTCCATTCCTGCCGGCGGCGTGCATGAGCCGAGCCTGCGGCGCTCGCATCAAGGCGGCGTGCGCGACTATCTGTTGCCGGGCAACAAGAAGTACATCGAAGGCGATGGCATCCCGCGTCCCGAGCAGGGCGGTGGCCAAGGTTCGAAGGCCAGCGACAGCGGCGAGGGCGAAGATGAGTTTCGCTTTGCGCTGAGCGACGAAGAGTATCTCGATCTTTATCTCGAAGATCTGGAGCTGCCCGATCTCGCCAAGCGTCAAGTCGCTGGCGCCACTGCTGTTTTGTGGCGCCAGGCGGGTTACTCGACCTCCGGCCCGCCGTCGCGGCTCTCCGTGCCGCGCACGTTGCGTCATTCGATGTCGCGTCGCATCGCGCTGAAGCGGCCGAAGAACGATGAGATCCTGGCGCTGCGCGATAAGATCGAACAGCTTGAGCGCGAGGGCGGGCAGTTCGATGAGCTGGTGAAGCTGCGCGCCGAGCTTGAGGCGCTGCTCGCGCGCACCAAGCGCATTCCTTACATCGATCCGGTCGACGTGCGCTTTCGCCGTTTGGAAACGACGCCGAAGCCGATCGCGCGCGCGGTGATGTTCTGCCTGATGGACGTCTCCGGCTCGATGAACGAGCACATGAAGGATTTGGCGAAGCGGTTTTACTCGCTGCTCTATCTTTTCTTGAACCGCCGCTACGAGCATGTTGACGTGGTCTTCATCCGTCACACGCACGAAGCGTCGGAGGTGGATGAGCAGACGTTCTTCTATTCGCGCGAGACAGGCGGCACGGTTGTCTCGACCGCGCTCTTCAAAATGGCCGAGATCGTCAAAGAGCGTTATCCCGTCAACCAATGGAATATCTACGCCGCGCAGGCGAGCGATGGCGATAACACGTCGAGCGACAACGCCGTCGTGCTGGGTCAGCTCAAAGACGTGATCCTGCCGATCTGCCAATACTACGCTTATGTCGAAGTCGGCATGGACGATGAGGAAGAGGCGCCGGGCGCTGGCGAGCCGAGCACCAATTTGTGGCGTGCGTATCGGCGCGTGCCGGAAGGCGAGCCATTTGCGATGCGCAAAGTGCGTCACCGCCGCGACATCTATCCAGTCTTCCGCGATCTCTTCTCGCGTCAGAACGCGGAGGCCGCGTGATGAGCGTTGTTGCTGACTCCAAACTGCTGTTCACCGGACCTGATTGGGATTTCGATCTGATCAAGCGCGTGCACGAAGCGTGCGGTGAGATCGGTGTGAACGAGATGGGGCTCGATCCCTATCCCAATCAGATCGAAGTGATCAC
>CAYZIJ010000034.1:0-29100 GCA_964478365.1 uncultured Terricaulis sp.
GCTGATGAACATCTGCCAACGCATCGTGAGCCAGGTCGGCCGCCGCGTCGATGAAAGCTCACCGATCTGCGACGCGCGCTTGCCAGACGGTTCGCGCGTCAACGTCATCGTGCCGCCGTTGGCCATCGATGGTCCGACGCTCACCATTCGTAAGTTCAAAAAAGACAAGCTGAAGCTCAGCAACCTCGTTGAGTACGGCTCGATCTCGCCTGCCGGCGCGAAAATCCTGCAGATCATCGGCGCCTGCCGCTGCAACGTGCTGATCTCCGGCGGTACAGGTTCGGGTAAGACGACGCTGCTCAACACGCTGACAGCGTTCATCGATCCGACCGAACGCGTCATCACTTGCGAAGACGCGGCCGAATTGCAGCTGCAACAGCCGCACGTCGTGCGTCTCGAAACGCGCCCGCCGAACCTTGAAGGCACTGGTCAGGTCACGATGCGCGATCTGGTCAAGAACTGCCTGCGTATGCGTCCTGAGCGAATCATCGTCGGCGAAGTCCGCGGCAGCGAGTCGTTCGACTTGCTGCAGGCCATGAACACCGGCCACGACGGTTCGATGGGCACACTGCACGCCAACACACCGCGCGAAGCCCTCTCGCGTCTTGAATCGATGATCACGATGGGCGGCTTCTCGCTGCCACCCAAAACGATCCGCGAAATCATCGTCGCCGCCGTTGACGTGGTGATCCAGGCGGCGCGTCTCCGCGACGGTTCGCGTCGCATTACGCAAATCACCGAAGTGCTCGGTCTCGAGGGCGATACGATCATCACACAAGATCTACTGATGTACGAAATTCAGGGCGAAGATCAGAACGGACGCATTACCGGCCGTCACAAAGGCACCGGCGTTGGCCGCCCCCGCTTCTGGGAGCGCGCCCGCTATTTCGGCCTTGAGAAAGAACTCGCACAAGCACTCGACGAAGCGGAGGCCGCGTAATGGATCCCGCTTTGATGGCTGCAGTGCTCGCCTTTGTCGCCATTGGCGGCGCGGGCATCGCCTTCACCTCCGGCGCAACGCAACCAGCGACCGCCACCAAGCGCGTCAAAGCCGTCGCCGGCACCACCAAAGTTGATCGCGGCAAGCAAGCCGTCGATATGGCTGCGCTGAAGCGCAAGCAATCGACGCAAGAAGCGCTGAAAGAACTCTCGGCCAACGAAAAGAATGCGCGCAAGCGCCGCTATTCGGTCAAGGGCCAAATCGCGCAAGCCGGCATCAAACTCACGCCTGTGATGTTTTGGGTTTATGGCGCGATCGCAGGCGTCGTGCTCGCCATCGCAGGCCTGCTCATCCAGGGCCCGATCGGCGCCGCGATGGGTTTCTTCATCGGTTTTCTCGGTTTACCGCGCTGGTTCCTGGGCTTTCTCGTCTCAGGTCGTCAGAAAAAGTTCGGCAGCCAACTCGCCGACGGTATCGACGTCATCGTGCGCGGTGTAAAATCCGGCCTGCCGCTGAACCAATGCTTGCGCATCATCGCGGCGGAAAGCCCCGAACCGTTGGCGAGCGAATTCAGGGCGTTGTGCGATTCACAAGCGATGGGCGTGCCCCTCGAAGCCGGGTTGCAGCGCATGTACGATCACATGCCGCTGCCGGAGGTGAACTTCTTCGCCATCGTGCTCGTCATTCAGCAAAAGACCGGCGGCAACCTCTCGGAATCGCTGGGCAACCTCTCCTCCGTGCTGCGCTCGCGCAAGCTGATGGTGGAAAAGGTGAAAGCGCTGTCAGCCGAAGCGAAAGCCTCGGCGATGATCATTGGTTCGCTCCCAATTATCGTTGGTTTTCTGGTCTATTTTACCCGTCCGGCGTACATCTCCGTCTTGTTCACCGATCCTGTCGGCAACCTCATCCTGCTTGGCGCCGCCACACTCATGTCAATGGGCGTGTTCGTGATGCACAAGATGGTCAACTTCAAGTTCTGAGGGACATGCGATGAACGACCTCGTCGACTTCCTCACCGACCCGATCACGATCGCCGGCATCCTCGCGGCTCTCGCCTGCTTCGCCACCATCGTGACGATCGCAGCGCCCGCTATGTCGGAAGACAAGCTGGGTTCGCGTTTGAAGGAAGTCGCCAAGAAGCGCGAAGAGCTGCGCAAGCGTTCTCGCGCAGAATTGGCGAAAGGCGTGGGCTCGCTGCAGCACAAGAACGCCAACTCGTTCGCCAAGAAGCTTGTTGATCGCCTCGATCTGCAAAAAGCGCTGGCCGACGACTCGCTCTCCGACAAGCTCATCCGGGCCGGCCTCCGTGGGCACGCCGCGCAGACAATGTTCTACTTCTACCGCGCCGCTCTGCCGATCGCATTCGGCGTCGTCGCATTCTTCTACGTCATGATGTTCGGCTCGCATCTTGAGCTACACATGAAGCTCGGCGCGATCGTCGGCGGCATCGCGGTCGGCTTCTACGCGCCGAACCTGTATCTCAAAAACCGCGCCGACAATCGTCGCACCAAAATCATGCAAGCCTTCCCTGACAGCCTCGACATGATGCTGATCTGCGTGGAGTCGGGCATGTCGGTTGAAATGGCGCTGCAGCGTGTCGGCACCGAAATTGCGCCGGCTTCGGTTGAGCTTGCGGAAGAGTTCGCGCTCACCACAGCAGAACTCTCCTACCTGCCCGAGCGGCGCATGGCCTACGAAAACCTCGCACGCCGGACGGCGCATCCAGGTGTGAAGGCTGTGGCCATGGCGCTGACGCAAGCGGAGAAATACGGCACGCCGGTCGGTCAAGCGCTGCGCGTTATGGCCAAGGAAAACCGTGATATGCGTTTGGCGGAAGCGGAAAAGAAAGCCGCATCGCTGCCGCCGAAACTGACGGTGCCGATGATCGTCTTCTTCCTGCCAGTGCTGTTCGCCGTCATCATCGGCCCGGCCGTCATCCAAGTGAACGAGATCCTCGGCTCGCGCTAAGCGAACACGCTCTTCGAAGTACTACACGCACAATGTTTGAGACGGCCAAAAGCCGATCACGTTTCGCGTGCGTAGATGACTTCGGAAAAGAGGAGCGCGCTTAGTGGCCGGAGCGGCCCATGTCGCTCCAACGGCGACCGTCGCGCAGCAAGCCACGCAGATACGCAATATTCTGCGCCGCGAGCGCGGGCGGCAGATCGGTGCGTTCGATTTGCTCGGCTTCGTCAAAGCGGCCCTGAAGCGCGAGAGCAATGGCGAGGTTCTGGCGCGCTTCCGGCGGTGCGCCGCGGATGCCCGCAGCTTGACGCAAGAAGCGCTCAGCTTCCGGCGCGTCGCCAGACATGATGTGCGAGACGCCGATATTGGTCAGCACGCGCGCATTCTCGGGGTCGATCGCCAGCGCTTCGGTATAAGCGGCGCGCGCCTCTTCGTAGCGGCCGAGTTGATCGAGCGCAGCGCCCAAACCGGAGCGAACGCGCCAATTCTCCGGCTCGCCCTGCGCTACGATCGCCAGCGGCCGCAGCGCCTGGTGCGGGTTGCCGGAGGCGATTTGCGCGTAGCCGTAGGTGACGAGCAGTTCGCGATCATCGGGAAAGCGGCTCAGCGCTTCCGCTGAAATTTGCACAGCACGATCGGCGCGCCCGCCGCGCCGGAGCGCTTCGGAGAAACGCTGCGCGGCTTCGAGATCGTTCGGAAAGGTCTGATACTCGCCGGCCCAGTACGCCATTTGAGTCAGCATGTCCTCGCGCCCGATGCGCTCACGCGCTTGACGGTCAACGCCAGCCGCAGGCGCGTTCGGCTGAGCCGTGCCGAGCGCCGCTGACGACGTTGCGTCTCCGTCATCAGTCAAAGCGCAGGCGGAGAGCGCAGAGACTGCGAGCAACGCGACAGGCAGACGGGCCATCATGGACATAGGGCGAATCCTAATAAGGCCCTAACGGTGCGCTGGAAGTGCTCAACAAAGCGCTAATGAGGGACTACATATACGCGATGCAAACGCTCCCCTTCCTGACCGACAACGCCGCACAAGCGGTCCCTATCCATGCACTGCGGACATCGGAGTGGAGCGCCTGGGCAGAGAGCCGCCCGGAAGCGTTGAAACGTCTGGCGACGGCGCACGACTTCAAAGCGCAGAGCGGGCGCATACTGCTCGTGCCAGCCACTGACGGCTCTATCGAGCGCGTTCTGTTCGGTGTTGGCGACAAGTCCAACGTCATGGCGATGGGTTCGCTGGCGCAAAATCTCCCCGCCGGCGATTATCGCATCGCTGCGGCGCCGCGCGAGTTCACGGCGACGCTGGTCGCCGTGGCTTGGGGCCTGGGCGGCTATGCGTTCGAACGTTACAAAAAGCGCAAGCGCCCCGCTCCGCGCCTCGTGCCGCCTGAAGGCGCCGATATGGCGGAGGCGCAGCGTATCGTCAGCGCAACCTGGCTCACGCGCGACCTCGTCAACACGCCCACCAATGACATGGGCCCTGACGCGCTGCACCTCGCCGCCGAAACGGTCGCCCGCGAGAACGGCGCGACTTTGGAGGCCATCGTTGGCGACGAATTGATCGCGCAGAACTATCCGCTGATCCACGCCGTCGGCCGCGCCGCTGCGCAAGCGCCGCGTTTGCTTCATCTCTCTTGGGGCGATGCAAGCGCGCCGCGCCTCGCCTTGGTCGGCAAAGGCGTGACGTTCGATACGGGCGGGCTCGACATCAAACCGTCCGCCGGCATGCGCTTGATGAAGAAGGACATGGGCGGCGCAGCACACGCGCTGGGACTAGCGCAAGCGGTGATGCAAGCGGGCTTGAAGGTGAAGCTCGACGTCTATCTCGCAGTTGTCGAGAACGCGATCTCCGCCGACGCTTTCCGTCCGGGCGACGTGATCCTGAGCCGCAAAGGCCCGACTGTCGAGATCGACAACACGGATGCGGAAGGACGCTTAATCCTGGCCGATGCGCTCACCCGCGCTTGCGAAGATGAACCTGCGTTGCTGTTAGACTTCGCCACGCTCACGGGCGCTGCGCGCACTGCGCTCGGGCCGGACATTCCGCCTCTCTTCACTAATGACGACGTGTTGGCTGCCGAACTCGCACAAGCTTCGATCGACACGGCCGACCCGATGTGGCGGATGCCGCTCTGGGATGCGTATGACGGCGATATGGAGTCATCGATCGCTGATCTGAAAAACACTGGCGATGGACCTTTCGCGGGCGCCATCTTCGGCGCGCTCTTCTTGCGCCGTTTCGTCACCGTACCGAGCTGGGCGCACTTCGACGTCTACGCATGGGCCCCGCGTGAGAAGCCATCGCGTCCTCAGGGCGGCGAAGCGCAAACACTGCGCGCGTGCCTGAAGGTGATCAAAGCGCGCTTTGCTACGGCCTGACCAGATCCCTGCACCCGAAACGATAAGCTGCAAGTGCAAAAATCTTAACGGCCTTAAACACCTTGTCCGGCAAGGATCGTTTCGGCCTGTTCCGTCAAGATTTGGTTAATCATTTCGCCCCATCCACAACATCTTGTGGTTTCGTACTTGCACTGACCACCAAATCGGCGAATCCTCTCACTTGCGATTCAACTGGAGGGAGCGGCATGGACCTCGTTCGGGAACAAGTGGAAGCTTTGGATATGTGGCGTCGGGTTACCGTCACCACGGTGCGCTCGGATGCACCGGATCTCACTGCGCGGCAGCTCGCCGTGTTGATGACGGTTCGCCTGCAACCGGCGCCGCACACGGTGCGGGGCCTGGCGGCGACGCTGAATGTCGGCAAGCCGGCGATCACGCGCGCTTTGGATACGCTGTCGCGTCTGGGCTTCGTCCAGCGCCGCCGCGACCCGAAGGACGGCCGCAACGTGTTCGTTGAGCCGACTGATAAGGGTGACGCGTTCTTGGATCTGCTCGGCAGCACGATCCTCAGCGGCGAGACCGTTCAACAGCGTCCGCAATTGGCCGCAGTGTCGTAAGACATCGCAGCACACGCGAAATGAAAACGGCGTCTCGCGAGAGACGCCGTTTTTGTTTCGCTTGAAGTTAAATCGCTTAGTGCGGCGTGGGCGCAGCCGCTGCCGGCGCGGCTGCTTCGCCTTCCGCCGGCGCGGATTCAGCGGGCGCTGCTTCCGGCAACGGCGCGGGCAAAGCCACACTGTTCGGCGAAATCGAGCGCAAATACGCAATCATCGCAACGCGGTCCTGATCGTTGCGCAGACCAGCGAACGCCATCTTGGTGCCGCGCACGACCGTGGCCGGCGACGTCAAAAACTCGTTCAGCGCCAGATAGTCCCAAGCGCCGCCATGCGCGACCATGCCGGCCGAATACTCGAAGCCGCCATGGCTCGCGACCTGGCGGCCGAACACGTCGTGCAGATTGGGGCCGATGCCGTTGGCCCCGCCTGCATCGAACGTGTGGCACGAGCGGCATTGCGCCACCACGCGCTCGCCGCGCGCTTCCAGTTCGGCCAAACCAGCCGCGTCAGCGAAGAGGCGGCCGAAGTCCGGCGGGCCGACTGGTTCAGCGGGGCCGCCGCCAGTGTCGAGCGTCACTTCCGGCAAATAGCCAGGCGTCGCAGGATAGTTCGGGTGAACAAGGGTGTCGGCCAAAACGCCAGCGCCCATGACGCCCAGCACCGCACCCAGCACCGCGCCGATAATCGAATTGTTCCGGAGATCGCTCATGGTCCGCCCTGAAGGAGCAACTTTTGCGGCGGTTTATGGCCTGCGTTGCGGCTTCCGCCAAGCCAGAGCTTATGCGTCATGACGCCGAGTGCGGCCTTGCGCGTCGAACCGCCGCACAGGCATAGGCTGAAGCCATGAAATCTGTCGTCGTTATCCCCGCCCGCATGGCCTCCACGCGTCTGCCCAACAAGCCGCTGGCCGATATCCACGGGCGGCCGATGATCGCCTGGATGATCGACATCGCCCGCGCCGCCAATGCCGGGCCAATCCTGGTGGCGGCAGCCGAGGAAGAGGTGGCGGAGGCAGCACTCAAGGCTGGCGCGAACGTCACGCTGACCGACCCCGATCTCCCGAGCGGCTCAGATCGCGTCTTTGCAGCGCTGCAAGCGTTCGATCCCGACGGCCGCTTCGACGTCGCCGTGAACTTGCAGGGCGACATGCCGACAATGCGCGCGGCTGATGTGGCGCGCGCGGTCGCCGCCCTGCGCGACGGCGCCGATATCGCGACGCTCGTCTCGCCATCAACCGACGACGCCGAGCGCAACAACCCCAATCTCGTCAAAGCCATTCGCGCCGCCGACGGACGCTGCCTCTACTTCACGCGCGCCGCAGCGCCTCACGGCGACGGGCCGATCGAACGCCACGTCGGCATCTATGTTTATACACGCGACGCGCTCGCGCGTTTCGTAGCAGCGCAGCCTTCACCGCTTGAACAGCGCGAAAAACTCGAACAACTCCGCGCGCTCGAAATGGGCATGATCATCCGCGCCGACGCGATCGAGGATTTTCCCAAAGGCGTCGATAGCCCGCCGGATCTCGAAGCGGCGCGCGCGGTGCTGGCGGGACGCGCATAACATCGCCGCGTGACCACCGTCACAGCGACAGAGCTAACCGTTCGCTACCTTCAACTCATCGGAGCGACGCCGCTTCGAGACCTGAGGAGCAAACGAGATGTCCAAGTTTTATAGCCTGATCGCCGCCGCCGCCGTGTTCGCGCCGTTCGCCTACGCCGCCTTGAACCAAGCCGCGCAAATCGTCGCCTGATCAGCAACGCAGCAAGCCAATTCGAAAGCAACTCCAATGACCAAGTTTTACGCCCTCATCGCCGCCGCCGCAGTGTTCGCGCCGTTTGCAATGAGCGTCATGTCTCAAGCCGCCCAGATCGTCGCCTAAACCCCCAACACACCGACGACCTGTCCAAAACTGAGCGGCTTCAAAGGAAGGCCGCAGAGGTAGCTCCCCCTCTGCGGCCTTTCGCTTGTCCGCCGTCTCGATCGCGTGTGGTAATTTTGTAATCCGTAAGAAACCGGTGTTGGCTGCGTCTAACGGGATAGCTGGCGCCATCCTCCTAGCGGGAGCACGCGCCGGCGTCAGCGGCGGTTGGAGGATTTCGACGACATGATCAATCTGCGGACACTTGCCTCATCGGCAGCGTTTTGCCTTGCGCCCTTGCTCGCCGCGTGCGCCACCAATGTGCAAACTTCATCGGCCGACGCCGACATCGCCGCACGCGCGGCAGCACTCATCCAAAGCACTTACGCAACCGATGCGCCAGGCGCTGCAGTCCTCGTCGCGCGCGGCGACACGGTGATCTATCGCGGCGCGCGCGGCGAGGCCGACGTTGACGGAAATGTCGCGCTACAGCCTGGCGATGTTTTCCGCATCGGCTCGGTCAGCAAGCAAATGGCCGCCGCAGGGCTTTTGCATCTCGTTCAAGAAGGCCGCGTCAGCCTCGACGATCCGATCTCGCGCTTCTTGCCGGATTATCCGCGCGGCAACGAGATCACCGTCCGCATGATCCTCAATCACACGTCGGGCATCCACAACTACACCGACATTGACGGCTACATGCAGTCCGGCGGGCCGATCGCCGCTGATCTCACCACCGCGCAAATGGTCGACGTGTTCGATGATCTGCCGCTCGACTTCGAGCCCGGCACGCAATGGAATTACAGCAACTCGGCCTACGTCCTCGTCGGCGCCGTGATCGAAGCGGCCAGCGGCATGCCGTGGCACGAATATCTGCAGCGCACCTTCTTCACGCCGCTCGGCATGCGCCACACCGGCTACGGTGCCGATCCGCGCTTCGCCGCCATGCAGGTCGACGGCTACACAGAGAATGACGGCGCGGTTGCGCCGATGGGCATTCTCTCGATGACGCAGCCGCACGCGGCTGGCGCTATCGTCTCCAGCGTCGACGATCTGCTGATCTGGAACCGCGCGCTCCATGAAGGCCGCGTGCTCTCGAATCCGATCTACACGCAAATGATCACGCCGCAGGGCGTCGCGGCCGAGCCGCAGTTCTCCTATGGTTTTGGCATCGGCCCGCGCAACGTGCGCGGCGTCGGCACTCTGCAGCACACTGGCGGGATTTTCGGCTTCAGCTCGATCCTGGTTTACGTGCCTGGCCCAGACATCACCGTCGCCGTGCTTCAGAACAGCGACAGCGACTATGGTCACATGGAGACCAGCGCAGTTGCGCGCCGTCTCACCGCCATCGCACTCGGCAATCCGTATCCCGACGTCACCCCGATCCCGGTTGACGCAGCAACGCTCGACGCAACGCAGGGCGTTTATCGCTTCGATGGCGACGTTACGCGTGTGCTACGCGTCGTTGATGGCCGCCTCACCTCGCAGCGCGGCACCAATGCGCGGATCAATCTCGTGCCGATCGCCGCCGACGACTTCATCTATGAAGATGGCGGCCTGACGCGCCTTACGGTCCAGCGCGACAGCTCAGGCGCAATCACCGGCGTGCGCTTCTTCCCCGACGGTGAAGGCGAAGGTCTCGTCGGCGTGCGCACCACCGATCCGCTGCCGCCGTTGCCAACCTTCATGGAACTGCCGCGCCAAGCGCTTGAGCGCTTCGTCGGCAATTACGTGAGCGCCGGCCCGCCGATGACCGTCTTCATCGATGATGCAGGCGTCCTGCGCGGACAACTCCCCGGCCAAGCGCCGGTCACGCTCCGCGCCATCTCGCCGACGACGTTCGAAGTTCAAGAAACGCCAGCGCAAGTCATCTTCGCCGAAGGCGACGGCCCCGCCGCCACCGCCATCATCCGCCAAGGCGGACAGGATCTCGCGTTCACGCGCACGCCGTAGCGCTTCTCGCAGCGCGCTTATCCACAAGCTCGCGAATTGTTCGCATCTATGTAAGCAGCCGCTGTTCCAGTGGCGCTTTCTATGGCTGGCAGGCGCACTTCCGATTGGGACACTCGCCTCCTAGGCGCTATCAGCGCACTCAGGAGGACTACCCCATGGCCGACGGAAATGACTCAAAGTGCCCGGTGCCGCACGGACGTGCGCGCACCAACCGCGACTGGTGGCCGAACCAAGTCAATGTGAGCGTGCTGCATCAGAACACGCCTGAATCCGACCCGATGGGTGCGGGCTTCAACTACGCCAAGGAATTCGACAGCCTCGATCTCGACGCGGTGATCAAGGATCTGCGCGCTCTGATGACCGATAGCCAAGACTGGTGGCCCGCAGATTACGGCCACTATGGTCCGTTCTTTATTCGCATGGCCTGGCACGCGGCCGGCACCTATCGCGTCGGCGATGGACGCGGCGGCGGTGGTCGTGGTCAGCAGCGTTTCGCGCCGCTGAATTCGTGGCCAGACAACGGCAACCTCGACAAAGCGCGCCGTCTGCTTTGGCCGATCAAACAAAAGTACGGCGCAAAACTTTCGTGGGCCGATCTGCTCATCCTCACCGGCAACGTCGCGATTGAATCGATGGGCGGCCCGGTGTTCGGCTTCGGCGGCGGCCGCGCCGATACGTGGGAGCCGGAAAACCACGTGAACTGGGGCGCTGAAGAAGCGTGGCTCGCGGATTCCAAAGCGCAAAACACGCGCTATTCCGGCGATCGCGAACTCTCCGGCAATCTCGGCGCCGTGCAGATGGGTCTAATCTACGTCAACCCGCAGGGCCCGGACGCGAACCCCGATCCGGTCGCCTCCGCGCGCGACATTCGCGAAACCTTCGGCCGCATGGCGATGAATGACGAAGAGACCGTCGCGCTCGTCGCCGGTGGTCACACGTTCGGCAAAGCCCACGGCGCCGGTCCCGACAGCCATGTCGGCAAGGACCCAGAAGGCAACGACATGGAGCACCAAGGCCTCGGCTGGCTCTCGACGTTCGAGAGCGGCATGGCCGGTCACACCATTACGTCAGGCATCGAAGGCGCGTGGAAGAAGAACCCGACCACCTGGGACAACGGCTATCTCGACACCCTCTTCGGTTTCGAATGGGAGCTGACCAAGTCTCCGGCAGGCGCGCACCAGTGGAAGCCGAAAGGCGATGCTGGTCGCGAAGTCGAAGATGCGTTCGATAAGAACAAGAAGCACCAGCCGATGATGACCACGGCTGACTTGGCGCTGCGCTTCGATCCTGAATACGAAAAGATCGCGCGCCGCTTCCACAAGAACCCGGCCGAGTTCGCTGACGCGTTCGCGCGTGCGTGGTTCAAGCTCACGCACCGCGACATGGGTCCGAAGGTTCTCTATCGCGGCAAGTACGTCCCGAAAGAGACGTTGATCTGGCAAGACTCGATCTCCGGCGCGAAGTCGACGATCAGCGCTGCTGACGTCGATGGCCTCAAAGCGAAAATCCTCGCTTCTGGTCTGTCGACGCGTGAACTGATCGAAACGGCCTGGGCTTCGGCCTCGACCTATCGCGGTTCGGACCGTCGCGGCGGCGCCAATGGCGCGCGCATTCGCCTTGCGCCGCAGAAGGATTGGGCGGTCAACAAGCCGGCTCAGCTTTCGAAGGTCATCGCGAAGCTCGAAGCGATTCAAAAAGAAGCCGGCGGCAAAGTTTCGCTCGCCGACTTGATCGTGCTCGGCGGCGCTGCAGCCATCGAGAAAGCGGCGAAGGACGGCGGCGTCACTGTGAAGGTCCCCTTCACACCAGGCCGCGCTGACGCGACGCAAGAAGAAACGGAGGTTCACTCCTTCGAGTTCTTGAACCCGAAGGCCGACGGTTTCCGCAACTATGTGCGCAATCCGATCATGCCGATCGAAGACCATTTGGTTGATCGCGCGCAATTGCTCGATCTCTCAGCGCCGGAATTGACCGCTCTGATCGGCGGTCTGCGCGTGCTTCAAGTCGGCGATGACAAGAAGGGCGTGCTCACGTCGAAGCCGGGCACGCTGACCAACGACTTCTTCGTCAACCTGCTCGACATGGGCGTGCAGTGGAAAGGCATCGGCGGCAGCCAAGAAGAGTTCGAAGCCCGAGACCGCAAGAGCGGCCAAGTGAAGTGGACCGGCACCCGCGCCGATCTCATCTTCGGCTCGCATAGCCAACTGCGCGCGCTCGCCGAAGTCTATGGCGCCAACGACGCGAAGGAGAAGTTTGTGAAAGACTTCGTCGCCGCGTGGACGAAAGTCATGGAACTCGACCGCTTCGATCTGAAAGCGCCGCCGTCGACCGGCGCGCACTAAGCACAGAACTACGCAGTGACTCTCCGGGCGGCGTCGAAAGGCGCCGCCCTATTCCTTTGCTATTGCGCGCGCTCCTGATCAGCGACCGCGAAGTGCGCGATCTGATCGGCGCGCGCTTTCTCGAACGCTGGACGCGCCGTTACGCGCGCCACATAAGCCTCGCTCGCCGGCCGATCGCCAAACGCGCGCACCTTCGACACGCGCAACACATCCGCCATCAACAAATCCGCGACCGTGAAGCGATCAGCCACCAGCCACTCACGCTCTTTCAACTCTCGCTCGATGTGATTGAGCCTGCTCTCAAACCAACCCGTCAGCCCGTTCTCCTTCGCGCCCGTCACTTCCAGGAACCACCACGGAACGGTGACCATCTCCATCGAGTTCAAAGCCGCGATCGTCCATTGTAGCGTCTGCGCTTCGCCGACCGCGTCGCGCGGCATTAGCTGCTCGCTTTTGCGCGCCAGATACAGCAACGCAGCGCCACTCTCGAACAGCTCAACCGCACCGTCGCTCAGGAACGGCACCTGCGCGAACGGCTGGCGCGCCAAATGCTCCGCGCCGCGATCCGCGAACGGCACCGTGCGCACGCTATACGCAAGGCCAGCCTCCTCGCACGCCCACCGCAAGCGAATGTCACGCACAAAACCGCGCGGGCCTTCCGGCACCCAATCGTACGTCCAGATAATCAGATCGCTCATGGCGCTCGCCTTCAAACAGCCCAGCGCGCAGTATCCTTCTCGCGCGCGATAAGCGAGAGCCCGTAAGCGATCGAAACGAGCTGATCGCCTGTCTCGATCTTCTCCGCCCCGAAGCGATGCTCAAACTGAGCGCGCACCGCGGGCACAAAGGACGAGCCGCCGGTGAGGAATACGCGATCAATCTCACCTTCGGCCAACCCCGCAGCCGCCAGCGCGCGATCAACGCAAGCGCCAATCTCTTCCAACTCAGGCGCAATCCATTTCTCGAACTCAGCACGCTTGATCTTCCGCTCGATGCCGACGCCGGCGACATGCAGCGACAGAACGCCCTCATCGGCCGCTGACAATTGCGCCTTCGCGGCGGATACAGCCTTGTTCATCGCATAGCCCGCATCGGCGTCGAGAAACGCGATAAACGCCTCGATCCGCTCCGGATCGAGGCTCGTGCGCACGAGTTGCTGCAGGTCGCGATAGTCTTTCGAGTGCCGCATGATCGAAAGCTCGTTCCAGCGGCTGAACTTGCTGAAATAGCCATTCGGCACCGGCAGCACTTTGCCCCAGCTCGTATATTCCGAGCCCTTGCCGAACGCACGCGCCACGACGTTGTCGATGATGCGATAGTCAAACGCATCGCCCGCAACGCCAACGCCGGCGTGTGCGAGCGGCGTATAGTCGAGCCCATCGGGCGTCACCGAAAAGCGCACGACCGAAAAGTCGCTCGTGCCACCGCCGAAATCCGCCACCAAAATCGTCGCGTCCTTCTTCAGCCGCTGCGCAAAGAAGTACGCCGCCGCCACCGGCTCATAGACGTAATGAATTTCTTCGAACCCAACCGCACGCAGCGCCGCTTCATAGCGCGTGCGCGCCAACTCTTCATCCGGCGCGCCACCCGCGAACTTCACCGGCCGGCCAATGATCACGCGCTTCGGAAACTCCATCCTCGCATGCCCGCGCACCTGCCGCAAAAAACTCGCCAGCAAATCCTCGAACTTGAAGCGCCGCGAATAGATCTGCGTATCCGCAAAGAGCGGGCTCGCCGCGAACGTCTTGAAGGACTGAATGAACCGGCAGTCGCCGCCCAGTTCGACAAACCGCTCAATCGCCCACGGCCCCGCTTCCGCGTGCGTGAGCGGCGGATCCACATCTTCGTCGCGCCAAAAGCACAATACCGAGCGGAATGCGTCGAACGCCGCGCCATCATGCGCGAAATGCACCGCCTCGGCCTCACCAGCCGCGTTGATCATCGTGGCGACGGTGTTCGTCGTGCCGAAATCGAGACCGATCGACAGGGTCATGGCGCCTCTATCCTCACCAAGTTGGAGCGCGGGCCTCCGGCCCGCGTGGCGTTTGATGCCATGCAAGAATGCGGGCCGGAGGCCCGCGCTCCAACCTGCTTGGACCTCTGCTCAGCCAGGAAAGGTCTGCGCGCCGATACGCTCGATGCCGCCATCGCCGTACGTGATGCAAGACAGGCTCTCCATGCCTTGCACGTAGCAAAACATCGGATAGTTCGCCGCACGCAGCGCCGCAAAGCTCTCGCGCGTGTAACCTTCTTCCGGATAGAAAGGAAACTCACCGTCCGACGGGGCATCGGCATTCGGCGCCCATTCCGGCAGCGCGCCTGTCGAGGCCATCGCCGCGTTTGACGCATCGACCCATTCGGTGAGCGCCGTCTGCATAGCCGCGCTATCTTGCACCGTCGCCAACGTCATCACATCGCTCGTGACATGAGCCTCAGCATAAATCGGCTCGCCCGAAGAGTTGCGGACGACTAGCGTCGCGACCGCGCGTGCACAATCTGGGCCCAGCGTCGTTGCTTCGACCGAGAATGTATCCGCGCCTGCCGCCCACTGCGACGCGCCACGCGCATCGCAACCTGCTGACATCACATCGGCCTCTTCAGCCGGGGAACAAGCGGCAAGAATAGCGGCGCAGGCCGCGAGCAACAAAACACGCATGAAAAATCTCCCCATCTCGAGGCAAGTCTTAGCGGTTCAGCTCGGCACACACCAGTGCGCCGACTTCCTGCAAAGCCGAAGTCGCTGTCTTTGAATAGGCAGTGAAGTTCAAACCGCCGTGCATCAGCACTGGATACTTTCGCTCGCTTACCCGAACACCGGCATTGCGTAGGCGCTCGATAAATGCCTTCACATCGTTGCGCACTGGGTCCATCGGCCCGCCGCCCGCGACAATGGTTGGCGGTGCGACGCTAACGTCGACGTCCAGCAGCGAGGGCAAAGCTTCAGCGCCCAGGCTTTTCGCAATGTACAAACACGCTACGCGCCCCAGGAAACGGAAGTTGCGCACCTCCTCATCCGCCCAAAGTGTGTCCTGCACGTGAATGAGAGGATAAAGCAAAACCTGCAAAGCAATCGCGCCCAGCGTCACGCGATTGATCTCTAGCGCCATGGACGCCGCGAGATAGGCGCCTGCGCTGTCGCCGCCAAGAGCGATCTGATTGGAACGCGCGCCAAACCGGCTTGCATTGTCTAACGCCCACGCAATCGCGGTGCGCGTATCCTCAAGCTGGGCGGGGAAACGCGCTTCCGGGGCCAAGCGATAGCCGACACTGAGGACGCGGCCTTGCGAAGATTGCGCGAGCCAAGAACAAACAGAATCATGTGTGTCGATATCGCAGCAGACGAAGCCGCCGCCGTGAAAGTAAACCAAGAGCGGCTGATCGCCTGCGCCTTCGGCTTCGTAGTACCGCGCACGCAATGGCCCCGCAGGCCCCGCAATCTCGATATCCTCGACACGCGCTAGGCCCTTTGCACGCGCGGCCGGCACCGCCAGCAAAGTGCGCAATCCGCGCCGCGTCTGCGCCAAAATCGCGCTCTCGACGGTCTGCACGATGCTCATGAAGCGACGCCCCTACCCGTCGTGCGCCAAACGCGCTAACGCTCGCCACCTATGACCGACCGCATCTCCTTTCAAGGCGAACCCGGCGCCAATTCGCATATCGCGGCGCGCGAGGCCTATCCCGCGCTCGAACCGATGCCGTGTCCGAGCTTCGAAGATGCGTTCGCGGCCGTCAGTGAAGGCCAAGCACGCTACGCGATGATCCCGGTGGAAAACTCCGTCGCCGGGCGCGTCGCGGATGTGCACTATCTGATCCCGGATAGCGGGCTCTACATCATCGCCGAACGCTTCGTGCCGATTAAGCACCAGCTGCTCGGCTTGAAGAGCGCGACGCTTGAAGGCCTCACGCACGTGCGCTCGCATCCGCAAGCGCTCGGCCAATGCCGCAAAGCTCTACGCGCGCTCGGCGTCAGCGCGGTGAAGACTGCCGATACGGCTGGCGCAGCACGCGAGATCGCTGAACTCGGCGACGAGAAAATCGGAGCACTCGCCTCCGGACTCGCCGCTGAGATCTACGGACTCAAGATTCTAAGAGCCGACATCGCAGACGCACCGCACAACACGACGCGCTTCCTCGTCTTCGCGCGCGAAGAGCAGAATGCGGCGCTCGAATCCGGTCCGTGCATGACGAGCTTCGTGTTCCGCGTCCGCAACGTGCCTGCGGCGCTTTACAAATCGCTCGGCGGCATGGCCACCAACGGCGTCAACATGACCAAGCTTGAGAGCTATATCGAAGGCGGCGCCTTCGCCGCAGCCATGTTCTTCGCCGAAATCGAAGGCCACCCCAGCGAAAGCAAGGTGCGCCTGGCGCTTGAAGAGCTAGCCTTCTTCTCGGCCTCGTTAAAAATCCTCGGAGTCTACCCCGCCGATCCGTTCCGGCGCTCGTAACCGGGCGGCGCGCTCGCCCGTACATAAATCCAAGGGGAGAATGGCCGACGAAGCCCATCTCAAGGCTCTGATGCTCAAGGGCCTCGCCGGCGACGACGCCGCGCATCGCGCGTTCCTAACGGAAGCGGCGGCGTTGTTGCGCGCTTTTTTCCGCAACCGTTTGCGGGGCGCGCCGGACGACGCAGAGGATTTGGTGCAGGAGACGTTGGTGGCGCTGCATACACGCCGCGACAGCTACGACCCAAGCTACCCGCTCACCGCGTGGATGTACGCGATCGCGCGCTATCGGCTGATCGACTTTCTCCGCCGCGCTAAGCACCGCACACATGCGGATGTCGACGGCCTCGAAATCGGCGACGTCGATCCAGACTACGAAGCCAGCGACGCGCGCCGCGATGTAGCGACGCTGCTCGGACAGCTGCCAGAGAAGCAACGTCGCGCCATCCAACTCGTGAAGCTTCAAGAGAAAAGCGTGCGCGAGGCGGCCGAAGAGACCGGCTACACGGAATCCGACATCAAGATATCCATCCATCGCGGCCTGAAGACACTGATGAAGCTCATGGGCCAGGAGCAGACGACGTGAAAACGGATGATCTGATCAACGTGCTCGCGCGCGATGTCGAACCGGCGGAGAAACCGCGCTGGGCCGGCAGGCTTGCGGTGACTATCATTGCCGGACTCGTCGTCGCGGCTTTGCTCGTTGCGACCGGCCTCGGCGTGCGGCCAGACATTGGCGCAGCACGCATGCCAGTGATGATGAAGGCGATGTTCGCGGCGTTTGCTGCGGCCGTGATGCTGCCGCTGGCGGTGCAGCTGATGAAGCCGGGCCGCCCGCTTGGATGGCGCATCGGCGCAGTTCTGGTGTTTGCGGGCGTATGCGTGCTCGCCACATGCGTTGCCTTGATGGGCGAAATGCCCGAGCGGCGATGGGAAGCGTGGATGGGCGGGCGCGGTGTCATTCCGTGGTGCGTTGTGCTGATCCCTGTGCTCGCGGCGCCCGCTGCAGCATTGCTCACCTGGTTCATGCGCGCCTTTGCGCCAACGCGCCTCACGCTGACGGGCGCCGCCATCGGCGCGATCTCGGGCGGCGTCGGCGCGATGGCGTATGCGATGTACTGCCCAACCGATTCGGTCGCGTTCGTGACCACTTGGTACGCGGTCGCCATCGCTGTGTGCGCAGCCCTGGGCGCGACCCTGGGCTCGAAAATTTTGCGCTGGTAACCGTAACCGCCCGCTGACCTCGCGCGACTTAACCCGCAACGAGGTCAACATGGTCAGCCACATCAAGCGCTACGCGCCGATCGGCATTTCCCTATTCGCGGCGGCGGTCTTTCTGGACTCGCTGCGCTACAAATTCACCGATCACCCCAACACCCGAGAGATCTTCGGCCGCCTCGATGCGTGGGCCGCATCACTGGGCGCGCCGGGTCTCTTCGGCCACACCGGCCTCTTCAGCCAATACGTCATCGGCTCCGCTGAGCTCGCGGCTTCGACGCTCCTCATCGTTGGTCTCCTCCCTGGGCTGACGCGCCTCAATGCGCTTGGCGCGCTGATCGGCTTTGCGGTGATGAGCGGGGCGGTGAGCTTTCATTTGTTCACGCCGCTCGGCATCGATCCGAACAATGACGGCGGCGGCCTTTTCGCCGCTGCGCTGACCATCTGGGTCACTTCGCTCGTGCTCTTCGTCATCCGCCGCAACGAACTCATCGGCCTCGGCCGTGATCTCGCCCGCGCCTTTATCCCCGTCTCCCGTCAAACCGAACCGACGCCGCTGCGCGTCGCCGCCTGAAGGATCACGCTTATGCGCAACATCATCACCGCTTTGGCGCTCGCCTTCGGCACCTTGTTCATCGCGTCGCCAGCCTACGCCGATCATGCGCCGGTCTATACAAGCCTGCTCTCACGCGTCGCCGTGAGCGGCTACGACACGGTCGCATACTTCACCATAGGCCGCCCGACGCGCGGCGCGGCGCAGTTCAGCACGACCTATCAAGGCTACGAATATCGCTTCGCCTCAGCGGAAAATCTGGCCGCGTTCCGCGCAGAGCCCGCGCGTTACGTTCCGCAATACGGCGGTTACTGCGCTTGGGCGATCAGCCAAGGCTACACCGCCTCCGCCGATCCAACCAATTGGCGTATCGTCGATGGACGGCTCTACTTGAACTACAATGACGAAATCCAACGCCGCTGGGAGCAAGACATCCCAACGCGCATCCGTGAAGCCAACGCCAATTGGCCGAGCGTGCTCAGCCGCTAAGCGGCTTCGCTGGCGCCGCGATAAATCAGCGCCAGCGCGCCGCTCGCGACGCGACCCACGCTCAGCTTCGGATTGATCTGGGCAAAACGATCGATCATCGCCTCATATGATCCGCAGCCCAGCCAGGCGTTCGGGCCCCTGACCTCAAAGCCATCGAACTTCTCCAAGGCCCGCGAGACGAAGCGCTTGCTGATATAAGCGCTCGGCGCTGAAGCCGCCGTCTCTGCCGCCAACGCCGCGGCCGCCTTCAGATCAAACACCGGCTTGCTGGGCCGCGCGCGTTGCGGTTGCTGCGCTTGGCGCGGCGGAGACGCAGGCGGCGGCTTCGGCGCGCGCGCACGCGCGGGCCGCTCGGGTAGCACCTCTTGGGGTTGTTCGATCGCCGCGCCAAACAGGCCTCGCTTGGGCCGCACGTAGCGCATGGCGACGTCGAACTCCTCCTTCTCGATGACGTGATCGACAAGCCGGCGAAACGCCTTCGCCGGGCGATCTTGGCCGTAGGCCATGCCGCCAACATCGATGTCTTTAACCTGCAGATGATTGAGCACCGTCAAGAAGTCACTATCGAACGACAGGATAATGACCTCATCCAGATTCTTGATCTTGTACGACATCTCAACCGCATCGATGGTGATGTCAAAATCGGCGGAGCTCGCCTTCTCTTTGTTTTTGACGGCGCGCGTAACGGTGACGTCGATGCCATGTTTGGCGAAAAACGGCCGGTTGATGTCGTTATCTGTGAACCAATAGACCCGCTTCAGCAGAAACTCGCGCTTCGGCCCGCCAGGGTCGAAACAGCCGTCCTGAAGCCAATTCAGCCAATTCTCGACACGATCGCAGAACGCCGGGCCGAACTTGGAAATGAGATTATCGAAGTCGATCAGCAGTGCGGACCGGACACGGCGGCGTAGCATCGCTTCCCCCTTACCTGCACCTTAAGGGAGAGAGCGGACGAGGGCTAGAAGCGCCTCCGAGCGTTTCGCTGTTAAACGACAGCCTGCGCCGCGCCGATCAGCGCGTTGCCGACCATCGGACGGACATCGCCCGCTCGGCCATCGTTCACAGCAGCCGCCGCCACGATCCCGCGCGCGCGATCAACCATCACTTCGGCATACCACAACGTATTCGAGCCGTTGTGCCAAAGGCGATAGCCATCGACTTGCCAGCCCATCGCGTATGGGCCGCCGAACGGCGCCGTGTGCAGCATCTGCCAGCTCTCAGCGCTCAGAAACGCCGTGCGGTCGCGATGTGCGGCCAGATACTTGAATACATCCTCAAACGTCGCGTGGACGCGCCCTGCCGGACCGAGGGCTGCAGGATTGTCCGTCTCTTCACGGCCGCCGGGCGGATGCGGAATCATCGGAA
The DNA here is from genome assembly GCA_964478365.1 of uncultured Terricaulis sp. GTDB lineage: Bacteria > Pseudomonadota > Alphaproteobacteria > Caulobacterales > Aquidulcibacteraceae > Vitreimonas. Next base: position 20,080 of record CAYZIJ010000034.1, read on the forward strand.
TGGTGACGACGCCATTGTTCGACGTCGTCGGCCCAGGCGCGTGACCACATGGCTGATCATACGCGCCTGGCGTTCCAGGCGCGCCTTGGCCGGCCGAACTCATGCCGAGCGGATTGAATACGTGTTGTTGGATCAGCGCCTCCCACGGCGCGCCCATCTTCGCTTCGAGCATGGCGCCGGCTACGATGTAGCCAGTGTTGGAATACGTGAACGTCTGCTCTTTCGGGCCGACCGGCGCCTGCAACAGGCCAAGACGCGCATAAGCTACGCGATCCGTGCGAGAGTCCGCGCTTTCACGCGGAAAGCGCAGCAGCTGCGCCATCTCGATATTGCCCTGCATGCCGCTGCGATGGCTGAGCAAATGGCGGAACGTCACATCGCGATATTCAGCGCGCATGTCCGGGATCGCCGCGCCGAGCACTGCGCCGATCGTGTCATTCCACGACACGGCGCCCGCCTCGACCGCACGCGCGACGAGCGTTGAAGTCATCGACTTAGTGATCGAGCCCAGGTGCCATTTGTCCGCCGTCGTGACCGCTTGCGGCTGGCCAATGGCGCGGAGGCCGTCGGCGAAGGCGATGCTGCGCCCGTCACGCTTGCCCGCGGCTGCAGCCATGCCAGGCGAGCCGGCTTGCGCGCGAAGTGCTGCCAGGCGCGCTTGGGTCAGCGTTTCCGGACCAGCGGCCGTCGCTTCGCCACGTTGGAAGACGAGCGGCAGCGCGCCGCCTTGGGTGAACGTACCCTCGATGCGCCCACCGGTGAGCCGACCCCGGAACGTCGCGCGGATGACTGAGACATCCAGCACCAGTTGGTCACCTTCAATGCGGGTGGCCGCGACCGGGATGGCGCTATTGCCCTGATCAACGCTGAATAGCGTAGAGGTCGGCCCCTCGGCGACGACCAGGCGCAGGCGCAATTGCTGCGCGCCGAGGTCCAAGACGCCATGCCATTCGCCCATAAAATCCGAGGCGGACTGCGCAAAGGCGTTGGTTGCGGCGAAGCCTGCCGCTGCGGCGCCCATGAGCAAGGGACGGCGTGAGATGATCATCTGGTTCCTCCGAGATCCATACCGCTTCGATGCTGCGGCGCTGTCGATTGGATGCGATGACCCGATAGTCGCATTGACGGGGCAAATCTTACGCGATTAGTAGGCGCTCGCGCGCGCCTTTGCGGCGCACTCCAGAATGTCTCAAGGATTTCAACGATGAAGGTCCTCGTCCCGGTCAAGCGGGTGCTTGATTACAACTTGAAGGTCCGCGTTAAGCCGGACGGGTCGGGTGTCGACCTCTCGAACCTGAAAATGTCGATCAACCCATTCTGCGAGATCGCGATCGAAGAAGCGGTCCGCATGAAGGAAGGCGGCGGCGGCCACGTCAAGGATTCCGCCACCGAAGTCGTGGCCGTTTCGATCGGCCCCGAGCAAGCGCAAGAGACTCTGCGCAACGCACTCGCCATCGGCGCCGATCGCGGCATTCTGGTGAAGGCCGATGGCGACGTTGAGCCGCTGGCCGTCGCGAAAATTCTGAAAGCCGTGATCGATGCCGAAAAGCCCGACCTCGTCATCCTCGGCAAGCAAGCGATCGACGACGACAGCAACGCGACCGGTCAAATGCTCGCCGCCCTGCTCGATTGGCCGCAAGCAACCTTCGCTTCGAAGATCGTGCTCGCCGGCAATAAGGCGACGGTGACGCGCGAAGTCGACGGCGGCTTGCAGACGCTTGATGTCGAACTGCCGGCGATCATCACCACCGACCTGCGTTTGAACGAGCCGCGCTACGCTTCGCTGCCGAACATCATGAAGGCGAAGAAAAAGCCGATCGACGTGAAAACGCCGGCCGATCTCGGCGTCGATACGGCGCCTCGCATCAAAGTGCTGAAAACCGCAGAACCGGCGAAGCGCTCGGGCGGCATCAAAGTGAAGTCCGCCGCTGAACTCGTCGGCAAGCTCAAAGAAGCGGGAGTGCTCTAATGGCTGTTCTGGTTATTGCCGAGCACGATAACGCCTCGGTCAAAGACGCAACCAACAAGGTCGTCACCGCCGCTAAGGCGATGGGCGGCGATGTTGACGTGCTGGTCGCGGGCTCGAACGCTGGCGCTGCTGCTGCGGAAGCCGCGAAGATCGAAGGCGTGCGCAAGGTGCTCCACGCTGATGGCGCAACGCTCGCCAAGCAAATGGCCGAGCCGCTGGAAGCTTTGATAGTTCCGTTGATGAGCGGCTATGACGCCGTGCTCTTCCCGGCCTCGACGACGGGCAAGAACGCAGCGCCGCGCGTGGCTGCGAAGCTCGATGTGAACCAACTCTCCGGCGTCATCGGCGTTGAAGGCGCCGATACGTTCGTGCGCCCGATCTATGCGGGCAACGCGATCATCACCGTGCAAGACGGCCAAGCGAAGAAGGTTCTCACCGTGCAGCCGACGGCGTTCAAAGCCGCACGCAGCGGCGGCAGCGCTTCGATTGAAACCGTTGCAGCGCCGAGTGGTCCGTTTAAGTCGGCGTTCGTCTCGGAAGAGATGGCGAAGTCGGATCGCCCTGAACTGACCGCCGCAAAGCGCGTCGTCTCGGGCGGCCGCGCGCTCGGCTCCAGCGAAGAGTTCCACAAAGTGCTCGATCCGCTGGCCGATAAGCTCGGCGCCGCAGTCGGCGCTTCGCGCGCGGCAGTCGATGCCGGCTACGCGCCGAACGATTACCAAGTCGGCCAGACCGGCAAGGTCGTAGCGCCCGAGCTCTATGTCGCCGTCGGCATCTCCGGCGCCATCCAGCATTTGGCGGGCATGAAGGACTCCAAAGTCATCGTCGCCATCAACAAAGACGAGGAAGCGCCGATCTTCCAGGTCGCCGATTACGGCCTGGTCGCCGACTACAAGACCGCCGTGCCGGAATTGATGGACGAACTGACCAAAGCGGGCGTCTGAACCTTCTCGCAAGGGGCGAAGGCGCGTTCGGCGTCTCCCCCTTGCGCGCCGTTCATCTGCGCCTATGCTGCAATGCAACAATTATTGCATTTCAGAGGCGCGTAAGCGCCTATGTCGGGCAGCATGACTACAATCAAAACTGTCGGCGTCGTTGGCGCCGGGCAAATGGGCAATGGCATCGCGCATGTATGCGCGCTCGCTGGCTATGACGTGTTGTTGGGCGACGCTGACGCATCGCGCATCGACACCGCCATCCAAACAATTTCCAAGAACATGGCGCGCCAAGTGCACCGCGAGGTGATCACGCAGGCAGACCTCGACGCCGCGATGAAGCGGATCAAGGGCGCACCGAAGACAGGCGACTTTGCACCGTGCGATCTCGTCATCGAGTCGATCGTTGAACAGGACGACGCGAAGAAGAAAGTCTTCGCCGACCTGCGCTCGACGCTGAAGCCGACGACGATCCTTGCGTCGAACACGTCATCGATCTCGATCACGCGCCTCGCCGCGACGACGGATCGTCCGGATAAGTTCATCGGTATCCACTTCATGAACCCGGCGCCGGTGATGAAGCTGGTCGAGCTGATCCGCGGCCTCGCCACGAGCCAGGAGACCTACGACGCGTCGGTCGCGTTCGTGGATAGCCTGCATAAGACCATCGCCAATGCCGAAGACTTCCCGGCCTTCATCGTCAACCGCGTTCTGGTGCCGATGATCAACGAGGCGGTCTATACTTTGTACGAAGGCGTGGGCTCGGTTGAGGCGATCGATAAAGCGATGAAGCTTGGCGCCAATCATCCGATGGGCCCGCTCGAGCTTGCCGACTTCATCGGCCTCGATACGTGCCTCTCGATTATGCAGGTGCTTTACGAGGGCCTCGCGGATTCGAAGTATCGACCGTGCCCGCTACTCGTAAAGTACGTCGAAGCCGGTTGGCTCGGCCGCAAAACTCAACGCGGCTTCTACGACTACAGAACCGATCCGCCTACGCCGACGCGCTAAGAGCCGTCGGCTTTTTCGTTTCTCAGAAGACAGTCGGGGCGCGGAGATCACTCTCCGCGCCCCTTTCCATGCATCACATCACGAGATCATCTCGATCATCGCCGCGACGCCCTCCATCGAATAGGCCAAGAGCCCGAGGAGAAGCGTCACGCCGATGAAGTATTCGAGCGCGGTGAGTGCAGTTCGCATGTGTGTCTCATAAGTTGCGCGGACGAGGAGGTGTCCGCGCCGCGCATATAGGCGCGATGCGCTGCGCCAATGTGGCAATTGGCTTAAACTTCTGTGATGTGCAGCGCTTGCGGCGCAAGACTTGCATTTACGCCACGTGTTCGAGGGGACACGGACAATGACTATTGGCGCACTCAGCGCAAACTCACTGCTAATGTTGAGTTTCGCGCAGAAAACGCGTGGCGACGCGCAAACGGATTTCGACGCAGGGCAAAACGTGCAGGCAAATTCTGCCGCGCCCCTGTCAATTTTGCCTATCAGCTCTGCACAGCCGCTCTCGTTTGAATCGATCCTCGCGCTGCAACGGATCGAAGAGCCTGAGTCCACAACGATCCAACCGCCAAGCGCGGAAGAACTCTTCCTTGTCGAAGCGCGCAAACATCCGATGGAGCGTCTACGCGAGCAGATCCTGGAGCAGCTTGGGATAAGTGAAGAAGATCTGGCGCAGCTGCCGCCGGAAGAGAAGCGCGCGATGGAAGACAAAATTCGCGAACTGACCGAAGAGAAGCTGCGCCAAGCCAACAATGCCGGCGACGCCCCGCCAGGCAGCAACACTGAGATGCTGCAACAATTGGCCTAATTTCTGGACCGCCGACGCCGATGTTTGTCGGTAGCTTGCTGAGCCGTGCCGGCGAGGGCGCCGGCGGTCCAGACTCTACCGCTCAAACACCAGCGTAAAATTGTTCGCTGGCATCTCAACCACCCCCCGCAGTGTCAGCCCCTGCGCGTTTGCGGCCACTTCGACATCGGCCATGTTCCGCACGCCGAAGCATTCGTCGCGCGCCTTCAGCCAGCCTTCGAACGCTTCGTTCGACGACGCGGTGTGGACGCCGTCGCGCTTGTAGGGGCCATACGTGATCAACAGACCGCCCGGCGCCAACACGCGCGCGGCGCCTGCCATCAGCCCAAGCGTCGCTTCCCAGGGCGAGATATGGATCAAGTTGATGGCGAGCACGGCGTCGTAGCCCTCACCCGCCTTCCAGTCCGCCGCGCTGACATCGATATCGAGCGGCGGCGCGACATTGCTCACACCCTCCGCTGCGATCCAAGCCGCAATGCTGGCGCGCGCGGTCAGGTCGGGATCGCTGGGCTGCCATCTGAGGCCCAGCATAGCGGCGGCGAAGAACACCGCATGTTCGCCACTACCGGCAGCGAGTTCCAACACGCGGCCCGCGTGCGGCAAAACGCGCTGGAGCACCGCCAGTATCGCCTCGCGGTTGCGAGCCGTCGCGGGGGCGTACTGACGAGCGTCCATGACGGCCGTTCAATCATGCTTCTGGAGAAAGCGCACGCCTTCACGGTTGCGCCTCAGTGACGCCGCGTTTGACGCCATTACCATCCGTGCAATGGGCCCAATCCCACAACGCATCGCGCCGCTCTCCTGGCGCAAGCCGGCGTTCCTCTGGACGCCGCTGGCGCTCGCGATTGCGATCGGCGGCCCGGTTGCGCTGTTTTACGGCGACGAGGCGATGCAGCGGCTTGCAGGCGTGCTGGGCGCTGCCGTGTTTGCACTGGCGCTGACCACATTGGGCGCGAATTGGATGATGGGACGCGCGCCGCGCGCCCGTCGTAGCGTCGTGCTGCATGTCGTACTCGCGGGCACGATCATCGGCCTGCTCGCGCCGTTTGTGCTGATCGAATTACTCGCAATGGTCGCCAATTATGAGCGCGAAGGCGGAGGCGCAGGCTTTACGTTCGCCATGTCGCTGGCGATGGCGCCGCTGGCCCTGGTGATCGGCCTGCCAGCGTCACTTGTTGCCGGTATTGTGTTTGCGTGGGTGGCGCTCAAGCGCGGCGACGCAGGCGCTGGAGACGTAGTCAAGGACGACCGGTTCGACGTTCAGCCGTTCCGGTAGTCGTCGCGAACATCGTCTTGGCGCTTGGCCTGTCGCCGTTCCTGCTCAAGCGCGACTTGGGTATCTTCGAGCGTGTTCTGCAGCGGCCCTTGGCCAAATTCCTGTAGATCACGACTAAGCCGAGGCAACCAACGAAACTGCACGAGCGCAGCAAGAGCAATGAGTAAAAGGCAGAACAAACCTTGGCTAAATCGAGAAACTGAGCCGAAATCTGCAAAGAAAGCTACGTAGACGATCAGCCCAAGCACGCACATGAGCATCGCCGTGCACGTCATTGCGAAAATACGCGCGCCAGGGCGACCTCCGCGCAAAAGGCCGCGACGGCTCACCGCGCCCACATGCGCAGCAAGTTTGAAATGCTCTTATCCAGTCGCAGCATTTCCTCGCGCGGCGCGCCAACCTCGCCGAGGCGATGACGCGCGACGGAGAGATCGAAGAGGATTTCGCGTTTGCTCACGTCAGGAACGTAGCTTTCGAGCCAGCCTACGGCTGCCAAGCGCGCGCCGCTCGTCACTGGCGCGACGGAGTGGATAGAACCGGCGGCATAGAGGATGGCATCGCCCGCCTCCAACCTGATCTCCTGCTCGCCCAGCGCGCTTTCGATGGTGAGCGCGCCGCCCTCGTAAGCGCCCGGCTCTTCCAAAAAGAGCGTGAAGGCGAGATCAGTGCGAAGCTTGTCGTCGCCTGCGCCCATAAGCGCGTCATCGGTGTGTGCGCCGTACGTCATGCCCGGCTCATACCGCGAGAAGAGCAAGCGCGAGAGACGCGACGGCCGCGCAGCGATCTCAAACAGCGGATGACGCCGCAGCGCCTCGGCGACGAATTTCTCCAGCGCCTGCACCTTCGGGTCAGAGCCATCGGCTTGCAGATTGTGCTTCACCCCGCGCGCCGCTGCGCCTGCGGTGCGCTTGCCATCGGTAAAGGTGAGCGCGCCAAGCGCGCTGCGAACGTGCGCCACGTCCTCGGCGGCCAGAACACCCTGCAAAATGATCGTCATGACCTCCCTTATGCATCCGCCTGGCCGATGCGCGCAAAAGCTTCTTGCGAGCCATTCGCATTTGAGGCAGGACGACCGCTCAGAATTCCCGGAGGGGCGCGTATGAGCGGCATGAAACTGAAATACTGGCGCGCGGTCGGCGTGACGGCGGCGCTGAGCGTGGCGGCCTGCGGCGGCGAAGGCGGTGAGAGCGGCGCAACTGGCGAAGGCGGTGAAGCTGGCGAAAGTGGGGTCGCGAGCGCGCCTGCCCCCTCAGCGGCATCCGCGACAGCGCCCGCAGGCGGCGAATCTGGCGAAGCTGGCGCGCAAACCGCGTACGCAGGCCTCGCTGGCGATCAGCGCACAGCCCTGCGCCTGCAGCACTTGAAGGGCTTTGTACTCGCGGCCGATCGCGTCGCAGCAGCGGGACAGCAACCGGAGGCCGGCGTGCTCGTGCAGCAAGGCGTGCTCGAAGTGTACGACGCCGCCCCGACCGAGTTCGGTTCACTCAATGTCGAGATCGTCCGCGCCGCTGCTGACGGCGCGCCCGCGCATGTCGAGGCGGCGGAAGCCGAGATCGATCGCGCAATGGGCGCACTCGCCGAGGTGGACGATGCAGAACTCGTCGCGCGTCTGGTCGACATTTCAACAGGGCTTTATCAGCAGGTCATCCAAGCGGATTTCGTCGACCCGATCGAATATCAGCACAGCATGGGCGCGGCCCTCGCCGCACAAGGCGTCTTGCAAGCGAGCCAAGCTGATATGAGCGCCGAGCATGCCGATGCGTATCGCGCCGCGACGCAGGAAATGACGCGCTACATTGGTCTGTGGCCGCAGGCGAATGCGCCGGAGACGCCGGCGCCGTATCGCGATGTGCTGGCCGCTTCTTCGCGCATCAGGCTGGCGCTCTATCCGTACTTCTAAGCGCGGCGGAAAAGCACGCTCGGCGAGCCGTGATAGAGAGCACGCGTGAACTCGCGATAGCCGAGCTTTTCGGCCACGCGCAGTGAAGGCGTGTTTTCCGGCGCAATCAGGCAGACAAAGTCCGTGCGGCCGAAGTGCTTTTCTGCCCAAGCGATCTGCGCTGACGCGGCTTCGGTTGCGTAGCCTTTGCCTTGGGTTGAAGGAGAAAGCGCCCAACCCTGCTCAGGCGCATCGAACGGAATGTCGCCCAGTTCACGCTTGAACGAGCCAAAGCCGCCATCGCCCACATAGGCGCCGGTATCCTTTTCCTCGATCAGCCAATAGCCGTGGCCCATCAGGTGCCAGTGGCCGAGGAAGCTCTGCATCCGCCGCCAGCTCTCCTCGCGCGTTGAAGGCTTGCCGCTGATGAAACGCCCAACCGCCTCATCACCCCACATAGCGGCGGTTTTGTCGAAATCCGCCATGGTGTGTGCGCGCAGACGCAGACGCTCGGTTTCGAGTGTAGGGACAAGGCTCACAAATCACCCGCGATCGCAGCTTCGAGCATCGCCACCGCTTCGGGGCTATCCCAATCGGCCCCACCGGCGAGACGCGCGACTTCGCGGCCGTTGCGATCATAAATGATGGTCACCGGCATGCCGGGCGCTTGCGCGTCGAACAGCACGCCGCGGCTGATATCGATCAGGAATGGCAGCGAGCCGCCGCTCAGCTCAGCGAGCTGCGCTTGCGCACGAGCGCGCTGGCCTTCGCTATCGACGCTGACCGGGATGACGCGCAGGCGATCGCCGAAACGGCGCTGCACAGCGCCGAGCGTCGGCATTTCCTCTACGCAAGGCGCACACCATGTCGCCCAAAGGTTCAGCACGATGACTTCGCCTTGATAGGCGGCGAGCGTCGTCTCGGCATTGTTGGCGTCACGCAACGTACGCGTGGGCATTGGAGGCGACGCGTCCATCGCAACGAGCCGCGTCATTTCACCAGTGGCGAAGCGGCCCAAACCTGCACTCTCCTCAGGCTTTGAAGATGCAACGAAAAGCACGTACAGAAGCGCACCGGCGCCGGCGGCAAGCAAAGCCATCGCCGCCCACAACGCCCAATTCCTCTGACCTCCGCTGGAGTCCG
>CAYZIJ010000035.1:0-27492 GCA_964478365.1 uncultured Terricaulis sp.
CGCAGCCGCCAGTGGTGCAACCGCCGCCGTCACCGCCGCCGCCGCCGGTCGTCTCGCCGCCACCGCCGCCACCGGTGGTCGAGCGCCCGCCTTCGCCGCAACCCGGTGGCCCGCTCGGCGGTCGTCCGCGCACGCCGCCAGCACCACCCGTGATCGTGGCGCCGCCACCGCCGCCACCGCCGCCGCCACCAGCCGCGCCGGTTGAGGATGAAGAGGACGAGGAAGCGCCCACGTCGGCTCAGCCGAACTGACGTTGCGCGAGATTGCGCTCACGCGCGCCGCCGGTATGAAAGCCAGCGGCGCGCGTTTTCTTGCGCCCAATAAACGGAGGATAAAGATGCGTCTCTCGTCAGATATCTCGGCTGTCGTCACGGGTGGCGCGTCGGGCCTGGGCAAGGCCACTGTTGCAAAGCTGCGCGCCGAGGGCGTGAAGGTCGCCATTTTCGATCGCGACGAGGATCGCGGCAACGCGACGGCGGCGGAACTTGGCGCGACCTTTTGCAAGGTCGACGTCACCAGCGACGAAAGCGTGGATGCAGGTTTTGCAGCCGCCCGCGCAGCCAATGGCCAAGAGCGCATCCTGGTGAATTGCGCCGGCATCGGTTCCGCGATGAAAACCGCCAGCCGCTCGAAGGACACTGGCGACATCAAACATTTCCCGCTCAACATTTTCGAGCTGACCATTCAGATCAATCTAATCGGCACGTTCCGCTGCGTTGCGAAATCCGCGGCCGGAATGCTGACGCTCGAACCGCTCGAAGGCGGCGGCCGCGGCGCAATGGTGATGACAGCATCGGTCGCCGCTGAAGACGGTCAGATGGGCCAAGCGGCGTATTCGGCTTCAAAAGGCGGTGTTGTCGGCATGACGCTGCCGATCGCGCGCGATCTTTCAGGCGAGGGCATTCGCATCAACACGATCCTGCCGGGCATCTTCGAAACGCCTTTGATGATGGGCGCGCCGGAGAAAGTGAAAGAGGCTTTGGCGGCTTCGGTGCCGTTCCCGAAGCGCCTTGGCCTGCCGGAAGAATACGCTTCGCTCGCGCTCGAAATGATCCGCAACCCTTATTTCAATGGCGAAGACGTGCGTATCGATGGCGCCATCCGGATGGGCCTGCGCTAAACGCGCGAGCGTTTTTCCTAACAGCGATTAGGACCCCTTCTCGAAAGAGGAGGGGTTTTTCGTTGGTTCCCGGCGGAAAACGCGTGTTTTGGGCGCTGCGCCTTCAGAATGATTCGGCGTGGGCGGTCGAAAACATCGAAACCAGTGGGTTTTGCACAACATCAGGCGGTCGCTGGCGGCTAAAACCCCCGTAAATCAGCTTTTTTGCGTTGCGACTCAGAGCCTGCAGGTGCAGAGAATCCGCCGCTAACGCCAAAAAGCCGCATTTTCCGGGCTTTTTGGCGCATCTGAAGAGAGGCGCGGTCACGCTCCATCAAGAATTGGATGGCATCACTCATAGGCCGCAGGTGACAAGGGTCGATAGAAACCCGCGTATTACCGGCGGTTTCGTTGAGTTTAACACAAGACAACCTTTGAAGAGGAAAATGTAAGATGGCCCGCAAAGCAGCAAAGAAAGCGCCGAAAGCTAAGAAGGCTTCGGCCAAGAAGGCGCCGGCTCGTAAGTCGGCGAAGAAGGCAGCTCCGGCCCCGGCGAAGGCCGTGAAGGTCACGGCAGTTGCCGGCAAGACCGTTACCGCGAGCGCTCTGCTCCAAGCGATCGCCGACCACATGGGCGTCAAGAAGTCTGAAGCCAAGACGATGGTCGAAGGCTACACCGACGTCGTGAAGGCCTACGTGCTCAAGGGCGCGAAGGTGAAGATCGGCGATATCGGCATGATCATGGTCCGCGCTCGTAAGGCCCGCATGGGCCGCAACCCGCAAACGGGTGAGCCGGTGAAGATCAAGGCGTCGAAGAAGCTGGCGTTCCGCCAGTCGGCCGTGATGAAGGCCCAAGTGATGGGCGGCCGCTAAACTCCACTTGTCGCGGGCTCTGGGAGCCCGCGCGGGCGGACGCCGTCTCTTGAGACGCTATAGAAGTAATCCATAACCTCATTCCGAGGTTGTCGAGACGGCCGGCGCACTACGAAGCGCCGGCCGTTTTCGTTTTGCGCGCTTCATTTCGCGCCCGGCGCATCGCCTCGGGTAAAGCTTGTGACGCGCCTCGCTCTTCGCGCGATAAGCTCTGGTTTGGCCGCGCGACTTGCGCCAGTGTCCGGCGCTTCGGAGCAGGGCGTAGATGACACTTCTCGACACGCAGGGGCTGCAGGCCGTCGGTTGGCGCGGCTTCCTGGACTACGACTACTTGCTGACCTCGCTCGCCGCGCTGCTGCTGGCGACAGCGCTCGGCGCGTTGATCGCGTTTCACCCCACGACGCGCCGCAACGTCGACACCAAGAACGAAGCCGAACTGCCGAAAGTGCTCGTCATGTACGCGCTCATCGGCGCGATGGTGGGCGAGATCGTGCTCGAATACGGCATGGTCGTCGGCTTCATTATCTTCGGCCTCGGCGGCCTGATGCGTTTCCGCACCGACACGGACTCAACCCGCGATACCGGCCGCATCATTATCGTGACGCTGCTCGGCCTGATCGCGGGCCTGAACTTGCCGCACTTCGCCGTGCTCTCCGCCGCGTTCGCCTGGGTGCTGATCTACATTTTCGACGGCCACCCGGTGTGCAGCGTCGAGGTCAACGACATTCCGAAGGGCAAAGTGAAGGACGCGGTGGTGGTCTACCGCAATCTCCTCGTCGCCAATCGCTGCAAGATCATTAGCGAAGACAAGTCGTACTCGAAAAGCCGTCTGACTTTCGTTTTCCGCGCGCCGCGCGACTTCGATCAGGCGACGATGCACACCAAGCTTTGCTCGGACATTCCCGACGATGTGCGCGGGGATATCGATTGGGAAATCGAGTAGGTTAGACTTCGATCATATCGCGCGCGCGGCGGCAGACGTCCGTTGCCGACGTCAGCTCAGCCGCCGTGAAGAACGATGAATAGACGCCCGCCGCGTCGACGAATTGCTTGCGCATGTTCTCGAAATGCGCGCGGCCCTTCTTGGTGACGCGCACGAGCTTTGATTTCTTGTGCTTGGGATTGTCGATGAACTCGACCAAGCCCTTGGACTCAAGTGCGTTGCACGTCGTCTGGCAATGTTGGCGTGACACCGGCTTCGTGCGCGCCAACTCCGGCACGCTCATCGGCCCTTCTTTGACCAACGTGCGCAAGCAGCCCCATTCGCCGCCGGCGGTGACGAAACCGGTCGTCGCTTGCGTGATCGCCTCAATGCGGAAGTAAAACTCGATCACCGAGACGGCGAGTTCGAGCATCTCTTCGGGGCTGGCTTGTGTGGGCTTTTTCACTTGACAATCCACTTGTCATAAATGACAGCTGAATTGTCATTATGGAGAGCCCCATGCGCGCGTCAATGACTGCTCCTCATCGCGACGAGTCTTGTGTGGGCGTCGACTGCATATGGGGAGACCCCCGCGGGTTCACAGGGGGCCTGGCGCTGGGCGCGATGGCGCTGAAAAACGGTCGCCAGAACAAAGCGGCGCTCGAGGCGCTCAATCCGTCGCTCGGCATGAGCCTCATCGAACTCGGCTGCGGCCCCGGCATGGGTCTGCGCGCGGCGCTGAAGCGAGTAGGGCGCGACGGCTTCGTCGCCGGCATTGATCAGTCGCCCACGGCGTCACATTTCGCCGCGCACGCGGTGCATGACGCCGTGCTGCAAGGCCGCGCTGTGACGATGCGCGCCGGCGTCGTTGATCTGCCGTTCCGCGATCTGATGTTCGACGGCGCCTTCGCGGTGAACTCATTCAAACATTGGACCGATCCGGCGCGCGGCTTGCGCGAAATCGCGCGCGTGCTTGCGCCGGGCGGACGCTTGGTGATCACCCAACGCGCGGCCAACCCCGAGCGCCCGACCAACGCCTATGGCGCCGGGCGCGGCATGGATCACATTGCGCGGGCGAGCGCGCTTCTGAAAGCGCAAGGCTGGCGCATCATCGATGAACGCTGCGCGCCGGATGGCTCGCGTATGCTGGCGATAAGCATCCTCGCTGAGCGGCCGGACTGATGCTGGTCACGCTCGCCTGGCTGGCGCTGGTGCTCGTGCACACGCCGCCAGCTTTGGCGACGTTCTCCACTAAGCTGCGTCAGCGTATGTACGGCGTCGCCGCCGATGGCCCGTTGGGCGTGATCCTCGCCCATCGTGGCGTTTTGTTTCTAGCGGTCTCCGCGGTTTGCGTGCTGGCGGCGTTCGTTCCAGGCGCGCGCGTCGCTGCGGCGCTGGTGGTGTCGATCAGCGTTCTCGGATTTCTCGTGACGCATCTGCTCGGCGGCTCGCCCAAGCAACTCCGCAGCATCGCGCTGATCGATACGATCGCGCTCGCGCCGTTGGCGCTTGTGCTGATCGACGTTTGGCCAAGGCTGGCTATTTCTTCTTAGCGTCGCGCTCGGAAACGGTTTCGCCGTTCATGCCCCAATTGTCGGTGTCGACTTCGTCGATAATCACGACGGTCGTCGCCGGGTTCTTGTTCAGAACGCGCTGCAACAGCTCGGTAGCTCCGCGCACGAGCTCGGCCTTTTGCTCGGCAGTCGCGCCGGTCTTAGTGATCTTGATATTGACGTAGGGCATCAGGCGTCCGCTGGTTTGCCGAAGCGTTCGGCGTTGCGTGCTTTGGCTTTCGCAGCTTCGACCTCGCGGTCGCGCGGCGGCGCGTTGGTTTCGAGCGAGAAGATCAGCCGCTTGGCGGCGTCGAACACTTCGTCGATCGCGGCGTTGAACGCGTCTTCGTTGGTCTTTGACGGTGTGTTGTAGCCCGAGAGCTTGCGCACGAACTGCACCGATGCGGCGCGGATTTCGTTATCCGAGGCGGGTGGGGCGAAATTGTAGAGCGTCTTGATATTGCGGCACATCACGCAAATCCAGCGACTGGGTGTGGAACATAAGGCGCTTCGAGTTTCGCAATCTCTTCAGGCGAAAGCGTGACCTCGATTGCGGCGATGGAATCTTCCAACTGTTCCGTCTTCGTGGCGCCCACGATCGGCGCCGTAACGCCGGACTTCGCCAGCAGCCACGCCAGCGCGACTTGCCCGCGCGGCAGGCCACGCGCTTGCGCGACTTCGCCGACTGCATCGATCACAGCAGTGTCCGCATCGAGCGTCTTCTTGTAGAGATACGTGCCGAAGCGATCCGTCTCGCTCCGCTCCGTCTTTACGTCATTGGTCCGCGCCAAGCGTCCGCGCGCCAGCGGCGACCACGGGATGACGCCAATGCCCTGATTAATGCAGAGCGGCAGCATCTCGCGCTCTTCTTCGCGATAGAGCAAATTGAGATGGTTCTGCATCGAGACGAAGCGCGCCCAGCCGTTTGCGCTTTGCAGCGCCAAAGCCTGCATGAACTGCCACGCCCACATCGACGAGGCGCCAATGTAGCGGGCCTTACCGCTCTTCACGACGTCGTGCAGCGCTTCGAGCGTTTCCTCGATCGGCGTTTCCGGATCGAGACGGTGGATTTGGTAGAGATCGACATAGTCGGTGCCGAGCCGCTTCAAGCTCGCATCGATCTCGCCAAAGATGTGCTTGCGCGAGAGGCCTTTGCCGTTCGGATCGTTGGCGCGCATTTCGCCGTGCACTTTGGTGGCGATCACGATCTCGTCGCGCTTGGCATATTTCTTGATCGCGCGGCCGAGGATTTCCTCGCTGGTGCCGAGCGAATAGACATTGGCCGTATCGAAAAAATTGATCCCGGCTTCGACGGCGCGTTTGTAGAACGGCTGCGCCTGTTCTTCCGTCAGCGCCCACGGATGGTTGCCTTTGGAGGCGTCCGCATACGCCATCGTACCGAGGCAGATGCGCGAGACTTTGAGGCCGCTCTTGCCGAGATTGACGTATTTCATGCCGTTAGCTCCACGAACACGTCTTCCAGATCAGGCTCTTCGATCGAGAGATCCTTGATCGCGATGCCGGCGCCGCGCACGCGATCGAGCATTTCTTCGACGCTATGTGCGCCGGTGCTGTAAGTGACGGCGAACGCGCCGGAGGGGCGCATAGCGAACGTCACATCTTCAAAGCCCGTGACGGGTGGCGTGATCGGATCGCGCGGCGTCACAACCAGGGTCTTGCGGTCGAGTCGCGAGATCAGTTTGTGCGTCGGCTCGCAGGCGATGACCTTGCCGTGATTGATGATGGCGATCGTATCGCAAAGCTCTTGCGCTTCTTCGAGATAGTGCGTTGTCAGTACGATGGTGACGCCGCGCGCATGCAGCGAGCGCACGTACTCCCAAAGCTGGCGGCGCAGTTCGACGTCCACGCCTGCCGTCGGCTCATCAAGCACCAGCACCGGGGGCGCATGCACCATCGCTTTCGCCACCAGTAGACGCCGCTTCATGCCGCCGGACAAAGTCCGCGCATACGCGTCGCGCTTATCCCAGAGTCCGACCGCACGCAGAATCTCTTCCGTCTTCCGCTCGGACTTCGGCACGCCGTAATAGCCTGCTTGAATCTCCAGCGCCTCGCCGGGGGAGAAGAAGGGGTCCATGTTCAGTTCTTGCGGGACGATGCCGATAGCGCCGCGCGCATTCATCGGGTCGGCGTCGATGTCATGACCCCATATCGAAGCGGTTCCGCCGCTCTTCACGACCAACCCGCCGAGGATGTTGATAAAGGTCGATTTGCCGGCGCCGTTCGGGCCGAGCAGCCCGAAGAACGAGCCGCGCGGGATCACCAGGTCGACCGTCTTCAGCGCATGCACCGGCTTGCCCTTGCCCTGGGCGCGGTACGTTTTGTCGAGGCCGCAGGCTTCGATGGCGTTATCGGGCGGCGATGTGGGTGCGAGCATATATGGGTCCGGGGCGCCGCATTGCCTGGGCGCGCGATGCGCTCTAGGTACGGGCGCACGCGACGCGCTTCAACCCCGCGTCAGATTCAGGGCCCCGCCAAAGAATGACGAAGCACAACTCCAACACCGACCAGATGACGCCGGGCGATCCCGATGCGATCCCGGCGCCGGAAGTCGTCACTGTGACGTCGAAGCGGGTGAAGTGCGATGGCGGTGGCGGCGCGCTCGGCCATCCCGTCGTCTATTATGACATCGGCGAAGAAGATTTCGTCGAGTGCCTCTATTGCGACCGCCGCTTCATGCTGGCTGACGGCGCGGACGGCCATTGAGCGGCATCTTCCGCCGCGACACCGATCGCGACTGGGAGACCCTCGGCGCGAGCCAACCCTATTGGGGCGTTTACACCGATCCCGATTTCGCCGGCCGCCAAGCGCTCGATAGCGAGCAGCGCGCCAAGTTCTTCGAGAGCGGCGAGAGCTTCATTCCGTGGCTACGCTTGTCGCTTGAGCAAAGACTCGGCGCGCCCGCGGAAATTGGCTCGGCGTTGGACTTCGGCTGCGGTGTAGGCCGCTTGCTCATCCCGATGGCCAAACGCGCCACACGTGCGGTCGGCGTCGATAGCTCCGCCGGTATGCGTGAACGTTGCACGGCGCATCTGGCGGAAGCAGGATTGAACAATGCCAGCGTCGTCGCGTCGCTCGATGAGGTGCAAGGCCCGTTCGATTGGGTCAATTCCTACATTGTGCTGCAGCACATTGAGCCAAAGCGTGGCTACGACTTTATCGAGCGCTTGTCAGCTTTGACGGCGCGCGGGGGCGCGTTGACATTGCACGTCACCACTGGCCGCGACGCGCATCTGAAAGGCCCGAGCTGGCTCAAAGCGCCACAACAGGCGTTTGCGCACCTGCTGCATCATCGTTTAGCCAAGCCCGGCTTGATCATGATGTATGACTACGACCTTGCCCGCGTCGTCGCTTTGCTCACGCGCGACGGGTTCGGGCCGATGTATTTGGAGCCGCTTAATCATGGCGGTCATCGCAGTGTGATCATTCACACGCGCAAGGTGGGTTAGGGAAGCATTCCCGCAGACTGGAGATAGCGGTAGCCCCAATACCCAGCCACGACGATGATGCCAATCACCCAGCCGACCCAATTGCCGCCGCCGTGCGTTTCCATGTCGTCCGCCGCGCTGACGAACACACCGCGTTTGCCGACCATGCCTGAGAAGACAATGTCCGACTGATCCAGCTCGGCCAGCACTTGGCGATACTTGTCCGCCTCCGCGCCGGGCAGAGTCAGCGCGCGAAACTCGATGCGCTGCGTCAGCGTGAAGTTCTTCGACCCTTCTCGCTTGAACTCCGACTTGAACGAGAGCGTCGAAGCCTCGACCGCGCGCGACCAGCTTTTGACTTGCACGTCATACGGCAGTTCCAGTTCGACGCGGCGCGTCACGCTGCCGACTTGGCCGAGATAGATCGGCAGCTTCGTCACGCTTGCATCAAGCGGTGCGAGCTGAGCGCGCATGGTCAGATCGTGCGTGCTGAATTGCTGCACTTTGCCTGACGTGGTCCACGCGTCGGAGATTTCATAAACTTCAAGCGCAGTGAGTGCGTTGCGCGCCGTATCGTCTTCAACGAGATCTTGGCGCAACGGTTTGGCGCCCGCATAGCGGCGGCCGATGTCATCGGCGTAGAGCTTGAACAGGCCGACCGTGCCTTCACGTGTAATGCTCTCGCGCACCCATTCGGCGCGGCCGCGACGCGAGGTGATCTTCCACTCATAGCGAACCGAATGCTTCGGCGACTTGCCGAGCGTGATGCGCTCGAAAGTCTCTTGCGTGTGTGCGGGCGTCGGGTCGGGCATGCGCTCGAGCGCGTCGATGCCGGCCTTGAGCGGAAGCGCCCAGCCGAAATGGCATTGGTTCAAGGTTTCAAGCGGGCTCGGTTGCAGCAGCCGCGTGGGGTCGAGCCAATAGACTTTGCCGTCCACTGCGACGCGCACGATGCAGTGATCGAAGATCTGCGCGCTCGGCAGATAACGATCGAGCGCATAGCCATCGCGCGTATTGACCAAGGCCGGGCAAGCATCGAGCCCAAGTTTGCGGGCCATGTGCGTGTAGAGTTTCGATTTATCTTTGCAATCGCCGTAACGCGTCGCGCCGATATCTGTGAGCCCGCGCGGCGTGTAGCCGCCTTCGCCCATCGATATGGCGAGATAGCGCACGGCGTTTTGCGTGAAGCGCAACACTGCGGCCGCACGCCCCGCTTGCGTTGTCTCGGTTGTGGCGATGCGCTGGATTTCCTGCTCGACGTCATCGGGCAGGGGCGCTTCATCTTCGTAGAGTGGCGTGAAGGTGTCCGCCACTTCGCGCCAGTCGCGCCATTCGGTCAGCTGCAGCGCCGCGCACTGCATCTCCCATGGCGGCGCCAACGGTTCAAAGCGGAAGCCGGGCCGCTCGCGCATGCGCCAACGACGATCAACGATGCCATCGCGCACCGTCTCGGTTGCTTGCGGCGGATTGTTGTAGCCGCGCTCGAACACAGTGCGGTTTTCAGGCCGACGCTGACGCAAGCGCACGTCGATGATGCCGACAGTCCATTCCAGGCCGATGAACGCTGCGTGGCGCCCGCCGAGTGAGCGGCGACCGCCAATCAGCGAATAAGATGTCTCCACTACATCGCCTGCGTGCACATCGGGCAACGTCACCGCCAGCGTCACGGCGCCGTCGAAGATCAGGCGCTCCATGTTGCGTTCGCGGCGCAGCACTTCGAAGAAGGCTTTGTGCGCGTACTCGATACGCTGACCCTTGCGGATCACGGCGACGCCATGAATCTCGACGCGCTCAAACGCCGGGTCGAAGCTCACATTGAATTGCGCGGCGCGCTCGGCGCCCGACAGCGCCGTCACCAAATCGGCGCGGCGGTAAAACCAGACCCGTTCCGGTGCGGTAAGATCGATCTGTGAATCGTCCAACAGCACGCAGACGCCATTGGCGATGAAGTGCGGATTGGGGGTCGCAGGACTATCGTACGGCTCAAGCTCCGCCCAAACGGGCGGCGGCGCGACGCGCGCGCCCGTCGCGATATCGCGATAGGGTGAAGTGTCCTGGTCCATGTCTCCCCGGCGCCCAGGCTTATCCTAAGATTACAGGTAAGCGAAAGTCCGATTTCGGCAGGCGCTGCGCTTGGCTGCGCGCTAGGGTGCGCGCGCCTCAAGGAGTTCGTCCGCCATGCCCGCTCGCTCGCAAGAAGCCGACGCGTTTCACGCACTGCACCGAGATTTGCTCATATTGCCCAACGCTTGGGATGCCGGCTCCGCGCGCGTCATCCAGGACGCAGGCGCCAAGGCTATTGCTACTTCAAGTGCGGCCTGCGCTTGGGCGCACGGTTTCGCCGACGGCCACCACTTTCCGATCGCCAAGCTCATCACGATTGTAGAAGAGATGGCGCGTGTCGTTAGCGTGCCGATCACGTGCGACGCGGAAGCGGGCTATGCTGATACGCCCGAAGGAGCGGCGGAGAATATTCGCGCGCTGGTCGGCGCCGGCGCTGTGGGCATAAATCTCGAAGACGGCAAGCAGCCGCATGAACTGCACCTGCGCAAGATCGAAGCGATCCGTGCGGGCGCTGAGCGCGAGGGCGTGAACCTCTTCATCAACGCGCGCACTGACGTGATCTTGAAACAGCTCGTGCCGCCGGAGCGGGCGATTGCGGAAACGCTTAAGCGCGGCGCTGCGATCAAGGTCGCGGGCGCGAGCGGTTTGTTCGTGCCGGGCATTAACAGTGTCGATGATATCGCCGCGATTGTTTCCGGCGTGGATTTGCCGTTGAACGTGATGGCGCGGCCGGGCGCTCCGAACGCCGCGGGATTGCGTGAGCTTGGGGTGAAGCGCTTGAGTGCAGCGACCTCGATCTTCAATGCGGCGATGTCCAGCGCGATTGCCGCGACGTCAGAATTTCTGGCCTCCGGCGATTCAGAAATGTTGTGGGCCAAGCGCGGCACTCCGCCCGATTACAACAAGCTCTTCACCGCTTGACGCTTCCGGTCATCGCGCGCACCAACACGCGATGACCGCTGCAGCGCGCACGCCACTCTCGGGAAACACGCGCGGCGCCTTGTGGATGCTCGTCTCCGCGGTGTGCTTCACGGTGATGGCGGTCTGCATCAAGCTGCTTTCGCTCAAAGATTACTCCGAAAGCCAGATGCTGTTCTTCCGCTGCGCGGCAGGCGTTATTCTGCTCGCGCCTGCGATGATCAAGGGTGGTTGGACCGTCTGGGCGACGTCGCGACCGTGGGTGATGGCGCGGCGCTGTATCGGCTCAGCCATTGGCGTGCTGCTGGCGTTCTACGCGTTCGGCAACATGCCGCTTGCGAGCGCGCAGTCGCTTTCCTTCGCGCGCTCTTTGTTCGTTGTCTTGCTGGCGATGCTGTTGCTCGGCGAGACGGTCGGTAAGTGGCGCCAGGGCGCGCTGATCGTGGGCTTTATCGGCGTCATGGTGATGTTGCGGCCGACGGAGATGGTGTTCAATCTTCCGGCGCTTGCGATCCTGACATCCGCTCTGCTGATGGCCTACACGGTCGTCACCGTGAAAGACCTATCGCGTGATCACAGCACGATTTCGCTCGTGATTTGGATGAATGCCGCGACGACGTTGCTGGCATTGCCGCTGGCCTTCCTCGCTTGGCGCACGCCGACCTTGGCCGATGCTGGGCTCTTCGCTTTGCTCTCCGTCTCTGGCGTGATCGCGCAGACCGCGTTCACCACCGGCTTAGCGGCGGGGGAGGCCTCCTTGATGGCGACGATGGATTATGTGCGCCTGCCGCTCGCCGCCGTCGCTGGCCTCATCGTGTTCCACGAAGTATTGGATTTCTGGACGATTGTCGGCGCCGTGATCGTCATCGGCTCGACGCTCTTCATCACGCTCCGCGAGGCGCATCTCGAAAAGAAGCGCGCCCCGCCGCCACCGGCCTAGAGACGGGCGCGCGGAGACTCACTATATCCGCCGCATGGCTAAGAAAGACTCGCCCCGTCTCTTCCTGATCGACGGCTCCGGCTACATTTTCCGCGCGTATCATGCGCTGCCGCCGCTGACGCGTGCGAGCGATGGCTTGTCGGTTGGCGCGGTTGCTGGCTTCTGCAACATGCTGTGGAAGTTCTTGGAGGAGATGAAAGCGAGCGAGGCGCCGACGCACCTCGCGGTCATTTTCGACAAGAGCGAAGTGACGTTCCGCAACAAGCTCTATCCCGAATACAAAGCGCATCGCCCGCCGGCGCCGGAAGATCTCGTCCCGCAATTTCCGATGATCCGCGACGCAACGCGCGCGTTCAATCTCCCGTGCATCGAGATGGGCGGCTTCGAGGCGGACGATCTGATCGCGACCTATGCCCGCCAAGCGGCCGCTGCAGGCGCGACAGTGAAGATCATCTCGTCCGACAAGGACCTGATGCAGCTTATCGTCGATGGTCAGATCGAACTTTATGATCCGATGAAAAACCGCACGCTCGGCTCGGACGCGGTGATGGAAAAGTTCGGCGTCACTCCGGATAAAGTGATCGATGCGCAATCGCTGATTGGCGACAGCACCGATAACGTACCGGGGGCGCCGGGCATCGGGCCAAAGACGGCTGCTGAACTGATCAACACGTTCGGCTCGCTCGACGCAATCTTAGAGCGCGCCAACGAGGTCAAGCAGCAGAAGCGCCGCGAAACCCTGATCAACTTCGCCGATCAGATCCGCCTCTCGCGCGAGCTCGTGACGCTGAAGGATGATGTGGACGTCGAAGAGAAGTGGGAAGACTTCGGCCTGCGTGAACCGAACGCGGAGATGCTGCTTCAGTTCATAGATGGCATGGAATTTCGCACGCTCGGCCGGCGCGTGCGTGAGCATTTCTCAAAGGAAAAGGGCATTCAGATTGTCGCGCAGTACGCGGCCGCTGCAACGCCCGCACGGGCTGAGTCTGCGTCCAGCGTGGGGTTGGTGCGCGAGACGGTGGAAACTGAGTTTATGCGCGACGCATACCAAACCGTCCGCGATCTCGCAGCGCTTGAAACCTATATTGCGCGCATACGCGCCGCGGGCCTTGTCGGCATCGATACAGAGGCTGATGGCGTGAATCCGGCGAGCGCCGGATTGGTGGGCATCTCGCTATCGCTTGACGCGAACGACGCGATCTACGTGCCGCTCGCGCATCGCGGGGCCGATCCGCGCGCGGGAGAGTTGTTTGCGAGCGAAGAACCGGAGGCGAAAGCCGCGCCGGATGCGGGTGAGCAAATCCCGGTCGCCAGCGCGATCGGCGCGTTGAAAGCGCTGTTTGAGGATGCAGGCGTTCTCAAAGTTGGCCTTAACATCAAGTGGGACATCGCGCTGTTGGCGCGTCACGAAATTGCGATCGCGCCGTTCGACGATCCGATGCTGATTTCATACGCCCTGTTTGGCGGCGCGGACGCGCATGACAAAACGTCGCTCGTTGAAAAGCACTTGGGCCACGCACTGACACCGCACACTGAGGTCGCCGGCAAAGGCAAGTCGCAAGTCGCGTTCGATCTAGTTCCAGTTGATCGCGCTGCGAGCTATTCGTGTGAGCAAGCGGATGCGGCGCTTCGGGTTTGGCGCAAGCTGAAGCCGGATTTGGCGCTGGAGCGTCTCGTCACTGTGTACGAAACATTGGAGCGGCCGTTGCCGCCGGTTCTGGCTGCGATGGAGCGGGAGGGGATCAAGATCGATCCCAGCATGCTCTCGCGTCTCTCCGGCGATTTTGCTCAACGCATGCTGCAGTACGAGTCGGAGGCTTACGCGCTCGCCGGTCGCGAGTTCAATATGGGCTCGCCCAAGCAACTCGGTGAAATTCTGTTCGATGAGATGAAATTGCCAGGCGGGTCGAAGACCAAGACTGGCGCGTGGTCCACCGATGCGACGACCCTCGAAGATCTAGCTGACGAACACGATTTGCCGCGAAAATTGCTCGACTGGCGCCAACTTTCCAAACTGCGCTCGACCTATACCGAAGCGTTGGGTCAAGCGATCAGCCCGCAAACTGGCCGCGTGCACACAAGCTACGCGCTCGCTTCAACGACAACTGGGCGTCTTTCGTCCAATGATCCAAACCTGCAGAACATTCCGATCCGTACGGAAGAAGGTCGCCGCATTCGCGAGGCGTTCATCGCGGAGAAGGGCAATATCCTCGTCAGCGCCGACTATTCCCAGATTGAGCTGCGGTTGTTGGCGCATGTCGCGGACATTCCGCAACTGAAGCAAGCCTTCGCCGATGGCGTCGACATTCATGCGCGCACGGCGTCGGAAATGTTTGGCGTGCCGGTAGAGGGCATGCCGAAAGAGATCCGAAGCAATGCCAAGGCGATTAATTTCGGCATTATTTACGGCATCTCGGCCTTTGGCCTGGCGCGCAATCTCGGCATCGAGCGCGAAGAGGCGAGCGCGTACATCAAGATGTATTTCGAACGCTTTCCCGGCATTCGCGATTACATGGAGAGCACCAAAGCGTTCGCGCGCGAGCATGGCTATGTGAAAACCATTTTCGGCCGCCGCATTTGGGTCAAAGGCGTGCAGTCGAAGAACGGCCAAGAGCGTCAGGCCGGCGAACGCCAAGCCATCAACGCGCCGTTGCAAGGCGCGGCCGCCGATATCATCCGCCGCGCCATGGTGCGCCTGCCCGATGCGTTGGCGCGCTCAGGCCTGAAAGCGCGCATGCTGCTGCAAGTGCACGACGAACTCGTCTTCGAGGCGCCGAAGCATGAAGCGGACGCGCTCTGTGCGCTCGCGCGCACGGTGATGGAAGCTGCGCCGGATCCGGCAGTGCAGCTTAGTGTGCCACTGACGGTAGAAGCGAAGGCCGGCGCGACTTGGGGAGCGGCGCACTGAAAGTTGCGGCGGCGCCAAATCACGCGCATGCTGGCGGTATGAAACACGCCATTACCGTCGCAGTTTTCGCCTTTGCGCTTGCCGCCTGTTCGCCGCCTGCCGCGGAGACTCCGCAACCGTCCACGGCTGAGCCTGCTGCGACAGCATCCGCGGCGCCTGGTCAACAAGTCACCTTCATGGCGCCGTCCGGCAACATTGCGTGCATCTACACGCCCGCTGGCGGCACTGAGGTGTACCAAACGGCTGACGGCGGCGCTGAGATTTCCTGCGATCGCAACGAGCCGGAATACGTTCGCATTGTCCTGTCCGAGACTGGACCCGCGCAGATCGTGCCGACCGACGAGCGCGGCTGCTGCAGCGGTGAAGTCATCCCGTATGGCGATCGCTGGATGGATGGGCCGTTCATTTGCGATGTCACCGAAGCCGGCGTTCGGTGCGCGAGCACCGAAGATCACGGCTTCACGCTAAGCCGTACGCAGGCGGACGTTCGCTAAGCTTTTCACGCCAAAAGCCGTCGCAAGGCGCCACCTTTTCAACATCTTTCGCGTTCTCCGGACGCGACTTCACTTTCCAGAGAGCGCGCGCTTGCGCCGCCCTAGAAGTTGTTTTCTTTGGCCCCATTGACGGCTAAGAAGACCGGGACCAATTCATTACGGGTTAGTCAGGAAACGCGCGGACACTATGGCAACGATCGCCCTTGTCGACGACGACGAGAACATTCTCGCCTCCCTCAAGCTTCTGTTCGAGGGCGAAGGCTACACCGTGCGCACCTACACGGACGGCGCCGCGGCTTTGGCTGCGCTCTCGGAAGCGCCGCCGGACATCGCCATTCTCGACATCAAGATGCCGCGCATGGACGGCGTCGAAGTGTTGCGCCGTTTGCGCCAGGGCTCGAACCTGCCGGTCATCTTCCTGACATCGAAGGACGATGAGATGGATGAGGTTGTCGGCTTCAATGTCGGCGCCGACGATTACATTTCGAAGCCGTTCTCTCAGCGTCTGCTGAGCGAGCGTGTCAAAGCGCTGTTGCGCCGCACGCGCGCGGGTACACCGGGCGCGGAACCGGTTGGTGACAAAAAGCCGATCGTGCGCGGCGAACTGACTCTCGATCCAAATCGCCACGCCTGCACCTGGAAGGGCGAAGCAGTTCGCCTTACGGTGACCGAGTTCCTTATTCTGCAAGCGCTGGCCCAGCGTCCGGGTTACGTGAAAAGCCGCGACCAACTGATGGACGCGGCCTATGATGATCAGGTCTATGTCGACGATCGAACCATCGACTCGCACATCAAGCGGCTCCGCAAAAAGTTCCGCGACATCGACGGCGACTTCGACGCGATCGAAACGCTCTACGGCGTCGGATACAGGTACAACGAAGCCTGACGCTCCTCGCGCCGAAGGATGGCGGGCGATTGCGCGGTCGCGCATTGCCCGCATTATCTTCATCTGGAATTTCGCGGGACTTCTATTCCTGATCGTCGGCGTTTTGCTGCTGACGGAAATGCGCGCTGGTTTGACCGAAGCGCAGTTCAATAACATGCGCACGCAAGGTGAGTTGATCACCAATCTGCTGATCGAAACCGGCACGGTCGAAGGCGATCCCAATCCGTACGTGAACGAAGATGCGGTGCGCCTAGTGCTGCATCGGATCTTGCCGCCGGTCGCGGAAGGCGCGCGCGCCAATGTTGGCCGCCCGCGGGTGCGCATGTTCAGCCCTGATGGGCGCACGATTGCTGATAGCGACGTGCTCTACGATAGCCTCGATGAGCAACCGCTGCCGAACGCCGGCGCGGGCACAAGCTTGGGCGATCGGATCGGTCGCGCCGCCGAGCGTGTGGAATATCTGCGCCTGACCCCCTGGCATCCGACGATCTCACTGGAAGAAGAGCGCGCCCGCGCGATGCGTGGCGAGATCGTCTCGGGCGAACGGTTGAACGAGAGAGGCGAACGCGTCGTCTCGGTGACGCTACCGCTGCGCCGCGTGCAGCAAGTGATGGGCGCCGTGACCATCGAAAGCGCCGATGTGGAGCGGATTTTGGTGGCCGAGCGCGCCAGCATGATCCCGTTCATGATCGGCGCCACGGTCGCCATTTTCCTGTCGTCGCTACTGCTCG
This sequence comes from uncultured Terricaulis sp., assembly GCA_964478365.1. Taxonomy (GTDB): domain Bacteria; phylum Pseudomonadota; class Alphaproteobacteria; order Caulobacterales; family Aquidulcibacteraceae; genus Vitreimonas. Next base: position 16,835 of record CAYZIJ010000035.1, read on the forward strand.
CGCTCTTTATTGCGCGCCCACTGCGCCGTTTGGCCGGCGCCGCGGATTCGCTCCGCCATTCCGGCGCGACCCGCCTGACGCTAGGCGATGTTTCCAGGCGCAAAGATGAAATCGGCGCGCTCGCTCATTCGCTCGAAGCGATGACCAATGCACTCGCCGATCGCATCGACGCCAATGCGGCGTTCGCTGCTGATGTCAGCCACGAAATCAAGAACCCGCTGGCTTCAATCCAATCGGCGGTCGCATCAGCGCGCTCCGCCGCTGATCCCGAGCAGCAAGCGCGCATGCTGGCGATCGTCGCCCAGGACGTGCAGCGCCTCGATCGCTTGATCACCGACATCGCCCGCGCCAGCCGCATCGAAGCGGAAACTGCGCGCGCCGATTTCGAAACCGTCGATATCGGCGCGATGTTGTTCGAACTGACACGCGCTTATGCGCCGCCGCCCGGCGAGCGCGCACCCGTCGCCGTGACCTTCCGCGGCCCGCGGCCAGAAGGCGCCATCGTGTTGGGGCAATCCGGCCCGCTTGGCCAAGTCTTCCGCAATCTGATCGACAACGCCCGCTCCTTCAGTGGCGAAGGCGGCGAGGTGCGTGTCTCGATTTCAGTGGTGCGCAGCAAAGAGGGGCAGGTGGTGCGCGCGCTGGTCGAGGATGACGGACCGGGTATTCCGCCGGAAAACCTCGAAACGGTGTTCGAGCGATTCTACACCCAGCGTCCTAAAGGAACCGCCTTCGGCGCCAATTCAGGCCTCGGCCTCTCTATCGCCCGCCAGATCGTCACCACGCTTGAGGGGCAAATTTACGCGCAAAACCGTGAAGAAGGCGGCGCGCGGCTGATTGTTGAGCTGCCGTTGGCGCACTGAGAACTCACGCGCGTTTGCCCGGCAAGGTGCGAACCAGCGTGCGCGTCAGCGCGCGCAGATAAATCCAAAGCCCCAAGCCGCAAGCCAACCCCACAGCGATAAAGACCGGGCCAAGCGCAATCACTGCGTAGGGCGACAGTCCGGCGAGTTGCACCGAAGGCAAATGCACGCCCGCCGCTTCGATCGCACCGATGACGATAACGCCAATGCCCGCGCCGGTGAGCCCAATGGCGAGCGATCCCAATGCGCCAACGACGAGCAGCGACAGAATGCTCGCCGCCGCCAGAATCCAAGTGACGCGCAGCACGCCGCCAATCGTGCGCCCGAGCTCCGCGCCGCGCGGATTGAGTTCAAGTTCGACTGCATAGGCGCGCGCTAACGCTTCGGCAGGCCCGATTGACGCGAGCACTTCGTCCAGCGGTTTGCCGAGCGCCTGCGCTTCCGCGACGTGTCCGTAGAGATCGCGCACGATATCTGCGCTCTCGGCGCAATCGAAAGATTTCAGCGCAGTTTCGAAAGTCATCATGTAGCGCTGTAGGGCGGGGTTTGCGTTGGTCACGATGGCTCTCCATTGCTGATGCAGGCTTCGACGGCGCGCGCCAGTTCGGCCCATTCCTTTTCCAGTGTCTGAAGCAAGCGGCGTCCTTGCGCGGTCAGCCGGTAGTATTGGCGTGGCGGTCCCGAAGACGATTCCACGCTGAAGGTCTCGAGTTGCCCATCGCCTTTGAGGCGCCGCAACAGCGGGTAAACAGTGTTCTCACCCGCCGCGAGTGGGCCGCGTTGGGCGAGCTTGGTGACAATCTCGTAGCCGTAGCTCGGTGTGGTTCGAAGGATGCACAGGATGCAGAGTTCCAACGCGCCGCGTCGGAGTTGGGAAATCCATTCGTTTAGTGCGGGGGTCGCCACGATGCGATCCTTCAGCTAGTGTGTGACGCACAATAGCAGGTACTGTGTTAAACACAATAGCCTGCATGCGCCAAGTGAGCGATTGCCGCTGTGTGCAGCTCATCGAAAACTGCAATCCCGGTGTGGGTTTGGCTTTTATCGCAGGCGCGAAGGGCTATTGTCCGCGACCTTGATTAGGCCACTGGCGGGTGGCGGGAGCAGTGCATGATCGGTGTTGTCGTGGTGTCCCACGGCCGTTTGGCGGATGAATTCATCGCCGCGGCCGAGCACGTACTCGGGCCACAAGAACAGATGCGCGCCATTGCCATTGGACCCAATGACAACATGGAAGAACGCCGCGCCGATATCATCGACGCGGTGCGAACCGTTGATCGTGGCGACGGCGTTGTGATCCTCACCGATATGTTCGGCGGCACGCCGTCGAACTTGGCGATTTCGGTGATCAATCAGGTGAAGACTGAGGTCATCGCCGGCGTGAACCTGCCGATGCTGATCAAGCTCGCCGAAGTCCGCGATAAGGTCAGCCTGCCGGAAGCGGCGCTGGCCGCACAGGACGCCGGCCGGCGTTATATCCGCGTGGCCTCTGTTGAGCTGGCGGGCGGGGCGGCCTAGAGCTTCCGCGATGAGCGTCAAGCGCACCATTCCGGTTGTGAACAAGAAGGGTCTGCACGCGCGCGCGTCGCGCAAGCTGGCCGAACTCGCACTGAATTATGAGAGCACGCGCATCCTCGTGCGCAAGGAAGACGAAGAGGCCGACGCGCGCTCGTTGATGGATCTGATGATGCTCGGCGCCGGCAACGGCTCCGACGTCGAGGTCGAAACGCGCGGACCGCAGGCAGAAGAAGCGATGGCGCAAGTCGAGGCCCTGTTCGCCGCGCGCTTCCACGAAGACGAATAGAGTCTGGACCGCCGGCGCCCTCGCCGGCATGCGCTAGATCGAACAAGCGCCGGAGTTTATCGGTAGCGGCGGCGCCGTGCCGGCGGTCCAGACTTGCTGCCCCTGTTTCGCCATATTCCCTGCATCCCAAGAGCGAAGCGAGGGGAGTAGTTTATGCGGAAGATATTCGGCTTGGCCTTAGCGGCCATGGCGATGTTGGTGTGCAGCGCTCAGGCGCCGTCGTCGCGCATTGAGTACGAACTCACCCCCATCTTTCAAAACGGCGCGCTGACGGCGCTGCAAGTCGATCTCCGCTTCCGTGGCGACGCTGATGGCCAATCCGATTTGCGCCTTCCCGACGAGTGGGGCGGCCAAACGGAGCTGTGGCGCTCGATCGAAAACGTCACCGCCGTCTCCGGCGCCACCATCACCGATGGCGCGACGCCAAACGCACGCATCCTCACCCACCGCCCCAACGCGCGCATCCATGTGCGCTATCGCGTTATTCAGGATTTCGAAGGCGCGCCGAACGCGCGCCAAGGCAACGCGTATCGCCCCGTCGTGCAGCCTGGCTATTTCCATCTGATCGGCGACGCCTTCATGATCACGCCGGGCGACGCCGACAGCTCTACGCGGGTGAGCGTCCGCGTCCGTGACCTGCCGCGCGATTGGCTTTACGCATCCGATCTCGAACACGCTGACCTCCGCCTTGCTAATGTTTGGTCGAGTGTCACCGTCGGCGGCGATTTTCGCATCCACGAAGGTCGCGCCAACCGCATCCGCGTCGCCGTGCGCGGAGAGTGGAGCTTCACCGACGAAGCGCTCACGCAGAGCATCGTCGAAATCATCGCGGGTCAGCGCCGCTTCTTCGGCGACCGGCCATCGTCCTATCTCGTCACCGTGATTTCGCTTGAGCAACCACAAGACGGCTGGCTCTCCATCGGCGGAACGGGCCTAACCGACGCGTTCGCGTTCTTTGCAACCCGCAACGTTGAAGCCGCGCAGATTACGCGCACGCTCGCGCACGAAGGTCTGCACACCTGGATTCCCAATGGCATTGGCGATCTGCCGCAAGAAGAGCAGGCGCTGGACTATTGGCTCTCTGAAGGGTTCACCGACTTCTTCACCGGCCGCGTTTTGGTACGCGAACGCTTGTGGACGCCGCAGCAATTCGCTGACGATTTGAACCGCATGCTGCGCGACTACGCGCAATCGCCGGAGCGCACCGCCACCAATGCGCGCGTGCTGGAGGCGTTCTGGTCGAGCCGTGCCGTGCAGCAATTGCCGTATCAGCGCGGCCGCTTCCTCGCAACGATATGGGACCAGCGCTTGCGCGCACAAGGCCATGATCTCGACGATGTCGTGCTCGCCATGCGCGCGCGTGTGCAAGCGGGGGACGAGCGCTATGCCGTGCAAATCTTTAACGAGGTAATGCGCGAATACGGCATCGATCCGAACGAAGACATCGCCGCCCACGTCGATCGCGGCGTGCCGATCCTGCTGCCGGAGGATGCCTTCGCGCCGTGCGGTCGCATCGAAACGCGCCAAGTGCGCGCCTTCCATCGCGGCTTCGACATCGAAGCGACGCAAGCCAACAATAACGTCATCATCGGCGTCGACCCCACGCACCCCGCTTACGCCGCAGGTCTACGCGACGGCATGGTGCTGGTGCGTCGCGACGGTGGCGAGATAGGCAATGCTGAGCTTGAGATCGCCTATGTTGTGCGCGATGGCGATACCGAACGCACGCTACGGTACATGCCGCAGGGTCGCGAAACCTTCGCCGAACAGCGCTTAGTTCTGAGCGAATTCCTCATCGACAACGCGCTCAGCCAATGCCTCGCCGTCATCGGCGGGACGTGAGCTGGGAACTTTTGCGGTAAGTGACTGTTTCACCCGGAAGCGCTGCTGCGCGAACGGGAGGAATACTCATGAGTGTAGAATCCATTCTGATTTGGCTGCTGGTCGGCGCGGTTGCTGGTTGGCTTGCGGGACTTGTTGTGCGCGGTGGCGGTTTTGGCATCGTTGGCAACATCGTCATCGGCATTATCGGCGCCTTCTTGGGCGGCTGGTTGTTTGGCATCGCTGGCATCGCCATCGGCGCCGGCATCATCAACACCATCTTCACGGCGTTCATCGGCGCGGTAGTTTTGCTCTTGCTGGTGCGCGTGTTGAAGCGCGCCTAGTCAATGGCGGCGGCGCCGGACTGGCTGATCAATACGTTCGGCGTCGCCGCAGGGCTTTGCTCGATGGCGAGCTTCGTGCCCCAAATTTTCAAGATCGTGCGTGAGCGGGATGCCTCAGGCATCTCGCTTCGCATGTATGCGGCGACGACCATCGGCTTCGTCTGTTGGATCGCGTATGGCTGGCTTAGCGGCTCATGGCCGGTGACGCTGGCTAACGCTGTTTGCCTTGTCCTCGTGCTGGCCATCCTCGCATTGCGCTTGCGCTTCGGTGACGGACACGCTTGAAGGACGCCGAAGGAGAATCCTCGATGTTGAAGCGTATAGCGGTGCTTGCAGCGGTTTCGTTCTTGGCTGCCTGCCAGCCTGATGCGCCTCAGCCTGCAGCGCCGGATGTGCGGCTTTACGCGATGGATTGCGGACGCGCAGCATTCGCCGACGTTGATATGTTTGGCGATGATGGCAGCTTTGCTGGCCAATCGCGCGCGCTCGTTGACCCTTGCTACCTCATCCGCCACCCGAGCGGCGATCTCATCTGGGATACTGGCTTTCCCGATGCCGTCGCCGGCATGGAGGGCGGTCTCCAGATCCAGGCCATGGGCGCGCACGTCACCATGGAACAAACGCTCACTGAACAACTCGCGCAACTTCAGCTGACGCCGGCCGACGTTGAATTCGTGTCCTTCAGCCATGCGCATGGCGACCATACCGGCAACGGTAATCTCTTCGCCGCCTCGACCTGGATCGTTGATCCGGACGAACGCGCCTATCTCTTCCGCCCGGAAGCGCGCTCTGATGCGCAGAGCTTCTCCGCCTATAGCCAACTCGAAAATGCCGAGACGCAGCTCATTGAGCAGGCGAGCTATGATGTGTTCGGCGATGGTTCGGTCGTGATCTATCAAGCGCCAGGCCACACGCCGGGCCACACCGTACTGATGCTGCGCTTGCCCAATGCCGGCGTCGTGCTGCTGACGGGCGACATGTACCATCTCGCGGAATCGCGCGAGCGCCGCACTGTGCCGCGCTTCAATGTTGACCGCGCACAGACGCTTGCGTCGATGGATCTGGTGGAACGTCTCGCCGCCGAGAACAACGCGCTCGTCATTCGCCAGCACGTGCAGGAAGATTTCGACGCTCTGCCGCGCTTCCCGGAAGCGCTGAACTAAGCTCTGAACCGGGCGACTTCGCCCGCCAAGCGAATATCTCGCGGACGCAGCATGGCTTTTGCACGCCTGCCGCGCGCAAATCCTTTGATTCCGCTGCGTTGAGGCGGAAGAGTCGGGACATCTTTCATGAGCCTCGGCAGGGAGGAGCGCTCCATGACGTCCTACAATCAAGAAGCCGCAATGAATTGGCTGACAGATTGGGGTCCGCGCATTTTGCTCGCGATCCTTATTCTGGTCATTGCTCACTTTGCCGCCAAAGCGGTGAAATGGGCCATCGCCAAAGGTATCGATCGCATTCCGTTCTTGTCGCGCCGCGACGGACCGGGCTCGGCGACCGCGAAACCGACGGGCCCCGATATCGGCGAACGCGTCGGTGAAGTCGGCTATTGGCTGGTTTGGCTGCTCGGCCTGATGGCCGCGTTGGCGCAACTGGGTCCATGGGCGCAGCCGGTCGTGACGCCGCTGAACGGCATGGTCGCCGGCTTCTTCAACTATCTGCCGAACATTGTTGGCGCGCTGCTGATCTTCATCATCGGGTTTGCCTTGGCGACAATCGTTCGCCGCATGGTCGAAGCGATGGTTGAGGCGGTCGAACTCGATCGCCGCCTGATCGATGCAGGCCTCACGCACACGCCACGTGGCCCCGGCCTCGCGCGTTTGCTTGGGCTCTTGGTATTTACGCTCATCATCATCCCGGTGGCGATTGCGTCGCTTGATGTCCTCAACATCGAAGCCATCTCGGCGCCAGCGACGGCGATGCTGCAGGACATTCTGGAAACCATCCCGAACGTCATCGGCGCAGCGCTGATCATCTTCATCGCTTACGTCATCGGCCGTTGGGCGATGACGCTGACCGAAGAGGGCCTAAAGACGATCGGCTTCGACCAGATCGTCAGCTCGATCGCCAACGCCGAACCTGTGCGGGTCGGTCGCGAGAAGATGGACTTGACGCCGGGTGTCGACACGGTCGACTTCAAGGCGTTCCCACCATCGCGGATGATCGGCTTGGCGGTGTTGATAGGCATCGTGCTCTTCGCCGCAGTTGAAGCCGCCAACATGCTCGGCTTCACCTCGATGGCCGCGATGCTGCAAAGCGTCGTCGGTGGCGCCGGCAATCTGCTCTTGGGCGCGGTCATCATCGCGCTCGGTGTGCTATTGGCGAACATCCTCGCCGCAGCGGCGGCGCGTCCCGGCAAGCCATCGTCCGAGATCATGTCGGTGTTCGTGCGCTGGGGCGTCATTGCCTTGGCGACGGCCATGGGCCTCATCCAGATGAACGTGGCGCCGCAGATCATCATGCTCGCCTTCGGCCTCATCCTGGGCTCAGTGGCGGTGGCGGCTGCGATCGCCTTCGGCATCGGCGGCCGGGAAGCTGCGAAGCGTCTCCTGGATCGCTGGACGAGCTAAGCCTTTAAAGCTGAAATGATTGAGCCGCCGGGTTAACGCCCGGCGGTTCTTTCTTAGGGTTCTTTCGTACCTGTCATGCATCGGCGGCGGTTGGCAGCGCGCGCAAGCTTTGCTATCTCGCCAGCGCCCGCCGAGGAGCGTTGCGACGGCTGATTGCCGCCAGGCTCGACGGGCTTTCCATTTGGAAAACGACGCTCGCCGCTTTCGAAGGAGGGCGCGCGATGAGCGCTACAGATTACGTCGTTCGTGACATTGGCCTTGCCGGCTACGGCCGCAAGGAAATCGATATCGCCGAAACCGAAATGCCGGGCCTGATGGCCACGCGCGCGGAATACGGCCCAAAGAAAGTGCTAAAGGGCGCCCGCATCGCCGGCTCGCTGCACATGACCATTCAAACCGCCGTGCTGATCGAGACGCTGCAAGCGCTGGGCGCCGACGTGCGTTGGGCCTCGTGCAACATCTTCTCGACCCAAGACCACGCCGCCGCTGCGATCGCCGCGAAGGGCACGCCAGTGTTCGCCACCAAGGGTGAGACGCTGCTCGAGTATTGGGACTACGCCCACCGCATCTTCGAATGGTCTGACGGCGGCTACGCCAACATGATCCTCGATGACGGCGGCGACGCGACGCTGCTCTGCGTGCTCGGCCCGAAAGCCGAGAAGGATCCCTCGATCCTCAACAACCCAACCAACGAAGAAGAAGAAGCGCTCTACGCCACGATGAAGCGCTATCTGAAAGAGAAGCCGGGCTTCTATTCGGCCATCCGCGACGCCGTAAAAGGCGTATCCGAAGAAACCACGACCGGCGTGCACCGCCTCTACGAGATGGCCAAGAAGGGCGATCTCCCGTTCCCGGCTATCAACGTCAATGACAGCGTCACCAAGTCGAAGTTCGACAACCTCTATGGCTGCCGCGAGTCACTGGTCGACGCGATCCGTCGCGGCACCGACGTGATGCTCTCGGGCAAAGTCGCGGTCGTCGCCGGCTACGGCGATGTCGGCAAGGGCTCGGCCGCGTCGCTCCGCCAAGGCGGCGCGCGCGTGAAGGTGACTGAAGTCGATCCGATCTGCGCACTGCAAGCGGCGATGGAAGGCTATGAAGTCGTCACCATGGAAGATGCCGCGCCGCACGCCGACATCTTCGTCACCGCGACCGGCAACAAGGACGTCATCACCGTCGATCACATGCGCGCGATGAAGAACAACGCCATCGTCTGCAATATCGGCCACTTCGATTCAGAAATTCAGGTCGCTGGCCTGAAGAACTTCAAGTGGGACGAGATCAAGCCGCAAGTGCACCACATCGAGTTTCCGGACGGCAAGAAGATCATTCTTCTCTCCGAAGGCCGCCTGGTGAACCTTGGCAACGCCACGGGTCACCCGAGCTTCGTGATGTCGGCATCGTTCACCAACCAGACGCTGGCGCAGATCGAACTCTGGACCAACGGCAAGGCCTACAAGAACGAAGTCTACACGCTGCCGAAGCACCTCGATGAAAAAGTCGCGATGCTCCACCTCGACAAACTGGGCGCCAAGCTCACCAAAATGTCGAAGGCGCAGTCCGATTATATCGGCGTCCCAGAAGCCGGCCCGTTCAAGCCGGATCATTATCGCTACTAAGCGCTCGCTCTCTGAGTCATCCCGGGTCACGCTTCGTTACGCCCGGGATGACTTGTTCGTGTGCTGCCGCATTTCGTTGCAACGCGGCGAACCGAGGGGCTAGAACCTGAGCCTCGGGGACAAACCGCACTCATGCTGATTTCGGCCACACGCACGCTCTCGACGTGGACCACCCGCGCGTTTTTCTACGCCGCGTTGTTTGTCGTCGTTGTGATGCTGCATTTGGCGCTGACTGGCGCGCTGCGTGCGCAAGGGTGGGGCGGCAGCGCCTCGTTGCTCACATCTGGCGCGGCTGTGCTCGCGTTGGTGTTGATCATCGTCAACGTCGCCGATTGGGTGCGGGCCAAGTTGGCTGAACACCGTGAAATGCAGCGTGTGAAGCAGCGTCTGCCGAGCGGGCCGTGCTGTGTGCTGTGGAAAAATGCCGAGCCGGCGCAAGAGGCCGAGGAGTCGATGCCATGGGAAGTCGCTGGCCCTCTGCGCGCTCGGTATCCCAAGCTCGCGCGGCGGCTTGGTGTTGAGGGTGTCGCGATCGCCGAGTTTGAGGTCGCGGCCGGCGGTAAAGTGAAGAATGTGCACTGCGTCTATGCGTGGCCGTCTGACGTCTTCTTCGACTCCGCGCGCGAAGCGCTGCTCAACGCGCAATTTCAACCGAAGGCGGACCAGCATGTCCGTTTTGGATCGAGCTATCGGATGCCGTTTGTTTTCCGCATCGATGGCGCTTCGAAGATCAAAGACGCCGGTCGTCGCGCCAGAAAACTGCGCCCGACGCTGCAAGCCGCCCAACAGGCTGTGGACAAGATCCGCAACGCTGGCTGAGGCCAGTCGTTAACACGTTGATCTTTCTTAACTTAACTGCGCGTTCACACATTTAAGCTCTTGTTAACGCTTCCGTACATCGCCGTGCGTGCAAACGCGCGCGCCGTGCGGGAGGATGACCGTCGGGGTCCGGCGATTCGTTTCGCCGAAAAGATGGAATTAGGGGTCGGCTTTGGACGGCGGATTCGCAAGCTTGCTTGTGGCGGCTGGCGCAGCTGCAATCGCGGTGGCTTCGCTACTGTGGGCGCTGCGCGTAACGGATAGCGCGCGCGGCACAGTGGAAGTTTGGAAAAAACGCGTGCGCGATCTTGAAGATAAGGTCGCGTGGGCTGACGCCGTGTTCGGCGCGTTTCCCGGCGTGGTGTTGATCTGGGAAGATCTGATCACCGATGGCGACGGCGAGTGGGGCAACCCGCGCATCTATGGCAGCCCGTTGGCGCTCGCCGGCATGCTGCGCTTCTCCGACAACGCCGCGGCAGCGGAATCTTCGGTTCGCATGCTGCAGGGCCTCTCGCTGTTTGACGCGACGGACTCTACGGGCGCCTCTACCCGTCTTGCGCCCGTGCTGGGTCGCTTGCGTCGCGACGGCGCGCCGTTCTCGCTGAAAATCACCACGCCTGATGGCGTTTACGTCGAAGCCGATGGCCGCACCGCTGGTGCGCGCGCTGTCGTTTGGCTGCTCGATGCGGGCGTGCGTGGCGTTGAGGATAGCGGCATCCGCGTCGAAAGCGGCCGCGAGATCATCGCGCGTGACCCCACCGCATTCCTCGAAATGTGGAACGGCGCGCCGTTCATGGCTTGGCGCGTCAATGGCGCGC
>CAYZIJ010000036.1:0-27491 GCA_964478365.1 uncultured Terricaulis sp.
GCGTCACGACGTTCGTTGTGGTTCTCAAAGCTCATGCGGGCGTCCTTCGGGGCGCGGCACTGGAGGGCGCGCACTGCACTTGAATCGGCAAAGGTGTTTTGTGAAGGCCTTTACATAGCGTCCCGCGCGCCGGGCTCAAGCCCAAAAAGGCTTGCGTTTCCGCAACGTCTGCATGCGCGAGGTGTCAGCCACCGCCACCCAACATCAATATGCGTGAAAAGAAGCGCCGGGTAGGGTGATACGCCGCTGCAGCGAAGGCGAGGGCTAGAGCGCCAAGGCCAGCAAGGCTGAGCGGCGGGGGTCAAAGTCGAACGCGCCGACCAGCACGCTGACGCCGAGGAACATCACAAGCATGAACGCTAGGACGAATGCGACCGCGCCACGGAGTCGCTCTTGCTCGGGCGGTTTGCGCGGCTCCTTCATGGGCCGCAGCTTTACTTCTTCAGCGCGGCTTTTCCAGCTAGTTCGGAGCTGATGCGTTCCGCCAGCTTCTTCGCCACGGCGTCTTTCGCCATATGTGGCCAGGCTTCTGAACCGTCCTTAGTGATCAGCACGACCTGATTGTTCTCGCCGCCCATGACGTCGCCGGAGACGTCGTTGGCGACAATCCAGTCGCAGCCCTTTTTGGTAATCTTGGCGCGGGCATTGTCTTCGACGTTATCGGTCTCAGCGGCAAAACCTATCACCAGCTTTGGCCGTTTCTTGCCGGGCTTGGAGAGCGTGGCGAGGATGTCGGGGTTCTCGATGAGCGAGATGGCGGGGATGCCCGCTTTGTCTTTCTTGATCTTGCTGTCGGCGGTTTCGGTAGGGCGCCAATCCGCGACGGCTGCGACCATCACAGCGACATCAAAAGGCAAGGCGGCTTCGGATGCATCGAGCATCTCGCGCGCGGTCTCGACCGATACCCGATGCACGCCAAGCGGCGCTGCCAATCCGGTAGGCCCAGACACCAACGTCACGTCCGCGCCAAGCTGGGCGAGCGCTGCGGCGATGGCGTAGCCTTGCTTGCCGCTGGAGCGATTGGAGATGAAGCGCACCGGATCGATCGATTCCAGCGTCGGCCCGGCTGTCACTAACGCGCGTTTGCCTTTGAGCGGTCCGTCCGCGACCAAGCCCTTAATCGCAGCGAAAATCGCTTCCGGTTCGGACATGCGGCCGGGGCCGTACTCGCCGCACGCCATGTCGCCTTCTTCAGGGCCGACGAAATGAACGCCATCAGCTTGCAGACGCGCGACGTTGCGCTGCGTCGCCGCGTGCATCCACATGCGCACGTTCATGGCTGGCGCCATCAGCACCGGCGTGTCGGTCGCGAGCAGGGTGGTGGAGGCAAGGTCGTTGGCGTTGCCGTGCGCGGCCTTGGCGATGAGATCAGCCGTTGCGGGCGCGACGACGATGAGATCGGCGGAGCGTGACAGCTCGATATGGCCCATCTCGTGTTCGTCGGTGAGATTGAAGAGGTCCTGATAGACCTTGTCTTGTGTCAGCGAGCCAACGCTCAGCGGCGTCACGAACTCAGCGCCGGCCTTGGTGAGAATAGCGCGCGTCTTGATCCCGGCTTTCGCCAACAAGCGGATCAGCAGCAGGCTTTTGTAGGCCGCGATGCCGCCGCCAATGATCAGGAGGACGCGCTTGTCGCTCATGGCGTAACGGGCTCCTCATCAGCGCTGGGACCGGACGTCGTCGGCGCTTCCGCGCCATCGCTCGGGATTGTCGCCGTAGCTGAGGGCGGGCGCGTTGAGTTCATCGGCTCTTCAATACGCGCGGGCTGAGGCGCCGGTTGCGGCGGCGCACGTTCAATCGTGCGCGGACCGAACACTAGCACGAGAATGCCGCCGCCGATCAGGCCGATCCAGAATGCCGGCATCTGGTACCATTTGCGCTCTTCGCGCGGCGCTTCGATGCTCACTTTGCGGGCAGCCGCTTCGAGCGCGTTCAACGTGTGCGGAAGGCGGCGCATGGCGGCGAAGGCGTGGGCGGCTTCGTCAATGCCGCGTTTGGTGACCGCTTCTACGCCCAACTCGCGCTCAACCCAGCGTTCGACGATCGGGCGCGAGGCGGCCCACATATCGTGCTTGGGATCGAGGCCGCGGGCGACGCCTTCGACCTGAACCATGGTCTTTTGCAGCAACACCAGTTCGGGACGCAGGTGCATGCCGAACATATGGGTGACGTCGAAGAGCTGGAGAAGAAGCCGGCTCATGGATATGCCGTCTGCGGTTTTGCCGAAGATCGGCTCACCGATGGCGCGCAAAGCTTGCGCGAACTCTTCGACGGTAAACTTCTCCGGCACGTAACCGGCTTCGTGGTGGACTTCGGCGACGCGGCGATAATCGCGGCGGTGGAAGCCGTAGAGGATCTCGGCGAGGTAGCGGCGCTCCTTGTGGCCGATGCGGCCCATAATGCCGAAGTCGACAATCCAGAGCTTGCCGTCTTTGCCGTAGAGCAAATTGCCCTCGTGCATGTCGGCATGGAAGAAGCCGTAATCGAGTGCGGCAGCGAGGAAGCCGCGCGTTATCTTGATGGCGAGCTCGCTGCGATCGGCGCCGGCTTTGTCGAGGCCTTTGGAATCGGTGAGGCCAACGCCGTCGATCCACTCAAGCGTCATCACGCGCTTGGCCGAACGCGACCAATCGATCTCCGGCACGGTGAGGTAACCGTCTTTCTCCGCGACTTCCTTGAACTCGGCAGCAGCGCCGGCTTCGAGACGCAGATCAAGCTCGCGCTCCATCGCTGACGAAACGGTGTCGATGAATTGCACCGGCTCAAGCCGGCGCGAGCGCGGCGACACTTTTTCGATCCAGTAGGCGAGAAAGTGCAGCGCGCGCATTTCCTTTTCGAGGCGGCGCTCAATGTCCGGGCGAAGCACTTTGATGGCGACGATGCGTTTGCGCGGCATCATCGCTTGGTGAACCTGCGCGATGGATGCCGCCGCGACGGCTTCCGAAATTTGGCCGAATAGATCTTCGGTGCCGCCGAGTTCGTGATTGATGGTGTCGAGCGCGACTTCGCGCGGGAACGGCGGCAGGCGATCTTTGAGACGGCCAAGTTCTTGCGCAACGGTGACGCCGATCATGTCGGGGCGCGTGGCAAGGAATTGGCCGACTTTCACATAAGCTGGCCCCAAGCGCTCCAGCGCCTTCGCAAGACGTTCACCGACGCTGCGGCCACGGCGGCGCTTGGCGAAGATCGAGAGCGCAGTGTGCGCGGCTTGCAGACCTGTCGGGTAGCGATCGTAGTACTCTGACGGCAACAGCACGTCGTAGCGCACCAGCGTGATCGCCACGCGCAGCAGGCGCGCGATGTGACCCACCACGCCGGTGATCACACCCGCGAGCAGCAGCGCCGCGATGATGAGAATTAGCGAAAACCAGAACACTAAACCGACCAACCCCAATGCAGCGCGCACACGCCGCCGGCCATGTTGCGATACGCCGCGCGCGCGAAACCCGCCTCACGGATCATATTCAGAAATGTTTCCTGATCCGGAAAGCGGCGGATGGATTCGACCAGATATCGGTAGGAATCCGCATCATTTGCCAGCAATTTCCCCAAGGCCGGGATCGCGTTAAAAGAATAGAAATCATAAACCGGCTCGAGCCCGCCAATGGCGAGGCGCGAGAACTCCAAACAATAGAACCGCCCGCCGGGTTTTAGGACGCGTTTGGCCTCGCGCAGAACGGCCGGAACGTCGGTGCAGTTTCGGATGCCGAAGCTGATTATGTAGGCGTCGGCGGCGTTGTCATCGACGGGCAGATTCTCGGCATCGGCCTCGTGCCAGAAGAGCCCGTCTTCACCTTTCGCGCGTCCGGCTTCGAGCATCTCGGCATTGATGTCGATGACGTGGATTTCCGGCGGCTCCAAACCGCGCCGCTGTGCTGCGCCATCACCGAGTTTCTTTAAGCGCCGCGCGATGTCGCCAGTGCCGCCGGCGACATCGAGAATGAGTTCGCCCGGTTGCGGGTTGAGCTTGGCGGCGGCGGCGTCTTTCCAGAGCCGGTGCATGCCGCCCGACATCGCGTCGTTCATCAGGTCATATTTTGAAGCGACCGACGAAAACACCTCGCGGACACGGCCGGCTTTTTCAGCGCGTGGCACCTCCTGGAACCCGAAGGATGCGGTGTCGTCCGATTTCGTGTCGTTCATGGCCGGACCATAGCGGCGGGGGCGGGGCGGGGCTATATCGGGCGGCGATGCTTTTGCCTTTGCTTTCCGACATTTCGCCGCATGCCTGAGCTTCCCGAAGTGGAAACCGTGCGGCGTGGCTTGGCGCCGGCTTTGGTGGGGCGGCGGATCAAACGCGCACGCACCAAACGCGCGGATTTGCGCTTCCCGTTTCCAGCGCGCTTTGCGGCGCGGCTTAATGGCCGTCGCGTGGTCGCGCTTGATCGCCGCGCGAAATATCTGCTCGCGCATCTCGATGACGGCGTCGTGTGGGTGACGCATCTTGGTATGACCGGGCGCTGGTCGATCATCGGCGCCAAACAGCAGCCGGGCGATTTCTACTACGCCGAACCAACCGATCCAGCGCACACGCATGTCGTGATTGAGATGGAGGATGGCGCGCGCCTTGAGTTCAACGATCCGCGCCGCTTCGGTTACATGGATCTGATCGCAGAGAGCGAGCTCGCGGCGCATCCATTCTTCAAAGCGATGGGCCCCGAGCCGCTCGGCAATGAATTTCATTTGCCATATCTGAAGCACGCCTTCGCGAAGAAAAAAGCGCCGGTGAAAGCCGCTTTGCTCGATCAGCGTGTCATTGCGGGGCTTGGCAATATCTACGTCGTCGAAGCGCTGCACCGCGCGGGCATTGCACCATCAAAGCCAGCAGGCCGCATCGGTGCGCAGCGTTTGGAAAAGCTCTTTCACACAATCCGCGCTGTGCTCGAAGAAGCTATTGAAGCAGGCGGTTCAACGCTCTCCGACTACGCCGCCGTCGACGGAGCGCAAGGCAGTTTTCAGCAGCGTTTCCGCGTCTATGACCGCGAAGGCGAGGCCTGCCCCACGCCCGATTGCGGCGGCGCAATCAAACGCGCCGTGCATAGTGGGCGGTCAACGTTCTGGTGTCCGCGCTGTCAGCGGTGAAGCGTGCTAGCGTGTGCATCATGAGTCGTTTCGCGCTCGCTTTCGTCGCCGCCCTTACAGCGCCCGCGCTGGCCGAGGCATCGTACTTTGCCTCGATAGAGGATTTGCCGCTGCCGCCCGGCTTTAGCGAACGCGCATCGGCAGGCGAGGGGTTCGGCAGCGAGAGTGGACGCATCGTGCTCGTTGCCGCCGAAGGCGAACTCACACCCGTCGCGGTGCGTGACTTCTACTACGAGACGCTGCCGCAGCTCGGCTGGTCGGTGAGCCCGCAAACGGATGGCGCGCTCGTGTTCCAGCGCGGCCGCGAGCAGTTGAGTTTCACGGTCGAAACCGCGAACGGTCGCACACGGCTTGGCGCGCGGCTCGTCGTCGCGGCGGCGCCATCGAACGGCGATTGATTTTCGCGCTTTTGCGGCGCAATCAAGCGCCCCATGACCCAAGAAAAAACGACTTACGAAAATATTCTCGTTGAAACCGATGACGGCGTTGGCCTCATCCGTCTCAATCGCCCGAAAGCACTGAACGCGCTGAACGATGCGCTGATCGCCGAAGTGAGTGCGGCACTCGATGCGTTCGAAGCTGACAGCGCCATCGGCTGCATCGTTATCACCGGCTCTGAAAAGGCTTTCGCCGCCGGCGCTGACATCAAGCAAATGGCCGAAGGCCAGTTCGCCGATTTCTATGCGCGCGATCCCTTCGCCAATCTCGAGCGCGTGCCGCGCACGCGGAAGCCTTTGATTGCAGCTGTTGCAGGCTACGCGCTCGGCGGCGGCTGCGAGCTCGCCATGATGTGCGACTTCATCATCGCCGCCGACACCGCGAAATTCGGCCAGCCAGAGATCACGTTGGGTGTGATGCCGGCTTGGGGTGGGTCGCAGCGCCTGACGCGCTCGGTCGGCAAGGCAAAGGCGATGGATTTGTGCCTCACCGGCCGCATGATGGATGCGGTGGAAGCTGAGCGCAGCGGCCTCGTGGCGCGCATCGTGCCGGCCGATAAGCTCATGGAAGAGACGATGGCCGCGGCCAAAAAGATTGCCTCGTTCGGCCAGATCTCGACGATCGCCAACAAGGAGGCCGTCAACGCTGCTTTCGAGACTCCCTTGAACGAGGGTCTGCGTCTGGAAAGACGGCTGTTTTACAGCCTCTTCGCCACGGACGATCAGAAAGAGGGGATGGCGGCCTTCATTGCAAAGCGGCCCCCCGATTTTAAGCACCGCTGATCATTTGACGGCGGCATGGCCCAAGGCTATAGCCCCCGGCTTCATACCCGAAACTACCTCTGGAACACTCGACTCATGGCGAATACGAAGTCCGCAAAGAAAGCCAACCGCGTCATCGGCCGCCGTACGGCGGTCAACAAGTCGCGTCGTACTGGCATGCGGTCCACGTGGCGCACGGTTGAGGAAGCCATCGTCTCGGGCGATGCGAAAACGGCGCAAGAAGCGCTCCGCGCTGCGGAATCCGCGACCATGCGTGCGGTCAGCAAGGGTGTCGTTCACAAGAACACCGCCTCGCGCAAAGTCTCGCGCCTTGCCAGCCGTGTTGGCGCTCTCTCCAAGAAATAAGACCGTCGCCAGCTGTCGATTTTCGATCGACACCACGCCGCGACTCCCTCCAACTGATCGATGCTAACACCGTGGAAAAACGGTGAATTTCCGTCCGTGTCCGGACGATTGGCCAAACCGCATATCCTCAAAAACTTGATGTAAAACATCTGGTTACAACCAGATGTGGATCATTTCAAATTTGTTAAAACATGCCCGTTGACGGGCCAGAATGATCAGCGCAAAGTTTCCCTCGTCTGGCGAACATCCTCGCCGTTCGACGCTTCACTGAAGACCGGCTGATGGAGCCGGGCCGAGACCACTTTCGGCTCGAACGGAGACGGCTGTCCGCAGGGACGGGGCAAAGAACAAAAGTTCTAAAGCAGGGGTTGGCTTATGGAACAGGGCGAATTTGCCCGCCGGGATCCGGCGGGTATTGGGGCTGCGCGAGCGTACGAAATCGCTCGTAAGGACCTTCACAAGGAGTTCGGGGCGGATTTCTTCCGCTCCTATATCGATCCGCTGCGTCTTGTGGCTGAGATTGACGGCGTGGTTCTCTTTCGCGCCGGCAGCCAGGTTGCGAAGGAGCGGCTGCAGCAGCAGGTTGCGCACCGCCTAGAGGCGCAAATGCGCGTCTATGAGCCGCGCGTCGTCTCGATCGATATTCTCCTGGAGCACGAATTTCCGGACGATCTGCGTGAACTCGCCGACGCGCGCATTGAGGATGCGCGTCAGGCGGTCATTGAGCGCGCGCATCCGCAGTCGTTCACGTTCGAGACTTTCTGCAAGGACGAGTCGAACGCACGCGCTTTCGCGGTCGCGCACATGATCGCTACGGATACCAGCGTCGCGTTTCCGGTGTGGCTGGTTCACTCCGCGCCGGGTTTCGGCAAGACGCACCTGCTCACCGCACTCGCGCAGCTCGCGGCGCGCGCAATGCCGGAGCGCCGCGTGCTCTACATGACGGGCCAAGAGTTTCTCGAACAATTTCAGGCAGCACTTCACAAGAAGCGCGACGCCACTGCGTTCAAAGAAAGCGTGCGTGCAGCGGACCTTCTGATCATCGATGATTTTCATCGCGTCTGCGGCAAACGCGCCACCGAAGAAGAAGCGTTCGATACTTTCAACGATGTAACGCGCCGTGGCGGCCAAGTTGTACTAGCTGCTAATCACAGCGCTGCAGGTTTGGAAGGTTTGGACGATACGTTGCGCGCGCGCCTGAAAGGCGCTGCATCGTGCGAGATCCTCGAACCTGATGCGCCGTTGCGTCGCCGCATACTCGATATGCGCGTGCAACATCATCAACTCTTGACGCCGGGCTTCACTGTGGCTTCGGATGCGTTAGACATGATTGCTGAACGTATGCATGGCAGCGGACGTGATCTTGACGGCGCGCTCGCACAGTTGCTCATCGAATGGAAAATCTCGGGAGGGAACCCAGTGACGCTTGAAGCTGCCGCGAATGCTTTGCAGGCCAAATTGTCGGACGCGTCGGAGCGACGCATTACCGTACAGCTCGTGCAGAAGGTTGTGGCGCGTCACTACAACATGAGCCTCCAGCAATTGCTCGAGCGTACGCGTCGCCACTCGATCGCGCGCCCTCGGCAAATTGCGATGTTCTTGGCTTGCAAGATGACGCACGCGTCGCTTCCGGACATTGGCGCCCGGTTTGGCGGTTTTGATCACACGACGGTAATGTATGCGCGTGATCGCATCGCCGCATTGGTCGAGCAGGACGTCACGTTCCGTGGCGAGATCGAAAACATCGCGCGCGCTATCCGTCGCGAACCCTAAGCCTAGCGCTCAAGCGCCGCCAAGCCCCAAGACCTTGCAATCTCCTTGCAAATTGCGCTTGGGATTGGCGGTGCTTCTGTTAGTTTCCAACCCCCTGCAGGCGGCGACTCGTACGCCATCTGCAGGGGGTAATTGTATCTGACCCCAGACTGATCGTCTCAACGATCATGCGTATCCGGGGCGGAACGCCAGGATGTTGCGCAGGATTTTGCAATGCGGCTGACTATCGAGCGCTCGGCGCTTCTGAAAGCGCTCAACCACGTTCAGAGTGTTGTTGAGCGTCGTAACACCATCCCGATCTTGTCCAACGTGTTGTTGTCGGCGCAGGGCGACAGTCTGAAGCTCACCGCCACCGACCTCGACATCGAGATTTCGGAAGCCGCTCCGGCCGAAGTCGAGCGCGGCGGCCAGACGACGGCGCCGGCGAACTACCTCTATGATTTCGTTCGCAAGCTGCCGGACGGCTCGGCCGTAAAGTTCGACGTCTCGGGTGATGATCCGCGCCTCTTCATCTCCGCCGGCAAGTCACGCCTGCACCTGCCGGTTCTGCCGGCGGGCGATTTTCCGTCCATGCCGTCCGACGGCTTCGAGACCAAGTTCGAAATCGAGCCGACCGATCTCGCCCGGCTGGTCGATAAGACGCGCTTTGCGATCTCGACCGAAGAGACGCGCTATTATCTGAACGGCATCTTTTTCCATACCGTCGATGCTGACGGCCCCAAGCTCCGCGCCGTCGCCACCGATGGTCACCGCCTCGCACTCGCCGACACCAATGCGCCGAAGGGCGCACAGGGTATGCCTGGCGTTATCGTGCCGCGTAAAACCATCAACGAGTTGAAGCGCTTGCTCGACGATGCGTCCGACATGGTCGAAATTTCCGTGTCGCCGCAGAAGATCCGCTTTGCGCTCGGCGACGCGGTGCTGACCTCGAAGCTGATCGATGGCTCGTTCCCGGAATACGCGCGCGTCATTCCGAAGGGCAATTCGAAGAAACTCAAAGTGCCGAACAAGGCCTTTGCCGAAGCGGTGGACCGCGTGGCCACGGTTTCCGCCGAACGCTCGCGCTCGGTGCGTCTGGCGCTCGATAAGGACAAGATCACGCTCACCGTGAACAACCCCGACGCTGGCGTCGCGACGGAGGACATCGCCGCCGATTATCGCGACGACGCGCTCGAGATCGGCTTCAATGCCCGCTATCTGCTTGACGTCGCCGGTCAGATCGAAGGCGAAGAGGCGGTGTTCGAACTCGCTGACTCCGGCTCGCCGACACTGGTGCGCGACGAAGCCGATGAGCACGCGCTCTACGTGCTGATGCCGCTTCGGGTCTAACGCAATGCGCAAGCGCTGGATCGTACTCGGCGCCATCGTCTTGGCGGCGGGCGCGATCGCTGTTTTCAACGCGCCGATGCGTGGTCGCCCGACCGGCGAGCTCACCGTGCTCTCGCATCGCGGCGTCCATCACGATTATCACCGCGAAAATCTCGACAACGAGACGTGCACCGCCGCGCGCATCTATCCGCCCGAGCACGCGTTCTTCGAAAACACGTTGCCGTCGATGGAGGCCGCTTTCGCACTCGGCGCCGACATCATCGAGATCGACATCCATCCGACGACGGACGGCGAGTTCGCCGTATTCCACGATTGGACGATCGATTGCCGCACCAACGGCCAAGGCGTCACGCGCGAGCAGACGATGGACTATCTGCGCACGCTCGATGTTGGTTACGGCTACACCGCCGATGGCGGCCAGACCTATCCGCTGCGCGGGCAGGGCGTCGGCTTGATCCCAACCTTGCGCGAAGTGCTCGACGCGTTTCCGAACGAGCGCTTTCTAATCAATTTCAAGAGCAATGATCCCGACGAAGCCGATCAGCTCGTTGCGTATCTCGATGCGTTCAATGGCGCGAACTATGAGCGTTTGGCCTTCTACGGTGCGCGTCCCGCTGATCGGTTGCGCGAGCTCCGACCAGATCTTCAGATCACCGGCCGTCAGCGTCTTATGCGCTGCGCGCGCGAGTACATGCTGACGGGCTGGTTCGCCGCAATACCGGACGATTGCCGCAACTCGGTCGTGTTCGTGCCATCGAACTATGGCTGGGTGGCGTGGGGTTATCCGGATTTGTTCTTGCAACGCATGGAAGCGGCAAACACCGATGTGTTCATTGTCGGCCCGATCCGCGAAGGCGAACACCCCGGCATTGGCGGCATCGATGATGTGGAGACGTTCGAAGAAGTGCCAGCCACTTGGCGTGGCGGCGTTGTCACCGATCGCATCGAGATTATCGGCCCGCTCGCAGCGCAGCGTTCGCCGCCATGAAGCTCGGAGAAGATTTCCGTCATCCTGGGTCGCACGCAGTGCGCGCCCGGGATCCAGGGGCCGCAAGCTGTGCATTTGCCCCTGGATCCCGGACGCAACGCTTCGCATTGGTCCAGGATGACGAATGTATGTGCGTAGGGAGCGCGTCATGACGCACGCACTCTCCATCGCGCGGTTGACGCTCGCCGATTTCCGCAATCACGCGGCGCTTGATCTCGAACTCGATCCGCGGCCCGTCTGCCTGTTCGGCGCGAACGGGGCGGGCAAGACGAACATTCTCGAAGCGCTCACCATGCTCGCGCCGGGCAGGGGTCTGCGCAGCGCATCGCTGACCGATGTTGCGCGCACAGGCGACGATATGCGCGTGCAGCCGTGGGCAGTTTCCGCACGCGTGCTGCAGGATGGCGAGGAAACTGTGCTTGGCGCTGGCGCCGAACGCACGCCGGAAGGCGGCGTCAAACGCGTTGCCCGCCGCGATGGCCAACCCGCCACCGCGACCGAACTCGCTGAAGCCGCGCGCATGACGTGGCTGACGCCAGCGATGGATCGTCTCTGGTCAGGCCCGGCAGGCGATCGCCGTAGGTTCTTCGATCGCCTGACGCTGGCGCGCGCCTCCCAGCACGGCACATCCGCCGCCGCCTACGAACGCGCCATGCGCGAACGCCAACGTTTGCTTAGCGACCGAGTGTTCGATGACGCTTGGCTCAATGGTCTTGAGCGCGAAATGTCCGCGCATGGCGCCGCGATCGCGGCCGCGCGCGTGGAAACGCTGCAGCGCCTTCAAGAAGCAATCGACGCACGTCCAGACGGCGCTTTCCCGAAAGCCATTCTTGCACTCGACGGCCTGCTTGAGGCTTGCTTCGAGCGCGGTTCGGCCAGCGCCGATGTTGAAGAGGATTTCGCGGCGCTGCTCCGCGACGTGCGTCCGCGCGACGCCGGCGCTGGACGTGCGCTGGACGGGCCGCACCGCTCCGATCTGCTCGCCACGCACGCCGCCAAGGACATGCCGGCCGATCAGTGCTCCACCGGCGAACAAAAAGCGCTGCTGCTTGGCTTGACGTTAGCGCAAGCGCGAGCGTTGGCGGACGATCCGGGGGCAGGCGCGTCGCTGCTGCTGATCGATGAAGCGGCGGCGCACTTGGATTCTATGCGCCGTGCGGCGTTGTTCGATGAACTCTTGGCAAACCCCGGCCAAGCTTGGCTCACCGGTACCGACGAAGTCCTGTTCGAAGCCTTCGGCTCGCGCGCGCAGCGGTTTGAAGTCCGCGATGGACAGGTGCACGCCGCGTAAAGGTGACACCGGCGTCAAAATTTGCTTCCGTGGCGCCAACCAAGAGGAAGCGCGATGGCGAACCCCGATTATGTCCCGGTGCACAACGAAGACTACGTGTTCGACTACGACCCCAATGAGGATGCGTGGAAGGCTGACCTCTCGACGCTGGATATCAGCCGTGGCGAGCGCTTCCGCGATAACAAGTTCTGGCCGTTCTTCGAGCGCCTGCGCAAAGAGGACCCAGTCCACTACTGCCCGGACAGCATTAACGGCCCCTACTGGTCCATCACCAAGTACAACGACATCATGGCGGTCGACACCGATCACCATCGCTTCTCGTCCGAACCGTCGATCGTTCTGTTTGACCCGGAAGAAGATTTTCCGTTGCCGATGTTCATCGCGATGGACCCGCCGAAGCATGACGTGCAGCGCAAGACCGTTTCACCAATCGTGGCGCCGAACCATCTCGCGAATCTGGAGCCAATCATCCGCGAACGCGCCGGCAAGCTGCTCGACGACGTACCGCGCAATGAAGTGTTCAACTGGGTCGATAAGATTTCGATCGAGCTAACGACGCAGATGCTTGCGACCTTGTTCGATTTCCCATGGGAAGATCGCCGCAAGCTAACGCGCTGGTCAGACGTCGCGACTGCAGCGCCGGGGCAGGGCGTTGTCGAAAGCGACGAGCAGCGCCGCATGGAGCTGATGGAGTGCCTGCAATACTTCAACACGCTCTGGGACGAGCGTGCTGCTGCGCCACCGCGTAATGATCTCATCTCCATGCTCGCGCATGGCGAAAGCACGAAGGACATGCCGCGTCAGGAATTCCTCGGAAACCTTATCCTGCTTATCGTCGGCGGCAACGACACGACGCGCAATTCGATCACCGGCAGCGTCTACGCGCTGAACAAGTTTCCCGAGCAGTACGCAAAGCTGAAAGCCAATCCTGCGCTGATTCCGAACCTCGTCTCGGAGACGATCCGCTGGCAGACGCCGCTCGCCTTCATGCGCCGTACTGCACTCGAAGATGTCGAGATGCGCGGCAAGCTGATCAAGAAGGGCGACAAGGTCGTAATGTGGTACGTCTCGGGCAATCGCGATGACGAAGTGATTGCCAACGCTGATGCGTTCGATATTGAACGCGAGAACGTGCGCCGTCACCTCTCGTTCGGGTTCGGCATTCACCGCTGCGTCGGCAATCGCTTGGGCGAAATGCAATTGCGCATTGTCTGGGAAGAAATCCTGAAGCGCTTCGACCACATCGAAGTCATGGGCGAGCCGAAGCGCGTCTACTCGTCCTTCGTGAAGGGCTACGAGACGCTGCCCGTGCGCATCGCCGGCTAACGGAACAACACGTCAGCGCTGTACGTTGCCGCCATAGCCCCAAGCGCCGTGCGCTTGCGGGGCATCAGGTGTGTGCGATGAGCGAGCCGTCCAATCTCAACGATGTGCTGGACGAAATCGAAGAGACAGCTGAGGCGCAGCCAGCGTCACAGCCCCTTACGCTCGCAGATCTGCTCGACTCCGTCGGCCGGCGTTCTTACGGTCCGCTGCTGCTTGTGATCGGCCTCATCGCGATTTCGCCTCTCACTGTGCTGCCGGGGCTCACCTGGGCCACCGCGGCGCTGACGCTCATCGTCGCCGGCCAGATGGCGCTGGGCTTGCCGCACCTCTGGCTGCCCAAGTCGGCGCTCAACATCCGCGTCGGCCGCCGTGACGTGAGCGCTGGCGTCGATAAATCCCGCCCCGCCGCGCGCTGGATCGATCAGCTGCTGAAGCCGCACCTGCAATTCCTCAGCAAGCCGCCCTTCGCAAACCTGGTCGCGCTGATGGTTTTGGCTGCCGCGCTGATCACGTTCCCGCTCGGTCTCGTGCCGCTGCTGCCGCTCATCCCGGGCATCGCCATCGTTGCTTTCGGCCTCGGCGTCACCGCCCGCGATGGTGTTTGGCTTTTGCTCGGAACGCTCATCGTCGGCGGCGCTTTGTGGCTCTTGCTGAGCCGTGTTTTCTAGCTGATTTTGCAGCTGTTTTTTCGAGCCTAATGCGGCATCAAAACCGCGACTTTTCACGCATTAATCCCTATGTTGGAGCGTGATTTTCAGCACGAATCGAAACCCATGACCGCTCCCCAACCCACACCGGCGAGCGCGCCTGACTATGGCGCGGATTCCATCAAAGTTCTCAAAGGCTTAGATGCGGTGAGAAAAAGACCTGGGATGTACATAGGCGACACGGACGATGGGTCTGGGTTGCATCACATGGTCTATGAGGTCGTCGATAATGCGATCGACGAGGCGCTGGCGGGGCATGCGACGCGGGTTGAGGTGATTTTGCATCCCGATGGGAGTGCGGAGGTCACTGATAACGGACGCGGGATTCCGACGGATATTCATACGGAAGAGGGCGTGTCGGCGGCTGAGGTTATCATGACCCAGCTGCATGCGGGCGGTAAGTTCGACCAGAACTCGTACAAAGTCTCCGGCGGCCTCCACGGCGTCGGCGTCAGCGTCGTCAACGCACTCAGCGAGTGGCTCGACCTGCGCATCTGGCGCGGCGGCAAAGAGCACTACATGCGCTTCGTGCATGGCGATGCAGCCGCCCCGCTCGCCCTCGTCGGCGACGCGCCACTAGACGACGGCAAGATCAAAAACGGCACAGCCGTCCGCTTCCTCGCCTCGCCCAAAACCTTCACCATGGTCGAGTACGACCGCAAGACGATCGAGCATCGCCTGCGCGAACTCGCCTTCCTGAACTCCGGCGTCCGCATCATCTTCAAAGATCTGCGCGGCCCAGAGCCGTTCGAAGAAGTGCTCTTCTACGAAGGCGGCGTGAAAGCCTATGTCGGCCACCTCGACCGCTCACGCGCCTCCGTCATCCCGGAAGCCATCTACGTCATCGGCGAGAAAGACGGCATGACCGTCGAAGCCGCCATGCAATGGAATGACGGCTATCACGAGAACACGCTCTGCTTCACCAACAACATCCCGCAAAAGGATGGCGGCACGCACTTGGCCGGCTTCCGCGGCGCGCTCACGCGCGTGGTGAACAGCTACATGCAATCGTCCGGCATGGCGAAGAAGGAAAAGGTCGAGATCACTGGCGATGACGCGCGCGAAGGCCTGACCTGCGTGCTCTCCGTCAAAGTCCCCGATCCGAAATTCTCATCGCAGACCAAGGAAAAGCTGGTTTCTTCCGAAGTCCGCCCGGTTGTCGAAAACCTCGTCGCTGAAACGCTGAACGCCTGGTTCGAAGAGAACCCCGGCGCCGCAAAAACGGTGATGGGCAAGATCATCCAAGCCGCCGCCGCGCGCGAAGCAGCGCGCAAAGCGCGCGAAATGCGCCGCAAGTCGACGCTCGATATTTCTTCCTTGCCCGGCAAGCTCGCCGATTGCTCGGAGAAAGATCCGGCCAAGTCAGAACTCTTCATCGTCGAGGGTGACTCGGCAGGCGGCTCCGCCAAGCAAGGCCGCTCGCGCGAGTATCAAGCCGTGCTGCCTCTGCGCGGCAAGATCCTCAACGTTGAACGCGCACGCTTCGATAAAATGCTCTCATCCGAGCAAGTCGGCACGTTGATCACAGCACTCGGCGCCGGCATCGGCCGTGGCGAGGGCGACATCGACATGAACAAGCTGCGCTACCACAAGATCATCATCATGACGGACGCCGACGTCGACGGCGCCCACATCCGCACGCTGCTGCTCACCTTCTTCTATCGCCAGATGCGCGAGCTCATCGATGGCGGCTACATCTACATCGCCCAGCCGCCGCTTTATAAAGCGACGAAGGGCAAGAGCGGCACGTACCTGAAGGACGAAGGCGCGTTCGAAACCTTCCTGATCGAAGAGGGCGGCGCGGGCGCCGTGCTCGAGATTGCAGGCGGCGCACAAATCGCAGGCGAAGATCTAAAGCGCCTCGCGCGTGAAGCCATGGCCGCTGAAGCTTTGATCAAGCGCCTGCGTCAGCGCGCGCCTGATGTTGTGCTTGAGCAAGCCGCCCTCGCGGGCGCGTTCGCTGTCGGCGCCGGCGATAAGGAAGCGCAAGAAGCAGCGGCTCGTCTCAACGCCGTCGCCGAAGAGGGCGAGGCCGATTGGAGCGGCCGCTTCGATCCCGATGGCGCGCTCATCTTGGAGCGCGTGCTGCGCGGCGTCACCGAGCGCACCGTGCTCGACAAGCTCTTCCTCTCCTCGATCGATACGCGCCGCTTGGCCGACCGCGCGCCGAGCTTGCGCGAAACCTATTCGACCCGCGCCACCTTGAAGCGCGGCAGCGACGTCATCGACATTAACGGCCCGCTCTCGCTGCTGCACGCCATCGAAGAAGCCGGCCGCGCCGGCCTGAAGATCCAGCGCTACAAGGGTCTAGGCGAGATGAACGCCGAACAACTCTGGGAAACCACGCTCGATCCAGAAATCCGCAATCTGCTTCAAGTGAAAGTCGATCACGCGGATGACGCGGACGAGATGTTCTCAAAGCTGATGGGCGACGTGGTCGAACCACGCCGCGAGTTCATCCAAGAGTTCGCGTTGGAAGCGGATGTGGACGCTTAGATCGCGGGGCGAGGGGATTGGGGCCTAGCAAACATATTTGGCACACGGCCGTTGGACGATCGTATTTCGCTTTTCGTTCAGCGCTGCACTCGGCGGACGCACCTTTTTTCCTAAGTATCGAGCACCTTCAGGGACTCGTCGACCAGCGACGGAAGGTTCAGCGCACGGCTACGGTCTTTTTCTTCGTTGCAATCGCGCTCTCATTCGCGCTGCTTTTGCGCAGCACAAATCTCATCATCGCAATAGACACGCCCTTCGGAGAGGTGCGTGGAATTCCGATTTCAAACAATATTCTGCTTTTCGCTCTGTCGGTTTGCACGGCTTACTATGTGATCAATCTGTTGAACCACATGCTCGTCAGCAAACAAATTCAGGGAATGTTCGAGCACGCCGGCCTAACTTTGGAGGAAGCGACGTCACGCGCCGCTTACGCGGCGGCTCGCTGGTCTGCTGAAGAACTCTGGATCGATTTGTTGGCACCGAGGCCCGTTGGTTTTCGCTCTGGGCTTGTTCACTGGCTGCTTGTGCTTGTCGCCTTAGTCCTGCTGGTTGGCATTGCTGTTAGTCAGATCAGTTTGATTCTCTTTGCCGCTTACGCGGGCCTCGAACAGGCTTCGCGCGGTGATCAGTTTAGTTATTGGCTGATCGCGCTACCGTCCGTCGTGACGATACACTTTGCCGTTTTTGGTGGGTTTGCTGTGATGTGTCTGCCTATGAAATTCAAATGGCAGTCTGATGCACGTGCTGCCGTGCCAGACAGCGACGATCCGAGCGCAATTGGCAAAAGGTCGCCAGACGCATCGACATAAAATGCCGGGGATTGTCTCTCGCTAAACATCCCCGCCGATCGACGGACCCCATCGCATATAGAACGCGACGAAGGGATCCACGATGTGGATCACTTTTCGGGTCTCTTCGAAGTCAATTGCACCTCTATCTCCGAACCGCTGCTTTGAGATCTGAGAAATTTTCTCGAGAACCCGCGTTATCTCATGCGCTGCGGGGGGCTCTTCCGCCAGAATCGCTCTCAAGCTTTCGCGAAGCTCATTGTACGTCAGGCGTGTTTTCGGTCCCGTGCTCGCAATCGCGCGAAGGACGGCTACGTAAATATCGCCAGATTCTCCGTCAGCAAAATTTCGTTGAATTCGTGCCTTACCAGTGGATGGCCCGGCCGCCAGAGAAAGAACGACGTCTTGCGCACCCCCGTCGATGGTCCTTCGGAAGAACTCGTCCCGCGGCGGCACTCTCAGCGACTTAGCAAGCAGCTGCCTGTTTCGAATTTTGTTGGTGCGGCACAGATGCTTGCAGAACTCCTGCATTAAGTGCGGACTTCCGAAGGATTCGAGAGCGAAGTCTTCAAGCGCGCTGTCGCTCACCGTCACATTCAGAGCGGCGAAGCCGCGCGTGGCGATTTCTCGAAGCTCATCCCCGCGCCACTCGGGAACATTGATGACAGCAATTCGCCCTTGCATTTCGCGCTCGGCTCTAATGGGCTCAATCGCGCGGTGGGGAACGCAAAGAAACACGACACGTAGGCCGTCTTCAAGCGGCGCTTTCAGAGCGCGTACAACGCGCACTCTCTGTTCTTCGTCGAGGTAGTGGAAGTCGTCGATAACAAGAGTGGCCTTGTTTTCGAGCAAGAGGTCGGTCGCTTCATGCACAAGCGAACTCATCCTCATTTTGGATTTTCCGGCTGCCTTTGAGTTGGTGCGGCCGGTTCGTTTCTCGCCTTTCGCCGCAACAGCTAAGGTGTTGATGTTCAGTTCAGCCGCGCTCTCGTCGCGTTGCTCCTCCGATTGAACCGCGTCCGTCTGTCGGAACGTGGCGCCGTCTAACCGATGGACGATTGCGGTCCAAACATCCTCGGCGTTCGCGACGCTCCCGCCGCTGACTCTAACCTGCGGAGTGTCCGCAAGCATTTGCTTCGAAAAGACCGTCTTCCCAGACTTTGTGGGTCCCGCAATGGTGATAATCTTTCCGCCGTCTTCGAGTGTGTCCTGGAATTGCTCGGCCATTCCGGACTCAGCGCGGTCGACGTAGGTGTAGGTCGGGGTCCCGCCGACGACGAACACCTCGCCGACTCGAAGATCTTCCTCGGGCTTCGCTATTTGCTTCGGTGGGCGTTTGCCCATGAATGGAATGGCCACTCAAACTCTCCCCAACCACGTTAGGTGGTATTGTTGATAACTTTCCCGGCGCGAGTCCAGAGCAGCTGTGGCGTGTCGCCCGCGCTGAGCCCCTATCAGTAGGGTAGGCGGCGGCTGATAGAATCCACCCAATCCGACCGACCCGCGCGCAGCCTTAAACTGCGCGCATGTCATCTGCTCCAAAACCCAAACGCACCATCACCAAGCGCTTGCACCACAGTCCTGAGCTGTGGGCGCAGGCGCGGCGGGATTATCTGGCGGGCTATACGGCGTCGGCTGTTTCCAAGCATTACGGCATGAGCGTCGATGCGATCCGTAAGCGCGCGTCGAAAGAGAAATGGTGCAAGGCGCACTTCGCGCTGACGCAAGAAGCGCCGCCGCCGCTGCACCCGTTTCCTGATGCTGAAGCCGCCGTGAAAACCGGGGATAGTTCGTTCGCTTCGCTATGGGCGGAGATCGCGCACGCGGCGCAGGTGGCGCCACAGGGAGCGTGGTCGACGTGGCTGTTTCAGGGTGGGCGTGGTGCGGGCAAGACGCGCGCAGGCGCCGAATGGCTGGCGGCGCGCGCTGAAGCAGCGCCCGGCATTTTCGCGATGGTCGGCCCGACACAACACGACGTGCGCGAAGTGATGGTCGATGGGCCGTCGGGCTTGCGCAATCTGCCGGGGCGCGAACGGCCTTGGTACGAGCGCTCGCGGCGGCGGCTGATCTGGCCGAATGGGTCGATTGCGTACGCGTTCTCGGCCGAAGAGCCGGAGCGTTTGCGCGGGCCGCAATTCGAAGCGGCGTGGGCCGATGAGTTCTGCATCTGGCCGCGTCCGAGCGAGACGCTGGCGATTTTGCGCATGGGGTTACGTCTGGGCGTTGGCCCGCAGCTCGTGGTGACGACGACGCCGAAGCCGATCCCGGCTTTGCGCGCGCTGCGGGCGGAGTCGTCGTGCGTGATGACGCAAGCGGGGACGATCGTGAACGCGGCGCATTTGGCGCCGTCGTTTCTCGATGGGCTGGAGGCGTTGTACGGCGGCACGCGATTGGCGGAGCAGGAGCTGGAAGGCCGCTTGCTCGATGGCGATGGCGCGCTGTGGCGTGCGGCTGATCTGGCGCGTGCGCGTGGGGGTGCGCCGGCTGCTGGTTATGAGCGCATTGTTGTCGGCGTCGATCCGCCGGCGGGTACGGGCGGCGCTGCGTGCGGGATCGTGGTGGCGGCGCGCGTGGGTGCGCAGGCTTTTGTGTTGGCGGATCGGAGCGCTGCGGGTTTGTCCCCGCTTGGCTGGGCGTTGCGTGTGGCGGAAGCGGCGCGTGCGTTTGGCGCGCACGAGATCGTGGCCGAAGCCAATCAGGGCGGCGACATGGTGCGCGCCGTGCTGGCGCAAGCGGAGGCGTCGTGCGCTGTGCGGCTGGTGCACGCCTCGCGCGGCAAGCGGGCCGAGCCGATTGCGGCTTTGTACGAGCAAGGCCGCGTAACGCATGTCGGCGCGTTCACGGCGCTGGAGGAAGAAATACTGGCGCTTGGTGTGAGTGAGACTGAAGGCTTGCTCGATCGCGCTGACGCATTGGTCTGGGCGCTGACGGCGCTGATGACCGGGCCGCGCGGCGAGGGCCCGCGGATACGCAGCTTTGACTTTGATCTGCGGAGGCCGGGCGGATTGAGTGGATAGGGCGCGCATCTATCCACGCCGATTTCGCGGAAACGCCAACGAAATCAGAGATGCGACGCTAATCAATCCGACCGGGTTGGAGCGCGCTTAGAGTCGCTATCGGTTCTTAGAGAAGGAGACCGAGATGGCGCTCATTATTGTGCGTGACGTGAAACAAGACCGCGATCGGATCATCAACACCGACACCATCTTTCATTGCTTCGAGCATGAAGGCGGCGTGCGGATCAATTATGCCGAAGCGAGCGGGCGCGATAGCGTCACCGTCAGCGGCGACCTCGCTGACTTTGCCAAGTGCATCGGCGCAAAGCGCGTCGGCTAGCGCGAGCGCGCTGCGATCGCTTCTGTGATGCGCGGATCGGTGACGGCGCTCATGGCCGCGGTGAGTTGCACAGTGCGTTGGCTTGGGCGGCCGCCGCGTAAGAACACGACGAATTCGTCGCCGACTGCGCCTTGGATCGCATCGAAGCCTGGCATTGGGCCGCAGCTGGTGGCGTCGGTGTAGCGAAGATCGAAGCTGTTGGTGTAGCGGCGGCCTTTGAGCGTGCGTACGGCGCGCAAGCGAACGCGCGGCACGTCGCCCCAATAATCGATGCGATCGGGGCGTACGCGGGTGATGCGCGCGATGATGACGCTGTCGGCTTCGTCCCACACGCGCACTTGGCGGTCATGCAGCCATTGTTGGTGTTGCGCTTCTTGCGCGGCGCGGAATTCGGCTTGGCGTTGCGCATAGGCTTCGTCGCTCTCGCCGACATCTTGCGGCGGGCCCGGCGGTGGCGGCGGGCAGGCGAACGCCGTGCTGGCAGCGAAGACGGTGAGCGCGACGACGGCGCTGAGAAGCGAACGAATGATCATGCGCGCAGCATTGCAAGCGCGGGCGCGCGTCGCAAGCGCTTAAGCGAGCGTGCGCCAGAGCATGTAGGCGGCGACCGCGAACACCACGATGGCGAACACGCGCTGCAGCGCGCCGCGTTGCTTTGACAGCCGTGTTGCGAAGCTCGCGCCAATTAGGCCGCCTGCGATGCCGCCAGCGACGAAGAGCCCGGCGATCCGCCAATCCACCAGGCCGTCGAGCGCATAGCTGGCGGCGGTGGTTGCGCCGAACGCGCCAACGCTGAGCAGAGACGAGCCGATCGCCTGCAGCATGGTCATGCCGGTGGCGCCGATGAGGCCGGGTACGATCAGAAAGCCGCCGCCAATGCCGAAGAAGCCTGACAAGGTTCCGACGCCCGCGCCATAGGCGATGAGCTTGGGCGCGTTTTGTGCATTGAGAACGACATCGCCATCGCCTTCGCTCTTGCGCGGGATGAGCATAAAGATGCCGACGACGATCATCAGCACAGCGAAGAGCGGCAGCAGGATCTCGGGGTTCGTCGCCTTGCCAAGCGCCGCGCCAAAGGCTGCGCCGACGACGCCGGCGACGGCGAACACCGCCGCGCAACGCCACTTCACATTGCCGCGCCGCAAGTGATTGGCGAAGTTCACAAATGCATTGGCTGAAACCGCAAGCGCGCTGGTGCCGATGGCGACGTGCGGATTGGTGATGCCGACAATGTAGAGCAGAGCTGGCGTCGCCAGGATCGAGCCGCCGCCGCCGATGAGCGCGAGGATGAGGCCTACAGCGCCGCCGCTCAAGATCGCGAGGATGTCGGGCGTTGTCATGCGCCGATGCTCGTCCGGTTCCAGGGCATCGTCTTCAACAGCATCGCCATGCCGCACCAGCCGGTGGCGCCCGCGAACGTGAGGCCAGCACCCACAAACGCGGAGAGTGCATAGAAAATTGGGTTCACAGTCCAGCCGAGCACGACCCCAGTAAGGATCAGCAAGCCCGCTGTAATCTGAACTTGACGCATGATTTCGAGCGGCGCCTCGCGGTTGGTGTGAACGGGCAGGCCGGCCGCTTTCCAAGCCTCGATGCCGCC
The DNA here is from genome assembly GCA_964478365.1 of uncultured Terricaulis sp. Taxonomy (GTDB): domain Bacteria; phylum Pseudomonadota; class Alphaproteobacteria; order Caulobacterales; family Aquidulcibacteraceae; genus Vitreimonas. Next base: position 22,282 of record CAYZIJ010000036.1, read on the forward strand.
ATCGAGATAGTAGGCTTCGCGGAAGCCGCGCGCGAGCAGCTTCGCGGCGTTGGCTTGCGTACGCATGCCGGAGCGACAGTGAAACACCGTGACTTTGCTGTGCTGGCGGTCGAAATCGTGTGCGTCGATTGACGAGAGCGGCGCAAGCTGCGCGCCAAGAATGTGCTCGCGTGCATGTTCGTCGCTTTCGCGAACGTCGATCAGCACGGCGTCGCCGGCGTCGAGGCGGCGTTTCAGATCAGTAGCCTTCATGGGATTGAGCGAAGTCATTTGCGCTTCCGTTTCGGGGGGCAATAGAGGGCGGCGAGTGTTCCAAGGAGGCTCGCCGCCATTGGGTCATCGAGGCGGTAGTAGATCGATTGCGCTTGGCGGCGTGTTGCAACGAGTCCTTCGTCGCGCAACCTCGCCAAATGCTGCGAAAGCGCCGATTGCGAGAGGTTGCATGCCTCCTGCAATTCACTGACGGAGTGCTCGCCTGCGACAAGCGTGCAGAGCACCATCAGGCGCGTTTCGTTCGCCAGCGCTCTGAGAAGCGTCGCGGCCTCGCCCGCCTTGGCGGCGAATTCAGCGACGGAAAGATCGAGCTGAGCCATCGTGCCGCTCTATATATCAGTTGAATCTAAATTAGCAAGTGCTAATATAATAACTGACCGAACTTTCTGGAGGTTTCTCATGACTGTCCCTCGCGTCCGCGCCTTCTTTCACGAAGCCACCTTCACGGTGAGCTATTTGGTTTGGGACCCATCGACCAAGCGCGCCGCCATCATCGATAGCGTGCTTGATTTCGATCAGAAGTCGGGACGCACCGGCGCACATTCGGCCGAGGCAATCCTGGCGGCGGTTCAGGAGGAGGGTGTCAGCGTCGACTGGCTGCTGGAGACGCACGCCCATGCCGACCACATCTCGGCCGCGCAGTTCCTGAAACAGAAGACCGGTGCGCCGATCGTGATCGGTGAGAACATCCGCGCCGTGCAGAAAGTGTTCAAGGGTGTTTTCAACCTGGCTTATGTCAGCGCCGACGGCCGGCCGTTCGACAAGCTCGTTGCAGACGGCGAAACACTGAAGCTTGGCGAGTTCGACATCGAAGTGCTGCATACGCCCGGCCATACGCCGGCTTGTGTCTCGTTCGTGATCGGCGACGCGGTATTTGTCGGCGACACGATGTTCATGCCGGACTACGGCACGGCGCGCGCCGATTTCCCTGGCGGTGATGCGCGCACGCTTTATCGCTCGATCCAAAAATTGCTGATGCTGCCGGACGAAACGCGCGTCTTTCTCTGCCACGACTACAAGGCACCGGGCCGTGATGCTTACGCGTGGGAGACCACGATCGGCGAGGAGCGCGGCAAGAATGTCCACCTGGCAAGCGCGACCGAAGATCAGTTCGTGACGATGCGCGAAGCGCGCGACGAGACACTGGGCATGCCGGTGCTGATGCTGCCGTCGATCCAGGTGAACATTCAGGCTGGCGAATTGCCGCCAGCTGAAGCGAACGGCGTGCGTTATCTAAAATTGCCCATTGACGCGCTATGAGGGCACGCGACGACCGTCTGGCGGGCCTCTGGGCGCATCTGGCCGCCCTAAATCGTGCATCCCTTCAAAGCTGATCTTGCCGCGCGGACGCGACAGGAGATAAATCCGCCATGACCAAGGAGGGGGTCACCATGAAACAATTCGCATTCGCCGCACTGGCATGCGCGCTGCTTGCTGCATGCGCACAACAAGCGCCCACGCAGCTCACCGGCGCGGCTTTGGTCGAGCGCGGCGATTATCTCGTCAACGGCGTCGTGCTCTGTGGCGATTGCCACACGCCGCGCACCGCGACCGGCGCATCCGATGAAACGCGCAGACTGCAAGGCGCTGATATCGGCGCTGGCCCGCCTGGCTTTGCGCAGATTGCGCCGCCGCTTGCGGGCGCGCCGGGGGGATACACTGAAGCGCAGTTCGTCGCGTTTCTGCAGACCGGTGTGCGTCCCGATGGATCGCAGCCGCGTCCGCCAATGCCGCCCTATCGTTTGAATGAAGACGATGCCCGCGCTGTGGCGGCGTACATTGCAACGGTGCCACAAGCGCAATAGCGAATGGCGAATAGCGAGTGGTGCGTAGGCGGCGCAAAAAGTTCGCGGCTGACCATTTGCCGCTTCGCTACAATGCGTTCACGTTTTCTGTTCCGTTATTGACGCAACCGCGCTTTGGGTATTTCATTTCGATTGTCGGAAGATAGCAGCGCCGTCCGCCGGTTCCCGCTCGCAAATCTCATGCAGCGCACAACACCTGGGCCACGGCGCGCGTTGTGAAGTCTTCCCGTCCGATGAAAATCACCGCGCGCGGCAATGGTGCCGCTAGAGAAGCGGGCCAATTCATTCGGGGCCGGCGTCAGGCGACGTTTCAGCGTGTGGTGATGTTCGCACGAACAAAACAGCAACGAAATTGCGTTGTGATTTGAAACGCGCCGCGCCATTTGGTTTTCATGTCTATCCGACTATTCGCGGCACTCGATCTTCCTGACGATATCGCTGAAGGCGTGATGCCGATGATGCGCGATATTGGCGGCGCGAAATGGCGGTCGCGCGATAATTTGCATCTGACACTGCGCTTCTTCGGCGAAGTGCAAGAGCCAGTGGCCAACGATCTCGACAGCGAACTCATGCAGATCGCGGACTCCGCCGCGCCGTTCGAGATTGCGCTGAAAGGGGCGGGCAGTTTCGGTGGCGCTGATCCGCACGCGCTTTGGTTGGGCGCAACCGAAAGTCCAACGCTCAAGAAACTCGCCGCTGATTGTGAGAAGGCTGCGAAGCGGGTTGGCCTGAAGCCGGAGCCGCACAAGTTCACGCCGCACGTGACTCTGGCCTATCTCTCCAATGCCGCGCTCGATCGGGTGCAGGCCTTTCAGGCGCATCATGCTTTGTTCGAGACGCCGTCCTTCCGGGTCGAGCGCTTCGGACTTTATTCGAGCATTGTGCGCCACGGCGCGCCTAGCCTGTACCGGCTTGAGGTCGAGTATCCGCTGCTTGGACGCGGCTCAAGGCTGGGCTGAGGGCGGAACTTGCACTAGGCGCGGGCGGTTTTCCCGCTAGATTGAGCGCTAGATCATTGAGGGAGCACGCGATGTTGGGACGCTTTGCGGCTTTGGCCGTGTGCGTGAGTTTGGCCGCCTGCGCCGGTCTTGAGCCGGCTGGCCGCAACGCGTCGCGCTCGCCACAACCGTCGCGGCCGCCAGTCGCCGCGCCTGCGCCCTCTCCGGCAAGCGCGCCGCTACAGACGCCTGTGCCGCGCGCCGCAGGCCGTGCAGTCGCCGCATCGCCGACGCCCGCGCCCTCAGCTGCGCCCGCACCGGTTCTTGCCGCGCCCCGCCCGGCGCCCGCCGCTGCGCCTGTCACCGCGCCACCATCCGCTCCGATCGTCACCGCGCCGCCACCGCAGACTTCGGCGCCAACACCGACGCCAGCGCGCACCGGCACGTTCGATCCAAATCCTCAAGACGATGAAGTTGTCGTCCCGGGTCAGCGTGAACGTCAGATCACGCCGCCCGGTGATCCGCGCTCGACCTCCGAACGCATGGAAGACATTCGAGCTTGGGATCGCTGCGTCACCACCGTGCAATCCGCATACGAACGCGATCCGATGCGTCCGCAGCTGGATTCACCGGAGCAATATTGCGCTCGCTCGCTCGGCATGGCTGACCGCAACGCGCTTCCGCTGAGCCGTCAGGAACGTCGACGTTAATGAAAAACCTTAAGCTCGTGGCGGCGGTCGCACTGTTTGCAGCCGCCATGGCGTTTGCGGCGCGCTCGCAAGCACAGACTTTAAGTCGTCAGGAACTCGACTTGCGCTGCGCGGCGGTTGGGCTTGCTTTGGCTGGAGCGCCTAACGCGCCGGTTGAGCAGCAAACGGGCGGCACTATGATTGCGATCTATTACATCGGGCGCGTCGAGGGCCGTGATCCGAACATCAATCTCGAAGACGCATTGTTTGAGTTGTCTCAGCGTGTCTCGATGGCCGACCTCGACAACGAGCGTCCACGTTGCGGTGCGGAGTTTCAGGCGACCGGCCAGCGCCTCGTCACCATGGGCGCCAACTTGCAACGTCGCTCTGCGGCCGCAGTCGACTAGTCGGCCTCTTCCAAAATCGCGTCCATCGCTTCGTCGCTTAGGCCGAAGTGGTGGCCGATCTCGTGCACGAGCACGTGGAAGACGAGATCGCTCAAAGTGACGTCGCCACGCTCGATCCATTCTTCGAGAATGGCGCGGCGATAGAGGAAGACCATCGGCTGGCCCGGCGGATCCATGATTGACGCCTGGGTGAGATCGACGCCGTGATATAGCCCAGTCAGCTCGAATGGGTCTTCCATCTCAAGGCCGGCGAGCGCTTCCTCGTCGGCGAGATCTTCGATCCGGATGATGACGTCGCCCGCCATCTCGCGGAATGTCGCCGGCATGTCGTCCCAACCGGCGCGGGCGAGGCGTTCAAAGTCGGCGAGTGAGGGGGCGAGCGAATCCATGGGCCCTACTTAGGGGCCAAGTCCCAGGTTCACATTGTTTTCATCAAGTTGACGCCTGCGTCATTTTTATTGACCAGCCGAGCCCTTTCTGCATATGTGGGATCATCGAAGAAAATCGGCCGCCGGAAGAGCGGCCCGACCGGGAGAGATAGCGCGATGGCCGATTCCGCAGCCCCAATCCGTCAGATCACCAAGGACGAACTCTACGACGCCGTCCCGCCGACCGATTTTGGCGCGATGTTGGAGATCGATCGCCACCTGAACCGCTCGACCGCGTTCGATAAGATCATCTCGGCGACCCACGACCACTTCTGGGATCCGCTCGACAAGAAATACATCGACTTCAACGACGACTTCGATCCGGACACGACCGACTTCATCCCGGACTACATGGTCCCGTCGCTGCAGACGAAATACGTTGAAGAATTCTTCTCCGATAAGCCGGCCGAGCGCCTGCGCTTTAAGAGCCAGATCGGCCGCTGGATCATGAGCTCGATCCTGCACGGCGAGCAGGGCGCGCTGAACCTTTCCGCTTCGCTCTGCCACGTGCTGCGCGATCCGGGCGCGCAAGAGTACGCCTCGAACCAGTGCCGCGAAGAAGGCCGTCACGTCACCGCGTTCGCCAAGTACATCATCGCGCGCTGGGGCTCACCGCGTCCGTGCGGCACGGTGCTCGCGGGCTTGCTGCAAGAGATCGTGCACGCGCCGG
>CAYZIJ010000037.1:0-26897 GCA_964478365.1 uncultured Terricaulis sp.
CGCTTCTTTCGCCTTCGCGGCGCGCTTGCGCTCGTTCGGGTCGAGATAGGCTTTGCGGATGCGGATGGCGTTCGGCGTCACTTCGACGAGTTCGTCATCTTCGATCCAGGCCATCGCCTGTTCGAGCGTGAGACGGCGCGGCGGCGTCAGGCGGATCGACTCGTCCTTGCCCGACGCGCGTACGTTGGTGAGTTTCTTGCCCTTCAGCGGGTTCACATCGAGATCTTCGCCGCGCGAGTTTTCGCCGATGATCATGCCTTCATAGACGTCTTCGCCATCGGCGATGAACATCTGGCCGCGCTCTTCGAGATTCCAAAGCGCGAACGCTGTCGATTGACCTTGATCGTTCGAGACCAGAGCGCCGTTACGGCGACCCGGAATTTCACCTTTCCACGGCGCCCACGAATGGAAGAGGCGGTTCATGACGCCCGAGCCGCGTGTGTCGGTGAGGAATTCGCCGTGATAGCCGACCATGCCGCGCGACGGCGCGTACATCACCATGCGCGTCTTGCCGCCGCCTGACGGACGCATGTCCTGCAGTTCGGCTTTGCGGATGCTCATCTTCTCGATGACGACGCCGGTATATTCATCATCAACGTCGATGACGACTTCTTCGATCGGCTCGTGCGTTTGGCCGCCTTCGTTGCGCGTCAAAACTTTCGGACGCGAGAGCGAAAGCTCGAAGCCTTCGCGGCGCATGGTTTCGACCAGCACGCCCAACTGCAATTCACCACGTCCCGCAACTTCGAACGCATCCTTGTTGCCGGTCTCGGTGACGCGGATGGCGACGTTCGATTCCGCTTCCGCCATCAGGCGCGCGCGGATGACGCGGCTTTGCACCTTGTCGCCGGCGCGGCCAGCGAGCGGTGAGTCGTTGATCGACACGGTGATCGCCAAAGTCGGCGGATCGATCGGCGTCGAGGGCAGGGGCGCTGCGAGATCAACAGCGCCGATCGTGTCGGCAACCGTCGTATCGACCAAGCCCGCGATCGCGATGATGTCGCCGGCTTCGGCGCTTTCCACCGGCACGCGCTTCAAGCCACGGAACGAGAGCAGCTTGGTCAAACGCCCGCGTTCAATCTCTTTGCCATCGCGACCAAGCGATTTGACGTTGTCGCCAACTTTCACGCGACCGCTTTCGACGCGGCCCGTCAGCACGCGGCCGAGGAAGTGATCGGAATCGAGCATGGTGACGAGAAACGCGAAAGGCTCGTCCTTGCGCACGATCGGCTCGGGCTCTGGCACGTGGCGCACGATGAGTTCGAACAGCGGCGTCAGATCTTTGTTCTCACCCGCAAGTTCGGTCTTCGCCCAGCCTTCGCGGCCGGAGGCGTAGAGGATCGGGAAGTCAGCTTGCTCGTCGCTGGCGCCGAGCGCGAGGAAGAGCTCGAAGATCTCATCGAGCGCTTTGTCGGGATTGGCGCTTGGGCGATCGACTTTGTTCAGAACCACCATCGGGCGCAGACCGCGCGCGAGCGCCTTCGACAAAACGAACTTGGTTTGCGGCATCACACCTTCGGATGCGTCGACCAAGATCACGCAGCCATCGACCATGCCCAAGATACGTTCGACTTCACCGCCGAAGTCCGCGTGGCCGGGCGTGTCGACGATGTTGAGGCGATACTCTTCGCCGTTCTTCTCCCAGTGAATGGAGGTGCACTTGGCAAGAATGGTGATGCCGCGCTCGCGCTCCTGATCGTTGGAGTCCATGGCGCGCTCTTGACGCGCTTCGTTGGCGCGAAAGGCGCCGCCTTGGGTGAGCATCTGATCGACGAGCGTGGTCTTGCCGTGGTCGACGTGTGCGATGATTGCGAGGTTGCGGAGGCGCTCGGCCATAAATCGGGCTTTCTGGGAGGTTCGGGCGTGCTTCTGCCCGCCTAGGGCGCCTGCTTCAACGGCAAGGCTGGAGAATCCTTAAGCAAGACTTATCCAATTTCGCATGTGAGCATGTGCAATATGGAATGAATGTCAGAAATATATAATGTAATCAGCGATGTATCGCCAGTTACAAAAAGTTGACGCGCCGTTCACCTTGCAAATTGCTGCGGTGCGTCATAGCTTCCTTTCGTTGCGGCGTTTCGCGATGCCGCACACGCCCTATTCGGGCGTTTCCTCCCTATTTGACCTCCACCGCCGGGCCCCAAAGCCCGGCGGTTTTTTTCTCGGGGCTTTGGGGGTGCAGAGGTCGGATAGGCGGATAGGGCTGCTGTCTATCCCACACCACCCGCCGTCATCCTGGGCGTCGGCGAAGCCGATGACCGGGCTCCAGGGATCGTAGAGCATTGATGTTGCCCTGCGGCCGAAGAGCGTCCTTGCTCTCTTACCCGCAGCGCGAAATGCGCGTGCGGCGTGTGTGCGCGCAAAGAAAAAGGGCGCTCCTTTCGGAGCGCCCCAATCCTTCGTGTATCGAACTCGCGTCTTAGCGGACGTCGTAGAAACGCTGCCAGAAGCCGGTGCGCGCATCGAACGGCGTGGCGTTGTCACGCTCACGCAGCGAACCGCCGAAGTTCCAGCGTGCGCCGATCGACCACGAGTCGAGACTGTCGCTGGAGCCATCAACGTCGAAGCTGTTATAGCCGAGCGTGAAGCTGACCGGCGTCGTCCAGGGCTGCCACTCGGCGTTGAAGCGCAAGTTGCTGACGTCGGAATCGCCGCCGCCGCTATCGAGATTGCCGAAGCCGTAAGAGCCGCCGACGCGGAAGTTTTCGGTGAAATAGTAGTTCAAGCCGATATCGAAGAACGAAGTATCGATATCGGTGAAGAACTCGGATTCACCGACAGTGTAGCTGCCGAGCACAACCGCTTGCGTGCCAAGATCCCAGGTGCCTTCGACGCCGTAAGCCGTTTCAGAAACGTCGTCGCTGCCGTCTGCGCCGAGGTTCGTGTAGGCGATTACGCCGCCGAGGCGCCAAGCGCCGCCATTCCAGTATGCGTGGCCAGCGATGGTTTGCGTGTCCACGTCTTCGAGGCTGCCGATGCCGGCGTCGACTTGGAAGCCGAACGAGCCGCTGGCGCTGCCGAATGCGCCGTCAATTTGGTAGCCCTCAGCATCATCTTCGACGCTGGTGTAGTTAAGGCCAATAGATCCGCCCGATTGCGCAAGCGCAGGCGTGGCGACGAACAAAGCGGCCGCGGCCGCGAGCAATGCAGTCTTCTTCATTAGAGGAATTTCCCCGCGTGTTTTTGTGATCGCCGACCAAACCCGCCTGGACGTCGAACGACCTGATACAGGATACTTGGCCAGATTGGCGGGCGCTTTAAAGGCTCAAACGTACGTTACAAAAACGATAGCCACACGCGTGACTTTCGCGTCTCAGGTGAAGGAATGTTCAAGCGAGACTTTTGTGCAGTGCAGCAGCGCTGAGCGCTTCGGCGAGACGGTTCATGTCGGCTCGGACACGAATGTAGCCGTTGCTACGTTCAAGTGTCCGTTCATCCACATAGAGCGCGCGATTGATCTCGATTTGCAGGGCATGAATGCCAGAAGCGGGACGGCCGTACGTTTGTGTCGTGTGGCCGCCGGCGAAGGGCGCGTTACGCGCAATCCGATATCCCAATCGTCGCAACGTCGTTTCCGCCAGTGCGGTAACTGACGGATGGCATGAAGCGCCAAAGCGATCGCCCAGGACAACATCTGGCGCATGCGCGCCGCGCGCGCTCGATGGCATCGAGTGGCAATCAACCAACACTGCGCAGCCGAATGCTTCCTTCGTCTCCGCGACGAGATTCTGCAGCATCGCGTGATACGGGCGATGCACTTGCGCGATGCGCCGTTCGGCGTCGCACAGCGCCAACTTGCGGCGATAGATATTCTGCCCGTCACCGCTCACACGCGGGATGGCGCCGAGGCCCGCTTGCACGCGCGCCGACGTCAAGTGCGTGCTGTGTGGCGGCGCTTCGTCGAACATCTCCGGGTCGAGTTCGGCCGGATCGCGATTGAGATCGACATAGGCGCGCGCGATCGTCGCCGACAGCACTGCTGCGCCGTGCGCCGCAGCGCCCGCGAAAAGTTCGTCGACATACGCATCTTCGGACCGCCGCAGGCTGATCAACGACACGCGCGCGTCCGCCAACAACTCCGCAGGGTAGCGCCGGCCGCTATGAGGCGAGGCGAAAATAAGGGGAGCAGTGCGCCGTAGCGGCTCGATCAGCACGAATGGCGGCTCTGGCTTTGACTCTGGCGTCGGCGCGGCCAGGCCATCGCCTTCCGCAAGGTCGCGCGCCGCGCCCTGACCGAGATCCGTCGGGTCCATCAACACATTGTTCGCCATGCCGCCAGGGGCCGTCAATGTTTCCACATGCTTACCGGCATTTATGACGGTTTAGCGCGCCTTTACCTGCCTCGTGCTAGAGGCTACCGCTTGAACTTGGGGGCCGGATCATCCGGAGCGACGCATGGCGCGCATATTATTGGCTGAAGACGACGACTCGCTGCGGGGCTTCCTCGTCACGAGCCTCACGCGCGCCGGCCACGATGTTACCGGTCACGGCGATGGCGATTCCGCATGGGAGGCGCTGGAGCACGGCAGTTACGACCTGCTGTTGACCGACATCGTCATGCCCGGTCTCGATGGCATCGAACTCGCCCGCCGCGGCGCTGAGGCCGATCCGGCCATGAAGATCGTCTTCATCACCGGCTTCGCAGCGGTCGCCCTCTCAGCCCAAAGCCAAGCCCCAAAGGACGCCAAGGTCCTGTCAAAGCCCTTCCACTTGAAGGACTTGGTGGTCGAGATCGAACGGGTCATCGCTGCGGCTTAAAGAGCGGCGCCAATCCAGTTTGGAGCCTTGCGGCGCAGTGGGTCGCCGGTCTATATCGCCGGACCCTTAAGGTTCGGGCGCGTAGCTCAGCGGGAGAGCACTACGTTGACATCGTAGGGGTCACAGGTTCGATCCCTGTCGCGCCCACCATCCTATGCTGCGCGCAGCGAAGCGTAGGATGTCCACCGAAGCCTTGGCGAAGGTGGACTGGTTCATGCCTTGGCGCAGCTTCGGATGGCTCACGCCATGCGCCCATTCCTCGCGTCGCTTAATCGTTGCACTTCATCGCACACGCTAGCCGCGCGGACGGCCGCGCGGGCTATTGATCTCCCTGAACGATTCACGGGGAGCAGGGTGATGCGCACAATTCTGATGGCTGCGGCCGCGTTGGGCTTGGCGGCGTGTGCGAGCGCTAGCGGTGGTGCGCCGGCAGCGGGGAACGCTCAGCCGGCTTCGGTCGAGCAGCTCATGGCGGGCGTCGACGTGCCGTATGAGAGCTTCACGCTGGAGAACGGGCTGACCGTGCTCGTCCACGAAGACCGCAAAGCGCCGATCGTCGGCATCGCGGCTTGGTACAATGTCGGCTCCAAGGATGAGCCCGAAGGTCAAACCGGCTTTGCGCACTTGTTCGAACACATCATGCTGTTCAACGGCACCGAGCACATTCCGAACCTGATCGAACCATTGCGCGACATGGGCGCAACCAATTGGAACGGCACGACTTGGTTCGATCGCACTAACTATTTTCAAACCGTCCCGACGCAAGCGCTCGATCGCGGCCTCTACATTGAGAGCGAGCGCATGGGCTATCTGCTTGGCGCGCTGACGCAGCAATCGCTCGATGCGCAACGCGGCATCGTGCAAAACGAAAAGCGCCAAGGTGACAACCAACCGTACGGCCTTGCGAACTATCGCATCCTTCAAGGCCTCTTCCCGGAAGGGCACCCGTATCGCCACTCCACCATCGGCTCGATGGCCGATCTCGACGGCGCCTCGCTCGAAGAAGTGCGCCAGTGGTTCCGCGACAATTACGGCCCGAACAATGCCGTGCTCGTGCTGACTGGCGACATCAACGTCGCTGAAGCGCGCCCGCTCGTTGAGCGCTACTTCGGCCAGATCGCGCGCGGCGCGCAAAACGTGCCCGCCGCCGCTGACATTCCGACGCTCGCTGCGCCGGTCTCGGAAACCATGGCGGATCGCGTCAACAACACGCGGCTCTATCGCGTCTGGGCGGTGCCCGGTCTCGGCAGTGACGACACGCAAGATCTCGTCACTGCCGCACAAGTGCTCGGCGGCCTCGCCACATCGCGTCTCGATCGTGAACTCGTGCGCGGCGATCAAACCGCAGTGTCGGTGAGCTCGTTCGTGCAATCGTTCCAGCGCGTCGGCATGTTCTACGTCATCGTTGACGTGAAGCCGGGCGAAGATGTGCAGGCGGTGTCGAACCGTCTCGACGGCATCATCGGCGACTTCATCACTGCAGGCCCGACCGAAGATGAAATCCAACGCGTCGCGACAGGGCAGGTGTCCGCGGGCCTCTTCGCCGTCGAACAAATTGGCGGTTTCAATGGTCAGACCGTTGCGCTCGCCAACGGCGCAGTGATCGCCGGCGATCCTGGATTCTTCCGCCGCAACTTGCTCGCATACGGCGATGTCACGCCGGCCAGCGTGCGCGATGCGATGGGCCGTTGGCTCTCGCGCCCGGTCTATTCGCTGCGCGTCGATCCTGGCGTGCGCGAACCATATGCTGATGCGGCGGCGACTGGCCGCCCCGCGCCTGACAACTCGCCGCCCGTGATCAGCCTGCGCGATGCGATGCCGCCAATCGGCGAGATTGCCGATCTCGACTTTCCGAACGTCGAGCGCGCGCGCCTCTCGAACGGCATCGAAGTGGTGTACGCCCGCCGCGGCGCCATTCCGGCGACATTGGTGGCGATCGACTTCGACGCCGGCATCGGCGCCGATCCGCAAGGCGGCTTCGGCACGCAAGTGCTGACGCTGAACGCGATGACCTCCGGCGCCGATGGCATGGACGCCATGCAGATCGCAGAAGTCGAAGAACGCCTCGGCGCCAACATCTCGGCTGCCGGTTCGCTCGATCGTTCGTCGGTGACGCTGACGGCGCTCTCCGCCAATCTTGGCCTCTCGCTCGATCTGCTCGCTGACGTCGTGCAGCGCCCGGACTTCGCGGAAAGCGAAGTGTCGCGTCTGCGTGAGCAACAACTCGCCGGCATCGGCACGGAAGCGACGTCGCCTAATGGCCTCGCGCAACGCGCTTTGCCGCCGATCCTCTACGGCGCCAACCATCCGTATGGCCGTCCGCCATCTGGTCTCGGCAGCGCGCAATCGGTTGGCGCTCTCGATCGAGATAATCTGATCGCGTTCCACCAAACGTGGCTCCGCCCAGAAACGGCGCGCATCTTCATCGTCTCGGATCGTCCGCTTGCGGAAATTCGACGTGCGCTCGATGCGCGCTTCGGCGCTTGGCGCGGCGCTGCGGTGCCTGTGGGCCGCAAGGACTTCGGCGCCGCAATCCCTGAGCCGCGCTCGCGCATCGTCATCGTCGACCGTCCGCAATCGCCGCAATCAGTGATCTATGCAGGCGCGGTGCTGCCGTTGACGGGCCGCGATGACACCATCACGCTCAATGCCGGCAACGAAATCCTCGGTAACAACTTCTTGTCGCGCATCAACACGGAAATCCGTGAGCGTCGCGGTTGGTCGTACGGTTTGTCAGGCGTCGTGGCGCTGCGTGAAAACCGTGTGCCTTATGTGATCAACGCGCCCGTGCAGGCGGACCGCACCGGTGACTCGATCCGCGTGCTGATCGAGCAGATCAATGCGTTCCGCGGCGATAGCGGCACGACCGCCGCGGAGCACACGCGCACCATCAACGGCAACATCCGCCAGCTGCCGGGCTCGTTCGAAACGGCCGCGTCAATCCTAGGCGCGCTGCGCGGCAATGCGCTCTACAATCGTCCGGACGATTATTGGGAGCGTCTGGCTGGCCGATATCGCGGCATGACGGCGACGCAAATGGATCAAGCCGTGCGCGGCGTTGTCGATCCGTCGCGCTTCGTCTGGGTGGTCGTCGGAGACGCGAGCGTCGTGCGCCCGCAGCTTGAAGGCCTGGGCCTGCCGATTGAAGTGGTGCAGCCGAACTAAACGCGCACCGTCATCCTGGAGCAATGCGCAGCATTGGGCCGGGATCCAGGGCACACAGTCGCTTGCTCTGGATCCCGGTATCGCTCCGCGATCCCAGGATGACGAAGAAGGCTAGCCCTTCACAAGCTCGAGTATCCGCGCGCACATGGCGCTCTGCGGATCAGCCAGAGGCGCGATGACTGTGAAGTGGTTGGCGCCATTGATGGCTTCATAGCGCGTCTCTGCGCCATCCTTGGCCCACGCCTCGACGATCGCTGTGCTCTGCCGCAGATACTCTGATGACTCCGCACCACCGACGACAGCGTCCAGCACTTTGCCCTCCGGCGCCGGCCAGAGCAGGGGGCTCAACGCCTCGGCCTCTTCATCGTCCAAGCGCAGCGCGACGTTGAGGCTCGTTTTCACAAGGGGCTTCAGGTCGAATAGTCCGGAAATCGCATACGCTGCCGGCACATGCGCTTCGGTCGCCAACAAACACGCCGCCAAATGCCCGCCAGCGGAATGTCCGCTCGCGATAACCGGCGCGTTCGTCTCCGCATGTAGCACCGCACATGCCGCGCGCATCTGTTCAACGATGTCGCCAACGCGCACGTTCGGACAAAGATCATAGCTCGGCACCGCGACGCTCACGCCCATTGTGTTTAGCCCACGCGCCATGTGCGAGAAGAAGCTCTTGTCGAGCGCTTGCCAGTAGCCGCCATGAATGAACATGACGGCAGGGCCTGCGCCTGCCTCGAACAAATCAAACGTATGCCGCTCGCCGTCGCCATAGCGCACGACGCGTGGCGGCCTGGCTTTGCGATATGCAGCAGAGTCGCTCGCCCAACTCGCGATGATCGCCGGGTGCTCGGGCACGCGGGCGCGATTGTTGTACTCGGCTTCGACGTCGACGCTCATTCCTCGTCGGGATAGTCAAAGCCCGGCCATTTCGAGCCGTAAAGCTGATAGCCGAGGATGGTGTAGGTTTGCGCCACGTTTGGATGCGCGCGGATCGTCTCGGTGACGACAGTTTGGATCGTGTTCAGATCCGGATGCTCGATACGCACGAGCAAATCCCACTCGCCCATGATCGAGTAGATATCCATGATCTTGTCGCTGCCGTCGCGCAGCGCATTGCCCACCGTTTCCGGCGTCGCGTCCTTGACGCGCACAAAGATGAAAAGGCTATGGTCCGCCATGATGTGCTCCTAGGCGCAAGCTTAACGCGGCACGACCGCGGTTGTCTCGATTTCAATGAGCGCCGCGTCCTCGATCAGCGCTTTGACCTCGACCACCGCCATCGCCGGATAATTCTTGCCCATCTTCTCGCGCCAGATCGCGCCGATCTCGGCGAGCGCGGCGAGATAGGCGCGTTTATCGGTGATGTACCAGGTCATGCGCGCGACGTGTTCGGGGCCGGCGTTGGCTTCGCGCAGCACGGCAAGCGTATTGTCGAGCGTTTGCGCAAATTGCGCGGGCAGCGTCGGTGCTTCGAACTTGCCGTCGGGCGTCCAACCGATTTGTCCTGCGACGAACACGATGCGACCGTCTGCTTCGATGCCGTTGGCGTAGCCCTTCGGACGCGGCCAACCTTCGGGAAGGAGTGTCCTCATGCGATCACCGCGAACTTTGCAATGGCCGCGCGTAGATCGGTCGGCCACGGCTCGGCCCTCATCGCGGTGAGATCGCTGAACACGAGTGTCTGATCGAACCGCGCCACGGCGCGGTCGCCAACGACAGCCAAGTGCTTCAGCTCAAGCGATGATGTACCGATCGCCTGCACGCCCAAACTTTGCTTCAGCACGTCGCCCATCCGTACAGGCGCCACGAACTCGCTCTCGATCCGCACGGTTGGCACGCCTTTGCGTTGATCGACATGCAGCGTCTTGAAGTCGAACCCCAAGCTCGCGAACCAATCCTCGACCGTCTCGTTCACCAGCGCGAAGAAGCGCGGATAAAACATGATGCCAGCGGCGTCGCAGTGCTCGAAGCGGACAATGATTTCGCGTGTGAACGGGTTCATGGGCTCTCGCGTAGCTTGAAGCGCTGCAGCTTGCCCGTATGCGTCTTCGGCAGTTCGGCGACGAACTCAATGGCGCGCGGATATTTGTACGGCGCGATCGTCTGTTTCACATGGTCCTGCAGTGTGCGCGCATCGGCGCTGGCGCCGGGCTTCAACACGATGAACGCCTTGACGATCTGCCCGCGCTCTTCATCCGGCGCGCCGATGACGGCAGCTTCCGACACCGCGTCATGCGTGAGCAGCGCGTTCTCCACTTCGGGTGCGCCGATATTGTAGCCGGACGAAATGATCATGTCGTCGGCGCGCGCGAGATACCAGAAATAGCCATCCGCATCGCGTCGATAGAGATCGCCGGTGACGTTCCACCCATTGACGACGTAATTGCGTTGCCGCTCATCCGCGAGATAGCGGCAACCCGTCGGCCCGCGAATGGCGAGACGGCCTTCGCCTTCTCCGTCGAACGGTTGATCATTCGCATCGAGTAAAGCTGCTTCGTAACCTGGAACGGCTTTGCCGGTGGCGCCGGGGCGAATGTCGTCGCCGCGCGCGGAGACGAATATGTGGATCATCTCAGTCGCGCCGATGCCGTCAATGATGCGGATGCCGGTGCGCTCGAACCATTGATCCGACGTCGCCTTCGGCAAATGTTCGCCGGCGGAGACGCAGGTGTGCAGCGATGCGAGCTTGCTCAAATCCTGCTTCATTAGCGCGCGATAGCCGGTGGGGGAGGTGAAGAGCGTGGTCGCCTTATGCTGCGCGATGGTGTCGGCGAGCACGTCGAAGCCGGGCTTGGGGCAGACGACGGTCGCCGCGCCGACGTTCGCGGGAAACACAACGCCCGCGCCGAGCCCGAACGTAAACGCCAAAGGTGGCGTGCCGATGAACACATCGCTCGACTTCGGCTGAAGTACGTGGCGCGAGAATGTCTCAGCCATCGCCGCAATATCGCGATGCAAATGCACGCAGCCCTTCGGCTTGCCTGTCGTGCCGGAGGTGAATGCGATCAGCGCTGGATCGTCTGATGTTGTCGACGCTGCTGGAACGAAATTCGGCGCGCTTTCCATGCGCTTGGCGAGATCATCCGCGTGGATGATGTGCTTGAGCGAAGGTGCGCGCGCCCGTGCTTGCTCCAGCTCGCCAGCGAGGTGCGCATCGACGATGGCGTGCGTAACCTTCGCCTTGTCGAGAATCGCCGCGAGCTCGTGCGCGCGCAGCATCGGCATCGTACCGACCGCAACGCCTCCGGCGCGGAAGACACCCCACCAAACGGGGATCGAGAGCTTCGTGTTGGAGGAGTGGACCAGCACGCGATTGCCCGGGACGAGTTCGAACTCGTTCGTCAGCACATGCGCGAGCTTCGACGCTTCACGCAGCAGCGCCTCGTAACTCAGCGTCTCAGACTCAGTGAGCACAGCATTCCGCGCGCCATGCCCATTCGCGATCGCTGCATCAAGAATGTCGCTCGCATTGTAGCGCTCGGGAAACTGCAACTCCGGCAGCGTGAAGCGCAGCTCCGGCCATTGATCGCGCAGCGGGAGATTGTCGCGCACGAACGTGTCGACGTGTCCCGTCATCTCAATCGCCCTCGAACACAGGTTTCTGCTTGCTCGCGAACGCCACATACGCGCGCTCGAAATCTTTGGTCTGCATGCAGATCGCTTGCGCTTGCGCCTCGGCCTCGAGCGCCATTTCTAGGCTCATCGTCCATTCCATGTTGAGTTGGTTCTTGGTCATGGAATGCGCAAATGCCGGGCCGTTGGCGAGATCGCGCGCGAAGTTCTGCGCCTCGGCAAGCGGCACCTCAACGCTGCGGTTGAAGAAGCCCCACGCGACGCCTTCCTCGGCGCTCATCGAGCGGCCCGTGTAGAGCAACTCACTCGCGCGGCCGTGGCCGATGATCCGCGGTAGGATCGCGCACGCGCCCATGTCGCAACCGGCGAGGCCGACACGCGTAAACAGAAACGCCGTCTTCGCATTGGCCGATGCGAAGCGAATGTCGCTCGCCATCGCTATGATCGCGCCGGCGCCGGCGCAGACGCCTTCGACCGCCGCCACGATCGGCTGCGGGCAGGCGCGCATGGCTTTGACGAGATCGCCGGTCATGCGCGTAAAGCGCATCAGTTCCGGCATCGTCATCTTGGTGAGCGGCGCGATGATGTCATGGACATCGCCGCCGGAGCAGAAGTTGCCACCGGCGCCGGTGAACACGACAGCGCGGCAATCGTCAGCGTAGGAGAGGCGGCGGAAAAGATCGCGCAGCTCTGCGTAGCTCTCGAACGTCAGCGGATTTTTGCGCTCGGGGCGATTGAGCGTCACGGTCGCGACGCGATCGCTCACGCTCCACAAGAAATGTTCGGCGCGGTAGTCCGCGCTCTTCCACGCATCGCCCATCATGGCTGCGCGCCTCCCTTTGTCAGCTTGCGGCGCGCCGATGCTTTGGCTGCATCGAGGAGCCGCATCAGCGCTTGTTTATCGGCGTGTTTGAGCTCGCTCAGCAGCGAATCCACACATGCCGCGTGCGCCTTGGCCATGTGCTTGAATACGCTTTCGCCACGCTTGGTCAACCGCACGCGAAGCACGCGGCGATCGTTCTCGTCTTGCTCGGACGCGATAAGGCCGTCAGCCTCAAGCCGCGTTCGCAATTGCGTGACGTTGCCGTTGGAGACGAGCAGGTATTGCGACACCTCGCCGAGGGTCAGCGGGCCGTGCCGATCAAGCGCGGAGAGAAAATCGAAGCGCGCGATGGTGGAGTCGAAGCGCGCGCGCATCAGCGTGTCCACCTCGCGCTCGATCAGGCGGCTCGTTGACAAGAGTCGTAGAGTGAGACGGACCGAGTCGCTCATGAATCACCCGCTCCAAACGCTCCGTCATTCCGGGGCTCAGCGTTAGCTGAGAGCCCGGAACCCAGGGGCCACTTGCAGTGCGTTAGCCCCTGGGTTCCGGGTTCAATGCTGCGCATTGCCCCGGAATGACGAGGAGCGAGAAAGCGGCTCACTAGATCTGGCCGCCGCTGATCGGCAGTGCTGCGCCATTGGTCGCGGCTGCGCCATCGCTGCAGAGCCAGCCGATCATGCTTGCGACTTCTTCCGGCTGGATGAGGCGGCCTTGCGGGTTGCCGGCATAGAGCGAGGCGCGCGCTTCTTCTTCATTGAGCTTCGTCTTGGACGCGATGTTCTCAGCGGCGCGCGTGACGATGTCGGTTTCGACATAGCCGGGGCAGATGGCGTTGGCGGTGATGCCGTGGCGCGCGACTTCCTTCGCCAGCGCGCGCGTCATGCCGATCATCCCGTGCTTCGAGGCGCAGTAGGCGCTGATATACATATCGCCCATCAATCCAGCGATCGAGGCGACGTTGACGACGCGGCCCCATTTGCGCTCGATCATGTCGGGCAGGGCGGCGCGCGTGCAGAGGAAGGCGCCGGTGAGATTGATGGCGAGCACTTCGTTCCACATGGCGAGCGTCGTTTTGTGCAACGGCGCTGATGGTGTGATGCCGGCATTGTTGATCAGAATGTCGATGCCGCCGAAGCGCGAACGCGCCGCATCGATCGCGGCTTCGACGGAGGTTTCGTTCGAGACGTCGAGTGAAACCGGATGCGCATCGAGCGTCGATGCTGCTTCTTCAACACGCGCGAAATTGCGTGCCGCGAGCGTCAAGCGGACACCTTGTTCGGCGAGGATGCGCGCAGCGGCGAGGCCGATGCCGGTGCCGCCGCCGGTGATAAAGGCGTGTTTGCCGGAGAGGGACATGTTTACTTCGTGACCTTGCGCGCGAGAGTGCGCTGCATTTGTGCGTAGCCGGCGCGATACTGCTTCGGAGGCGCCACGCCGCCATAGCCCAATTCCGCCGCCGCGCGCAGCGTCCAGTTCGCATCCATTAAGTGCGGACGCGCTAGTGCGCAAAGATCGGCGCGGCCTGCGGCGAGGATTGAGTTGACGTGATCCGGCTCGAAAATGTTGCCGACAGCCATCGTGCGCACGCGGCCTTCGTTGCGGATCATGTCGCAGAACGGTGTTTGGAACATGCGGCCGTAAACGGGGCGCGCGTCAGGCGTGGTCTGCCCCGCGGAGACGTCGATCAGATCGGCGCCGGCATTGGCGAAGGCTTGCGCGATGGCGATGGAGTCTTCTGCGGTGAGGCCATCGTCGTGCCAATCGGTGGCGGAGATGCGCACGCTCATCGGTTTGTGCTTCGGCCACGCGGCGCGCATCGCTTCAAAGACTTCGAGCGGGAAACGCAGACGGTTCTCGACGCTGCCGCCGTACTCGTCTGTGCGCTGATTGCTGATCGGCGTGAGGAAGGAGGAGAGTAAGTAGCCGTGGCCGCAATGCAGTTCGATCATGTCGAACCTGGCTTCCTCGCCCATGACGGTGGCGCGGACGAAGTCGGCTTTGACGCGATCCATATCGGCGCGCGTCATTTCGCGCGGTGTGGCGTTGCGCTCCGACCAGGCGATCGGTGAGGGGGCGATGATGTCCCAGTTGCCGCTTTCGAGCGGTTGATCGGGATGGTCTTCGTCCCACGGCGCGCGCGTTGAGCCTTTGCGGCCGGCGTGCGCGAGTTGCAACGCGAATTTTGCGTCGGAGTGCGCGTGGACGTAATCGACGATGCGTTTCCACACCGCCACGTGCTCCGGTGCGTACATGCCCGCGCAGCCTGGCGTGATGCGTGCGTCGGCGCTGACGTCTGTCATTTCGCTGAAGATGAGCCCAGCGCCGCCGGATGCGCGCGCGCCGTAATGGACGAGGTGAAAGTCGCCGACTGTGCCGTCTTCCGCTGAGTACATGCACATCGGCGAGACGACGACGCGGTTGGCGATCTTCATATCGCGGAGCTTCAGCGGCGCGAACATGGGCGGCTTGCCGTCGCTGCCGGCGAACCAGTTTTCGACGCGTCCGAGAAACGCTTTGTCGCGCACGCGCAAATTTTCGTGGCTGACGCGTTGGCTGCGAGTGAGCAGGGAATAGGTGAATTGCAATTGGTTCAGCGCGGCGTAGCGATCGATGTGCTCGAACCATTCGGTTGAGTTGCGCGCAGCGTTCTGGAGTTTCAGCACTTCGACTTGCCGCTCAGCGTGATATTCGGCCAGCGCTTCGGCGAGCGGTTTGCCGCCGTGCAGCACTTGCGCGAGCTTGATCGCGTCTTCGATCGCGAGCTTGGTGCCCGAGCCGATGGAGAAGTGCGCCGTGTGCGCGGCGTCGCCCATGAGGATGAGATTGCCGCGATGCCATGTGTCGCAAATGATGCGCGGAAAGTTGAGCCAGGCTGAGCCGCGCAGGTGCTTGGCGTTGGTTGAGAGCGTGGCGCCGTCTAGATATTTGGCGAAGAGCTGTTCGGCGGCGCGGCAGGTTTTATCCTGATCCATCGCGTCGAAGCCGAGGCCGCGCCAGGTGGCTTCGCTGCATTCAACGATGAAGGTCGAGGCGCCTGGTTCAAACTTGTAGGCGTGGGCCCAGATCCAGCCGTGTTCAGTTTGTTCGAACGCGAAGGTGAAGGCTTCGAATGCCTTGTTGGCGCCGAGCCAGATGTACTTGTTCGGGCGCAGATCGATGTCGACGCCGAAGTGATCAGCGTAGAGCGTGCGCCACTTTGAGTTTGCGCCGTCGCAGGCGAGGACGAGATCGTATTGCGTCAGCAGTGCTTCGTCGGCGTCGATTTCGGTGCGGAATGTTAGCTCTACGCCAAGCTCGCGTGCGCGATCCTGCAGGATGTTCAGCAGGCGCTTGCGGCCAATGCCGACAAAGCCGTGGCCGGAGGAGGTGATGGTCTCGCCATGGATGTGGACGTCGATATCGTCCCAGTGGGCGAAGCCGGCCTCGATTTCGTCGGCGCTTTTCGGATCGTTGGCGCGGAGGTTCTCCATCGTCTGATCGGAGAAGACGACGCCCCAGCCGAACGTGTCGCCCGGATCGTTGCGCTCGAACACGACGATCTCGTGCCGCGGATCGCGCAGCTTCATCGAGATCGCGAAGACCAATCCGGCGGGCCCGCCGCCGACGCAAGCGATACGCATGGAAGGTTTATATATGAAGTAATTCTTTGCAGCAAATGAAACTCGTCATTCCGGGGCTCAGCGAAGCTGAGAGCCCGGAACCCAGTGGCAACCAGCGGTATGTTGGCCCCTGGGTTCCGGGCTCGACCTTCGGTCGCCCCGGAATGACGAGGGTTGTCGTCCGACTAAGTGGTGAGGGCGCGCTATTCCGCCGGCGTGCGTTCCGGCGCTTCGTCTTCGTGCGCTTGCGGCTTCGGGAGGAAGCCTTGCACCCAGTGTTCGAGCTTATCGATCAGCACGAACATCGCGGGCACGAAGACGAGCGAGAGCAGGGTGGAGAGCATCAGGCCGCCGATGACGGCCGCGCCCATGCCTTGACGCAACGTGCCGTCGACGCCCCAACCCAAAGCCGCCGGCAACATGCCACCCGACATGGCGAACGTCGTCATGATGATCGGACGCGCGCGCTGCATGCCGGCTTCCATCAAAGCTGCATTGCGGCTCATCCCTGCGTGCATGCGCTCGACCGCGAAATCGACCAGCAGGATCGAGTTCTTGGTGACGAGACCCATGAGCATCAGCAAGCCGATGAACGCGAAGAGTGAGAGCGGCTGATCAGCGACGATGAGGCCAATGAATGCGCCGCCGATCGAGAGTGGCAGCGCCGTCATGATGGTAATCGGCTGGAAGAAGTCCTTAAACAGCAAGACCAGCACGATGTAGATGAGGATGACGCCCCACAGCATCGCTGAGCCGAAGGCCGCGGTCATTTCCGCGAAGTCTTCAGTCTGGCCGCCGCTTGCGAGGCGCGCGCCGGGTTGATCGGCTGCTTCCGGCAATGCGAAGACCGCCGCCTGAGCGACGCTCAATTCCGTGCCCGGCAACACGTTGGCGCCGACCGTGACCGCGCGTTCGCGATCGCGGCGTTCGATTGTCGCTTCGCCGAGCGAGAAGGCGACATCCGCGACGGCATCGAGACGCACCGGTTCACCTTGCGTCGATTGCACCGGCAGCGAGCGCAGCGCGTCGAGATCTTGGCGACGGTCAGGGCGCAAAGTAACGCGGATCGGAATTTGGCGATCAGCGAGATCGTAGCGCGGCAGATTCTGTTCTGCGTCGCCGCTGGTGGCGATGCGGATTGCGGAAGCGAGGCTCGCGGAGGAGACGCCGAGGCGCGCCATGTCTTCTTGGCGTGGACGGATCTGCAGTTCGGGCCGGCGTAGCGATGAGGTCGAGCGCACGTCTGTCAGCGTATCGACACGGCCCATCGCTGCCGCGAGCCGCTCTGCTGCGAGGTTCACCGCGACGGGATCGGAGCCGACAAACTGAACCGTGATGTCGGAGCCGGATGAGCCGCCCTGATCTTGCACGAACGAGGCGCGGTAGTCGGCAAAGCCGGAAAGCGTCGGCCGCAGTATTTGCTGGATTCCGTACGCGGACACCTCGCGTTGATCGCGCGGGACGAGCGAGATGAACAGGTCGGCATTGGGCGCCGAGCCGTCAGCGCCGTTCATTGCCGTGAACACGCCTTCGACTTCTGGACGCTCGCGAATCTGGAGCGCCATCTGTTGCAATACGCGGTCGGCTTCGAGCACTGGCGTGCCCGGCGGAATTTCCACGCGCGCTTGGATGACGCCGTTGTCGAAGCGCGGAATGACGACAGAGGGGATCGCGCCGGAAATCAGAAGCCCGACAGGAATGATGAACACGAGCAAGCCCATGCCGATCGTCTTCCACGGGTTGCGGATCGACCAGCTCAGCGTGTCGCGATAAATATTAGTCAGCGTGTCGGGCTTTTCTTCGTGGTCGTGGCCTTTGTTCGACAAGAAGAATGCCGACATCATTGGCGTGATCAAACGCGCGACGATCAGCGAGAAGAGGGCCGCCACCGCGACGGTTAGGCCGAACTCCCTGAAGAAAACGCCCATCCCGCCTTCCATGAAACTCACCGGCACGAACACGGCGATGATGGCGCCGGTCGTCGCGACGACGGCGAGGCCGATTTCGTCGGCGGCTTCGAGCGCTGCGGGGTAGGCGCCTTTGCCCATTCGCATGTGACGGATGATGTTCTCGATCTCGACGATGGCGTCATCGACAAGGACGCCGGTAACGAGCGCCAGCGCAATCAAGGTCACCATGTTGAGCGTGAAGCCCAGCACTTCGATGGCGGCGAAGGTCGGCAGAATCGAAAGCGGGATGGCGGCGGCGGCGATCAAGGTTGCGCGCCAGTCGCGCAGGATCAGGAACACGACGATACACGCGAGCAACGCGCCTTCGATCAGTGCGTGGATCGAGCTTTCGTGCATGCCGCGGATGAACTCGACCGTGGAGAAGATTTCGCGGATTTCGAGGCCGGGATTATTTTCCTCAAGCCTATTGATGCGCTCTTCCATCAGGTCGAAGACCTGCACTTCGGAGGCGCCGCGCGAGCGTAGAACGGCGAAGCCGACAACCGGCTGGCCGTTGTAGCGCGAGATCGAGTTCATATCGCTCGCGGCGTCGGTGATGGTGCCGAGATCGCCGAGGCGCACGACGCGCCCGCCGGCTGCGCTGATGCGAAGATCCGCCAATTGCGCCAGCGACTCCGCGCCGCCGAGTGCGCGGATGGATTGTGCTTGGCCGCTGATTTGGGCTTGGCCGCCCGGCAAGTCGATGTTCGACGCGCGCAGCTGATTGTTGACCTGATCGGCGGAGACACCGAACGCAAGCATGCGCGCCGGATCGAGTTCGATGCGGATTTCGCGATCGACGCCGCCCGTGCGCGTAATGCCGGCGACGCCAGGCACAGCAAGCAAGTCGCGCTGTAGATCGTTATCGATGAACCAGGAGATTTCCTCCGGCGTCATGCTTTCGGCTTGCACGGCGAAGTAGCCGACTGGTTGGCTCGCCGCGTCGAGGCGCGTGATCGTTGGTTCAGTGATATCCGCGGGCAGTTCGGAACGGATGCGGTTCAGCGCGTCGCGTGCATCTTCAACGGCGCGATCGAGATCGCCGCTGCTTTCCATCTCGACCATGGTTTGCGAAACGCTGGGCGAGATCGTCGAGGTAACGCGGCGCACGCCTTCGACCGAGGTCAGCGCGCTTTCGATGCGCTGCGTGATCTGCGTTTCCATTTCGGCAGGCGCGGCGCCGGCTTGCGCGACGGTCACGGTGAAGCCGCCGAAGTTCACGTTCGGCAATTGGTTGATCGGCAGGCGGCCGTAGGCCGTCCAGCCCGCGAACACGAGCGCGAGGATCAGCAGGATTGGCGGGATCGGGTTGCGGATCGCGCCGGCTGAAATATTCCAAGCCATTACTCGCGGCCCCGCAGAGTTTCGCTCTCAGTTGGAGCGGGGCGCTCGGCGATCAGTCGCACTTCATCGCCATCTTGCAAGAAGGCTGCGCCAGAGCCTACGACGCGTTGATTAAGATCGACGCCTGAGGTGATTTCAACCACGTCGCCGCTGCGCAAACCGAGCGAAACATTTGCGCGTCGGACGCGGTTGGTGTCGTCGATCGTCAGCACGTAGGCTTGGCCGTTATCGTAGAGGATCGAGCTCTGCGGCAATGCTATTGCGTCGCGCGGCGCGAGTCGCACATCGCCGCGCAGGTACATGCCCGCACGCACGCGCGTGCCGGACGGCAGCGAGAATAAAGCCTCGCCTGTACGCGTGCGGCTATCGATCGAAGCGGGGAGACGGCGCAGGCGGCCTTCGACCGTGGAGCCGTCCACCAAGTTGAACGTCGCGGTCTGGCCTTCCTGCAGCGCCAGCGCGTCGGCTTCCGCCACTTGTGCGGCGACTTCGAGCTGATTGCCGGCGGCGATGCGGAACAGCACTTGGCCATCCACCGAACGGCCGATCTCGGCCATGCGATCGATCACGAGGCCCGCCGCGGGCGCGCGCACGTAGCCGCCGCCGAGACGCGCATTCACTTCCGCCAATTGCGCGCGCGCGGCTGCGAGACGTGCGTCGGCGGCGGTCGCTGCTGCGCGTCGTTGTTCTATCGCTTCGGTCGAAAGCGCGCCGCTGTCGCGGATCGATTCAGCGCGCGCATACTCGCCTCGCGCGCGGATTGCGTTGGATTCCGCTTCTGCGACGCTGGCCTGCGCGGCGCGCGTTTGCGCCGTCGCGAGCGCGGTGTCGAGCCGCGCCATCGGCTGGCCCTCGCGCACGGTGTCGCCTTCGTCGACGAGCAATTGCAGAATGCGTACGCCAGTCGCCGGCGCCGCGACCTGGATATCGCGGATCGGCCGCGCTTCGCCGTTGAGTGAGATCGTTGATTGCAGCGGCTGCATTTCAGCCGTGATCGCCGACACCGCCATCGCTGTTGGCGGCGCAGCTTCGATCGCACCGTCGCCGCCCATGCGGCTTAGCACCGACATGATGATGATCGCCGCGACGATGCCGCCGCCCAGCATGAACAACACGCGGCGGCGCTTGGCTTGCTCGTCTTCGCCTTCGGTGGCCTTGTCCCATGCGCGTTGGCCTGCATCGCGTGCGCCGCGCAGAGCGTTGCCGCCCGCGTCTGCGGCGCGTTTGAAAAGACCTTGGGCTTTACCAAAGATTTCGGGGCGTTCGGGCTTATTCATGGGAGGGGCTCAGATAGCGTTCGGCGAGGAGACGAAATTGTTGAACCGCGGCATCCGTATTGGTGTCGCGAAGAAAAGCGCGCCTTAGACCTATGCCCTCGATCGCGGCGAACAAGGTGTTAGCGGCCGCCGTTGGATCGAGTGTGCGATCGACATCACCGCGCGCTTGGCCGGATTTGATGGCTTCGATGCAATATTCCGTGCTGCGCGCATTAATCTTGAGCAACGCCTCGGCAATGGCGTCGTCGCGAATGCTTTCGGCGAAGATGTCGGCGATCAGCGCGCCGTCGCCCTCAGCAAACTTCTCGAAGAAGTCGCGCGCGATTAGCGAGAGCGCATCTATCACCGGCCCCTTGCGGGCGGCGTCGAGAAATAGCGTGTCGGTTTCGCTGTGCTTGTCTTCGGCGATCGCGCCGATGATCTCGGCTTTGGACGCAAAATAGCG
Source organism: uncultured Terricaulis sp. (assembly GCA_964478365.1). Lineage (GTDB taxonomy): Bacteria > Pseudomonadota > Alphaproteobacteria > Caulobacterales > Aquidulcibacteraceae > Vitreimonas. The sequence continues at coordinate 20,931 of CAYZIJ010000037.1, forward strand.
ATAGAGCGCGCCGGCGCTGATGTTCGCCTCAGCGCAAATCTCCTGCATCGTGGCCTGGTGGAAACCGCGGCGGCGAAAGCACGAGATGGCGGCGTCCATGATCTGGCGGCGCCGGCGATCAGCCAGTTCGGGATCGGCTAGCCGAGCCACGCGTTAGTCCCCAAATCAAAAACGCCCTTGCGGGCTTGTGCTGCGACGCATATAAAACGAATGTTCGTTCTATAAATGTTAAGGCTGGCTGGCGTCAAGCTGGAAAACTACATCACCGGCGCAAGTCATACTCTTGGTTGAGTCGGCTGAAGGAAGGCTAAACGCTTGAGGAGACTAGGGTAAATGGCCGCATTTCGGTCCGGATTGAGCACTTGGGCGCGCTTTGGCGCATTCGCTGCCGCGTTTGCAGCCGCCGGCTGCGTGACCATGCCGAGCGAGCGCGCTGAAGCGCCGCCGCTCCCTTCTGCGTGGCGCGATGCGCCGGTCGGGGCTTCCGTTCCGGTCGCGAATTGGTGGCGGGGCTTCGGCGATCCGACGCTGGATCAGCTGGTCGCCGAAGCGCTGCGTGACGGCCCGAGTGTCCAACTCGCTGTTTCGCGTGTCCGTGAATCGCGGGCGCTTTCCTATCAAACGCTCGCCCAATATCTCCCCGAACTGCGGGCGACCGGCAGCGGCCAATATTCGCGCGTCATGGAAGGCACGCCGCCGCCCGGGACCGAGCGCGAGCGGATGAGCGGCGCTTACGGCGTGCAAGTCGGCTGGGAGTTGCCGCTCTTCTCAATCGGCCCAGCCGCCGCCGGGGCGGGGGCTAACACACAAACCGCGATCGCCAATCTGCGCGGCGCGCAAGTCGCGTTGGCCGCCGACGTTGCGCGCGCTTACGTCGATTTGCGCGCAGCCAATGCAAGCCGTGTGGCGATCGAACGCTCGATCGCCACCTCCGACGAACTCGCGCGTATCCTGCGAGTGAGCGCCAATGCAGGCTTTGCGTCCGCTGCTGACGCCGCCGATGCGCGCCGCCTCGCCGAATCCACCCGCGCGCGTTTGCCTGGCCTTATCATCGAACAGCGCCGCGCCGAAAATGTGCTCGCTGTACTGCGTGGTCGCGCACCGGGCACGGAAGAGGCAAGTCTTCAAGCTGCGTTCACTGACACAAGCGCCTTGATCCCGCACCTTGAACTCACCGAAGCGCCAGCAGCGCCCGCCGATCTTCTGCGCTTGCGCCCTGACGTTGCCCGCGCCGAAGCGCAAACATTAGTCGCCGCGTCCGCGCTTGGCATTGCGCGCGCCGATCTTTTCCCGCGCCTCAATCTCACCGGCACGATCAATGTCACCGACGCTTTGATCGGCAATCCAACCGGGGCAGGGTTGACTGTCGCCAACGCTACGCCCTTGATCTCGATCCCGTTGTTCGACTGGGGCCGGCGCTTCGCGGTGCAGCGTCAGCGCGACGCGCAATTCGATCAATCCTTGATCCAGTATCGCCAAACCGTGACCGAAGCCGTCGCGGAAGCGTCCAACGCGTTGGTGTCGCTCGATCAGGGCCGTATGCGGCTCGCCTCGGCGCGCAACGCCGAAGACGCCGCCGGCATCACAGCGCGCGGCTCACGCGCCGCGTTTGACGCCGGCATCCAGAGCCTCGCCGACCGCTTGCGCGCCGAGCAGCAGCTGATCGACGCCGAACTCACCCGCATCGACGCCGAAGCACAATCCGCGCGCGCCGCGATCGCCACCTACCGCGCCTTCGGCGGCGGCCCGGCTCTGCAGGACTAGGCCGATCGTCTTTTCGTCGAGGGTGAGGAGGTGAAGTCCGGCGCATGATGCGCTAGAGCGCACGCATGGCTGGGTTTCGACCGTTCCTCATCTTTGCGCCGCTAGCGCTCCTGTTCATCGGCTTCATGGCCGCCGGCTCTGTGCTGCAGCCGCCGCCCGTGCGCCAAACAAATAGCGCCACGCAGTTCGACACGCGCGCCGCGCTCGCACGCCTCGAACGCATTCTCGGTGATGAAACACCGCACCCGGTCGATAGCCCCGCGCAAGACGCCGTCCGCGATCGCTTGCTGGCCGAGATCCAAGCGCTCGGCCTTGAGCCGCAGGTGCGCGACGCGTTCACCTGCGTGCCGACGCCAAACGGCCAAGCCATCTCTTGCGCGCGTGTGCGCAACATCATTTTCCAGATCGGTCCCGAGCAAGGCCCCGCCGTCCTCGCCGCCGCGCACTATGACAGCGTTCCCGCCGCCCCAGGTGCGGCCGACGATGGGCTCGGCACTGCGGTGCTGCTCGAAGTCGCGCGCCTGCTGCGCGATCAAACGCTGCAACGCCGCATCATTTTCCTGATCAGCGACGGCGAAGAGCCCGGTCTCATCGGCGCGGCCAGTTTCGCCAACGACGACCCATTGATGCAGTCGGTGGAGGCTTTGGTGAATGTCGAAGCCCGCGGCACGCGCGGGCCTGTCGTATTCTTCGAATCAAACCAGCCCAACGCCGATGCGATCGCGGCGTTTGCGGGCGCGCCGCGTCCAATTGCCAATTCGGTCATGGCCGATGTTTATGCGCTTCTGCCGAACTCGACCGATGTGAGCGCGCTCACGCGCGATGGTCTCGACGTCATCAACCTCGCGCTGCTCGATGGCGTCGAGGATTATCACACGTCGCAAGACTCGCTCGCTTCTCTCGACGCAAGCAGCGTCCAGCATGCAGGCGACGTCGCGCTCCATTCCATTCAAACACTCGCCGCGCGCGCTGACCGCGATGACGCGACCGAAATCGTCTACGCCGACATCGCGTCCATCGCCTTCATCAGCGCGCCGCGTCTAGTCGTGCAGATCGCGCTCGGGATCTCGGCTCTGATCGCGTTCGCTGCGTTCTGGCGAACCGGCCGTGACAATCGCTGGCGTAGCCTGAGCGCGCCGCTGCTCGCTTTGATCGTCGCCGGGGCGGTGTCTTACGGCGCTGGTTTCGCGCTTTCGCTGATCCGGCCCGGCGAGTCCTACGCTTGGGCGCATCCCGAGCCCGCCCGCGCCTGGTGCGTGTTGTTTGCGCTCTTCGCAATCGCGTTTGCGCTCATGCTCACGCGCGGCGCACGCAACCCTCAACAAGCGGAGGCCGCTGGCTTCTTCTGGTTCACGACGCTTGGCTTCGCCGCATCGTTCGCGCTTGCCGGTATTTCCATACTCTATGTTGTGCCTGCCCTGGTCTTCGCTCTCAGCGCGCCCGTTGCGCTGATTTGGAAGCCGGCTCAAGCAATAGGTGCAACGCTCGCGGCCATCATCGCACTCATCGTCTGGGCGCCTGCATTGGCGTTGACTGAACTCGCGCTCGGCTTTGAGTATCCATTCGCGTTCGCCATCCTTTTCGCGCTCGTCAGTTTCACATGGTTCGGTCTCATCGCGCGCGTCAGCATCGAACACATGCGCTTGCCCGTCGCTGTTCTCGCCGTCGCAGCACTCGCTGGCGTCACCGCCAGTGCCGTTGTACCTTCTGCAACAGCGTCACGCCCGTCGCCGCTGAACGTCGTCTATTATCTCGACGCGGACTCCAATTACGCGCGCTTGCTGGCGGGCCCGGCCAGCCGCCCTCTGCCCGACGCGTTCGACGGGTTCACCGCCGAGTTGCTCCTTCCCGGCGACAGCGCGCCGACCTGGACAACGCCGTCACCCGTTCACGCCGCGCCCACGCCCCGTCTTGAGGACATCACCGTCACCAATGCCAACGGCGAACGCACCGTGCGCGCCCGCATCGCCGCACATGGCGCCGCCCGGATCTTTATCCGCATCCCACGCACCGCCCAGCCGTTACGCGCGACGCTCAGCGGCGCTGCCGTGGCCTTCGGCGAAGCGGAAGAGGGAGCCGATCTGGTGACATTGGTCTGCAATGGCCGCGCTTGCGATGGCGCCGAGTTCGAACTCGTGTTGGCCGAAGACGGCGATGCAAGCGCTGACTGGTACATCATGGCCCAGGCCCCGGGCTTCACCACACCGGAATCCGTCGCCTTGATCGCGCGCCGGCCGCCCACACGCACCGCCATCCAAAACGGCGACGGCGTCTTAACGCTCTCCACCGTGCGGCCCTGAGAGCAAACTGGGCGTGACAGCAAATCTGGGGCGCCGGACTTGCAAGTCGCGCCGAGCCTCGCCATTAAGCGGGCCTCCGGAGAGGTGCTAGAGTGGCTGAATAGGCCGGTCTCGAAAACCGGAGTGGGTGCAAGCCCACCGAGGGTTCGAATCCCTCCCTCTCCGCCAGGGTGCCGGTTGCGGCCTTCTTCCGCTTCGGTTCGGATCACGCGAAAACGCGCATTAATCGATGCGCTTGAGGTGTGCGGCGTTGTCGTTGTAGCGAAGATTTCGCCATGATTTCTGCAGCACCGTTGGCGGCGGCGCTGCGAGACTGTGATGCGATTACAGGCGCTCGACGGCTGGCGCGGCCTTGCGTGCCTGCTTGTCGCCATTCACCACCTGCCGATCCCGCATGCTTTGTTCAATCAGAGCTGGCTGCAAAACGCCGCGCCGACGCTGGAGCTCTTCTTCATCATTAGCGGCTTCGTCGTGTCGCTGGTATTTGCGGAGGTGGTGCGTACGCCGCGCGGCGCTGCAGCGTTCGTTCTGCGCATGCTCGGGCGAATCTGGCCGCTGCACATGGTCATGCTGGCGACGTTGGTGATCTTGGCGCTTCTGCGCTCAGCCTTCTCGGAGCACGGCGGCTTCACCGATCAAATGACGATCGAGGCGCTCGGCGCACAAGTGCTGCTGATTCACACATGGGTCGGCGTTGGCCTGAGCTGGAACTATCCCGCATGGACGCTAAGCACAGAGTTCGCAGCATATTTTCTCTTCGCTGGGCTCATGTTGATGACGCATAGCCGGGCAGGGCAGATCATCGGCGCAAGCGCGCTCACTTTGCTTGCCGCTACCATATTTCTCAATGAACTTGGGGCCCGCGAGCACTACAACGTCATCTCGGTGGCGCGCACCGTCACGGGCTTCTTTGTCGGCTTCTTGCTCCGCGAAGCATGGAGCGGCGCGCGGTTGCGATCCGCGGCATTAGCGACCGTGTTGGAGTTCGCCGCCGTCGGCAGTGTGATCTGGACATTGGGTGCGCGGCTCGACGGCCCGGCCTACTTCCTCAACTACGCCATCTTCGGCTTCACCGTGATGGTCTTCGCGAGCGATCGTGGGCTTGTGTCGCGCGCGCTGATGTGGGCGCCGATCCAATGGCTCGGGAAGGTCTCGTTCTCGATCTACATGGTGCACGGCGTGATCACGCTCTATCTCTTGCAGGCGTTCTGGGCGGCGGAGCGCTTTCTGGGCGCGAGCTTCCAGGTCTGGCGCGTCAATCCATACACGTGGCGCGACCAACTCGTGTTTTCGTTTGGCTCGGGCGTGGCGGACGACGCGATGCTCGTCTTCTACTTCATCCTGGTCCTCGCCAGCGCGACCCTGGTCTACCGCTACATTGAGGCGCCGACCCGAGCTGCCGCGAGCGCATTCTCGGTGCGGGTCAGCGAGGACATAGAGCGAGCCGGCAAGCGGGTCGGGGCAGGGCGGCCGATCGGGTGGCTGGGCTAGCCGCTAAAAGGCGCAAAACACCCCCGGAAACATCCCGGAGGCGCATTGACGGCTGGCGGGGCCTTCCCTTATATCCCCCGCTCCCCGCCCGGGCGAGCTTCGTTCGGGTGTGACTAGTTTATTGGAAGCAAGGCCCCCAAGGCCCCCAGGCAGGTCAAAATGTTCGCGGTAATCAAGACGGGCGGTAAGCAATACCGGGTGGCCAAGGATGACGTGATCGTCGTCGAGAAGCTCGACGCCAAGGCGGGCGGCAAGGTCACGTTCTCCGACGTCCTGATGACTGGCGACGGCAAGAGCCTGAAGCTCGGCAAGGACCTGAGCGGCGTCACCGTCACCGGCACGCTGGTTGAGACCAAAAAGGGCGACAAGGTCACGGTGTTCAAGAAGCGCCGCCGCAACACCTATCGCCGCA
>CAYZIJ010000038.1:0-26436 GCA_964478365.1 uncultured Terricaulis sp.
CCAGACCGCGACGGTTTCAAGCCCCGTCGCCTAACCTCACTTCATCACGTTCCGCGTCACGCTGGGTTGGATTCCAAACGCCCCTTCGATGATGCGGACATGTGCATGATACGGCTGCAGCGGAGGTGTGGGATAGATTTTGTGTGAGGCGTTGAAACGCAAGGGCCGAAGCGCTGCGCGCTGTGGGGTAGATCTTCGTCATCCTGGATTGCGCTGAGCGCCAGCGAACGAAGGCGGAAGCATCCAGGGCAGGCGCGCGCGCATTGCTCGAGTGGCCAGCTGGTAGGGTAGCTGTCACCGGCGTGCGGCTTCGAGCTTCTCGTTCAACAGCCGAATGATTGCTGCGCCATCAGCAGAGCCAGCCATGCTGGCGACGTAGGTGGCTTCGTGCTTGTGATCCGAAAGCCAAATCTCAATGTGGCCAGGCGTTTCGTCAACTGCGGGCGTATCCGGAAGGTACTTGGACACGAACGGCCCAATTGTGGAGGCGGGCAGTGTGGCGCCGCGCACCAACACGAGGCTTGGCCGGAACTCGATCCTCGTGAACGTTGCTTTGTAAGCGGCAAAGCACATCGCTAGCGGCAAGACGGCCAGGCACAGCGCGATCCGCCAGTCCGCGAAAATCCAGGCAAGCACTGGCGCCGCAAATGCCGCGATTACGACGGCAATTGCGACGGGTGAGATGTCGACGATGCCGCGAAGGGTGATGATGTTATCATCGACGTCGACCAGCGGGATGCTTTCCTCGCTGTTCACACCACAGCCTGGATCGGCCCGTCCGCGCGGCCTGCCACGAATTGATCGACCATGGCGTTGCCGCTCGTGTCGAGCGAGGCGGTTGGTCCGCGCCAGACAATCTTGCCGTCCTGCAGCATAGCGATCTCGTCGGCGATTTTGCGCGCGGAGGCCATGTCGTGCGTGATCGAGACGGCGGCGCAGCCGAGATCTTTCACCATCTCGACAATGAGATCGTTGATCGCGTCCGCGGTGATGGGGTCGAGGCCGGTGGTCGGTTCGTCGAAGAAGAGGATGTCGGGCTTGGCGATGATTGCGCGTGCGAGGCCGGCGCGCTTTTGCATGCCGCCTGAAAGCTCGATCGGACGCACGTCGGCGAACTCGGGCGCAAGTCTCACTTTGCGCATCGTCTCGATGGCGCGTTCACGTGCTTCTTTGCGTGCGACTTTGTCGGCATAGATCAGGCGGAAGGCGATGTTTTCCCAAACGGTGAGCGAGTCGAACAACGCGCCGCCTTGGAAGAGCATGCCAAACTTGCGCATCACACGGGCGCGAATCTCTTCAGGCATGCGCGTGACATCGGCGCCATCGACCAGCACTTGGCCCGCATCTGGCTTCATCAGGCCCAATGCGCACTTGAGCGTCACCGACTTGCCCTGGCCCGAACCGCCGATGATCACCAGCGAACGCCGCTCGCGCACATCGATATCGACGCCATCCAGAACTTGGCGGCCGCGAAGCATCTTCTTGATGCCGATGAGTTGGAGTTTCTCGGCCATGACGTCAGTTCACGAAAAACGCAGTGATGAGATAATTGACCGCGAGGATCAGCACGATCGAGCCGACAACGGCGTTCGTGGTGGCGCGGCCGACGCCGAGCGCGCCGCCGCTTGAATGGTAGCCTTGATAGGCGCCGACCGATGCGATGATGAAGCCGAACACGCCAGCCTTCACCAAGCCGAGGATCACGTCTTGGCTTTCGAGGAAGTTGAACGTGTTGCGGAGGTAGGTCGTGCCGTTGAATCCGAGGCTGTTCACTGCGACGAGGTAGCCGCCCATGACGCCGATAATATCGGCGGCGAGGACGAGGATCGGCAGCGTGAGCGTTGCTGCGAGCACGCGTGGACCGATCAAATAGCGGAACGGATCGGTGGAGAGCGTTGTCATCGCGTCGATTTGTTCGGTGACGCGCATCGTGCCGATCTCGGCGGCGATGCCAGCGCTGACGCGGCCCGCGAGCATGAGCCCCGCAAGCACTGGTCCGAGCTCGCGCGTGATCCCGAGCACCACGATGTTCGGCACGAATTGCTCAGCGTTGAAGCGCGCGCCGCCGACATAAATGTTGAGCGCAAGTGCTGCGCCGATGAAGACGGCGGTGATGCCGATCACTGGCAGAGAGAAATAGCCGATCTGCAAACACTGGCGCAGGAATTGGCCGATGAAGAGCGGCGGCGACACGATGGCCGCGGCGGCGCGTCCGGTGAATGCCGAGAAGCGGCCGATCTCTGCGCAAAACGCGATCGTCGCGCGACCGATAGGTGCGAATGGATTGATCATCCGTGCACGCCGGTTTTGCGCACTGTGCCGGCGAAGGTGGTGAGCAGTTCGTATGGCGCGGTGTTGGCGAGCGCTGCGACCTCGTCGATCGGCGCGTTCGGCCCCAGGAATTCCACCATGGCGCCAGGTTGCGCCTCGGCGCAGCCGGTCACATCGAGAATGATGAGATCCATGGAAACCCGTCCCAGAATGGGGCGCTTGGCCCCCCCGAGGAACCCATACCCGCGCGTACTCAGTGACCGCAAGTAGCCGTCCGCGTAACCGAGCGCGACGGTGGCGCTGCGCATCTTTTGTGCAGCAGTGAAAGCGCCGCCATAGCCGAACGTTTCGCCCGGCTCGACGTCGCGGACCTGCAGGATTGGCGCATCGATGGTGGCGGCGATGTTGAGCGTCGGATTGCCGGAGTCGAGGCCGCCTGAGCCGTAAAGGCCGATACCGGGGCGGATGAGATCGAAGTGATAATCCGGGCCGATGAGCGCGCCGCCGGTGGAGGCTAGGCTGCGCGGCGCTTTTGGAAAGAGCGTCGCTGCATCGACGAAGCGGCGGAGCTGCGTGGCGTTGAATTCGTGTTTGATGTCGGAGGCGCAGGCGAGGTGGCTCATGACGACCGCGAGGCTCACGTCTTTCATGGCGCGCGCAGCATCCGTCAGTTCTTCCGGACCGATGCCGAGACGGTTCATGCCGGTGTCGATGTGCAAGCCAGCGGCGCCGCGCGTATCCCAGAGTTGGATCTGCGCCATCGAGTTGAGGATCGGCGTGAGCTTCGCAGCCGTGTAGACGCCGACATCATCTTTCGTTGGACCGTTCAGCACGAAAATCTGCGGGCCTTCGCCAAGTGCGCGGCGCACGAGAACAGCCTCCGCTGATGTCGCCGTGAAGAAAACGCGCGCGCCTGCTTGCGCTAAAGCGCGCGATGCGTTGACCGATCCAAGCCCATACGCGTCCGCTTTCACGACGGCTGACACAGCAGCGCCCGGCGCTTGCTTCTGAAAGAAGCGCCAATTCGCAACGATGGCGGCGTGATCGACCTTTAAGCGCGCGAGCCTGCGCGGCTCACGAGCGGGAGGAGAGGTTGCCGAATCTTGTGTAGCGGCTGTCAAAGAAGAGCTTCACTTTCCCAATCGGACCGTGACGCTGCTTGCCGATAATGACTTCGGCTTGGTTGCGCACTTCGTCCACCTGCCGCATCCACGCAATATGCTCGTCTGTGCCTTCGCGCGGTTCGGCGCGCTCTAGATAATAGCTTTCGCGATAAACGAATAGGACCGAGTCCGCGTCTTGCTCGATCGAGCCGGATTCGCGCAGGTCCGAGAGCTGCGGGCGCTTATCGTCCCGGTTTTCGACCTGACGCGAGAGCTGCGAGAGCGCGATGACCGGGACTTGCAGGTCCTTGGCCAACGCCTTCAGACCTTGCGTGATCTCGGAGACTTCCTGCACGCGGCCATCGCCGCTTTTCTTCGAGCCGGTGACCAGTTGAAGGTAGTCCACGACGATGCAATCGAGGCCGACAGTGCGTTGCAGGCGGCGTGCGCGGGCTTGCAGCGGGGCGATGCCGATAGCGCCGGTTTCGTCGATATGCAGCGGCAAGCGCTGCAGATTGGTGGCTTCCTCCCGCAGCTTTTCATATTCGCGCGCGCTGATCTTGCCGCGGCGGATGCGATCGCTCTCGATCTCAGCGGCGTCTGACAAGAGACGCGTCGCCAGCTGTTCGGCCGACATTTCGAGCGAGAAGAACGCGACGATGCCGCCTTTGGTGGCGGGCTTTTCGTTTTCTGGCGCTTGATCGTGATGCAGTTTGTTTCTGGCGATGTTGAAGGCGATGTTCAGCGCCAGCGCCGTTTTGCCCATCGACGGACGTCCGGCGAGGATGACCAAGTCTGAGCCATGCAGGCCACCGAGCATGCGGTCGAGATCTTCGAAATTGGTGGCGAGGCCGGAAACTTCGGTGTCGCTCTCATAGGCTGCGGCGGCGCTTTCGATCGATGAGGTTAGCGCTTGCGAGAAGGGCGAGAAGCCTTTGTTGGCGGCGCCACTTTCCGCGAGCGAGAACAGTGAGCGTTCCGCTTCTTCGATGATGTCCTCGGCGTCGTGATCTTCCGGCGGGTTTTCGGCCAGATCGGAGATGACGTTGCCGACGCGGATGAGTTCGCGGCGGAGTGCGAGATCATAGATGATGTTGGCGTAGGATTGCGCTTGAGCGGAGAGGGGCGCTGCCGACTCCATCAATTTCATCAGATAGACCGCGCCGCCAATCTCCTTGATGCCGCCATCGCGCGCGAAGCGCTCGCGCAGCGTCACGCCGTCGGCGAGATCGCCCGCGGCGATGAGTTCGACGCAGGCTTGAAAGATGCGGCCGTGGACCGGATCGTAGAAATGGTGCGGACGCAGATTGCCGTTGATGCGGTTGTAGGTCTCGTTGTCGAACAGGATCGCGCCCAACAGCGCTTGCTCGGCCTCAAGATTATGAGGCGCCACGCGTGGCGGTTGCGGCGCGTTGGGGACGGGCAAGGGGAGCGTGGGTTGGTTCGACATGGGGAGGCGACCATGACGCGATTCGGCGCGGCAATCGTTTACGCTCCGAAACCTTGACGCCGCTTTTCCCGAGTCGCGCGCAAGTCTTTGTTGTTGACCTGGAACGACGAGTCGGATGCGCCGCGCTTTAACCATCGCTGCTGCGCAGGGCCAAATTTTTTGACCCCAAAAGCCGAGAGTTCGCGCCTTCTCCGTTATGCCGAGAACGCGCCCTCTCAAAGTCTATGTCACCCAGATCGGGTTTCACGAGGCCATCGTCGCTGCGGCCAGCCAGCGGGCAGCGTTGGAAGCGTGGGGGATCACGCGCAATCTATTCGCCGTGGGCCGCGCGCACGACACGCGCGATCAAAGCGTGTGCCACATCGCGATGGCGTCGCCGGGCCAAGTGTTTGCGCGTCCAATGAATAGCGCCAAACCGTTCCGCGCGGTGCGCGCCATAAAGGAAGGGGCCGTCACCCTTGCGGACGACGGCCCCTCTGATCAGGCGAAATAGCGTTCGCGCTTATTCGGCGCGGGCGCTTGGGTCGTTGGTGATCGAATTGGCGGCCAATTCCTTGGCCGCCGCTTCGGCGTCAGAGCGATCCGCTTCAATTGCCGCAGCGATGACGTTTTCGCCTTTCGCTTGGCGGTCGGCTTCGTCAGCCGAACGAGCGACGTTCACTTTGACGCTCGCGTAGACTTCCGCGTGCAGGCGCACACGAACGTCATGAACGCCGATGGTCTTGATTGGCTTGTCGAGAACGACCGCGTTGCGATCGATCTTGGCGCCGCTCTTGACGATTTCGTCGGCGATGTCGCGTGAAGAAACTGAGCCGTAGAGCTGGCCGGCTTCACCCGCTTGGCGGATGAGGACGTAGCTCTTGCCGTCGACATTGGCGGACGCTTTTTCGGCGGCGGCCTTGGCTTCAGCGTTGCGCGCTTCGATCTCGGCGCGGCGCGCTTCGAACGATTGGCGGTTGGCTTCAGTGGCGCGGAGCGCCTTCTTTTGCGGCAGCAGGAAGTTGCGGGCGTAGCCGTCACGCACCTTCACTTCGTCGCCGATGACGCCAAGGCTTTCGACGCGTTCAAGCAGGATGACTTGCATTGCTTTGTCTCCTTACTGAACGGCGAACGGAAGCAGTGCGAGTTCGCGGGCCAGTTTGATGGCTTTCGCGAGTTCGCGTTGCTTCTTGGCGGAAACGGCGGTGATGCGCGCCGGGACGATCTTGCCCTTTTCGCTGATGTAGCGTTGGAGCAGCTTCACATCCTTATAGTCGATCTTCGGCGAGGCGTTGCCCGAGAACGGGCAGACCTTGCGCCGACGACCGAACGGACGGCGAGCCGGAATGTTCGAAATGTTGAACTTCGGGGCGCCCTTCTGAATTTTCTGGGCCATAATTATTCCTCCCCGCCGCCTTCAAACTCACCACCATCTTCACCATCGCGGCCGCCTTCACGGCGCGAACGGCGGCGCTCGTCGCGATCGCGACGGGCCAGAATGGGCGAGGGCTCTTCATCAAGTTGCTCAACGCGGATCGTCTTGAAGCGCATGATGTCTTCGTTGATGCGCAGACGGCGCTCGAGTTCGGCGATCGCCGTCGTCGGAGCTTCGATGTTGATGAGGGCGTAGTGACCCTTGCGGTTCTTGCGAATGCGGTAGGTCAGGTTGCGCAGGCCCCAATATTCGGTCCTGCTGGTCGCGCCGCCGAGTTCCTTCACCGTGTTGGTGACTTCCTCGACGAGCGCGTCGACTTGCTGCGGCGAGATTTCCGGCCGCGCAATGAACACGTGTTCGTAATAAGCCATTGTAGCCTTCCTGAAGATCGACGGCGCCCGGGCAGGGGAAGATACCTGCCCAAACGATGGACCCCGGGCGCAAGGATTTGCCCCGGGGCCGCCGATCACGAAGGCGGGGAAAATACGCATTTCGGCCCCGGAAGCAAGGCCGGTCGTGGGATTCGGGCCCTAGACTCGCTGAAACCGTCCGTTGGTCGTGCGCAAATAAGTGGGAGCGGCGCCTTCGCCTTCGAAAATGATGGGTTCGCCCGATCCCGGCGCCAATTCGACGCGGACGGACTCCGGCTGGGTGAAGGGCTCGGCCACGGCTTCCAGCACGCCGTACCGAATCCTCAGCGCCTCGCCCTCGGCGACCACTTCGATGCGGCCCCAGGCCTGGCTTTCGTAGGCGCCCGCATACGCCGCACGTGAACGGCTGAGCGTCCAAGGGCGGGCAGCCCGATTGGCGCGGTCGCCGACTATGGACGCGATTGTACGCGTGCGGCGGTCGGCGGCGGCGGCGAGCGCTGCGTCGAAGACCTGCGCCGCATCGGTAGCGCCGAGCATTCGGTCATAAACGTAGTTGGCGACAGCGTTGGATGGGGCGCCGCCTTGGTTTCCGTTGGCGAAAACGGCGACGCCGACGCCAATCGCCGGCATGAACGAGACGTGCGCACGGAAGCCTGCGAATCCACCGAAATGGTGCAGCAGGCGCTGATCACGGTAGGGGCCGTGATACCAGCCCAGCGCATAAGCCTCACGCGTGTAGCCATCGAACTCGGCTGTCACTTGTGCGATGGGCGCCTTCACAGTGGCGGTCGCCTCCGGCGCGATGATCTGGCGGTCGCCGATGCGCCCGTTCTCCAACATGAGCTCAAGCCAGCGCACGGCGTCATTGGCGCTCATGATAACGCCGCCGGCGGACTGCATGGTTTGGTCGGTTTTTTCGAGATAGAGGCGCGAAAGCGTGCCGTCGGCGCTAAGCGCATGCGGCTTTGCGACAGACCAGGCTGCGGCGCGCGACATGCGGGCGCTGGCGCGGGTCATGCCGGTCGGCGCGAAGATTTCGCGATCGAGCAGATCTTGCCAAACCACGCCGAGGCGGCGGTCGGTCAGAACGGTCGAGATGTTGTACCCGACATTCGTGTAGTCAAACTGGCCGCGCGGGGCGTCCGCGTTGAGTGCGCTCTCGGCTAGCAGACGCCAAAGCGTCGCCGGACCGTGCTGGCCGGAGAAGGCGACACGGTAGCCCACTGGGCCATTGTCGATGCCGCTGGTGTGCGAAAGCATTTGGCGGAAGGTTGTCTGGTCCGCGCCGACCGCAGCCGGGAAGGGCGCGTCTGGTGCGTAGGCCCCGAGAGTGGCGTCAAGATCGAACGCGCCGCGATGGTGCAGGCGCGTGAGCGCCAGGGCGGTGAGCGGCTTGGTGGACGAGGCGATGTAGAACGCTGAGTCGGCGTCGGCGCGCGCGCTGGTGTTGACGTCGGTGACGCCGAAGCCGCGCGTATAGACACCCTCGCGCGAGTAGACAGCCACCGCCAAACCCGGCGCCATGTTCAATGCCATCGCCCGAGCGACGGCGGCGTCAAGCTCGCCAGCAAGCGCCCACGCACTCGAGCGCGGCGCGGTGGCGCACGCTGCCAAACCAGCGGCTGCCGATGAGGCCAGGAATGACCGTCTGTTCATAGAATCCTCCACGTGGAGGCGAATGTCAGCGCAATCTGACGTCTGGTCTTGGACGATCTTAACACACGACCGCGAGCAGCGCTCGATGCGCGCCGGGCGACCGCCCGAGCACGCGGCGAAAGACGCGGTTCATGTGGCTTTGATCGTAGAAGCCAGCTGCCGCCGCCGTATCGCTCAAGCTCGCGCCTTGCTGAGCGAGCAATGCGATAGCGCGACGCACGCTCTGCGCCTGTGCATATTCCGTGACCGATTGGCCGTAGCATTGGCGAAAGAGGCGCGACGCGTGCCCGGGATGCGCGCCCGCCGCACGCGCAAGCGCTCCGACATCGATCTCCGAAAGTCCGCTCTCATCAAGCGCATCCTTCATGTGCCGAATCCACAACGGCGCCGCGCTACGCTGCGACGGCGTGCGCCCGCAATCCGCAACCAGGTCTTCACCCGCCGCGCTCGCACTCCCGCTATCGCCTGCAACTGCCGCATGGAGAAATGCGGCTGCGTGGCGCATCGCATAGCCATCGGCGCGGCGGCGCCAAAGCTCCTGCGTTTCAGGCGCGTCAAACGGATCGTCTCGCAGGAACTCAAGCGCGACCAAGGTTGCACCGTCCTGGCCGAATGCATCTTCATGCATGGCGCGGCGCGACTTCAGCAACACGTCGCCGGGTCGCATGGTGATGGCGGCGCTCCTGGACTCCTCTCGATAGCCGCCGCGCACCAGGAGGCTGATGCGAGAATGCGCGTCGGCGTGGCGGTTGTGGCGCTCGCCAGGGCCATAGGTGCAGACCACCGCCGCCAGCTGGGGCGTTGAGAGCAGAACTTTCCTCATCCTCACCCTTAGATGCGACTCCGGCGCATTCGGATGCGCTTGTCCCTGCGACCACCTTGGTCTACCCCGCGCCGATGACATTCGCCTTCATTTTTCCCGGTCAGGGAAGCCAAGCGCCCGGCATGGGCAAGGGTCTCTATGACGCGTTCGGCGCGAGCCGTGAGGTGTTCCAGGAGATCGACGATGCGCTCGGCGAAAAGCTCTCGCGTCTCATCTTCGAAGGCTCGGCCGAGGAGCTAACGCTGACCGCCAACGCACAGCCGGCTTTGATGGCCGTGAGCCTCGCCGCCATGCGCGCGCTGGAGCGCGAGTTTGGCGTGGCTGCGAGCAAAGCGGCGTTTGTCGCGGGTCATTCGCTTGGCGAATATTCGGCGCTCGCTGCCGCTGGCGCGCTCTCGGTGTCGGACGCGGCACGCCTGCTGCGCACGCGCGGCAACGCGATGCAAGCGGCGGTGCCTGTCGGCGAAGGCGCGATGGCGGCGCTTATCGGCAAGGTCGATGTCGCATTGGCCGAAGAGATCGCCGCTAAGGGCGCAGAGGCGGGGCCGTGTGTCGTCGCCAATGACAACAATATCGGCAACGTCGTCATCTCCGGCTCAAAAGCCGGCATCGACGCAGCGCTTGAGTATGCGAAGGAAAAAGGCGCGCGTGCGATTCGGCTCAATGTATCCGCGCCGTTCCATTCGCCGCTGATGCAGCCTGCCGCTGATGCGATGGCCGATGCGCTCGCAGGCGCTGCCATTGCGCCATTGGTTGTGTCGCTCGTCGCCAACGTGACCGCACGCCCGGTGAGCGAGCCGACGACAATCCGCAAACTACTGGTCGAGCAAGTGACTGGTCGTGTGCGCTGGCGCGAGAGCGTCGAGTGGATGGCCGGTGAAGGCGGCGTCGGCCGCTTCATCGAAGTCGGCGCCGGCAAGCAGCTCAGCGGCATGGTCAAGCGCAACGCGCCGGATGCTGAGACTATGGCGCTGAATGAGCCTGCCGATCTTGAAGCGTTCGCGAAGACTGCATGAACGATGAAAGCACGCCGCTCTGGCTAACTCTTTTGCTCGTGGCGATTCCGTTCGTCGCAGCAGCTGTCGCATGGCTTCGCCAAACTTTGGTGCAGCAAGCTTGGGACGACTACGAACGACGACGTGCTGTGTACGGAGAAGTCGTGCGCGACATTGAGGCTTTGGTCTCAGGCGATGCGCTGCAAACTCAACAACTGCTCGCTCACATTCGACTAGTTTGGCTGGTCGGGTCTGACGAGGTGGTGACGGCGTGGAATTCGCTTTCGAGCGCCATAAAGACTGACGATCCTCAGCGGGAGACCAAGTTTAGCGAGTTCATGCTCGCCATGAGACGAGATCTTGCGAAGCGCCGGTGGTTGCCTCCTCTTGGCACAGCACTGCGCTCCAGCGACTTCCCAATCGAATCTCCTGGTCGCCGAACTCCATGACCCGCCAAGTCGCACTCCTGCGCGGCGTCAATCTCGGCAAGCGCCAAGTGGTGATGGCTGAGCTACGCGCCGTGCTGGAAGAAGCGGGCTTTGAAAACGTGCGCACGCTGATTGCGAGCGGCAATGTTGTGCTGTCGTCGAAGCTCAAGGGCGCAAAGCTTGAAGCGAAGCTTGAAGAGGTGATCCTCGCAGGGCTCGGACTGAAGACGGCTGTCTTCGTCCGCACCGGCGACGAGCTCGACGCAATCATCGCCGCCAACGCCTTCAAAGCTTTCACCAAGACGACGCCGACTTTCATGGTCGTCAACTTCATGCGTGGACCGGCGACGAAAGCCGAAATGGAGGCGATGCAGAAATCATCGCTGACGGGCGAGGAGATCGCCCAGGGCGAGCGCTGCCTCTACATCAAATTCCCGCAAGGCCAGGGGCCGTCCAAGCTCAAACTGCCGAAGCTCGGCTCGGCGCGAAACTGGAACACGGTCACAAAACTTGCCGCCGCCGTGCGTGCGGAATAGTTGACGGCGCTTGCGTCGCCATCCCGGTCACGCGACTTGTCCGCCGAAGCTCGAAGAGCGTAGGTGGAAGCGTGATCCGGGACGCAGGGGCTACAAGCTGAGCGTTTGCCCCTAGGTTCCGGGCTCAATGCTTCGCATTGCCCCGGAATGACAAGGGTGGAGTGAATTGATGTTTTCGTTGGTTGGAAAAACCGCGCTTGTAACGGGCGCTTCGGGCGGCATTGGCGGCGCGATCGCCAAGGCGCTGGCAGCACAGGGCGCGAAGATCGCGCTCTCCGGCACGCGCGTTGAAGCGCTGGAGGCGGTCAAAGCAGAACTCGGCGGCGATCACGTGCTCACGCCGTGCAATCTCTCCGATCCCGCGGCTGTCGATGCGCTTGTCGGCCAAGCCGAGGCGGCGCTTGGCGGCAAGCTCGACATTCTCATCGCCAATGCCGGCATCACCAAGGACGGTCTTTTGCTGCGCATGAAGGATGAGGATTTTCAGAAGGTCCTCGCCATCAATCTCGAAGGCTATTTCCGCCTGTCGCGAGCCGCTCTCAAGACGATGATGAAGAACCGTTGGGGCCGCATCATCGGCATCACCTCGGTTGTAGGCGTAACCGGAAACCCCGGACAGGCGAATTATGCGGCGTCGAAGGCCGGCATGATCGGCTTCACAAAAGCGATGGCCGCCGAGGTCGCCAGCCGTAACGTGACCGCGAATTGTATCGCGCCCGGCTTCATCTCATCGCCGATGACGGATGTGCTCAACGAAGCCCAAAAAAGCGCATTGATGGTCAAAATCCCCGCTGGAAGGCTTGGCGAAGGGTCTGATGTCGCAGCTGCGGCGGTGTTCCTCGCGAGCGATGAGGCGGGCTACATGACCGGCCAGACATTGCATGTGAACGGCGGCATGGCCATGATCTAGCGGGCAGCTTTGCAGACCCGGCGGCGAAAAAGGCTTGCGCCCGTCACTGCCTGTGTTCAAAAGGCCGCTCACAAGCGTCCCCTAAGGACGTGACCAATTTTTCAGCACTTGGCGAGGCGTGCATGTCGGAAGTTTTTGAGCGCGTGAAGGCGATCGTGATCAAGCATCTCGAAGCCGATCCGGCCAAGGTGACGGAGAAAGCCTCCTTCATCGACGATCTGGGCGCTGACAGCTTGGACAATGTCGAGCTGGTCATGGCGTTCGAAGAAGAGTTCGGCATCGAGATTCCGGACGACGCGGCCGAGCACATTCAAACGGTCGGCGACGCCGTGAAGTTCATCTCGGAGAAGCAGGGCTAAGCCCTGCCGCTGCCCATGCGGCGCGTTGTTATCACTGGCATAGGGCTCGTCACCCCGCTGGCCGCGAACCGCGAAGCCACGTGGGAGCGTCTGCTCGCAGGCCAATCCGGCGCAAAGAAGATCGAGCACGTGAAGGTCGATGACCTTCCGTGCCGCATTGCGTGCATCGTGCCGCGTGTCGATGGACGCGGTAACGGCGCCGGCGATCCGCACGCGTTCGATCCCGACAAGACGATGTCGGCGAAAGAACAGCGCCGCATCGAAGACTTCATCCTCTACGCGATCGTGGCGGCTGACGAAGCGGTCGCCGATAGCGGCTGGAAGCCGGAAGCCGACGAAGACAAGAACCGCACCGGCGTTTTGATCGGCTCCGGCATTGGCGGCATCGACACGATCGGCGCCACCGCGATCCAATTGGAGCGCGACGGTCCGCGTAAGATCTCGCCGTTCTTCATTCCGAGTTCGCTGATCAACCTGGCGGCGGGCCAAGTCTCCATTCGTCACGGTTTCCGTGGTCCCAACCACGCCGTCGTCACGGCTTGCGCTACTGGTGCACACGCTGTCGGCGATGCATCGCGTCTCATCATGTATGGCGACGCGGATGTGATGGTGGCGGGCGGCGCGGAAGCGGCCGTCGGCCGTTTGGCGATGGCCGGCTTTTGCGCGCTGCGCGCGATGTCCACGAATTTCAACGACACGCCTGAGAAGGCCTCGCGTCCGTACGACAAGGATCGCGACGGCTTTGTCATGGGCGAGGGCGCAGGTTGCCTGGTGCTCGAAGAGTACGAACACGCCAAAGCGCGCGGCGCGAAGATTTACGCCGAAGTGAAGGGCTATGGCCTTTCGGGCGACGCCTATCACATTACCGCACCCGCTGATGACGGCGACGGCGGCTTCCGCGCCATGCAAATGGCGCTGAAGAATGCTGGCATGACGCCGGGCGATATCGACTATCTCAATACTCACGGCACCTCGACGCCGCTCGGTGATGAAATCGAATTGCGCGCGATCGAACGCCTGTTCGGCAACGCCGCCGCTTCGCTCTCCGTGTCATCGACCAAATCCGCCATCGGACATTTGCTCGGCGCGGCGGGTGCGGTGGAAGCCGTGTTCTGCGCGCTCGCCATTCGCGACAGCGTCATTCCGCCGACGTTGAATCTGGACAATCCGTCAGTTGAGAGCGCCTTAGATTTGACGCCCCATAAGGCCAAGAAACGGTCTGTGAGAGCTGCAATGTCGAATTCCTTCGGGTTCGGCGGCACGAATGCCGCCGTTATCCTGACCGCGGTGGATTAATGGCGCGCGCACCGGCTCGTCGCTCTGGCGGCGGCTCCTTTTTGTTTTGGCTGTTGGCGCTCGCGGGCGCGGCGGCGATCTTCGTCTTCTTCTTTTTCTCAAGCGCCATGAGCCGTGCTGGCCCCAGCGCTGAAGCTGCTGCGTTCATGGTGGAGCGCGGCGATAGCGGCGCGGAGATCGCGTCGAACCTGCAAGAGCAGGGTCTGATCACAGACGGCTTCATCTTCCGCATCGCCAATCGCCTCTATGGCGGCGGTGGCGCGCTGCAAGCCGGCGAGTATCAAATCCCGGCGCACGCTTCGGTGCGCGAGATCGTCGAGATGATGACGAGCGGCGATGCGCTGCAACATGCCATCACGTTTCCCGAAGGCATCACCATCGCTGCTGTGATGCGCATTATTGAAGAGAGCGACGTGCTGACGGGCGATATGCCTGCGACGCCCGCCGAAGGTTCGATCCTGCCGGATACGTATCACGTCCAGCGTGGCATGAGCCGCGAAGCGCTGCTGCAGATCATGACGTCCGCGCATGATGACGCGGTCGCGGAGATCTGGGCCAATCGCGCGCCGAACTTGCCGATTACGACCGTCGAGGATTTCGTCACCCTGGCTTCGATAGTAGAGCGCGAAACCGGTATTCCGTCAGAGCGACCGATGGTGGCGGGCGCGTTCATCAATCGGCTGCGCGTTCCGATGCGGCTCGAAACCGATCCGACAATTATCTATGGCGTTTGCCTGCGCTTCCCAGATCGCTGCCGCGACGGGCGTCTCGTCGATGCGCGAGGCAACCGCCGCACCATCCGCCAAAGCGAGATCGATCTGAATACCGGATACAACACCTATCAAATCGATGGTTTGCCGCCGACGCCGATCGCCAATCCGGGCCGTGCAGCGCTTGAGGCTACCGCAAACCCGGCAACGACCAACGCGATCTTCTTCGTTGCCGACGGCACAGGCGGGCATCTTTTCGCCGCCACGCTCGCGGAGCACCAAGCCAATGTCCGCCGCTGGCGCGAGATCGAAGCCGAGCGCTTGGCGCAGCAACGTTCGGGACGCTGAGCTGCAAGCGGCGGGGATGCGCCGCAACTGATTCCACTGTAATCACCCTGGCATGACCATTTCAGGCATGACCGGTTTTGCCCGCGCCGAAGGCGAACACGCCGGCCAGCGTTGGGTGTGGGAGGCGAGGAGCGTCAATGGGCGCAATCTCGATGTGAAACTCCGCCTGCCGCCCGGCTTCGATGCGATCGAACCACCCGCGCGCGCTGCTGCGAACGCCAAGTTCAAGCGCGGCAGCTTACAAGTGACGCTCACGCTCGCGCGCGATCCTGGCGCTGCTCCGCTGCTCAAGATTGATTTCGCTCTGGTGGATCGTTTGATCGACGCGGGCGAGTCGCTGCTGCGCGCCAACAAAGTCGAACGCGCGCGCTGGGATGGACTGCTCAGTGTACGCGGCGTTCTGCTGAGCGAAGACGCCGCCGAGACGAGCGAAGAAGATCGCGCGGCGTTTGAGGCGGCGCTCATCCAAGGCTTTGGTGAAGCGTTGGAAGGGTTGGCGCAGGCGCGCCAAGCCGAAGGCCGTAACCTCGCCGTCGTGTTCACCGAGGCCGCCGACAAACTCGATGCGCTCATCGCTGCGGCGCGCACCACCGCGAGTGCAGCGCCGCAAGCGGCGCTTGATCGCATCAAGCAACGCCTCGAAGCGCTCGCGCCTGACATTAAGCTCGATCCCGCTCGTGTTGCACAGGAAGCGGCCATCGCCGCGATGCGCGCTGATGTCGCCGAAGAGTTGGAGCGGCTAACGGCGCACGCTGGCGAACTCCGCTCTCTCATCACCAAGCCGGAGCCCGCAGGGCGCAGGCTCGATTTCTTGAGCCAGGAGCTCACCCGCGAAGCCAATACGCTGTGCTCGAAATCGTCAGATCTCGAACTCACGCGCATTGGCCTCGACCTCAAAACCGTGGTCGATCAGATCAAGGAGCAGGCCGCCAATGTTGAATGAATATGTCGCGCGGCGCGGCCTGATGTTCGTGCTGTCGAGCCCGTCCGGCGCCGGCAAGTCGACGCTCGCCAAGAAACTCTTGGAGACCGACGAGAACATGTCGCTCTCCGTCTCCGCCACGACGCGGCCACCGCGGCCGAGCGAAGTGGATGGCCGCGAGTACAAGTTTTTCTCGAAAGCGCAGTTCGAAGAGATGGCCGACCAGGGCAAGTTTCTCGAGCACGCCATGGTGTTCGGCAATCATTACGGCACGCCGCGCGCGCCCGTTGAAGCGATGCTGATCCAAGGGCGCGATGTGCTGTTCGATGTCGATTGGCAAGGCGCCCGAGCTTTGCGCGCTGCCGAACCGCAAGACGTCGTCGGCATTTTCATCCTGCCGCCGTCAATGGCTGAGCTTGAGCGCCGCTTGCACGGCCGCGCCGAGGATAGCGCCGAGGTCATCGCCAAGCGCATGGCGCGCTCGCTCGACGAGATTTCGCATTGGGAAGAGTACGATTACGTGCTCGTCAACACGCTGCTCGAACAGACGCTGACGCAGATCAAACAAATCCTCGCCGCCGAGCGCTTGAAGCGCGCGCGTCAGCTTTGGCTGAGGCTGCATGTGGAGCGGTTGAAGCAGGGGATTTGAGTGTGGCGCAAGTCTTTATCTCATACGCGCGCAAGGATCAGGATGTCGCCGAGAGTCTGGCCATTGCGCTTGAGCAACTGGGTCTGTCGGTGTGGTGGGATCGGGAACTGCGCGGAGGCGAACAGTTTCCTTCAGCTATCGAGCGGCAGTTGGCGGCAGCGCGCTGCGTGCTGGTGATTTGGAGCAAAGAAGCGCAATCGAGCGATTGGGTTTTGCGCGAAGCGCTTTACGGCCTCCAGCACAACAAACTCGTGGCGACAACACTGGACGGAGTCCCAGCGGTCAAGCCGTTCGACACGGTCCATACAGTTTCATTGAACAGCGCGCTCACCCCTCTTGAGCCTGTGGTGAAAAGTGTGTTCGCGGTCGTGGCGCCATTTTGTACGGGTGCGACGCTAACCGACAAAAATGCGCCGGAGATGGTGGTGATTGCGAGGGGCGATTACGGCGGCGACCCGGGCATGAAAGTGAACTGGCCCTTCGCCATTTGCAGACACACTGTGACTCGAGACGAATGGCACCGTCATCGGGGCAATGGAACATGGCGTCCCGGGCCAGCTCCGAGTGAACCGGCCACGTTTGCCCATGCGCACGGTCCTTGGGGTGCTTACCGATTGCCGTCGCACGAAGAGTGGACGTTGGCGTTCGAGCTAAGAGCTCAGCTTAGTCTCATAGACATGGAGATGGGATCAGAATACCGAACGTTCGATGACTACCCGAACACGATGTCCCGGATGGCGATCACTCCGCCGATAGACTTTGCAAAAAACAACACCGACGAAACGCGCTATCGGCGCTACCGTCAGGAACTCGTGATGTCGCAGCATACGGGTCCAGCTAAACTGAGGCTGGTAAAAGAACTGGGCCGTGGGCAATTCTACCGAGGCGAGTAGCATACCTCGTCAGATTTTCTGAGACGTACTTTAGCGAGCGCGCCAGGCCTCAGCCAAACGGCGAAAGCCGGCTTGATCTATTTCTTCCGCGCGCGCGGTCGGCGTGATGTCTGAGGCGCTCAGCAATGCTTCAGCATCAGGCGTCAGTGCGCGTAGCGCGGAGCGTAGCATCTTGCGGCGCTGGCCGAATGCGGCGGCGGTTACGCGCTCCAGCGCGTCGAGATGCGCATAGGGCGTTTCCAGTCCTCTCAGCGTTACGATCGCTGAGGCAATCTTCGGCGGCGGCGTAAAGGCGCGCGCGGGCACGGTGAATTCCAAGCGGCATTCGCAGCGCGCTTGCGCCAACACCGCCAAGCGTCCGTAGGCATCGCTGCCGACCTTCGCGACAACGCGTTGCGCCACTTCTTTTTGAAACATCAGCACCATATCGCCGCGCCATGCGCCTGCCTTGAGCCACTTCACCAAAAGCGGCGTGCCGACATTGTAGGGCAGGTTGGAAATGACCAGCGCTTGGCCATCGCCCACCAGTGCTGCTTCATCCGCGACAAGCGCGTCGCCGAGATTGATCTGCAGACGCCCATCGCTCCAAGCCGCCAACGGCTCAAGCAGGGGCAGGAAGCGCGCGTCCTTCTCGATCGCAATGACGTTCGCGCCAGCCTCCAACAGCGCGCGGGTGAGCCCACCCGGACCAGGGCCGACTTCGATGACGGTCTTGCCTGCAAGGTCGCCTGCGGCGCGCGCGATGCGGCGCGTGATGTTGAGATCGAGCAGGAAGTGCTGCCCCAGCCCCTTGTTCGCCCACAGGCCTTGCGCTTCCAACTCCTCGCGCAGCGTCGGTAGTTCGTCGGCGTTCATGCGCGGGCGCGACGTTCGGCCATCGCCCACGCCATTGCCATCGCGGCGCGTACGCTGTCGGGACGCGCGACGCCCTTGCCGGCAATGTCGAAGCCAGTGCCGTGATCCGGCGAGGTGCGGACCATCGGCAGGCCGAGTGTGACGTTCACGCCGTCCCAGAAATGGAGCGTCTTGATTGGGATGAGCCCCTGATCGTGATAGAGCGCGATCGCGGCGTCGTACGTTTCCCGCGCCGCGTCGTGGAACATCGCGTCGGCGGAGCGGGCGTCGGTGATCTGCCAGCCTTCCGTTCGCAGGATCGCTGCAGCGGGATTGATGATCTCGATTTCTTCGTGCCCGATCGACCCGTCTTCGCCCGCGTGCGGATTGAGGCCGCAGAGTGCGATGCGCGGCCGCTCGATGCCGAAGTCGCGCCGCAACGCTTCGCCGACAACGCGGCCGATTTGAACCAGCATGAGCCGGTCCAGTTTGCCGGCCACGTCGGCGAGCGGCGTGTGGATCGTCGCCAACGCCACGCGCAGCGACGGTCCCGCCAGCATCATCACCGGTCCGCGCGCGTAGGGCCACGGATCGTCCTTAGTGAGGTGGGTGATGAACTCGGTGTGGCCGGGAAAACCAAAGTCAGCCGTGTGGAGGACGGACTTGGCGATGGGTAGCGTAACGAGCGCCGAGGCAGCGCCCGCACGCACCGCAGCGACGCCGCGCTCGATTGCGGCGATGGTGGCGTCGGCGTTGACGGGATCGGGCTCGCCCGGGGTTTCTTCGATCGCCAACGGCGTGTGCAGCACTGTGAGCGTGTTGGCGTCAGCGACGGTGGCGCTCTCGTCTTCAACAACGTTGAGCGGAGGTTTCGCCAAACCGAGGCGCGCACACGCGCGCTCGAACGCGCCGGCGTCGCCGACAAGGAAAAAAGGCGGAGTCGCGTTGTTGCGCTCCGCCCAAATTCGCGCCGCCAGTTCGAGGCCGATCCCGGAGGGGTCGCCCATCGAAACGGCGAGCGGTTTCACTTGCTTTAGCGCGTGATGATCGTGGCTTCGCGGCGCAGATTGCGCAGGTAACGCTCGGCCAGCATGTTCAGCTCCTGCTCGCGCAGGCGCCCTTCGATTTCGCGGCGGTCCGGCACGCCAGCGCCGCCGGTGGAGCGCGTGCAGACAATGAACATGTCTACCTGCTCGCCGTTGACGCGCACTTCCGAAGCTTGGCGTTCGCCCAATCCGTTGATGCGTTCGCGGACGCCCGGTGCGAGGTCGGCCTCGCTCGTTTGACCGAGTTCAACGAATGTCGCGCCTTGGATGTTGGCCAACTGACGCTCAATGTTCGGGCAGCCTTCCTCGCGGCGACGGACGCGCTCTAGCTCACTTTGGCGCGCCGCCGGAGCGGTGACTTGGATGAGATCGACGATCGCATTGGCGCCGGCCGTGCCGCCGGCGCGGCGGTCGCGCATGGCGATGATGTAAACGCCGTTGGGCGTGCGTACTGGCAAAGAGACCTGTCCTTGCTGCAGGCGCTCGGCGATAGGCTGCAATTCCGGCACAAGCTCTGTCGATGCGATCCAGCCGATGTCGCCGCCAGCGGCAGCTGAGGGAGCGGCCGAAAACTGACGAGCGACCGCAGGGAATGGCGCGCCGCGCTGCATTTCCTGCAGCAAGCGCATGCCGCCCTGTTCCATTTCGTTGAACTCGCGCTCGTTCTCAGCCGGCAAGAAAATCTCGGAGATCAAATACTGCGGACGCGTAAGGTTGGCTGCGATGCGGTCTTGCGTGGCGGTGATCTCGGCGTCCGAGACTCGTAGCCGCTGGCCGTAAAGGCCACCCATCAGACGTGTCCAGGCCACGTCGGACTGGATCTGGGAGCGCAATGTGCTGATCGAGACGCCGCGTGACGTCAGCTGGGCTTGGAGGCCCGGTAAATCGGTTTCGTTCTGGCGCGCAATGTCGGCGAGCCTTCGATCAATGTCGTCCGGCGACACAGACACTTCAAAGCGCGCCGCCGCCTCCATCTGCAGCGCTTCGTCGATCAGGTCGCGCAGCGCTTGGCCGCCGGCGCGCTGACGCATCTCAGCGGTGGGCTGGTCAATGCCGGCTGACATCATCAGCAGGGCGGCGCGCTGGCGCACGTCGAAGGTTGAGATGACGCGATCGTTGACGATCGCGGCTACGCCCTCGGACGCTTGTCCAATCGCGGGCGAGGCGGCGCCCGCCAGGGCCGCTGCGACAGCAACCGCTGCAAAAAACTTCTTCACGTTCATCATATGCTCCGCCTCAGCTCCCGCCGAAAACCCCCAGCGAGCGCAGACCGATCCGGATCTGTATCCCCTCGTCAGGGCCGATCGTGCCCCGCCGCGTTTCCGAGCGGGTGTAGGCAATCTCGAGGAACGTACAATCGTCCTCGTAAATGGCCCGGATTTCCTGGCGCAGATTTATGTCTGAATCTAGGTCGCGAGTCAGACCGACCTGCATTCGCCAGCCGCGCGTAAGGTCGACGCCGACGCTGCCTGTCAGTTGTTCGTTGGGTGTATCGGGTGCTGCAATCGACTCGTCGATGTTGAAATACCGGCCGGAGACGCTGAATCGACCGGCTGCGGCACGAACGCCAAGGTCGAGTCGCTGCAGGTCGAGTGTGTCGTCAGCCAGACGGAACCGCGCCTGAGCTCCAAGATTGGAACCCAAATCGACCTGCGCCGCGCCAACCCAATCGGACGTCTCGCCGCCGAGATTGTTGGTCTCGGTGAAGCCGACGGCTTGTTCCTCACGCCAACGGCGACCGAACATCAAGGACGCGCTCTCGCCGCTGCGGGCGCGCGCCGTGGCGCGCAGGCCGGCGCTGACACGCGCGCCGGGCTCCCAAAGGTCATAATTGGGCGCGGCGTTGGGGCGGAAGAGATTTGAATCGTCGAGTTCGAAGGCGAGGCTGTCTTCGTTGCGGATGCGCGGGTCGTCATCGGCGTCTGAGCCCCAGGCCGCCATCACCACCGGCTCGACCACGAGGTCGAAGCGCTCGCCTGGGCGCATGAACGGCCAAGCGATTTCGGCGCCAGCGAGGCCGACGCCGCGGGTAAGCGTCTCGAACTCATCTTCCGTCGTCTCGACATAAAAGACGTCGCCGCGCGCTTGTGCGAACGGGCTCAAGACGAGGCCTGGTCCGAAAATCACATCGCGCCGCCAAGTGCCGCCAAGCGAGAAGCGCGCGTCGCTGCCTTCGAAAGGCACGCTGAGCGGATTGTCTTCGCGCAGCAGCGCCGTCGTATTGGTCGCGACGCGGAGCTGGCCGCCGATGCCCGGCACGCGGAACACGTGATCGGTTTGCATATACGGCAGGATCAGCGGCAGCAGATCTTCGGTGTCGGTTTCGCGCAGGCCCTGGAAGCTCACGAACGCGATCGAGGCGTAGGAATTCTGCGTTTGTCCGATGCCGAACAATTGCGTGATCAGGCGGGTGTTCTGACCAACATACGGGCCGCGGCGCTCGCCAGCGCCGTTGAGATCGTACCGGCGCAGATATTGGTCGTCGTAGGTGTGCTCGACGCCAAAGCCCCATTGCCAATCTTGATTGATGTCGAAGAGGCCTTCGGCGAACACGCTGTAGCGGAAGAGTTCGTCGCCGAGACGCTCGCCGTCGCCGTCAAACAGTTCTTCCTGCGTGAAGGTCGTGTCGATCTCGAGCATGCCTGACCAGAAGCGGCGGCGATATTCGAGGCCGAACAGCGGATTGACATTGGCGTGGACGCGCAACGAGGCAGTGAGATCGGAACTCGGCGAAATTGCCCAAAAATAGGGCTGTTCGTAGAATGAGCCGAGGCGGCGATTGCGGCCGATATCCGGCGGCAGAAAGCCGGACGCGCGCTCAACACTCGGATCGGGGTGCGCGATGTATGGTAGATAGAGCACCGGCACGCCAGCGACTTCGAGCACTGCGCCTTGATATGAAATTGTGCGCGTTTCGCGATCCTGAATCGCGCGCCGTGCGCGCAAGCTCCAAGTCGGCGGACGATCGCTAGTCGTGCAGATCGGGCAGCTTGTGTAGATGACGTTGCGCAGTTCGCTTTCGCCTTCGCCGCGGCGAAGTGCGGCGCGGGCGGCGAGCGTGCCGTTTTGGCCAAGACGCGCACGCAATTCGCTCGCGGCGCCGACATTCATCGCTTCGTCGGCTTCGATCTCGTTGGCGTAAGTGACCGAGCCATCTTCGAGAACGATCTCGACATTGCCGATCGCGCGGATGGTGCCGGCGTTAAGATCGTAGACCAGCCGATCAGCACGAAGCGTGCGGCCTTGATAGCGGACGTTGACGTTGCCTTCGGCAGTGATGGTGCGCGCTTGCTGATCGTCGGTCAGCTGGTCGGCTTCGAGCAGAACGCGGTCGGCTTCGGATTCAGCTGAAGCGGCCACGGTTTGGGTGGTCTGCGCCAGGGCGGCAGGGCTCACCGTGACCGCTAGCGCAGCCGCAAGTGCGGCCCAGCCTAGCGGCCCGCCGCCAGAGCGATCGCCCATCTCCCCCGAACGGCGCATTCAATCCCTCTGAACGACTCCCAAAGGCTACCTAACCGCCTGATGCATAAGGCGTCCAGGGCCGGAAACCGTCCGGGCGAATCCAATCCTTAGGTGTGGCCTGTCAGCCGTCTTCCATGAAGGCGACAATGGCCAGGGCGATGAATATCCCCGCGAACGGCGCGCTCCAGGCCGCGACTGCCGCCGGGACCGATTGGGTCATGGCGAAGGCGCCTGCAAGCTGGCCGTAGAAGAAGAGGAAAAGACCGACCCCGACACCTGCCGTGCCCCACCGCGCCAGATTGCCGAGCCGTTGAAGTTGCAGCGAAAAGGCTGCTCCAAGGCCCGCCATAGCGGCCAGCAAGAGCGGGTAAGCCAAGAGGCCCTGCCACTTCAATTCGTAACGCGTTGGGGCGAAGCCAGCTTCGCGGGCCTCGTGGATGAAGCCGGGCAACTCCCAGAAAGAGAGCGAAGCTGGGGTCACGAACCGGTTGATCATTTCGGTGGCGTCGAGCGTCGTCGGGATGGCCAGATTGGCGTGGCGCACAGGGCGCCCGCCCGGCGTGGCCTCGACCAGATCACTGAGCTGCCAGAAACCCGGCCGCAGCACCGCCTGCTGGGCATAGATGCGCCGGGTGAAGCGCAGCACGTCCTGGCGCTCCTCGAAGAACATAAAGGTCGCCCCGCGTAGGGTTGCGCCGCTGGAATCCACGCCATCGGCGTGGATCACGACTTGACCCTCTTGGTCGCCCTGACGGATCCAAATGCCCGCGCCTTCGCTCGACTGCATGGCGGAGTACTCGCTTGCGCGTTCGGCTTCGAAGGCGCGGTAGAAATAGGCGCCGATCGGGTTGAGCACGGTGATCGTGAACAGTCCGAGCACGACGCCCACGAACGCTGCCGGCGCCAGAAACCGCCACGCGGAAACACCGGAGGCGCGGATCGCGACAAGTTCGCTCGAACGGTTGAGTCCGATGATCGCCATCATCACGCCGGCGAGCACGATAAACGGCAATGTCTGCTCAACCAGCATTGGCGTTTTCAAAAGCGTCAGGCGCAGCGCCTCGACGATGGAGAGTTCGGTGCGCGCCCCGACCGTGCGCATCTGTTCGACAAGGTCGATCAGGAGGATCGAACTCAGCACCGCGAGCAGCGCGATCAGGATGCCGACGATGACGCGGGCGATGACGTAGCGCCCGAGGCGTGAAAACATAAAGCCCATGACCTACGCCTCCGCCAAAACGGAAGGACCGATCGACACGCGCTTGCGTCGTGACCTTTTGCCGGCAAGCATCACGCTGCACACTAAGATGACTACCAGCGGCAACGCCAGCTGCACCGGATTGAGCGCCGGCTCATCCTGCGCGGCGGATTGCAGCCCGATCGGCACCACACGCACCAATAAGGCGATGCCGCCCGCGATCATGATGCGCCGCCCGTAGCCGCGCCGGCTGAATTCGCCGCCAAGAACGCCAACCAAAGCAATCATCGCAAGCGAGATGCTGAGCAAGGGCGACGCTATCCGCGATGTCGCTTCTGCCTGGAAATCCTGCGCGTTTTGGATGTCGTAATGCGCCGTCCAGTCGGGCAGCAGCAATTGCTGCAGCGTGCGATCCGATTGTTTGAGGAAGAAGTAGCCCGTCTCTTCGACATTGCCGTCGAGCTGCAGCACGTAACGATCGAAGTCGAGCACATCGACTGTGCCGTCTTCGATCTGGCGCTGAATTTGGCCGTCGCGCATGACGATGGCTGGTTGGCCGTCAATGGTTTGGATCGCGCCGGCGCGAGCTGTGTAAGTGATTGGAAATGCCGGACGCGCGTCGTTGATCAACAGATCGCGCAATTCGCCGCCGCCGCCGCGCTCGCGTGCATAGAGCGTCAGATTCTCGCTCGGGAATGTGAAGGCGCCTTCTTCGATAAGACTCGATGCGATGTCTGTGCGCAGCGCGTAGAAGGTCTCGCGCCGTTCTTGGAAAGCCCACGGCTGGACGATGACGTTTATGATCAGGTGAACCAGCGCCGCGAGCGTCGCCAACTGAAGGATCGGTCGCGCGATGTGCTGGCGCGATACGCCGGCGCCGTAGAGCACAGCGACCTCGCTCTCAGCCTGCATCCGGTTTATGGCGTAAACAACCGCCACGAACATCGCGATCGGCAGCACGAGAGAGATGAGCTGCGGCAGCGCCAGGATCGTCACCCATGCGAAGGCAAAACCGGCGCGGCGATTGGTGATGATGATGTCGAGCTGGTTCAGGCCCTGGGTCAGGATAGCGATTGCCGCCAGCGCGCCCAGGATCGCCAGGAGCGGACCCAGCACCTGCCGGAACACATAAGCCGAAATCGTGTTCATCTCGTCCCTTAGACTAGTGCGGCTGTCGCGTCCGCTTCCCTAACCGCCGCACTCAGCTTTTCAATTGCTTCGGGCATGGCTACCACTGCGCCGAGCTAGGTTGAAGCGGGCGAACGCCCGAAGGTTCAGCCCATTCTCCCAGAGGGACTAGATGGACATTCGATTTGTGACCGCCGGTGGCGGCGACGTTGTGGCGGTTATGGCGACTGAGGGCGGCGACCTGCTGGAAGCAGGCAAGGCGCTCGATGGCGCTACAAGCGGGCGCATCGCCAAGGCCGTCAAGGCCTCTAATTTTAAGGGTGGCGCCGGCCAAGTGGTGGATATCTTGGCGCCTGATGGCGTCGATTTCGCGCGCGTGCTGGTGATCGGCCTCGGCAAGGCTGATGCGGCTGACGGCATGGCCGTTGAACGCTGGGCGGGTCACGCCGTCAAACGGACGCTGACCTCCGGCGCGGAAAAACTCGTTTTACAGCCGGACGCATTGCCGGGTGTCTCGAAAGCCGAAGCCGGTTCGCACGCCGCCATGGGCGCGCGCCTCGCCGCTTATCGCTTCGATACCTACCGCACCAGGTTGAAGCCCGAGCAGTTGCCTACGCTGACAGCCGTGGAAATCTCGATGGATGGGCCAGCCGCCGCCAAAGCGCGTGCGGAAAAGGATGCGGCCATCGTCGAAGGCGTGTTCTTCGCCCGCGACCTGATGAGCGAACCGCCGAACGTGCTCTATCCTGAGAGCTTCGCCGAACGCCTGCGCGACCTCGAGACGCTCGGCGTGCAAGTCGACATTCTTGAAACCGAGACGATGGAGAAGCTCGGCATGGGCGCGCTTCTGGGCGTAGCTCAAGGCAGTTCGCGTCCGGGTCGTCTCGTTACGATGGTGTGGAACGGCTCTAGCGACAAAAAGGGCAAGCCGCTCGCGCTCGTCGGCAAAGGCGTTACCTTTGATACGGGCGGCATTTCGCTGAAACCGCCCGCCGGTATGGATGAAATGAAGGGCGACATGGGCGGCGCGGCCGCTGTCGCTGGCGCCATAAAGGCGATCGCGTTGCGCAAAGCCAAGGCCAATGTTGTTGGCGTCGTCGCATTGGTTGAAAACATGCCGGGCGCGAATGCGCAGCGTCCGGGCGATATCGTCACGACGATGTCTGGCCAAACGATCGAAGTGCTGAACACTGACGCTGAAGGCCGTCTCATCCTCGCCGATGCCGTTTGGTACGCGCAGGACAAGTACGAGCCGAGCGCTGTCATCGATCTCGCCACGCTGACCGGCGCGGTGATCGTCGCACTCGGCAACGAGCACGCTGGCCTCTTCGCCAACGATGATGATCTTGCGAATGCGATCACGTCGGCTGCGACCGCTGAAGGCGAGCCTGTGTGGCGCCTGCCGCTAAACGCCGCTTATGACAAGCTGATCGACACGCCCAACGCTGACATGAAGAACATCGCCGGCAAGCCGGTCGCAGGTTCGATCGTCGGCGCGCAATTCGTGAAGCGCTTCATCAAAGACGGCACGCCCTGGGCGCACCTCGATATCGCCGGCACCGCCTGGAAGTCGGGCCCCTACGAAGATCCGCTCTCGCCTGCTTGGGCGACGGGCTACGGCGTGCGTTTGCTCA
>CAYZIJ010000039.1:0-25738 GCA_964478365.1 uncultured Terricaulis sp.
GAGCAGACGCACATCGCGCTCTCCTGGCCGTCGCCCGCATCGGGCAGCGACACGCTGTTCGCCGCGCGCCTGCTCTCGGAGATCTTCGGTGGCGGCATGTCTTCGCGTCTCTTCCAGGAAGTCCGCGAGAAGCGCGGCCTCGTTTACGCCATCGATTCCGGGCTCGACACGCTTGAGGATGACGGCCGCCTCAGCGTCTATGCCGGCTGCTCGGCCAAGAATGCGCGCACCGTCGCCGAGATCGTGCGCGATCAGCTGGCGCTGATGGCCGCCGAAGGGCCGACGGAAGCTGAACTGACGCGCGCCAAGGCGGTGTCGCGCTCGCAAATGCTGATGGGGCTGGAGGCGCCGAGCGCGCGGGCAGAGGCGCGCGTCTCACAGATTTTTCAGCGCGACCGGCTTGTGGATTTCTCCGAGGTCCGCGCCAAGCTAGACGCCGTCACCGCAGACGACGTCCAGGCCGTCGCGCAAAAGGCGTTGGCGGGGCCAGTGTGCGCGGCTGCGATTGGCCCCAGAGCAGGGCATGGCGCACTCGAGGCGTTTGAGGCATCCTGAGTGCATGGCTTTGATGCGCAAAGACAACGATGGCGCGCGCCGCATTGACGGCGAGGGCGTTTACCTGCGCCAGCCCGAATTGCGCGATTACCAGGATTGGGCCGATCTCCGCGAGGCCAGCCGCGCGCACCTGATCCCCTGGGAGCCGACCTGGGCGCAGGACGAAACCTCGCGCGGCTCGTTCCGCTACAAGCTGCGCCGCTACACTGAAGATGCGCGCGACGATCGCGCCTATGCGCTGTTCGTTTTCCGTGAAGAAGATGACGCGCTCGTCGGCGGCGTGACGCTTTCCAACATCCGCCGCGGCGTCGCGCAGATGGCCTCGCTCGGCTATTGGGCAGGCGAGAGCTTTTCAGGCCGCGGCTACATCACAGCCGCCGTGCGCGCTGTCGTGCGCTATGCGTTCGAAGATTTGGATCTGCACCGCGTCGAAGCCGCGTGCCAGCCGGACAACGCGCCGTCACGTCGCGTGTTGGAAAAAGCCGGCTTCACCCACGAAGGCGTCGCCAAAGCCTATCTCAAGATCAACGGCCAGTGGCGCGACCACATGCTGTTCGGCGTCGCCAACGGGGCCTAAGCGTTCCCGATCTCGCCCACGAGCTGCGATGGATCAAACCCGAGCGCTTTGATCGCCGCTGTCCACTTTTGTTCGTGGCGTTCGCCGAATACGATGGCGTTGTCGGCGTCGACGATGAGCCACGCATTTTGCTTCAGCTCACTCTCGAGCTGACCAGCGCTCCAGCCCGCGCAACCGAGCGCCAACACGAAGCGCTCCGGCGCATTCTCGCCGGCGACAGCGATCAGAATGTCGCGCGTCGCGGTTAAGCGAATGCCGGGCGCTACGTCTTGCGTCGCTTCGCCGGCGGCGAAATCTTCCGAGTGCAACACGAAGCCGCGATCCTGGCGCACCGGTCCGCCATCGAGCACGATGCGTCCGCCGATCTCTTCGTCTTCGGCCTCCAAGCCCAAATGATCGAGCACGTCGGAGAGCGTCATCTCATCGCGCGGCTTGTTGATGATGACGCCCATCGCGTGCTCGGCGTCGTGTTGGCACATCATGATGACGCTGCCTTCGAAGCGCGGATCGCCGATGCCCGGCATAGCGATGAGGAGTTTGCCTTGGAGCGTGTCTGACATGAGTTCCATGCTCCCGCGTCAGGCGAATTCGCGCAAGAGGGCGCTCGCATCTCATGCTGCAAGCGCCTAGATTAGGCCCAACGAGGAGAGTTTTATGATCAAAGTCGGCGACAGCCTTCCCGACGCGCAGTTTAACGTGCCGACAAGCGAGGGGATGAAAACCATGCGCACCGCCGAGATATTCGGCGGCAAGACCGTCGCGCTCTTCGCAGTGCCCGGCGCGTTCACGCCGACATGCTCCGCCCGCCATTTGCCCAGCTTTCGCGACAAGGCGGATGAGTTGAAATCCAAGGGCGTCGATATGATCGCCTGCACGGCGGTGAACGATCATTTCGTCATGGGCGCTTGGGCCAAGGATCAGGGCGTCGCCGAAGGCATCACCATGCTCTCTGACGGCTCCGGCGAATTTGCCCGCGCAGTGGGGCTCGATGCCGATTTTTCTAAGTTCGGGATGGGCCCGCGCTCGAAGCGCTATTCAATGCTCGTCAAGGATGGGGTGGTAAAAGAGCTCAACGTCGAAGAAGGCGGTGAATACAAAGTTTCTAGCGCCGAGCATTTGCTCGGTCAGTTAAGCTGACAGCAACCATAAAACGCCGTCAGCCGCAGAAGCGGCAGGGGACCTTAAGAACATGGGCACGCTAGCAATCATTATTGTTGTCGCCGCTTTGGTGTTGGCGTTCAGCGCGATCAAGATCGTACCGCAAGGCCGCCAGTACACGGCCGAACGCTTCGGCCGCTACACGCGCACGCTGAAGCCCGGCATCTCGTTTCTTGTGCCGTTCGTCGATCGTATCGGCCGCCGTTTGTCGATGATGGAAACCGTGCTCGACGTTCCGCGCCAGGACGTCATCACCAAGGATAACGCTGTCGTCTCCGTTGACGCCGTCGTGTTCATTCAGATCATCGACGCCTCGAAGGCCGCCTACGAAGTCGAGAACCTCCGTCTCGCCATTCAGAACCTCTGCATGACCAACACCCGCACGGTGGTCGGCGCGATGGATCTGGACGAAGTGCTCTCGCAGCGTGACTCGATCAACGCGCGTTTGCTCGGCGTTGTCGACGCCGCCACTGATGCGTGGGGCACTAAGGTGATGCGCATCGAGATCAAGGATCTCTCGCCGCCTGCAGACATCATCCAATCCATGGCCCGCCAGATGAAGGCCGAGCGCGAACGCCGTGCACAAATCCTCGAGGCCGAAGGTGACAAGGCCGCCGCCATTCTGCGCGCTGAAGGCGCCAAGCAATCGGCGATCCTGCAAGCCGAAGGTCGCCGCGAAGCCGCGTACCGCGACGCCGAAGCGCGCGAACGCGAAGCTGAAGCCGAAGGCAAGGCAACCCAAGTGGTGAGCGAGGCCATCGCCAAGGGCGACGTCAACGCGATCCGCTACTTCCTCGGCCTGAAATACGTCGAGGCCTTCGGCCAGCTCGCCACCTCGAACCAGCAGCGCACGGTGATCGTGCCTGCCGATCTTTCCGGCCTTGCCGGCTTGGTCGAGGGCTTGCGTTCGCTCAACGCGCAAGGTGAAGCCGGCGCGGGCGGTGGCGGCCTCGGCCTACCGCGCACGTCCGTCCCTCCCACGCGTCCGTAGGTCCAATTTGCACTCGCGCACACGCGAGGGCGTCGCTACATTAAGCGTATGGAACCGCTGGTAAGCCTGTTCAGCACGGTCGGCCCGCAGCATTGGGTCGTGCTTGGCCTCATTCTTCTGATCGCCGAAATGGCGAGCGGGACGACCTACCTGCTTTGGCCGGCGGTCGCCGCTTTCCTGGTGGCGTTGGTTGCTTGGGTCGCGCCGGGCGCTGGCTGGATGGCCGAGTTCGGGATCTTCGCGCTGCTCATCATCGCGCTCACCTATTTCGGCCAGCCGATCGTGCGGCGCTGGCGCAATGAAGGCGCGGCGAGCGGCTTAAACGAACGCGGCGCTGGGCTCGTCGGCGTGCGCGGCGTGGTGCAAAACTTCGCTAACGGCGTGGGTTCGGTGAAAGTCCAGGACACGGTCTGGCGCGCGATCAGCGATGAAGCGCTGGAAGCGGGGCAGGCAGTGGAGGTCTCGGGCGTTGACGGCGCAACGCTCAAGGTGAAGCGCGCCTAATCGCGCGCCGCGTCGAGCACTTGGCGTAGCTTGATCAAAAACGGCATGGCGCGGACGAACTCGTCCGCCGGCACAATTTCAAGCATGCGCTTCATGCCGGGATTGATTCGCGCAATCGCGTCCTCGCGTGCGCGCACGCCGGCCTTGGTCACGCGCACGATCTTTCCGCGCGCATCTGCCGGATCTGACTCAATAGCGACATAGCCCAGCGTTTCCAGTTGTTGCAGCGTGTAAGTCATCGCGCCTTTGGTGACCTGAAACGCGCGTGCAAGCTTAGTCGGGCTTTCGCCGTCTATGCCGAGGCGCGCAAAGTGGTTCAGCACGCCGAAGCTGGCGATCGAGAGCTCTTCGGGCAACGTCTGACGCAGCGCGTTGTCCGCAAGCTGGCCGATAATCGCGATCTCCGAAAGCGCCTGAAACGCGGTGCGGAGTTTTTGCTCCGGCTTCATGCGCGCACGAAGTCCGCTGAATCGCGGCGCGCTGCAGGCGCTACGGCCTCTGCATATCCTACGCGCACCAACATCTGAATGACTTGATCGTGCGCATCCAGCGTGGTCTTGGCCTCGGTATAGAGGTCAGCCATCTCTTCGTACTCTTGCAGCGCTTGGCTCCACGGATGGATCGCCAAACCCAAAGCCGTCATCGCAAGATTGAGTCGCGCGTACGCCATGCCTGTGACGAGCCGAGTCTCCGGGCGATCATCCGGCGTGGTCATCCACATGAAGCCGGTCGCGCTCTCGGCCTTCTCGCGCCAATCGCTCGCAGCGGATTGATTGGCGAACGAATCCGGATTGATCATGTCGGCTTCGTCGAACATGCCGATGGCCTTGAGCGATCCGATCATCGCGCCCTCGATAGCGAGCCCATCGCGATGGGCCGCGACCTGATCGCGTCCGAAGCGCAGCCAGCGATAGGTTTCGCGCTGCGCGCCTTCGGTTTGGATTTCGCGTTCGAACGCACGCCAGACCAAATCGCGGATCGCCGTCACCTTTTCGGGCGCGATCGTCCAGCGCACGCCGCCCATGAAGCCCGCAACTTGTGCGCTCGCGCGCAGCAGGAGCGTGTCGTCGGGGATGCGTTCGAGATTGTAGACATTGCGGTTGGTGCGGCGCGTCGCGATGTGCGCGAAAAGCGGATCTGGCGCGGCGTTGGCTTGCGGCATGAATGCGATGTGCGCGATCGGACGCTCGTCTAGCCGCGATGCGGGCGCGCCTTCGGGGAAGAGCGTGATCCGCGACGCTAAGCCCAGATGCGACGCGGCGATGCGATAAAGTTCGAGGAACGCGCCGCAGCCAATGGTGATTTGCCGGTCGTTGGGATCGGTGAAGGGCAGGCGTCGATCAAGATCGCAATAGAGCGTCATGCTATCTTCGCCATCGAACGCGACTTGCCATGGCTGCGTGTTGTGCGGATTGGGCGCGAGAATCGCGTGCGCCAGCGCAAAGCGACGCGGATCGGTTTGCCCGGCGCCTGGATCGCGCCAACCGGCGACCGGATCGGGGCCACTCGCCCCGCAAGCATTGATAAACGGCGTTGCGGTGAGCAGGGCGAGAATGTGACGGCGGCTCGGCATCAGCAAAGCTCCATGGTTCAATATTGAACTACATGGTTCAAATCTGAACCAATGTCAACCGGCGTCTAGCGCACCGTCTCAATCGCCGCGCGCGCCAATTCATCAGCGCGTTCATTCATGGGGTCGCCGGCATGACCTTTGACCCACTTCCACGTCACCTCGTGCCGCGTGTTCGCGGCATCGAGCAGCTTCCACAAATCCTCGTTCTTCACCGACTTCTTCTCGGTTGTTTTCCAGCCGTTCCTCTTCCAACCGTGAATCCATTTGGTGACGCCATCCATCACGTATTTGGAATCGGTATGCAGCCGCACCGTCGTCGGCCGCTTCAGCGCGTTCAGCGCTTCGATCGCGGCCATCAGCTCCATGCGGTTGTTCGTCGTCGCCGCTTCACCGCCGGACAATTCTTTTTCCGTGTCGCCATAGCGCAAAACCGCGCCCCAACCGCCAGGGCCAGGGTTGCCGCTACACGCGCCGTCAGTCCAGATGTCCACTGTGCTCATGGGTGTGATGTAGGCGGATTCGGCGCGTCGCGATCGGGGCGCCGGATGAGCCAGAACACGATAGATGTTGCGAGCCCAATTAGAAGGACGCCTCGAACACTGGACGTCTCATAGAAGACCTCCGGGTTGCCTACTGGAAGCCAAGCCTGCAGCGCTACGGCGCCGAGCAAGTACGCGCCAAGGCCGAAAAGAGGACCGAGCACTGCGTACCACGGCAGCGCTCTAAAGCCGCATCGGTAGAGCAGAGTGTGTAACGGCAGGCCCGCAACCAGCACTGCGGGCACGCCAAGCAAGCCACCCCAGTAGAGCGAGCCGAGAACAAAGAGCATCGCGCCTCCAACCCAGCCAAGAAGTGTGATCGGCCCGCCTCCGTATTCTCCGAGCAAGGTTCCGATCAAACCGTTGGAAAGAAAGCCCAGCGCAACCCCGGCTATCGGAGCCACGCAGAGCGCAAGAACAAGCGCGCTATTCGGCTGTTTCATCGACGGTCTTCCGTCAGGATGGCCCGCTCTGGACCTAATTGCACCGTAACATCCGCCATCACGCCCCCCGCCATCATCGACCGCGTGATCCACTCATAGTGCATGATGAAGCGATCGATCCATGCGTTCTCGGCGTCGGTGAGTTCGCGCCCGCGTAGCGTCACTTCTTGCTGCCCACGCCAGCGTCGCACAATCTCCCAACCCGGCGGGCGGAGATAGATGATCGCGTCGAAGCTCTTGAACCAATCGCCATAACTGCCCGTCAGGAACTCATTCTGCGTCGAGCGCCACGCGCCATGCGCATCCTCTGCTTCAACCGCGTTCAACGGCGCGCCGATCGGCGCGGGCAGGGCACCGAGACACCAGGCGTCCACCAAGATCGCTTCCGGCCACCCGCGAAACACCGGCCACTCGGCGCGCGGTCGCATCACATCAGCGATCTTGTCGAAACGTGGCAGCGGCGTTTCCGTATCGGGGGAAGCTACGGTCAGCGCATCGATCGTCGCGCGCGCCAACGCAATATCATGCGTCCCAGGCGGGCCGCGCGTGACGAAGAGCGGATGCGTACGCGCCGCCATTTCCACGCGCTGATCGCGATCGAGATAGACATCATCGATCGAGAATTGCGCAAACCTCGGTCGGTTGGCCGCCTCCAGCAACTGCACCGCCGTCGTTTTCCCAGAGCCCTGCGCACCAGCGACGCCGATCACCGCCGGTCGATCAGGATGGCGCGCGCGCTGGCGCTCGATGACGTCGTAGATGATGTTCGGGACGCCGATGATATCGCTCACCCCCCTCTCCCTTGCGGAGAGGGGGCAGGGGGTGAGGGGCGTTCAGCTTTCGCGGTGATTGATGGTTGAGGCACTGAGTTCATCCCGTAGCAGCGCGCGTGTGCGTACGCCCCTCCACCCCTAACCCCTCTCCGCAAGGGAGGAGGGGAATGATGACATCACTCCGCGAGCACACGCGGCAGTTTGAACACCACATCCTCTTTGGTCACGCGCACTTCCTCGACACGCGCGTCGAACCGCGATGCGATGGCGGCGATCAGGTCTTCAACCAAATCTTCCGGCGCGCTTGCGCCTGCGGTGACACCAACAATTCGAGCGCCGTCAAACCAAGCCCAGTCCACATCCTCAGCCGAGCCCACCAGTCGCGCATCGCGCGCGCCAGCGCGCTTGGCCACTTCAACCAGCCGCACTGAGTTTGAGCTCTTCGGCGACCCGATCACCAAAACCAAATCCGCATCGCGCGCCATTGCCTTCACCGCGTCCTGGCGATTGGTGGTGGCGTAGCAAATGTCTTCCTTGTGCGGCGCAGCGATCCCCGGAAAACGACGCTGCAACACCGCTACCATGTCTGCGGTGTCGTCGACCGAGAGTGTGGTCTGCGTCACGAACGAGAGCTTCATTGGATCGCGCGGCGCGAACACTTCAGCGTCGGCCGTCGTCTCGAGCAACGTGATCGCGCCGTCGGGCAATTGCCCCATCGTGCCGATCACTTCCGGGTGGCCCGCATGACCAATCAAGACGATCTCGCGCTCCGCATCGAAATGTCGCTGCGCCTCGACGTGCACCTTCGACACGAGCGGGCAGGTGGCGTCGACGAAGATCATCTCGCGCGCCCGTGCTTCCGCCGGCACCGCTTTCGGCACGCCGTGGGCCGAGAAAATCACCGGCCGATCCGCCGGGCAGTCGTCTAGTTCTTCGACGAACACCGCGCCCAGCCGCTCCAGCCGCTCCACCACATGGCGGTTGTGGACAATTTCGTGGCGCACATAGACCGGCGCGCCCCACTTCCGGATCGCTTGCTCAACGATCTGGATGGCCCGGTCGACCCCCGCGCAGAAGCCGCGGGGGGCGGCTAACAGGATTGAAATCTGGGGTTTTTCCTTGGCGGTCATCGGCTCTCTGGCGAACTTTTCGGGCAAGGCGCCCGGGCCCGTTGCGGGCTGGCCAGGGCGAAGCTATCACGACCCGTCGCCGTTTGCCTTCGGCGCGGGTGAGACATGGTGGCCGCCATACGGCGGGGCCAGGGGTGAGAGGTTCGAGACATGAAGCGCAGCGCCACTCTTCTACTGATGCTGGGCGCGCTTGCGCTGTCGAGCTGCCAGTCGCGCGATCCGGTGGTCGAACTGCCGGGCGGCGTGCTGCCGACTGAAGATCCGAATGCGCGTCAGCCGAGCCGACTTGAGCGCATGTTCGGTATGGATGATCGTCCCAATGTCGGCCCGTGCCCGCTGATGGGTGTGCTCTACGACAACGCGCGCGTCGTCGCGTTCAACGCGGCAGGTAGCCAGCGTTATGCCAACATCGAATACACTGGCGAGATGCAGGCCGTGCGGGGCTTATGCCGCTATGTCGACGAAGATCCGATCACGATGTCGATCGAGGTCGACATGGCGTTTGGCCGTGGCCCTGCGTCCACGTCGAACCGTCAGACCTATCGCTATTGGGTCGCCGTGACCCGCCGCGGCTTTGCGCCGATCGCGAAAGAATACTTCGACGTTGAAGTGCGCTGGCGCGGCGATGAGGCGGTCGCGACCCGCACCGAGGAAATCAACACCATCGTCATCCCGCGCGCGGACGCCGATACGTCGGGCGAAAACTTTGAAGTGCTCGTCGGCTTCGAGCTGACGCCGGAGCAGCTCCAGTTCAACCGCGACGGCCGCCGCTTCCGCATCGACGCCGCATCGCGAGCCGTGCCGGGGCAGTAAGGTCGAGGCAGTAGGCAATAGGCAGTAGGCATTAGGCATTAGTGGCTGCCCACGGTCGCTTGTTTTCTTGAAATCCTTCTGCCCACTGCCTACTGCCTACTGCCTATGAAAGACCTCGCAGGCGCTTTGACCGCGGCGAACGCCGCCGTGTTTTCTTCCCTTGGGCTTGAAACCAAGCACGCGGACGTGCGCCGTTCCGACCGCCCGGACCTGGGCGAATTTCAATGCAATGGCGCGCTCGCTGCGGCGAAAGTCGCCGGCAAGAAGCCGCCGGAAATCGCGCAGGCTGCTGCTGCCGCGTGGAGCGCGACTGATCTCGCGCCTGCGCCTTCGATTGCCGGTCCGGGTTTTCTGAACTTCAACGTCACGCCGGCGGCGCTTTCGAACCGTGCGCAATTCGTGGCGGATGACGCGCGCGCTGGCGCCAGTGTCGTCGAGCATCCGCGCCGTGTCGTTGTTGATTATGGTGGGCCGAACGTCGCCAAGGGCATGCATGTCGGCCACTTGCGCGCGTCGATCATCGGCGAGAGCATCAAACGCATCTATCGCTTCCGTGGCGACCAAGTCTGGGGCGACGCGCACTTCGGCGATTGGGGCTTCCAGATGGGCCTCGTCATCACCGCGCTTGAAGATGAACTCGGCGGCTTCGACGATCGCGCCAAGCTTGAAGCGCGCTTGAACACGCTGACGCTCGAACAGCTCGAAGCCATCTATCCCGAGTACGCGCGCCGCGTGAAAGACGGCGACATCGGCGTGCGTGATCGCGCGCGAAAGGCGACGGCAGCGCTCCAAGGCGGCAGCGCGTTGCATCGCGAAATCTGGAAAGCCATGCATGACGTCTCGATGGCCGCGCAAAAGCGCGACTTCGCCTCGCTCGGCGTCGATTTCGATCTCTGGCTCGGCGAAAGCGACGCCGATCCGCTGATCCCGGACATGGTCAAAG
Source organism: uncultured Terricaulis sp. (assembly GCA_964478365.1). Classification (GTDB taxonomy): domain Bacteria; phylum Pseudomonadota; class Alphaproteobacteria; order Caulobacterales; family Aquidulcibacteraceae; genus Vitreimonas. Next base: position 10,000 of record CAYZIJ010000039.1, read on the forward strand.
ACCTCGAAGCTAACGGCTTGCTCGAGGAAGACCAAGGCGCGCGCATTCTCCGCGTCGCTGGCCCGGGCGAGAAGAAAAAGAAAAAGCTCGATGACGGCACGGTCGTCGAGGTTGAGAGCCCGGATCCGTTGCTTGTGGTCTCGAGCGAAGGCTCGGCCATGTACGGCACCACCGATCTCGCGACGATCCTGCAGCGCGTGCGCGATCAGAACCCAGATTTCATTATCTATTGCGTCGATCAGCGCCAAGCCGATCACTTCGAGCAAGTCTATCGCGCCGCCGCCAAGGCTGGTTACATCGCGCGCGAAAAGCTCGAACACGTCGGCTTCGGCACCATGAACGGGCCGGACGGCAAGCCGTTCAAAACCCGCGCCGGCGGCGTGCTGAAGCTGGGAGACCTTATCGGGCAGGCGCAAGAGAAGGCGCGCGCGCGGCTAAAGGAAAACGAGATCGGCGCAGATTTCTCGGCCGATGAGTTCGAAGCGGTGGCGCACAATGTCGCCATCGCCGCGATCAAGTTCGCCGATCTCTCCAACGCGCGCGGCACCAGCTACATCTTCGATCTCGACCGCTTCATGAGCTTCGAAGGCAAGACCGGCCCGTATCTGCTCTATCAAGCTGTCCGCATCAAAAGCATCCTGCGCAAAGCGGATGAGCAGGGCATCAGCGCCGGCGCCATTAGCATCGAACACGATGCCGAGCGCGTGGTCGCACTGGCGCTCGATGCGTTCGAAGGGGCGCTCTCCGCCGCTTACGAGAAGAAGGCGCCGCACTTCCTTGCCGAGCACGCCTACACGCTCGCGCAAGCCTTCTCAGGCTTCTACTCGCACTGCCCGATCCTGCCGTCCGAAGGCGTCGTGCGGGCATCGCGCTTGGCGCTTGCTGGCGCGGCGTTGAAGCAACTCACGCTGACGCTCGATCTGCTGGGTATTGAAGTGCCAGAGAGAATGTAGTGTGGGTCGTTGCCGATACGGTAGCGCCAGCTCACGTCTTTCGCGATCTGAGTAGATTGCGCTCGCCATTGGGTTGTGCTGGGTTCCCAGGGAGTTTCACTTGGGAGGAGTGCATGAAAGACGGCCATTTGATGGATGCCGCGTATCGCCTATGCGAGGCGATGAATAAAGTTGCGGACGATAAGCTTCCTGGAAAACTTGCTGGCATGGTGAAACTGCACTCCGGGTTGGCGGTTGGCAGTGCGTTCATACCGATACCGGGCGCTGACCTCGCTGCGGCGGCCGCGAACATCTGGACAATGTACGCCCGCATCAATGGCGAACTCGGCATTCCTTTCACCGAGAACATGGTCAAGAGTGTCGCCGCCGGCGTGCTCACTAACTTGGGCGGCGCCGTCGCCGCATTGTTGGCGGCAGGCACGGTGTTCAAGTTGGTGCCTGGCATCGGGACGTTAGGCGGCGCCGCAGTGATTGCGGGGACAATTTACGGCGTCACGATAGTTTCTGGCATTGTCTACATGCGTGCCGTGGCGGCGCTGGTGAAGAACAAGAATGCAGCGACCGTGAGTGAAGCTGAACTCAAGGCAGCGACCGAAGCTGTGATGCGCGACAAGAGCGCGATGAAGGATATGATCAAAGAGCAACGCGACTCTTACAAGCCCAATCAAGCGGCGTAGCCATTAGCATTCCGCCTCTCGCCCCACAAAAGGGGCGGGAGCATGCTGCGTGTTACTTCGTATAACGCGCGTGGACTTCGTGCGCCTTCTCTTCCAGCCAATCCATCGCCGCGACGCACACGCCTGAGAAGATGAAGGTGATGTGGATGATCGTGTACCACATCAGCTGCTGATCGGTGTAGTTGCCCAGGTTCATGAAGATCTTGAGCAGGTGGATGCCGGAGATCGCGACGATCGAGGCGATCAGCTTGATCTTCAGGCCGCTGAAATCGAGCGTGCCCATCCATTCGGGACGATCGGGATCGTCCTTGGCGCCTTCCATCTTGGAGACGAAGTTTTCGTAGCCGGAGAAGAGAATGATCAGCACAAGATTGCCGGCCAGCGAGAGATCGACCAGCGTCAGCACGAGCAGGATGATGTCCGTCTCGTCCATCGTCAGCACCAGAGGCGCCTGCAGATAGAGTTCGCGGAAGAACGTGATGATCAAAATGGCGAGCGCTGCGATCAGGCCGAGATAAACTGGCGCCATCAGCCAGCGGCTGGTGTAGATGATCCACTCGATCGCCGCTTCCAGGAATGGCGTGCGGCGGCGGCGCTTGATGTCGTCGGTCATTCAGTCCCCCGGAAATTCGGCGAAAACTACGGGGCAGCGGGCGCCGCGCCAACCCCGCTCGCGTGGGGGGAGGGTTGCAGCGGCGCGGGGAGAGGCGGAAGGTTCCGGCGGGGAGGAATTACATATGTACGAACACGGAATGATCGCGCCGGTCGTGGCTCTTGTGGCCTGGACCTTGATCATGCTGATCTGGCTCTACGCCACCCGCATCCCTGCGATGCAGAAGGCCAAGCTCAAACCGGGCGAGGCAAGCAAGGCGAATATGGAAGCGCTGTCCAGCGCCAACGTCGCCAACAACTACAACCACCTGCATGAGCAGCCGACGCTCTTCTACGTCATCTGCTTTGCGCTCCAGTTCATGGACCAAGCGCATCACATCAATATCGGCTTGGCTTGGCTCTATGTCGCGCTGCGCATCGTGCACTCGCTCGTGCAAGCGACGGTGAACATCATCCTGATCCGCTGGCTGATCTTCATGGCGGCGTCACTGGTGCTGGGTGCGTTGACGTTCCACGCGGCGATGGGCGTCGGCATGGTGAACTTCAACTTCGCGCACTAGACGTCCAAGCCGTCATTCGGGGGCAATGCGTAGCATTGAGCCCGGAACCCAGGGGCAAACGATTGCGTGTCGGCCCCTGGGTTCCGGGTGTCGCTTTCGCGTCCGCGGAATGACGGATGACAATTTCAGTTGCGCTCGGACGAGCGTCCTTCGGCATCCATGCCGGTGATCCATTCTTGGATCAGCGCGACGCCGCGTTCATCGACCAACGTGCGGCCCAACTCCGGCATCATCACGCCGGGATCGGTCGATTGCATGCGGTGGACAAGGATCGAGCGCTCGGGGTGTCCCGGATCGATCGAGAACTCGAACCCAGCCGAGCCGCGCCCCGCCGCGACCGGGCGCTTGAACACGCCCCAGTGTGACGGATCAGTCTGCGACCAGGAGAGATCGAGGCCAGACGTATGCGCCGGACCGTCCGGATTATGGCAATGCGCGCAATTCACGTCGAGATAGGCGCGCGCGCGGGCTGCGAGGGGTGCGCTCGTGTCGTATCCATTCGGCACGCGCGGCGCGTCGTCGGGCGCTCGGTCGAGGATGCCAATCCGAACCCAGTGTCGGAGTTGCTGATCTCCAGGCAAAGCCAAGATCATTTCTTCCGCCGCTGGATCTCGGTTCGGCGGGTAGTTCATGTCGCGATTCAAATTCCGCGCGCTTGGCCCGATCGGCTCCAGATCGCCGTCCCGCGCATGGCAGCCGCTGCACTGGTTGACGTTCGGCACGGCCCAATCGAGCGCGATGGCTTGACCTTCCTCATTGGTGAAGTTCACCGGCACATCCGCGCCGATTACCGAAAGCCGCGCCTCGGTCTGCTCGGCGTTCCAAACGTACGGCAGCGCCACCCAACCGCTCGCGCGGCGGATCAGAAGCCGCGTCTCGATGAAGCGGACGTTCTCAGTTGGCCGCCGCATATCCTCGGCGAAGGCGAAGGTCTTTACCAGCACCGTGCCGACCGGAAACTCGAACACGCCCTCGGCATTGTACTGCGCCTGCGCGCCAGCCGGGACATAGACGTAGCGAAACTTGAGCGCGCCATCGGAGTAGAGCGCCGTGTTCAGGTCATAAGGCGTCACCCGCGCGTTTGGATCGCGCGCGCCTACATCACGGAAGAGGCGATAGGCCGAGAGCGCCGCCGGCGGTCGCGCCGCCATGATCGCCGCATCGTTCACCGGCTGCGGCGCTTGCGCCGTGGCGCTCGTGACAAGCAGCAACGCAAACAGCAGTGCGACTCCCCCTCCCACCGTGGGGAGGGTGTTGGGGGGCGGGGTGAAGCGCCGAAGCCAAGAGAAGAAGCGCGTGAGCATGAGCAAAACTTAGAACGACGGAGCATCACCCCGCCCCCTGCCCCCTCCCATCAAGGGGAGGGGGTGAAGAATATCAATCGTCGATCTCGACTTCCTCCGGCTCTTCAAGGTCGAGCAGCGGAGGGAAGGCCATGCTGGGTGCGGCCTCCGTGAACGGTGAGCCGGCCACATTCAGTCCGAGCGAGAGGAATACGCCATTAGGCGCGCGCTCTGAGCGATTATCGCGCACGACGATGCGGACGCTCTCGCTGCGAGGCGTGCCGCCAGATGAATAGAGCGTCGCGCCATCCCAGATCACGTCCGGCATCGTCGGCAAGCCGATCTGTCCAATCGGCGCTAGATCGCCTGCAGGCGCAAAGCCCACGCGGCCGAAGCGATTGTCGCGGATCATGATATTGCGCGGCAGCGGATTGTAGTTCGGATCCTGAAACTCCGCCCGATAGGCGCTGACCAGCACGTTGACGGTGCCGTTGTCGCCGATCTCGTTCTCGAACACGTGCACGTCGCGGTTGGCCATGATCAGCACGCCCGTACCCGCCGGCACGCCGGCGACGATGTTGCCTGCGGGCGCGAAGTTCGGCGTGTTGTTGCCGACGATTTCATTGTCGAACACGCGCACCGAGTGGCCGCCTTGCTGCGGCAGGCCCGGCAGGTCGAACACGAGGATGCCGCCCGTATTGTTGGTGGCGGTGTTGCCGAAGACATCGGCGTTATAGCTGTTCTCAATCTCGATGCCGGCGACGTTGAACTCAGCCAGATTGTCGCGAACGATGATGTTGCGCGATTGGCCGACATAGATGCCCGCGTCGGACGCGCCGCGCGCTATCGAGTCGCGGATCAGCACGTTGTTGCAATTCACCGGATAGAGGCCGTAGGCGCCGTTTTCCGGGTTTGGGCCGCGCGTCCACTCGGCGCGCACGCCCTGGAAGGTGATGCCATCGCAATCTCGAACCTTGATGGCGTCGCCGCGCGCGTTCTCGACCGCGAAGTCACGCAGCATCACCCGGTCGGAGGTAACCAACAGGCCCTCAGCGCCGCGGCGCTGATTGCTGAAAGAGAGGATGGAGCGCTCTTGGCCCTCGCCGCGAATAGTGACGCGATCGACATTGAGCGAAAGCCCGCTCGTCAGTTCGATGCGGCCACGGCCCAGGCGGATGGTGTCGCCGGGGCTGGCTTCGATCAGAGCTGTCTGCAGCTCTTGTTCAGCGTTGGGGCCCGGACGAATGCGCCAGGTGCGCGCGTCGGCTACGCCGACCATGACCAGCGCCGCTACGGCGGCTGCAACGAACCTCATGCTTCTCTCCCCACACGTCTTTGCGTGTGAGCTTCGTCGGGTAGGGCGGCGCTGTAAAGCGGCGCGGTCTGTCGCAGGGTGAGCGTAGGCTTAGTGGCGGGCGCCGAAGCGGGCGACGATCGATAGCAGATCGCGCGCCAAGGCGGGGTGACGCGCCGCGAGGATGCCGCCAAGCGCGGTCACGGCCAGTGCCACAATCGGGCGCTCACGGGCGATGTCCCCCAGACCAAACGTCGGCGCCTCTTCCATGATCTGCGCCTGCAGCGCCTGCGCCTCGCGCTCCTTCTGCTTGCGCTTATAGGCGGCGAAGAGCGCGTAAAGCGCGATGCCGAGTGCTGCGACTAGCGCCACGATCGCTGAAGCGCCAGCAGAGCCCACCTCAGGCAAGATCAAAGCGTAAAGAGAGAAGCCCAGCGCAAACACAGCCATCACGGCCGCGCCGCATGCGGCCGCGGTTGCGATGATGCCGGCCATGGCGCGGTCGAACATTAGCGGCGGCCCCCGCTGATCAGCACGCCGATGATGAGGCCGATCCCGAGCGTCGCCCCCGCGACCGCAAGCGGGCGCTCGCGCCATTGGCGCTTCAGATAGCGATGCGCGTCATCGAGGCCGTCCTCAACCGCTTCTTGCGCTGCCTGATATGCTTCTTCAGCTCGCTCGCGCGCCTCTTCGGCAAGCTCAGCCGCTCGCGACGCCTTGTCCTTCGACATGATCAAGTTCTCCTTGCCCCAACCTAGAGCACATCGGTTAGGTTCGCCCTTAAGCAAGCCCGTTGGGCGAACCGCATTCGCTAATGAGCGCATGAACCTCGCAAAAGTTCCTACGCTGCCAATGCTTACTTGGCCGGTAACCACGGCGATCGCGCTTAACCTTGTTCCGGTGATCGGCGTTCTGTTCTGGGGGTGGAGCGCGTTCGCGCTCATCTTTCTCTATTGGCTCGAGAACCTTGTCGTCGGCGTGCGCACTCTGGTCAGCATGCTGGCCACCGCCGCCGCAGCTGGCTATGCCGCAAACTGGCTGAGCGCGCTCTTCGTTGGCGCGTTCTTCACGTTTCACTACGGCATGTTCTGCTTCGTGCATGGTATCTTCGTGATGGCGCTCTTTGGCGGCAACACCACGATGGGTGAGTCCATTCTGGATTTGGCCGGCGCGGCGCGGTCGCTGTTCGCGGAGCAATCCAATCTCGTCATCGGCTTTGCGTCGATCGTCGCCTGGCAGATCGTGCAGTTCGTGCTCTGGCTCGTACGTGGCGAGGCGCGGAGCACCAATCCGATGGAGCTGATGGCGTCGCCCTATCCGCGGATCATGGTGCTGCATGTCGCCATCATCTTCGGCGGCTTCCTGCTCATGCTCTTGAACCAGCCGGTCTGGGGTCTGGTTATCCTGACGCTCGCCAAAATGGCCTATGACGTCGCCGACGCCGCCAAGCAGACCAAGCTCACGGCGGCCAACGCGGCCTAGGCCATCGTCCGCGCCGCCGTGATTATGCGAAGCGTCTCGCTCCAGAGGTTCAGCCCCGCGAGTTCGTCGGCGGAGAGGAAGCGGGCGTCGCGCGCATCGTCGCCGGCTTTCGGTTCGCCTGCGATCCATCGCGCCGCATAGTCGATCAAGACGTAATGCCCCCACGGTGAGTCGCTGGACGACTCGCCCGAGTCGGCACGCCGCGACAGCACCGCATCGACCACATCGATCAGACCGATGAGCGCCGCGTCGCAGCCGGTCTCCTCTTTCAGTTCGCGCAAAGCGGCGTCGGCGGCGCGTTCGCCCCACTCGATTCGCCCTCCGGGGAGGGACCACGAGTCCTCCAGGGGCGGCGTGCCGCGTCGGATCAGCAGAACCTCGTCGCCGCGCATGCAAACAACGCCGACGGCGGCGATTGGCGTGCGCGAAGGGGCGGTTGGAGTGTTCATTTTGGCCGCAGCCATGATCGCGCGCGGCGGAAAAGACTCAAGAAAAATAAAACACTTAGCCGTCCAGCTGCGCCGTCGAGCAAACGCCCAAAGAAAATGCGCGCCACCCGAAGGTGACGCGCATCTTGGACTCTCGTCCTTGTTTCTTTGAAGCGTCTCACCTGAGTGAGACCTCCGAAGAGCGGTCCCGTTTTAGCGGGAAGCGCGCTTGGCCTTGCGCTTCTTGGCGGCCTTCTTCGGGGCTGCCTTCTTCGCAGCGGTCTTCTTCTTCGTTGCGGTCTTCTTCTTCGCAACCTTCTTGGCAACCTTCTTAGCTGCCTTTTTCTTTGCTTTCTTCACGGCCATGCCCTGGCTCCTTTTTAGTACGCTAACAAACGCCGATTACGTCTTCGCATTGTCATGTGCAAGCACATTCGACACGCAAAGTTTTTCGCGCGACGTAAATGCAACATCGCATCGCTTCGACTCCGAAGCAAGTTTGTGTGTGACTCGATGCGTGACGCGTTTCGTTTTGAGACGATGAGTCAGTCGAACAACGCGCGTGGGTTCATCACATTCATCGGATCGATCGCGCGCTTCACGGCGCGCATCATCGCGAGCGATTGCGGGTCCTTGAAGCGCGCAAGGTCGGTGACGCGCGCGACGCCGATGCCGTGCTCGGCCGAGATCGAACCGCCCAGTGCGTCGGCCGTCTCATTGACCGCTTGTGAGATCGCAGCGCCCGGGAACGCGTCGGCGTTCGATCCTTCGGGCTGCATCACCGTGTAGTGAAAGTTGCCGTCGCCCATGTGACCGAAGGCGACGATGCGCGCGCTGGGAACGATGGCGAGCGCTGCGGCGTTGGCGCGATGAAGGAAGGAAGGCGTCTGCGAAACAGGAACGCTGACGTCGTGATTAACTTGTGCGCCTTCTGGCCTGTGACCGGCGGAAATGTCTTCGCGGATTCGCCAGAAATTCCGTGCCTGGCTTGCGTTTTCCGCAATAAGCGCCGTTTCAACTTCGCCCGCGCCAATGGCCGCTTCGAGCGCTGCTTCGATGCTCGCGCGCAGGCCGTTTACGTCCATGCCTTCGAACTCGATCAGCACCATCATCGCCGCCCCCGGCAGCGGATCGCGCGAACCGGGCACGTTCTTGATCACCAGATCGACCGAGAGCCGGTTCATCACTTCGAAGGCCGCGACCGCGCCGGTCATCGCCTTCATCCGGTGGAGGAGATCGAGCGCGCGCTCGGGCGAGGGCACGGCGGCGAGCGCCACCTCATGCGCGCGCGGCCGGGGGAAGAGCTTCAGGCTGGCGGCCGTGACGACGCCCAACGTTCCCTCGGCGCCGATGAAGAGCTGCTTCAGATCGTAGCCGGTGTTGTCCTTCCGCAGACCCTTCAGTCCGCGGAAGATCGAACCGTCGGGCAGCACCGCTTCGATGCCGAGCACGAGGTCGCGCATCATCCCATAACGGAGCACGTGCACGCCACCGGCGTTCGTTGAAATGAGTCCGCCGATTGTAGCGCTACCTTCGCTTGCGAGGCTCAGCGGGAAGAGTCGATCCGATTCTCGGGCTGATTCCTGCACAACCTGGAGAATCACTCCGGCCTCCGCGACGAGTGAGTCGTTGGCCGCATCGACGGCGCGGATCGCGTTCATGCGCTTGGTCGAGAGCAGCACTTCGCCCGCGGGGATCTGGCCGCCGACCAAGCCGGTGTTGCCGCCTTGCGGCGTGATTGCTGCACCTGCTTCCGCAATGAAGCGTACGACGTCGGCGGTTTCTTCCGTCGATGCGGGCATGGCGAGAAAGGGCGTCGTGCCCGTGTAGCGCTTGCGCCATTCGGTCAGATGCGGCGCGATGGTCGCCGGATCGGTGGAATAGCCCTTAGGGCCTAGGCGGTTGGCGAGTTTGGCGAAGAGATCGGTGCTCATGGCTCTGATGTAGATGATCCGTCACCCTGGGGCGATGCGAAGCATCGATCCGGGGTCCAGGGCCAGCGGCGTGCTTGTGGCTCTGGGTCCCGGTCATCGCTGCGCGATGCCCAGGATGACGGCGCAATCAGCGCACCCGGTCCGCGTCCACCCGCACATTGATTGTGATGTCCCGTGAGATGAGATCGTCCGCCGCACCCTCGCCGACGCCAAAGTCGCGACGGTTGATGGTCAGTGACCCCGTCATCGCGGCGCGATCGCCGTCGATGGTCAGTCGGAAGGGCAGGTCGACGCTGCGTGTCTCGCCTTTGATGGTGAGATCGCCGCGCGCTTCGTAGCCGCCGTTTCCGTTTGCGCGGATGCGGGTGGTGCGGAAGGTGGCTGTCGGGTGCGCGGCGGCGTCGAACCATTCCGGTCCGGGCAGTGCGCCATCATGCGCGGTCACGCCGGTGGAAGCCGACGCCGTCTGGATCGTGACCACGACGCTGGAGGCGTCGAGGTTTTCCGGATCGAAGCGAATGTCGGCGCGCCAGCTGGTGAAGCGGCCGTTGAAGTCGGTCGCGCCGCTCTCGTCCTCATAAGTGTAGCCGAAGCCGACAGTGCTTGAGCGCGTATCGACGCGCCAAGCCGAAGGCGCGCCTAGCTCTGCAGGCGCGACCACTTCGGGCGCGGCCGGTGTTTGCGGCTCGACAATCTCGATCGTAGACGGCGCGCTCGGCGGCGCCAACAGCGCCGGCGCGAGCGCGAAGCCGAGTGCGACAAGAGCGGTGGCGATCAGCGCGCCGCCGAATCCGAGCACGGCCAAGCGGCCAGCGTTCTTCGGCGCAGGCTGGTCCTCGCCCGGCGTACGGATGCCCGGGACCATATGCGCGAGCACCGCGTCACGATCGAACAGATGATGCTTCAGCGCCGCCGCCACGTGCGCGACGGCCAAACCAATGATCGCCCATGCGAGCAGCGCGTGCGCATTGAACGCGGCCTCGGCGACACCCTCGCGCACATCAGGTGAGGCGCGATCAATACCGAAGAGATGCGGAATACCGAACAAGTTGAACCAGCGCGTCGGCACAGCCAGCGGCGCGTCGTCATGGATCGACCATCCCGCAGAAACAAAGAGCCAGCCGGAAACTGGCAGGCCGATCATCAGCGCGTAGAAGATCCAGTGCGTGAACTTCGCAACGAAGCGCTCCCAAGCCGGCATGTGCGGCGGCAGCGGAGGCGGTGGGTTGGCAAGGCGCCAACCCAACCGCACAAGGCTCAAGGCCAGGATCGTGAAGCCGACCGACTTATGCAGTTGGTAGGCGTTGAACACGGCCGTTGAGGTGTTTCCGTGCTCGGCTTGCTCGTGGATCCAGAACCCGAGCGGGAGCATGAACAGGATCGCAAACGCGATCGCCCAATGAAGGACGATCGCGATGCTCGTGTAACGCTCAGCCAATGCTACGCCAGGTTTGGCAGCCACCTTAGTTCACAGGCTCGCGTGGTGTGGCTGGCGCAGGCACGTCAGCAGGCGCGTTCGGGCGGTTGAACTCCGCTTCGATGACCAACTCGACGTTATCGGCCACGCCAGAGTTCGGCGCGCCGGCTTGCGGCTGCAGCACGTTGAGGCCGTAAGCTGCGCGGCTGATCGTGCCGCGCGCCGAGAAGCCGATGCCGGCGGTGGGAAAGCCCATCGGGTGCTGCGCCCAGCTTGAATTGTAAGCGACGTCGAACGTCGCCGGATGGGTCACGCCGCGAATGGTAAGATCGCCGGTGACGCGCGCCGTGTTCGGTCCGGTGCTTTCAACGGAGGTCGATGCAAACGTCGCGGTCGGGAAGCCGGCGGAGTCGAGCCACTCCGAGTTCTGCAATTCCGCATCGAAATCGCGGTCGCCGGAATAGGGCGTATCAAGCGTGCGCGTATCGACGGTGAACGCCACCGTAGAAGTGGCGGGGTCTTCAGCGTTGAAGTTCAGCATTCCGGTCACGCCATTGAAGCGCAGCTGATAGAAGGAGAGGCCGAAGTGCAGCGCGCGCGCCGTGACCGTCGTGTGATTGACGTCGACCGTATACTCGCCCGACGGCGCTTCAACCGTAACCTCCACTGCAGGCGGTGGCGGCGTCTCGGCGGGTTGTGAGCAGGCGGCCAAGCCAAGAGCGGCAGCGGCGGCGGCGACAGTCCAGAATTTCATCAGGCTTCTCCCAAGCTGAAAGCGAGGATGTAGACGCTCGCCCGCGCCCCGGCATCGGGGCACACCATTGTAACCGCGATTTTATCCTTGCCGGACGAACTCGGCTTCGATGACGATCTCGACCTGCTCACCGGTAAAGGCGCGCCAGTCGCGCATTCCCCAGGTCTCGCGGTCGATCGTGCCCACGGCGGAGAAACCCAGCACACGGTTGCCGCCACGGAGGATGTCCGTCGTTGATCCGGTGAATCGCACCTCAAAAGTGGCGGGATGAGTTTGCCCGTTGAGCGTGAGATCGCCGGTCACGCGGGCGGTGTCTTCGCCGGTGCGCTCGATGGCGGTCGATGTGAAGGTGATCGGCGCTCCGCCCATGGCGCGGTCGATCTGCGCGTCGAACGCGCGCTCGCCGTCGCGATTGAGAACGCCGGTGTTGACACCCGCGACGCTTGCGGTGAAGCGCGATTGCGTGACGTCGTCTGAATTGAGTTCGAGCGTCGCGTCCTTTGTATCGAAGCGCGCGGTGAACCAGGAGAGGTCCATGTGGCGAATGCGGAAGAGCACGCTGGCGTGGCGCGGGTCGAGCCGATAGACGCCGCTCGGCTGATCGACGCTGACGGCAGGTGCGGTCTGCGCCGCGGCTGGCGTGGTCAGCAGCAGGATGGCGGCGAACAAAAACGTGCGCATGATGGTTTCTACATTACCGGGCTCCCCGGAAATGTAGGATGGCCGGCGGCGCGGTCCAGTTTGCGTCGACGAAAGAACAGCCGCGAGGCTATGCTCGGGCGCCTCAAGGAGCTTCCATGACCTATTCCGCGCCCATCGCCGACATGCGCTTCGCGCTCGAAGCCTGCGCCGACCTATGGACGCTGCGCGAACGCTATCCCGATCTCGATGCCGAGACCTTGGCCGCGATCCTCGAAAGCGCCGGGCAACTCGCGAGCGAAACCTTGGCGCCGATCAACCGCAAGGCCGACCGCGCAGGCGTGAAGCTCGCCAATGATGTGGTCGCAGCCGCACCCGGTTTTCGCGACGCATACGAAGCGTTCAAAGCAGGCGGCTGGCAGGGCCTCGCGGCCGATCAAGCCTATGGCGGCCAAGGTCTGCCGCGCGCGGTGGCGCTTGCAGTGATGGAGACGGTGCACAGCGCCAATATGAGCTTCGGCCTGCTGCCAATGCTGACGCTCGCCGCCATCGAAGCGATCGCGGCGCACGGCGCCGTCGATCAGAAGGCGCTCTATCTCAAAAAGCTCATTTCCGGCGAATGGACCGGCACGATGAACCTGACCGAGCCGCAAGCCGGCTCCGATCTCGGCGCGCTCACCACTAAAGCTGCGCCCCAAACCGACGGCTCCTACGCCATCACCGGCCAGAAGATTTTCATCACCTGGGGCGAGCACGATCTCGCGCCGAACATCATCCACCTCGTGCTGGCGCGCATCGAAGGCGCGCCCGCAGGCTCGAAGGGCATCTCGATGTTCATCGTGCCGAAATTCCGCGACGCCGACGGCTCGCGTAACGCGGTGCGCTGCATTGGTCTCGAAGAGAAAATGGGCATCCACGCGTCGCCCACATGCACGATGGCTTACGAAGGCGCGACAGGCTGGCTGATCGGCGAAGAGAATCGCGGCCTCGCCGCCATGTTCACGATGATGAACGCCGCACGGCTCAATGTCGGCATGGAAGGCGTCGCGGTTGCGGAGGCGGCGTACCAGAAGGCGCTGGCTTACGCGCGTGAACGCACGCAAGCCGGCCTCATCGTCAATCACCCCGACGTCCGCCGCATGCTGATGACTATGCGCGCCAAGATCCAGGCCGCGCGCGCCATCTGCTACGCCACCGCCGTCGCCGCCGATAATGGCGACAAGGCCCGCGAAGATTTGCTCACGCCGCTGGCGAAAGCCTGGAGCACCGATCTCGGTGTCGAAGCCGCGAGCCTCGGCGTGCAGATTCACGGCGGCATGGGCTTTGTCGAAGAGGGCGGCGCCGCACAATTCTATCGCGACGCCCGCATCGCCCCGATCTACGAAGGCACAAACGGCATCCAAGCCATCGATCTCTACGGCCGCAAACTGCTCGGCGATCGCGGCGAAGCAATGCGCGTGCTGATCGAAGAAGCGCGCGAGATTGCCGGCTCGACACATCCGAAACTCAACGCCGCCATCGACGCGCTTGCCGAAGCGACCGACTACATGCTGGCCGCATCGCGCGAAGACGCGCTGGCCGGGGCGCACGCCTTTCTCCAACTCGCAGGCGATGTCGTCGGCGGTATGCTGCTGGTCAAAGGCGGCGCCCGCGACGCTAATCCCGAGCAAGCCGCAAGCTTACGCTTCTACGCCCGCACAGTCCTAGCCCGCGCGCCATCACGGCTGGCCGAGATCAAGATCGGCGCGGACGTGCTGGGCGATTTCAGCGCCTAGCACCACACCCATTCCCGGATTGGCGCGCAGCGCCAAGTCCGGGACCCATAAACACAACCTGTCTGAGTGAAACACGCGAGCAGAAGTGTTTATGGGTCCCGGGCTCTCGCTACGCGAGCCCCGGGAATGGGTGAGGTGATGGGTGGTGAGGCTGTAAAGGCCGCGCTAGACTCACTCCCATGTCCATGGATGGCGTTGAAGACCAAGAACTCGCGAACGAGCGGCCGGCGCGGCCGACGCTCATTTATCCGCTCGGCGATCCGCCCGAGGCGGGCATCGCGCGCGAGATTGCGCCGGGCGTGCATTGGATACGCATGCCGCTGCCGTTCGCGCTGAAATGGATCAATCTTTGGCTCATTGAGGATGGCGACGGCTGGACGATCGTCGACACGGGCGTCGCCATGGAGGAAACGCGCGAGCACTGGCGCGCGATCTTCGACGCGACACTCAAAGGCAAACCGGTCAAGCGCGTGATCTGCACGCACATGCATCCTGACCACATGGGCCTCGCCGGTTGGATCTGCCGCAAGTTCAACGCGACGCTCTGGATGAGCCGGCTCGAATACATCACCGGCCGCATGCTCGTCGCCGACACTGGCCGTGAAGCGCCGGAAGAGGGCGTGCAATTCTATCGCGCCGCCGGTTGGGACGAAGATGCGCTCGATAGCTACAAAGTTCGCTTCGGCGGCTTCGGCAAAGCCGTCTCGAAAATGCCTGACGGCTACAAGCGCATCGCAGATGGTGACGTGATCGACATTGGCGGCAAGCCTTGGCGTGTCGTCACCGGCAACGGCCATTGCCCCGAACATGCCTGCCTCTGGCAGGAAGAGCTGAAGCTCTTCATCTCCGGCGACCAAGTGCTGCCGCGCATCTCATCAAACGTCTCAGTATTCCCGACCGAGCCCGACGGCGATCCACTCACCGATTGGATCGAGAGCTGCAAGAAGTTGCTCGACGTCATGCCCAACGACGTGCTGGTTCTGCCCTCGCACAACGAACCGTTCATCGGCCTGCACGAGCGTCTGCACAATCTGATCGACGGCCACGAGAAATCGCTCGCGCGCATCTTGAGCCGCTTGAACGAACCCAAACGCGCCATCGACATCTTCGTCGCCATGTTCGCCCGCAAAATCGGCCCCGATTTGCTCGGCATGGCGACCGGCGAAGCCATCGCGCATCTAAACTGTCTCGTCGGCCGCGGCCTCGCGCGACGCGAAACCGATGCGCAGGGGGTCACACGCTATGTCGCAACCTAATCCGGCCAACCCTGAGCGTCATTCCAACGGCGCGCTGATTTGCTTTTGCGTTGGCGTGGGCCTTGAAACGCTCGCTTGGTTTTTCGGCGTCGGCGCCGTGATCACGGCCGGACTAGCCGGCGGCAACCCAGCCATCGCCGTCGGCGGCATTCTCGCTGCCGCAAGCTTGAGCGCGCTTGCCATGATCGGCTTCATTCTGATGGTGGTCGGCAGCATTTGGATGCTGATCCAAGTCATCGCTGACCAACGCGGCAACGACGAAGCGCGCTATCGCGATGTGGGGCGGTAGGGCTATTCTTGGGAGCGCGGACGTCCTCGTCCGCTCTCCCAACGATGAATAGGGGGATAGCGGAGCGCTTATCCCAACCCTGAGCGCACATGCTTGCAGGTTGGAGCGCGGGGCTCCGCCCCGCATCTTTGCGCTAATGCTTGAAATATCAAGCCAATGCGGGGCGGAGCCCCGCGCTCCAACCTGCAAGCAGGAGAAATCTATCCGACAGGCTCGACATCGCGCCTATCATCGCCTCGTTCGCACACGGGAGATTTCGAAGAGCTCCGAAACTTTGGAATGTGTGGACACGATCGGTGGGATTTGTTTGCGGGGAGTGAAACCGCAAAGTCCGGGGTGACGGACACCCCGCCCACAGCACCGGCGAATTGGGCATGGAGCTAAGC
>CAYZIJ010000040.1:0-25277 GCA_964478365.1 uncultured Terricaulis sp.
AGCAAAGCCATCGCCGCCCACAACGCCCAATTCCTCTGACCTCCGCTGGAGTCCGTTTTAGTGTCCACTTCCACTCCTCCCGGCGGCCAGAAAATGTGGGGCGGCCGTTTTGCGGCGCAGCCCGCCGACGCGATGCAGGCGATCAACGCTTCGATCGATGTGGACAAGCGCTTGTGGCGCGAGGACATCGAGGGCTCGAAAGCGCACGCCGACATGCTCGCCGCGCAAGGCATTATTACGAGCGAAGATAACGCCGCGATACAAGCCGGATTAGACCAGATTGCCGCAGAGATCGCCGAAGGGACGTTCCAGTTCTCGGTGGAACTGGAAGACATCCACCTGAACATCGAAGCGCGGCTGACCGAACGCATCGGCGAAGCCGGCAAGCGCCTCCACACCGGCCGCTCGCGCAACGATCAGGTGGCGACCGATTTCAAGCTCTGGACAATGCGCGCGTCGCGCGAGGCGGCCGATGGTCTGCGCGTTCTGCAGCAAGCTTTGGTCAAGCGCGCTGAAGGCGGCGCGGACTGGATCATGCCGGGCTTCACGCATTTGCAGACGGCGCAGCCGATCACGCTCGGCCATCACTTGCTCGCCTACGTCTCGATGTTCGAGCGCGACCGCGTGCGTTTGATTGGCGGCGCGTTGGAAGCAGCATGGGAATGCCCGCTCGGTTCGGCGGCGCTCGCCGGCACCGGCTATCCAATTGATCGCGAGATGACGGCGAAGGCGCTCGGCTTCCATGCGCCGGCCTCCAACTCGCTTGATGCGGTCGGCTCGCGTGACTTTGCGCTGGCTGCGCTTTCAAGCCTCGCGATTGCTGCGACCCATCTTTCGCGCTTGGCCGAAGAGATCGTGCTTTGGACCTCGCCGCAGTTCGCGTTTGCGACGCTCTCGGACGCTTGGTCGACCGGTTCTTCGATCATGCCGCAAAAGCGCAATCCGGATGCGGCTGAGCTGATCCGCGCCAAAGCCGCGCGCGTCGGCGCGGACTTCGCAGCGTTGAACGCCATCGTGCAGAAGCTGCCGCTCGCTTACGCGAAGGATCTGCAGGAAGACAAGGCGCTGACGTTCAACGCCTTCGACGCCTTCTCGCTCTCCGTCACCGCCATGATCGGCATGATCGAGACGATGCGCTTCAACCGCGAAGCGATGCGTTCTGCCGCCGCGCGTGGGTATTCCACCGCCACCGACCTCGCCGACTGGCTGGTGCGCGAACTCAAGACACCCTTCCGCGAAGCGCACGAAATTACGGGCCGGATCGTGCGCCGGGCCGAGGAAATGGGCGTCGCAGAACTGGGTTTGCTCCCGTTGAGCGAGTACCAAGCCGTCGATGCCCGCATTACCGAGGCGGCGCGGGCGCTGTTGACGGTTGAAAAATCGGTCGAGAGCCGGGATAGCTATGGCGGGACCGCCCCGCAGCGCGTGCGCGAGCAGATCGAGCGCTGGAAGGAGATGTTCGCATGAGCCGCGTAATTCTGGGTTTGCTGGCGCTGACAATGCTGTCGGCCTGCGGCGTCAAAGGCGATCTCGACCGTCCCGATCCGATGTGGAACAGCGACGACGCGATCCGCCGCGAATGTCAGCGCCAAGCTGAGAACAACGAAGAGCAAGATGCGCGCTGCGCGCAATATCAATCAGGTGCGCGGCCGAATTAGATCGGACACACCACCTCGTCATTCCGGGGCAATGCGATAGCATTGAGCCCGGAACCCAGGGGCAACCGACGAGCTTGCGGCCCCTGGCTTCCGGGCCTCGCTTCGCGATCCCGGAATGACGAAATGGTTACTCCTCCCAGTATGAACCAACCAGCATGAACCACTTTGAGTATCGGGATGGCGCGCTCTTCTGCGAAGGCGTGCGCCTTGCGGACATCGCCGAAGCCGTCGGCACGCCGGCTTACGTCTATTCCAGCGCCACGCTTGAGCGGCATTATGACGTGTTTAAAGCCGCGTTTGCGCCGCGCGACGTGCTTGTCGCCTTCGCGGTCAAAGCCAACGCCAACATCGCCGTACTCTCCACGCTCGCCAAGAAAGGCGCCGGCGCCGACACGGTGAGCCAAGGCGAGATCGAACGCGCCTTGCGCGCGGGCGTACCGGCTGAGCGCATCGTGTTCTCCGGCGTCGGCAAGACTGAGGCCGAACTGGCGTTCGCGGTGAAAGCGGGCGTCCACCAGATCAATGTCGAGAGCATCGCCGAACTCGAAATGCTTTCGCGTATCGCCGCGTCACTGAAAGCCGCGCCCGCGATCGCGATCCGCGTAAACCCGGATGTCGGCGCCGGCGGTCACGAGAAAATCTCGACCGGCAAAGGTGACACCAAGTTCGGCGTCTCGAACCAGCAAGCGCTTGCGCTCTACGCCCGCGCCAGCGCCGATCCGCATCTCTCGGCCAAAGGTCTCGCGGTTCACATCGGCAGCCAGATCAAGGATCTGAAACCTCTCGAAGACGCGTTCAAAGTGATGCGCGGGCTGGGCGAGAAGCTGCGCGCTGACGGCCTCTCGATCGAGCGCATGGATTTGGGCGGCGGCCTCGGCGTGCCCTACTTCAACGAACCAGAACCGCCTTCGCCGGTAACCTATGCGGCGATGGTGAAACGCGTGTTTGACGGCTTCGACGTCGCACTTGCGTTCGAGCCAGGCCGCATGATCGCAGCCAATGCTGGCGTGCTGCTGTCACGGGTGATCCGCATGCAGGAGCGACCGGACAAAAAGATCGTCGTCGTCGACGCGGCGATGAACGATCTGATCCGCCCTGCAATCTACGAAGCCTATCACGAGATCAAACCGCTCTCCGACACCAGCAACGCGCGCGTTGCCTACGATGTCGTCGGCCCAATCTGCGAGACCGGCGACACGTTCACGCGCAATCGCGAGCTTGCGTCGCTGAAGCCTGGCGATCTGGTCGCGTTCATGACTGCTGGCGCGTACGGTGCTGTCATGGCGTCCACCTACAACGCACGCGATCTCGTGCCTGAGGTACTTGTGCGCGGGGACAAGTTCGAAATCGTACGCCGCCGCTGGACGCTTGAGGAGCAGCTCAAGCTTGAGACAATTCCGGACTGGGGAAACTGATGAGAGCACTGATCACAGCTGCAGCCTTGGCGCTAAACGCGTGCGCTTCGGTGTCCGCACCCGCTTCGCCGCAAGATCAGTTCTTCGCCAACCTCTCGGCGCTGTGCGGGCAGAGCTTTGAGGGCCGCGTGGTGACGACGGAGGCGGCGGACTCCGCATTCGCCGGTCAGCGCCTCGTCATGCAAGTGCGCGAGTGCAGCGCCAACGAAATCCGCGTGCCGTTCCATGTTGGCGAGGATCGTTCGCGGACGTGGGTGATCACGCGCACAGGCCAGGGCCTGCGCCTTAAACATGATCACCGCCACGAAGACGGCTCAGAAGACGTGCTGACCCAATATGGCGGCGACACCGCCAACGAAGGCTCAGCCGAGCGCCAGGAGTTTCCCGCCGACCAGCACTCGCGCGATCTCTTCGTCGCCAACAACATCCCGCAATCGGTCACCAATGTTTGGGCCGTCGAGGTTCACCCCGGCCAGACCTATGTTTACGAGCTCCGCCGCCCAAACCGGCATTTCCGGGTCGAGTTCGATCTGACCCGCCCAGTTCCGGCGCCGCCGGCACCTTGGGGTGCTGAGTAAGGTTATCGACCGATAGCTGCCCGCCCGGGGCGACCGTCATGGTTTGGCCTGAACCAAAGGGTTAGGCTCGCGTTTTGCTGAACGACCCTGCGGAGGTTCATGAAGCACCAGGACGCCCTTGCGCTGCTCGCTCGCGAGACGGCCCGGGCCCGGCGGCGGATCGCGCTTGAGCGCGCGCTGCGGGCGGGCTTTGCGCTGGCTGTCGTGGTGGGTGTCTGGGCGCTGCTAGCGCTGGTTGGAGCGCATGAGCGGCTGCCGCTTCTGGCGCAAAGCTTGTCCGCAATTGGTGCGCTTGCCCTGTTCGTCTGGTTCGGCTGGCGCGCTTACCAAGCCTGGCGCGACCCGACCGACGAAGAAGCGCGCGCCAGGCTCGCGGCCGATTCACATCTCGATACCGGCTCGTTCGACGCGCTGCGCGATCAGCCGACACGCTACGATCCATTCTCGATGGCGCTCTGGGCGCGCGAGCGCGAGCGGGCGGCCGAGCGTGCCGAGAAGGTGCGCGCAGGCCCAACGCGGGCGCGCCTCGATGACTACGACCCGTATAAACTCCGTTTCGTTCTAGCGATCGCGCTGATCGCTGCGTTTGTGTGGGCCGGCGTGCAAGCGCCCGACCGGATGGCGCGCGCTTTCCTTCCCGATCCCGGACCACTGCTCGGCGATCAGGAGATGGCTGTCGAAGCCTGGCTCACGCCCGCGGACTACACGCACGCAGCACCGCTCTCGCTGAGCGACGTCATCGGTCAACGTGTGGCCACGCCGCCATCAGTAACCGCGATGGTGCGCGTCACTGGCCCTGCCGGCGCGCCGCTCTTGGTGTTTCAAGGTCGTGGCGGACGGCGCGAGGCGCGCTTCACGCGCGCAGCGGATGGCGCATGGGAAGCGCAACTCGAACTGCCAGGAGCGGGCCAACTCCGCATCGTGCGCTTTCATACCCGCGCCTTCTGGCGCATCGCGCCCGCACCAGACGCCGCCCCGACGGCAGCCTTCGCCGCGCCGATCGACATTCTGCCGGAAGAGCATCTGTCGCTGAGCTACCGCGCCGCCGACGATTTCGGCGTGCGCCGCATGGTGTTGCGCGTGCGGCCGCTGAAGCCGCCGGAAGGTTTGTACCAGGCCGATCCGGTCGATACCGAGATTGAGTCTCCGGCCGGTGATCCGCGCGAAACGGAAGAAGAAATCCAAGTCGACGTCGCTGCGCACCCCTATGCGGGCATGGAGGTCGAAGCGCGGCTCGTCGCGATCGATGCGCTGGGTCAAGAAGGCGTCAGCGATCCGCTGCGACTGACGCTGCCGGAGCGCGTGTTTCTGCAACCGCTCGCACAAGCCGCGATCGAAATCCGCCGTCACATCCTCGCCGAGCGCCGCGCCTATCGCGCCGCACGACAGGAGCGCGAAGAAACCATTGCGGACCCCAGCCTCGCGGTGAACGGCCAGCGCATTGAAGTGCGCAATTATGATCGCCGACCGAACCTGCAGCGCGCACCTGAAGGCGTGCGTCATGCCGCGCGCTTAGTCGATGCGCTGACGATGATGCCGGAAGACGGCTATTTCCGCGATCTTGCAGTTTATCTCGGCTTCCGCACAGCGCGCGCTGAACTCGATGTCGCCGCCGAGATCGGCGACACGGATCTCGCCGCCGACACGTTGTGGCGGACCGCTCTGCGGGCCGAATATGGCGGAGCGGGCGATGCGCGCTGGGCGCTTGATGAGGCGCAGCGTCTGCTCGCGGAAGCGCTCGCGGCAGGCGCACCGCAAGAGCGCATCAACCAATTGCTCGAAGCTTTGCGCCGCGCTACCGAGAACTACATGCAAGCGCTCGCTGCCGAAGCATTGCGCAACGGCGAGACGGTCAATCAGGAAGATACCGAAGACACGCTGCAGCTCAGCGGCACCGATATCGAGTCTTTGTTGCGAGAAGTCG
This sequence comes from uncultured Terricaulis sp., assembly GCA_964478365.1. GTDB lineage: Bacteria > Pseudomonadota > Alphaproteobacteria > Caulobacterales > Aquidulcibacteraceae > Vitreimonas. The sequence goes on from CAYZIJ010000040.1 coordinate 5,576, forward strand.
AGCGTCTCTCACGCGAGGGCCGCAATGCCGAGGCGCAGGCGATGCTAGCACTGCTCTCCTCGATCCTCGCCAACATGCAGATGAATATCGACGCCGCGCAAAGCGGCAGCGGCAGTGAAGGCGGCGAAGGCGATCAGGCCCTGCAGCAAAGCATGGACGAGCTAAGCGGCGCGATGGGCGAGCAGCGCGCGTTGCGCGATGAAACGCAGCAGAGCCAAAGCGGCGAAGGTGGCCAAAGCGGCGGCCAACTCGCCGACCGCCAATCGCAAATTCGCGATGGCCTCGCCCAAGCGCAGCGCATGGCCGATGACGCGGGCGCAACGGCGAGCTCTGATCTTGAGGACGCCGGCGAAGCGATGCGCCGCGCCGAAGACGCGCTCCGTCGCGGCGATCTCGGTGCAGCTGAAGCGGCGCAGGACGCGGCGTTGGAGAATCTGCGCGAAGGCGCTGAGGCCCTGGCTGCCGAAATGCGCGCGCGCGACGAAGAAGGCCGTCAAGGCGGCGACGCCGGCGAAGAAGGCCGCGATCCGCTCGGCCGCTCAGCCAATGGCGCATCCGACAGCGACGGCACGGTGCCCAACACTACCGATCCAGTGCGGGCGCGCGAAATCTACGATGAAATCCGCCGCCGCGCCCAGGATCCAAACCGCCCTGAAGCTGAGCGCGAATATCTGCGACGCCTGATGGATCGCTTCGGCGACAGCTAAGCTGGTTCCCGCGTTGCGCTGTTGCATTTAGCGCCCCACACTCCGCACCGCGGAAAACCTTGGAGGACATCATGCGCCGTTTGCTTTTCTCAGCCGCGCTCGCCGCTTTGCTCATGGCCTGCACGCCGCCTGCACAGCAAGACGCGGAAGCGCCCTCCGATCCTGCGCCGCAGATTCAAGCTTGCAACACGATCACGCCCGACAACGCGCGCCTGATCCGCGTCGAAGACGCACCCGCGACAGCCTCCGCCGCGAGCACGCTGCCAGGCGGACCGATTACGCCAGGCATCTACGATCTCACACGCGCTGTACGCGTCGATCAACCAACCGGCTGGCAGAACGCCCGCGCCGTCGCGCTTGAAGTGACCGAAGGCGCCGACGGCGTGGTGTTCCAATGGGCCGGTGCGCCTGAGCGCGGCGAAGTCGATCGCTGGACCGCCAGCTACACCGACACACCCACGTCGCGCATAAGCTACACGTGCGGCCGCATGGGCGATGTGCCAGCCGAAGTCCGCGCACGCGGCAACGCATTGCAGCTACGCCTCACTGACGGCGCCAATGGATCGCTGCTGCTGGATTTCGCGCGCCGGAGCTAAGGCTCAATCGATCGCTGCGATGTATGGAAGGCCACGATAGCGGCCCTTATCGTCCATGCCGTAGCCGATGAGGAAATCGCCACCGGCGTCCCAGCCAATGGCGTCGATCGGCTCATTCAGAGCTTGCGGCTTACGCACGAAGGCGCAGGCGAGCGTGCGTGTCGCGCCTTTGGCCATCAAATGCGCGCGGGCGTAGGCGATGGTGCGGCCGCTATCGAAGACATCATCGACGATGAGCGCCGGACGGCCATCGATAGGGCGCGAGATGTCAGCACGCACCATCACTTTGCCGCTGCTCTCGCGCGCGTCGCGATAGCTTTCGAGCCAGAGTGAATCGTAGATCGGATGGACGCCGCGCTTTTCGAGTGCGCGCATGAGATCAGCCGCAAACGGGATCGCGCCCTGCAAGAGCGCAACGACCGTCCAGCTATCATCCATCTGATGTGCAAAGCCCTCCGCCATCTTATCGACGCGGAGGGCTATGTCTTCGGCGCTCAGAAGAACGCGCAACGCGCGCGCTCTAGCTTTGACGGAAGCGCAGCGCGAGACCTTCAACCGGACCCGCATCGCTCGTGATCGGCTCGTCGAGCATGAGTTCGTCACCGACTGGCGCATCAAGCGTCAGCGGCTCTTCATGCGCCGCAGGTGCAGGTGTCGCGGGCGACACGCGCGCCGGGCCACCGGCGAATTGCGCTTCAGAGAAGCTCGCGAACGTCGCTTCGAGATCGATGGCGTCAGCCGGCGGGTTCTCGACGCGAATTTGGAACGGGATCGACGCTCCAGCCGCAACCGGCTGATCGGTGATCACGTTGACCAGTTCGAAAATCTCAGCCGAGGCGGTGTCGCGCAGCGAGATGCGAACCGGCGGGACGAGCTTGTCGTCGCGGCCAATGTTGCGAACTTCACCGCTGACCAGAAGGATCGGCGTCGCGCCATCGAAATCGCGCTCGACCGCCAGGTCGTAGAATTCGAGGCCGTAGACGTTCACGTCGAGGCCGAGTGCCGCGAACGCGCTGGCTGAACGCGGCCACAGTTCGGCTACGTCCTGACGGAAGGCGACCATGCCGGTCGCGGACGCGGCCAGGGCGGCACCGGTAGCGCCCCAAACAACGATGGCAGCGCGGCTGCGCTCACGGCGCATGCGCTCGGCCTGTTGAGCGCGGAATTTTGCGGCGGCTGACGGGGCCGGGCCGGGCTGTTCGGCCGCGCGGCGCAATCTTTCGACACGTTCACGTGTAAGAGGTTCTTGCACCGGTGCCGCTTCGGCGCGGGTTTCCGCAGGGGCGGCAACGGCTTGGGTCCGGAGCTCCAACTGCGGCTCGGCAAACCAGGAGAACCCGCATGCCGCGCAGCGCACAGTACGGCCCGTCGGACCGATCGCCGCGTCATCCGCGTAATATCTTGTCGAGCAAGACGTGCAGGTCAGGATCATGTTAACGATACGCCCATTAGCCCAGTACCATCCGGTGCATTGATTCTATTCGGCTTGTCCAGTCATGGCCCGTGTAAACACACCAGAACAGGATCTGTTAGAGCGAGGTGTTCTCGCCCGCCTTTCTGGCGTGGACGCGGGCTATAAGACCGCGACCGTCTTGTTTGGGATCGAGTTCGAAGCGCGCAACGGTGAGGTCGCGCTTATTACTGGTCCCGCCGCTGCAGGTAAGACTACGTTCATGCACTTGCTGCGCCTAGCGCTGCAGGTGCGTTCTGGACGATGTGTAATTCTAGGCGCCGACATCGCGCGAGCGAGCGCGCGCGCACGCGCGAACCTGAAGAAGCGCATCGGCTATGTTGCTGAAAATCCAACGTTCATCGAGACCTGGACCGCGTTCGACAACATCGCCATGCCGCTCCGTTTGGCAGGCATGAAGCCACGTGATTACACGGACGATGTGCGCGAACTTGTGGAATTCGTCGGCCTCACCGACGCAGCAGATTTAACGATTGAAAAACTTTCGGGTGCGGAACGGCATCGGGCCGCCATAGCCCGCGCGCTCGCCTCTAAACCCGCCCTCATTCTGGCCGATGACCCCACCGCGGGCATGTCGCCCGCCGATGGACGCCGCATCGTGCGCTTGCTCGCTGAGATGCGCCGCGTCGGCGCCGGTGTCGTCATCGCCAGCCAAGACGAGACGCTCGCCGATTGCGCGCCGCTCTCACACTGGCGCATGGAGCGCGGCCAGCTTTCGCTGGTGGCGCAGACGGCCTCCGAAGAGGCGGAGGCCTACGAATGAGGAACGCGCTGACGGGCGTAGAACGCGCCTTGTTCTTGACCCTGGCGTTCGCCGCCTTCGCCGCGGTCGCAGCTGGCCTCGCGGCGCGTGGCGTTGACCGAGTCGCTGCGTGGTACCAGGCTAATGAATCCAACTACATGATCGTCCAAGTGCAAGCGCCGGAGGGCGATGCAGGGATCACGGCGGCACAACTCGCCTTAGCAAACTCGCAGCACGTAGTGGCGGTGACCCCGGTCTCAGGTAGTCGAGCTGCCGAGTTCTTGGGCGGCAGCGTCCGAGCAGAGGATCTGCCCGAAGACCTGCGCCTAATCGAAGTAGAGGTTGCGCCGGCCGCACCGCAGGTGGACGTCGCGGGCGATCTGGTAGCGGCACTGGCACAAGGTGGTGTAACCGCGGAAGTGTTTGGCAACGGCACTGCCGAGGGCGGTCTCGCGACCTGGACTCGTAGCGCCGCCTTTTGGGGCTCGATCGCGTTTGCGCTTGTCATGGCGCTTATCATCTCTCTCTCAGCGCGTGGGTTGGCGGCGCGGCGGCGCGAGATGGTGACGGTGATGTGCGATCTCGGCGCAACGCAGGGCAAGGCCGCCGGACGCGTCGCTGACGAAGCGGCCGTGATGGGTTTGTATGCCGGCCTGATCGGCGGCGCGCTCGCAGGTGTCGCAGGCTTAATCGTGCTGATGCTGGTTATTCCCGGCGTCAGCCTTGATGCTTTGCCGCGTATGATTCTGCCTGTGGACCTCGTGCCGATCGCGGCAGCACCTCTCGTCGCTGCGATCTCGGCCGGCGCTGGCGCGCGTGCAGCGGCGAGCTATTTCCACGCTCAAGCCGCGAGACTGGGCTGATGGGACGGCTGCTCACCTGGGCGATCATCATTGGCGTGATCGCGTTCGTCATCGGCTTCTGGAATTTCGCCGAGCGCGTGCGCATCCCCGCCGAAGAGCCATCGCGCGCCGACGCGATCGTGGCGCTTACCGGCGGTTCGCTTGAGCGCCTCTCCACGGGCGTGCGCTTGCTTGAACAACATAAGGGCGATCGCCTGCTCATCTCCGGCGTCAACCGTATCGTCACCGATGAAGAATTGCTCGACGCCGCGCTCAACGTCGATCCGCAATTGGCGGAGTGCTGCATCGATCTCGGGCGCGGCGCCGAAGATACAATCGGCAACGCCGCCGAAACCGCCGCTTGGGCGCGCGAGCATAATTATCGCCGTCTGATCCTCGTCACGGACGATTATCATATGCCGCGTTCATTGGCGGAGTTGTCGCTTGCGTTGCCGGAAGCGGAGATAGCGCCCTATCCGGTGCGCACGCGCTGGACCGACCCAGCACTTTGGCGCAGCGATTTGGGCGCGGCGTCCAGGATTGGCGCTGAATACGTAAAATATCTCGTCATCCGCGGGCGCGAGGCGGTATTGAACCTCGGCAAATCCGAGGACGAGGCCGCCGACCCCGCATGAGACTGATCCGATCGATTATCTTCGTCATCTGGCTTTACGCTTCGATGGCGGTGGTTGGCTTGAGCCTGTGGCCGTTCGTGCTGATGGACGATCGCTATGTCTGGGTGGCGCTACGCTCATGGGGACGCGCGACGCTCTGGGGCCTGCGCTGGATCGTTGGCGCGACGGTGAGCTTCGAGGGCTTAGAGAACGTCCCGAAAGGCGGCGCGCTGATCGCGATGAAGCACCAATCGATGCTCGACACGATCGTGCCGTCGCTGTTTCTCCCGCGCTCGACCTACGTCTACAAGCAAGAACTCGGCAACGCACCTGTGATGGGCGCCTATCTGAAGAAGAACCAAATCGGCGTCGATCGCAGCGGGCACGCCAAAGCGTTGAAGAGCTTGGTGCGCGGCGCGCGTGAAGCGGTGGCGCGCGGCGGGCAAGTTCTGATTTTCCCGGAAGGCACGCGCCAAGAGCTCGATGCTGCGCCCGACTACAAGCCGGGCATCGCCGCAATGTACAAGGATCTGAACATTCCCGTCACGCCGGTGGCGCTCAACACGGGCCTGATCTGGAAGCCCAGCGGCATCATGCGTTCGCCGGGTCACGTGAGGTTCAAAGTTTTGCCGCCGATCCCCGCCGGCCTGCCGCGCGACGAATTCATGCGGGAACTTGAGCGCGTGCTCGAAAGCGAAAGTCAGGCCTTGTTGCCGCCAGAGAAGCGTCGCACCGTAGCGCAATGAAATCGCGCACACTTTGGCTTGTCGTTCCGTGGACTCTCTTCGTCATCGCGGCGTTGGGATGGGTGTTCTATTGGAACTTCGTCGCTGGCGCTGCGGAGCGGCGGATCAACACATGGGTGTTCGAGCAGAACGCCGCGGGATCGACCGCATCGGTTGAGCGCATCGTGCGCCACGGCTTTCCGGCCCTGCTGCGTTTGGAGTTGCAAGGCCTGAACTACCGACCCGCCAACGGTGGCTGGGGCATCGCTACCGACCGCGCCGATCTGCACATCACGCTGACCAACCCACAGCATGTCATCTTCGAAGCGCAAGCGCCGATCGAACTCGCGCATGGCGAAGGCAAGATCACGAACATCAGCGCCGACGCGCTGATCGCAAGCTTGCGCACCAATCGCGGACGCCTCGCTGTCGCGGGCATCGAAGCCGATAATCTTGTCTTGGATGATCCTGCGGAAGAAGGCGTGCTGCGCGCCGTGAAGGTGGTCATCAGCGTGCGCCCGGATGCGCGCCAAGCCGGCGAGTATCAGCTCGCCTTCGATACGCAGGGATTGACGCTCCCGCGCCCGGTGCGCAGCTTCGAGACCTTCGGGCAAGAAGTCCCCGCACTACGCGCGGCGATCGTCGTGAGTGAAGGCGCGGCCTTGTTGCGCGCGACACCTAACGATCCGCTGGCCTCATGGCGCGAAGCGGACGGTCAATTGCGCTTTGAAGGCTTGGCGCTCAACTGGGGGCCACTTGAAACCACGGGTTCGGGCGATGGCGGTCTCGACGATGAGCGCCGCCTCGAAGGACGCCTCGTCCTGCCAGTCCAACGCCCGGCGCCAGTGCTGAACGCCATCGCCGGCGGCCCGAACATGGACGATAGCGCGCGCCGCGCGCTGCAATTGCTGGCGGCGAGCTATGCTGTCAGCGGCGATGAAATCACGCTCGATATTTCCGGCGATGATGGCGTGCTGCGGATCGAAGGCTTGCCGGTGCGGACGCTGCCGCCGGTCTATTAGTTCTCGCGGCCCCAGTTCGGCGCCGGTGTATCCTGCCCTGCATCGATGACTTCGCGACGCATGCGACGTGCCCGATCGAACAAGGCGTAGAGCGTGTCGCCATCGCTCCAGCGTATCGCGCGCTGCAAGGCTGCGAGATCTTCCGAAAAGCGGCCCAATACCTCGAGTACCGCTTCGCGATTGTTCAAGAACACATCGCGCCACATCGTTGGATCGGACGCGGCGATGCGGGTGAAATCGCGAAAACCGGAGGCGGAGTATTTCACCACTTCGCTTTCGGTGACGCCTTCCAGGTCCTCAGCCATCGCGACGATGTTGAACGCGATCAAGTGCGGCAGATGGCTCGTCACCGCGAGCACGACGTCATGGCGATCCGGCGCCATGCGCTCGACATCCGCACCGAGCGCGCGCCAGAATTCCTCGAGTTGCGCCACCGCCGCCGCATAAGCTTCGCGTTCATCGCCGGGCGTTGGCGTTAGAATGTGCCAGCGTTTGTGAAAGAGCGCGGCAAAGCCCGCATCAGGCCCGGAGCGTTCAGTACCCGCGATCGGGTGACCGGGAATGAGATAGACGTAGCTCGGCAGCGAAGCAGTGAGGCTATCGACGACGGCCTGTTTCACCGAGCCCACATCCGTGACGATCGCGCCGATCTTAAAACCTGGCTTGCATGCCTCCGCCGCCGCTGCCATCGCGCCAACCGGCACGCACAACACCACGAGATCGGCATTCTTCACCGCCTCGGCGGCGTCATTGAAGACATCCCCCAGCGGCAGCTCGCGCGCCCGCGAGCGCACTGCTGCGTCGGCGTCGTAGAGCGCAACTGCGCGCGCAGCGCCGCTCTCACGCGCGGCGAGCGCAATCGAAGAGCCGATCAAGCCAATGCCGATAATGGCGATGCGTTCAAAAACGACGACGGTCATCGTCAGATGCGCGCGTAGGAGCCGAGCACGCGCACGGCTTCGAGCCCATGACCGTTGAGTGCCGCGACGCGCGGGTCGTTCAACGCAACAAACTCGTCGAGGCGCAGCAACACGCGCGGCTCCGAGCGCGCAACTTCCTTGCCGACAAAACCCACTTCGTTGAGCGCGCGCTGCGCTTTGTGATGGGAGTCGAACGCGAGAAGCAGCGTAACGTCGCGTCCGGCAGGATCGGTTTGTCCGGCGGCGAAGACGCAAGCCTCGGGATCATCGGTTCCGGCGGCGATGAGCGGCAAGCCAGCAATCAGGTGCAAATCATGGAAGCGCCGCTCCGAGAGCGCCGGCCACCAAGCGCCGACACCAGGCGCCGCCGGCCATGGCGTCACCGCAACGACGGTCTGCGGGTTCTCGACAGCTTTCTGCAGCGCGACCTGCGGCTCGCCAACATGGCTAATGCGCGTTCTGGCGCCGAAATGACGGCGCGCAATATCGAACAGCCGGGTCGGATCGCTGCGGCCACCGCCGACGACGACATCGATAACTTTCTGGCGGCGCAAGCTGGCGCCGATCACGGCGCGCCACAGCTCAACCACCAATTCCTTCTCCAAAGGCGCAGGCGCCTCGGCGATCAGGCGGCGTAGAAGGGCCACTTCGCGTCCGGATCGAATAGGCAGCCCCGCTTCGCCCTTCATACCGGCGAGCTTTTCGGCAAGCTGCAAACGCTGCGCGAACAGCGAGAGCAACGACTTATCGACAGCATCAATCTCGCCGCGAATCGCGTCGATCGGATCAATTGGGGGGGCCTGATCGGTCATGTGGCCGCAACCTTAGGAGCTTTCCTCACAACCGCCAACGGCTGCGCCTTGAGCGATGTCATTAACAGCAGCGCTTCGCGCCCCAAGAGACGTGGCCCCGAGAGACACTAGACAGGGGTGCGTGGACTCAAGCGAGAGCCTAGGCTCGCCCACATGATTCACGCAGCAGCAAAAGTACAAGCCGCGGGGGGTGTACGCTCTCTCGCCTTCGACGCTAGCGCGCCGCTGCAATTGGCTAACGGCGAAATGCTCGCGCCGTTGACGATTGCGTTCGAAACCTATGGCGCGCTCAACGCCGACCGCACCAATGCGGTGCTGATCTGTCACGCGCTGACCACCGATCAGTTTGTCGCTGGTCCTAACCCAGTCACTGGCCGCCCCGCATGGTGGCCGCGCATTGTCGGACCGGGACGGCCGATCGACACCAACCGCTTCTTCGTCATCTGCGCCAACGTGCTTGGCGGCTCGATGGGGACGACCAGCCCGGCGACTCCGGCGCGCGACGGCCAGCCTTACGGCCTGCGCTTTGCGCCCGTCACCATCTCCGACATGGTGCGCGCGCAATCGATGCTGATCGAAGCGCTCGGCATCCAAAGCCTCTTCCTCGTCATCGGCGCCGGCATGGGCGGCATGCAGGCGCTGAATTGGGCGAGCGCTTATCCGAAGCGCGTCTTCTCGTGCGTGACGATCGCCTCGGCGGCGCGGCAATCGGCGCAGAACATCGCGCTCTCCGAACTCGGCCGCCAAGCCGTGATGGCCGATCCCGATTGGCGCGGCGGCGCTTATCAAGCGCACGGAGTGCGTCCTGCGAAAGGTCTCGCGGTCGCGCGGGTGGCGACACAAGTGGCGAGCCTATCGGAAGCCAGTGTCCGCGCACGTCTGGGCGCAGCGCATCAGAGCGAACGGTTTGCGTTCAACAGCGACTACAGCGCCGGCGCCACCTCAAGCTTCATCGAGCGCTTTGACGCCAATTCGTTCCTCTATCTGTCGCGCGCCATGGATAGCTTCGATCTCGCCGGCGATTTCGGCGGACGGCTTGCAAACGCCTTCCAAGGCGGCTCGACGCGCCATTGCGTCTTTGCCTTCACCAGCGACTGGCGCTTCCCGCCGAGCGAAAGCCGTGCAGTTGCGCGGGCGCTCATCGCGGCGGGCGCTGATGCCGGCTTTGTCGAGATCGAAAGCGAGAACGGCCACGACGCTTACCTCGGCGAAGAACCGCAATTCGAAGCCGCACTCACCGGCTTCATTGACGCCACCGCCTCAGCGCGCGGCCTGTCGCTGAACGGAGGCGTGTAATGGCCGCCCAGCTCGAACTCATTCACGCCGCGCCGCTCGATTTCGAAGGACGCGGTCCGCGCGGTGATCACGCCGTGATCGCGCGCATGATCGATGATGGCGCGCGCGTGCTGGATATCGGTTGCGGCGATGGCGCGCTAATCTCGCTGCTGGCGCGCGAATGCAAGGCGCGCGCACGGGGCCTTGAGCGCGATCGCGTGAAGGTGCGGGCTTGCGTGGCGCGCGGTTTGGCCGTGGTGCAGGGCGACGCCGAAACCGATCTGGCGGAGTTTCCGTCCGGCGCATTCGAGTATGTCGTGCTCTCGCACACGCTTCTGCACCTGCCGAACACGCGCGAAGCGTTGAAGCACGCTGGACGCATCGGCGAGCGCGTCATCGTATCGGTGCGCAATGCCGCCTACTGGCGCAATCGCTACACCTTGGCCAATGCCGGCCGCGTCGCCGGCAAAGACGGCGCCTGGGCTAATGGCGATTTCGAGCGCCGCGCCAGCATTCGCGACTTCGCCGAACTCGCGCGCGACATGCGCTTCAATATCGAGACCGCCGTGCCGCTCACCAATGGGCGTCCTGGTGCGCCATTCGCCAAGACTCTTTGGCGCGCGAACTATTTCGCCGAGGAAGCGGTCTTCCTCCTGAACCCGTGAGGCGGCGATGAAGCGGCTGATCATTTGCTGCGACGGCACCTGGCAGCGTCTCTATGCCGGCACGCTGACCAATGTCGCGCTCACCGCACGCGCAGTCGCCAACCGCGACGCACAAGGCCAAGCACAGATCGTCTACTATTCCGCCGGCGTCGGCGCCTCGCTCAGCGGCTTGAGCCTTTGGCAAGGCATGACCGGCGCCGATCTCGACGACAACCTTCTCGACGCCTGGCTCTTCATCAACCTGAACTACGAGCCGGGCGACGAGCTTTACCTCTTCGGCTTCTCACGCGGCGCCTACACCGTACGCAGCCTCGCCGGGCTCCTGCGCAAGATCGGCATCCTGCGCCGCGCCCATGTCGACAAGGCCAACGAAGGCATCGAGTTCTATCGCTCCAAGGAGGTCGGCGCCGATAGCCCCGAGACTGAGCGCTTCCGCAACGCGCACGCGATTGCCTGGCCGCGACTTACCACGCCGTTCACCGCGCCGCCCGTCGATCTCCGCATCCGCTATCTCGGCGTATGGGACACGGTCGGCGCGCTCGGTATTCCGCGCCTGCTGCCAGTCTCGCTTGGCTTCAACAAGCAATACGAGTTTCACGACACTGCACTTTCGCGCTCGGTCGAATATGCGCGCCATGCGGTAGCGATCGATGAGCGGCGCGCGCCGTTCAAGCCGACGCTGTGGAGCAATGCCGACGCGTTCAACTCACCATTTGCGCAGCCGCGCGTGCTGCAATCATGGTTTCCGGGCGATCATGGCGGCGTCGGCGGCGGACCCAATCGCGGGCTTTCCAACTGCGCATTGCTTTGGGTGCTGGAAGGCGCCGAGCAAGCGGGCCTTTCGCTTTCCCGCGAGCCGGGCTCGGTGATTTCCAGTTGCCTGGCTGAGATCGATCCGATCAATGCGGCGCTCGCCTCAAGCACTAGGCCTTCGCTGATGAACATTGTCGGTGCGCGCTGGCGGCGTGGCATCGGCCGCTTCGCTGACGTGCACGAGACGGCGCAACTGCGCTGGGCGGCGAATGCCAGTTACAGGCCGCAACCTCTCATGACTTATGAAAGCGAGATCGCGAGTTCCATCGAACAGGCGCGTGCGGCGTAATCGCGCGCGCATGATCCGCGCATGCCGCACAGTCGTAACTCCACGCAGCGTGATTTGAACACGCACGCGAGGAGACATTATGCGACAACTCACTATCAATGCGGCCGCAGCCGCGCTCGCCATCGCTTTGGCCGGATGCGGCGCAGCGGAACAATCAACTGCTGAAAACACTGAAAGCTACGCCGCAGAACAAACCGCAGCGCCGAGCGGCACGATCGTCGATGCAGCTCTCGCTAACCCGGATTTCTCGACCTTGGTTACGGCCGTGCAAGCCGCTGGCCTCGCGGAAACACTTTCGAGCACCGGCCCGTTCACGGTATTCGCGCCAACCAACGCCGCCTTCGCCAAACTGCCGGCCGGCACTGTGGACAGCCTCGTTCAACCCGCGCAACGCGAAACGCTGACCAGCATTCTAACCTATCACGTCGTCTCAGGCCGCGTGACGGCTGCCGATCTCATCGCGCAAATCCAAGCTGGCGGCGGTACGGCGACGCTGACAACTGTGCAAGGCGCCACGCTGACTGCGCGCCTCCAAGGCTCGAACGTGGTCCTCACCGATGCGGCAGGCGGAACCTCGACCGTGACCGCCACTGATGTTGCCGCTTCGAACGGCCTCATCCATGTCATCGACACGGTGCTTATGCCGACGCGCTAGGTCACCCTAGAGCCGCTGGCAAAGTGACGCCGCTCTCGCTCTACCCCGAGAGCGGCGTTTGCTTGTTCAGAGATACGACAGCCACCAATCGCGCCGCCGCGCCTTCAGCCCCTGCCAGTAGCGGCAGAGCGGATAGAGCAGCGCCAGCACAACGATCCACGCAACATACGTCCACGGCCACAGCGCAAAGCCGGTGTTGGTGGAATACTCCGGGTGCGTAAATCCGTTGATCAACCAATTGAACAGCCCGCGTGCATCGCGCCCGAAGGCGAGATTAGCGGCGATAGCGAGCAGGTGCACCAGATAGATGTGCAGCACATAGAAGAAGAACGGCACCGCCCCGAACGTGTTGAGCACGGACGTCACCGCGCGCGGCAAGCGTGAAAGCAGTGGCCACAGAACGAAGACAAGCCCCAGCGTCACCAACACGAATTGCAGCGACGGCGGATATTTCTGCACGTCGAGGAAAACCATGACTTGCGCCAGCAGCGTCGGCTGCTCGGTCCAGAGCCGCGCCACCGCCTCCGGGCCTGCCGCAAACTGCGGATCGCCATAAGCATTGAACCAGCGCAGCACGACAAAGAGCGCGAGCATGGCGAGGCCAATAACCGGCACGATTCGGTTGCGCTTCTCGCCTAGAAATATCGCGCCCAGCCCATAGCCGAACGCCGCAACGCCAATCCATGGCAGGATCGGGTAGGCGGCGAGCCCGATCGGTTGCTCACCGATGAAGACGACGCCGCCATCGTGCAGGAACGTCCACAAATAGCCGAGCGCGACATTCTGTTCGCCCAGCGCCTGCGCGTTGATCGGGTCGAGCAGATTGTGCCCCGCTATGATGGCAATGCCGATGCCCAGCACAACCAAGCGGGGCAGCCACACGAGCGCAGCAAGCGCAATCATCGACCAACCAAGCGCCCAGATCACTTGCATGAACAGCGCGAACGGAAGGCCGAATGACCAACCGAAACTGATCAAAGTGAGTTCGAAGAAAATGAGCCAAAGGCCCCGCGTCAGCAGGAACATGGAGAGGTTCGGCGGCGCCTTGCCTTTGACTAACTGCAGGTACGCTGAGACGCCGGTCAGAAACACAAATGTCGGCGCGCAAAGATGCGTGATCCAGCGCGTGACATAGAGCAAAGGCGTAGTCTGCGTCGGGTCGAGCGGGTTCACCGCGAACGAGCCGCCAGCAATGAAATAATCGCGCACGTGGTCGAGCGCCATCAACACGATGACGAGGCCGCGCAAGATGTCGATTTCGCTGATGCGCTGGCCAGCTTGCAGCTGCGCGGAGGTTGGCGCAACTACGCCGATATTTGCTGTTGTCATGTGCTCATCCCGCCCGAGACGTTGAGGCCAGACTATGCCTCAGGTCACGCGCGGGGTTTAGCGCAAAAAGACGATCTCAGACGTTGGCGTAGGCGAACGCCAAGCGACCCAAGAAGCCTTGCGGCTTCAACCGGCCCTCCGTGGCGAAGAGGCAGACACAATCCTCGTCGCCCTCGACCACTGGCTGGTGGTTCACGTGCTCGTCGGTGGCCGCGAAGTCACCGGGACCGTAATGGCCAGATTCATCGGAGAACGCGCCCTGGAGCACAGTGCAGAACTCGGCGCCGGAGTGTTCGTGACGCGCCGTCGGCATGCCGGGCGCGACCGAGAGCAGATAGACGCGATTGTTCGCGGCATGTGGCGTTTTCACCGCCGCCACCCACACGCCAGGCGCGATCCACTTGCGCGGTCCAACCGGCAAACGCTCCAACAGCGGACGCGTATCGGCTTGCGGCAGCGCCTCGACATCATCAAGTCGCGCCAGCGTCTTAGTCAGCGCATCGCCCGCCACATCGGCTTGCGGCAGATCTTCAAGCGCTGCGCCGGATGCTGCTTCAAAGCTGCGAACACGCGCACGGCATCCCGCGCAGCTTTCAACATGCGCGCCGACGACGAGCCCAAAACCTGGTTCGTGCGTGCCCGCGGCGTACGCCGCCAAGACATCGGCCAAAGGGTGATGACGCGGGTTCACTGTAATTTCTCCCAATGCGCTCTGAGCTTGCCAAGCGCAAGCCGGAGCCTGGATTTCACCGTGCCGAGCGGCAAGGAGAGCCGCTCAGCAATTTCGGAGTGCGGACGCTCCTCGAAGAATGAGAGCCGCACGACAAGGCGCTGCTCGTCTGACAATTCTTCCATCGCCGCCGCTATGCGTTCTTCCGTCTCAATACGAACCGCTGCGTCGTCCGGCGCCTCGTCACTGCTTTCTTCTGGATCGTCCATCCCGGCGCGGTAGGCGAACTCAACCCGTTCGCGCCGCAACCTGTCGATCCAGGCGTTGCGGGCAATGACGAAAATCCATGTTGACGCCTTCGCTTTGCTCCGATCAAACGATCCTGCGCGCCGCCAGACCGACACCATCGCGTCCTGCGCTAAATCTTCCGCGATGGCGCCCTGCGCGCCGAGCCGCATCAGATAGCCTTTCACCTTCGGCGCGAATTTCGCGAACAGCGCGCCAAACGCGGTGCGATCACCCGCAGCGATGCGGACGAGCAGAGCCTCGTCAGAATCGTCGCCCGTATTATCCACGCACGCGGCCTCCTTGCGCCGCCGGGGAGGAGACGCTTGGTAAAGGCCGACCGAGAGCTCCAGCGCTGGCATCGCCGGTGATACGCCCTGCACCGGTTCCCGGATCAGTGTGAACCGCAGGCCTGTTCGGGCCGTATCGCCCACATAGCCGGCCGGAACCCATCCCGCTGGCGTGGAACCAGAACATGGCGTTCAACGCAGCGGAATCGTTAAGACGGCAGAACATCGCGGTCATCGGTTCAGGCATAGCGGGCATGTCCGCCGCTTGGCTACTGAGCCAACGCCATGATGTGACCGCGTATGAGAAGAACGCACGCCTCGGCGGGCATTCCAACACGGTCATAGTGGATACCGATCTCGGTCCAACGCCGGTGGATACCGGCTTCATCGTCTTCAACGACGCCACCTACCCCAACCTCATCGCTTTGTTCGAACACTTGGGCGTGGAGACGAAAGCGTCGGACATGTCGTTCGGCGTCTCGTTGAACGGCGGACGCACTGAATACTCCTCAGTCGGCGCCTCTGCCTTTTTGTGCGGCGGACGCAATCTGCTGAGCCCGCGCTTCTGGTCGATGACCATGGACTTGCTGCGCTTCTACAAAAACGCGCCGCTCGAATTGCTGGCGACACGCGACACGATGATCTCGCTCGGCGATTATCTCAATCAGGGCGGCTACGGAGACGCGTTCCAGCGCGACCATCTACTGCCCCAAGCCGCCGCGATCTGGTCAGCGTCGATGGGCGACATTCAACATTATCCGGCATGCGCGTTCGTGCGCTTTTTCGAGAACCACGGGCTCCTGAAGCTGAAGGGCCGTCCGCAATGGCGCACTGTCAGCGGCGGCAGCCAGAAGTATGCTGCCAAACTGACCGCGCCCTACGCTCACCGCTTGCGGTTGAACGCAGGCGCGGTTTCCGTTCGGCGCGAAGGCGGCGGCGTTTGGGTGCGCGATGCAAACGGCGCCAGCGAACGCTTCGATCAAGTCGTGATAGCGACACATGGCAATGAAGCGCTCGCCATGCTCGACGATCCGAGCCCCGAAGAGCGCCGGCTGTTGGGCGCGTTCCGATACGCCAAGAACCATGCCGTGCTGCACAGCGACGCCGACTTGATGCCGCGCCGCGAGGGTTTGTGGGCGAGCTGGAATTATGTCGGCGAAAGCCCGGAAGGTGGCTGCGCTGTCACCTATTGGATGAACAAGCTGCAGAGCATCGAAAGCAAGAGGCAACTCTTTCTCACGCTCAACCCGCGAACCATGCCGCGCGCCGAGACCATCCATTACGAGACCTCATACGATCACCCGCTATTCGACGCCGCCGCCATCCGCGCCCAGGAAGAAATCTGGTCACTGCAAGGCGTGCAGAACACCTGGTTTTGCGGCGCGCACTTTGGCGCAGGCTTTCACGAAGACGGACTGCAATCCGGTCTCGCCGTTGCCGAGCAACTCGGCGGCGTGCGCCGTCCTTGGACCGTTGAGAACGAGTCCGGCCGCATCCACTTGCCGCCGCCGTCACGCGAAGCGATCGCCGCTTGAGCGGATCGGCGATCTATACTGGCCACGTCGCCCATCGCCGTCCCGGCAAGCATCGGCTGAACTATCGCGTCTTCATGCTGGCGCTCGATCTCGAAGACATCCCGGCGATCGGTCGGCGATTGAAGCTCTTCTCACACAACCGCTTCAGCCTGCTCTCGTTCTTCAATCGCGATCACGCCGCGCGCACTGATGCGCCGGTGCGGCCGCAGATCGAAGCGAAGCTGCGTGAGGCGGGTATAAATTGGGACGGCGGGCGTATCGTGCTACTGACCATGCCGCGTCTCTTCAACTACGTGTTCAACCCGCTCAGCGTCTATTTCTGCACGCGCCGCGACGGCACGCTTGCAGCGCTCGTGCATGAAGTCGCCAACACGTTTGGCGAGACGCACTTCTACGTTCTGCCGGCGCGCGTCGAAGAGAACGGCGACGTGACGCAGGCCTGCGACAAGAACTTCTTTGTTTCGCCGTTTCTGGAAATGGATCTGCGCTACGTCTTCCGCGTGACGCCACCGGGCGAACGAGCCGGCGTCGCTATGGTGATTTGGCGCGGCGATGATGTTGCATTGACGGCGTCGTTTACGGGCGAGCGGCGCGCTCTCACTGACGCGAACATCTTGCGCACTTGGGCCGGCAATCCGTTGATGACGTTTATGGTCATCGCTGGAATCCATTGGGAAGCGATCAAAATGCTCATCAAAGGCGTGCCCTTCATCGGGCGGCGCGGGGCGCATGGCGCGCTGCCAAAGCAAACGGCGGCGTGATCGCTCACGCCGCCGCCGCTTCGTCCCTCGATAGAGTAGTTAAGCAGGCGCTTGCACGCTCGCCACCCACTGGTTCACCAGCGTTTCGGAGATCGAGAGCGGGGTCGCGCCATTGGTCAGCAGCGTGTCGTGGAACGCTTTTTGGTCATAGCGATCGCCGAGCGTCGTGCGTGCGCCATCGCGCATGCGGTTGATCGCTTGGCGGCCGACCATGTAGCTGCAGGCTTGGCCTGGCCACACGCAATAGCGCTCGATTTCCGTCGTCACCGCGGTGCGCGAGTCACCGGTGGCTTGCATCATCGAATCGATCGCTTGCTCGCGCGTCCAGCCCTTCGAGTGCAGGCCGGTGTCGCAGACGAGACGCGAAGCGCGGAACGTCATCGATTGCAGATAGCCCAAGCGGCCCCACGGATCGTTGGCGTAGACGCCCATTTCGTCGGCGAGTTGCTCCGAGTAGAGCCCCCAACCTTCAGCGAACGCGCTGAAGAAGCTGAGCGCCTTGCGATAGAACGGCAGTTCGCCCGCTTCTTGTTGGATCGAAATCTGCCAGTGATGGCCCGGGACGCCTTCGTGATACGAAAGCGTCGGCAGCTTGAACTTCGGCCATTCAGCCGTGTCGCGCAGGTTGATATAGTACGCGCCCGGTTGCGAACCATCGAGCGCTGCGGGTTGATAGTAGCCGCCCGGCGAACCGGCTTCGATGGCCGCAGGCACGCGGCGGATTTCCAGCGGCGCTTGCGCCAGATGCGTGAACTGCTCGGGCATACGCGCTTGGATCGCTTGCACTTGCACGTTGAGATCAGCCAGGAGCTGCGTGCGGCCGGCGTCATTGTTCGGGTAGATTTGGCCCGGACGATTTTTGATTTGCGCGACGCGCTGAGCGATCGTGCCGTTGGTCAGGCCGTTGGCGCGCAGGATTGCATCGGATTCCGCATTGAGCTGAGTAATCAGTTCAAGACCAATATTGTGAACCTCGTCCGGCGTCATCGACGTCGTCGTCGCGCCACGAAGTGCGACGGCATACATTTCCGCGCCTTGCGGACGGCCGCCGATGCCGGCGTCGGCAGTCGAACGCGGCAGAAGCGCATTCAGCGCATCGATCTGGCGTTGATAGGCCGGCAGAATTTCGTCACGCACCACAGTTTCGGCGCGCGTGACGAGACCAGCACGTTCCGATTCCGGGATCTCAGCAACCTCCGGCAACCGGCGCACCAAAGTCGTCACCAGAACGTTGTCGGCCGGACGCCCTTGCATGAACGCGCGCAGACCGGCGATGCCGCCTTGGATGGCGAAGTTCGGTGGGATCATGCCGGCGGCTGCGTCGGTGTTGATGATCGCCGTTTCTTGATCGAGCATCGTCGCGAAAGCCGAAAGGCGCGTGAAGTACGCATCGGTCTGATCACGGGTCGTCAACGGGTGACGCGTGTCGAGGAAGTCCGGGATATCGCGATATGAGCCGGTGAGCTGCGTGACAGCGTACGGGCGCCCAGCTCCGCCGCCGAACTCGAAGCGCGAAGAGTCGATCGCGTCCTGCAACGACGTTTGAGCGATATCGTAGCTGATGGCCTCTTGGCCTTGCAACTGATCGCGATTGATGCGGCCGAGATCGGCGAGCGCGGTTTCAGCGAGACCGCGCTGGCGAATGAAGTTCTCACGCGAGACATCGCTCAGGCGATCGATGTAACGACCGCCGGCTTGCGCCTCGGGAACGGCGAGCATCGTCGCGTATTCCGGCGCTTCGCGCAGGATGTCGATCGAGAGCCGATCGAGGAACGCCGTCAGCTCAGCGGAAGCATTGCCGCTCGACTGGCCGCAGCCCGTCAAAGCCAGAGCGGCGCCCGCCGCGGATACGCCCAGGAGAAGGCGACGCGTCATATGCATTGGAAGTTCCCTTCGGAGGTTGAAATCGGGCCGGAACCTAGCCGATCCCGAACCCCTCCGCCCAGGAAAGCTTTCAGCGATGCGACGAACGGTCCGCCGGCCACGACAGGTGATCCAGCATGATTTGCCTCGAAAGGCGCGCGCCTTTGAAGTTTGACGGTTTTCTTGTCCCCCAAGTCGGGAGTACGGGGCGCGCGGAACGCGCCAGGGTAGTGCCTAAAGCGGCGCCTCTTGCGAGAACGCCTGCGCGATCGACGCGCCCCGTTCACGATCGTTGCTCTGGCGGGTCCGCCAAACAGGGCCATGTTTCAGGCTCACGGACGGTCCCCGACGCGTGCGAGCTTCAGCACGTTGAAGCTCGGTCTCTTCCCACGGTTAGCGCCTTCGCTGCTGTCCCGCGGGCTTCGATGTGATCTGCTCGCCGCTTGCGCGGTTCATGCGTCTGGCTGAGAGGACGATCCCTTTCCGCCTCGCGCACCCTCTCTCCGTGTCGTTGAAGAAAGTCGGAGCAGCACCTTCACGCTCGATCGCGTCCCCCGCGTTCTTGAGGCTCGGCTAGCTACGAGAACCTCCCGTGCGAGGGATGAGCGATCATACGCGCAGGTTGAGAGGGGGCGGATAGATTTTTTGCGGGGTGTTGGAGTCAGGGGCTTAGAGCGGAATGGTGGGAGATAGATTTCGATGACACACACCGTCCCACGCAGCGGCGCGGAATTTTCCGCATGCGTCAGAATTGGTGTACGGCACCTTGAGCTGCTGCCGGTTTCGTGGACGCCATCCTAAGCTAACGCCTGCTGTTCTTC
>CAYZIJ010000041.1:0-24140 GCA_964478365.1 uncultured Terricaulis sp.
GTGCGTGACACGATCGGTGGGACTTTGTTTGCGGGGAGTGAAACCGCAAAGCCCGGGGTGACGGACACCTCGCCCACAGAACCGGCGAATTGGGCATGGAGCTAAGCCCCAAGGGGAGACTCTTCGGTGAAGGGTTAGCCCCGGAAAACGCACCGCTCAGGAGGCGAGCTGGCCATTGTCAGCCTTTGTACAACTCCTCGCGTCCCAGGCCGGGAAAAACGATCGGAAAACGGGGCGCGCGAAGCGTGCAGCGTTGGTTGGAGACAGCCAGCGCACCTAACAGAGACTACTCAGCGCGGATCGCGCGCCCCGGCTCCCATCTTTCGGGAGAGGCCCCTACGGCAATCGCCGCGGTTTACGCCGCGAGCGATGACGCTACGCATCCGGCATGCTAGCGAAACAGCAACGGAGCCCGCCCAATGACCGACCTCACCTGCTTCAAACTCAGCATCGAAAACAAAATCGCTCATATCGTTCTCAATCGCCCCGAGGTGATGAACTCGATGCCGCGTGCGTTTTGGAATGAGCTGCCGGCGATCGTGAACGACATCAACGACAACGCCAAAGCGCGCGTCATCGTCATCTCCTCCACTGGCAAACACTTCACCGCCGGCATGGACATTTCAGTGTTCACCGATGGAGAAGGCATTGCGGCCAGCGGCGGCGATCAATACGCGCGCGCCGAAGCGTTCCGCCAGTTTGTGCTCACGCTGCAAGACAGCTTCAATTGTATCGATGAGGCGCGCATGCCGGTGATCGCCGCGATCCAAGGCGGCTGCATCGGCGGCGGCGTCGACATGACCAGCGCTTGCGACATCCGCTACGCGACCGAAGACGCCTTCTTCCAAATCGCCGAAATCAATATCGGCATGACCGCCGATGTCGGCACCTTCCCGCGCTTGTGCAAACTCATCCCTGAGGGCTGGGTGCGCGAATTGGCTTATGCCGGGCGACGCTTGACGGCGGCAAAGGCCAAAGAAATTGGCCTCGTAAATGATGTTTTCGCGACGCAAGAAAAGATGCTCGAACACGTCATGGCGCTAGCAGCGGAGATTGCGCAAAAAGCGCCGGTCGCCGTTGCGGGATCGAAGCGAATGATCAATTACGCGCGTGATCATTCGATCGCGGACGGACTCGATCACATCGCCACGTGGCAAGCTGGCATGTTTGCGCCGCCGCATATGATGGAATCATTTGCAGCAAAGGCGCAAAAACGCGATCCCGTGTTTCCGGACTTGGCGCCGTTGCGCAAGAAAATGTAGATTTGGCGCCAAATCAGGGCGCGAAGGGCCATGTTTTCTTCATTGCAGACCAGTCAGCTCTCCGAGGCTGCGTTCACTTGGTATGCAGACTTTCTCACGGCGGCGAGCAATCCGAACTGGCGCGATCAGATCGGCTACTACGCGGAGGATGCGGTGCTGCAAGCGAACAATCGTGTCCCCGCGCACGGACTCGCCGCGATCACAGCGGAGCTTGAGCGCTATTGGCAGGGCTTCACCGCCATCCGCTATGAGCCGATTAATGTCCTAGGGTGCGATCACAACTTCGCAGTGGAAATGCTCTGTCATTATACGCTGCCGAGTGGACAGGTGTTCACCGTACCGGCGAGTGGCTTCATCACGCGCAACGACGCGGGTCGGATCCAAGCGATGCGTTTATTCGCGGACGTCACGCCGATTTTCGGCTAGGCTATGGTCATGGACGTCAGATTTATCAGCCCCGGCCGCAACCCGCCGCACGAGGTCAACGCTTTCGTCGAAATCCCGCAAGGCGGGCTGCCGGTAAAATATGAGCTGGATCAAAAGTCCGGCGCACTCTTCGTCGACCGCTTCCTGCACACATCAATGCTCTATCCGAGCAATTACGGCTTCATCCCCGGCACGCTCGGCGAAGACGGCGATCCGCTCGATATTCTCGTCGTGACGCCAATGCCTGTTGTGCCGGGCTGCGTGATCCGCGCCCGCCCCGTCGGCGTCCTGCTGATGGACGACGAAAAAGGCGTCGACGAAAAAATCATGGCCGTGCCGATCGACGCGCTCAATCCGTTCTACAAGGACGTGAAGACGCACGAAGATTTGCCGCCGCTGCTCGTTCAGCAAATTGCGCACTTCTTCACGCACTACAAAGATCTCGAACCCGGCAAGCGCGCCAGCGTCGGCGCCTGGGCGACGCTCGACGTCGCCTACGAGCGCATCGAATTGGCGATCAAACGTTACAAATGAGCGATGCGGTTCTCAGTGCGCGCCTGCTGGACGCAATGGCTGGCGCAGCCGCGCAGGACGCGCAAACGGCGTTAGTCTCGGTGACCATCGAAGTCCTGAATCAAGGCGAGCTTGCGCACGTCACAGCCAAGGTCGTCCGCAAGACCCGCACGCTCGTCTTCATGAGCGCGGACGCGCAGACGAGCGACGGCAAGAAACTCGCCGCCGCCTCTGCAGTCTACAAAGTGCTCGCTTAGACGCGCGGCGCGACCCAGCGCATCTCTACCAAAGTGGAATCGTGCAGCACATCGGGATCGATCGCGTCGAACGGCTCGCTAGGGCCGTCATAGCCCTCCGGCACGCGATAGACGCGCCAGAAACTACCGTCCTCCGCCGTCGAGCAGGCAAAGCCCGCGCCGCCATCGAAATTTTCCGATGCGCAGAACGAAACTTCTTCGGCCGGCGCCAGCGCGAAGGTCGCGACGCCAACTATGTCTTGCTCGGGCCCGCGCGCTTGGCCCGAACGCGTCACGATAGAGTGGATGCGCGCGCCATCAGCGGTTGGAAAAACGCGAAAGACTTCCTCATCGCCTGAAGACAGCGTGATGGCCGTAAAGGGATTGCCCTCGAGTTGATCTTGAACCTGAGCAACCGTGTAGTTCGCCGCCGCCGCACGAATAGCTGCGGGATCCATCGGCAGCGGCGAGTGAATGCCCGCCGCGCCGCTGGGACCGATCGATGAATTGAAACCCGACGCAGCGGCGACTGGGACCGCCTCTTCCTGCTTCTGCTCCGCCTGCTGGCCGCACGCGGCCAGAGCAAGCGCAAACGCGAAAACGAAACGCTTCATCAAAATACCTCGAACAACCCGGCCGCGCCCATACCGCCGCCGATGCACATTGTCACCACTGCAGTCTTGGCTTTGCGGCGCTTGCCTTCCATCAGCACGTGACCAACGAGGCGCGCACCGGTCATGCCGAACGGGTGGCCGATAGCGATCGAGCCGCCGTTCACATTGTACTTCTCGGGATCGATACCGAGCTTGTCGCGGCTGTAGAGGCACTGCGACGCGAACGCTTCGTTGAGCTCCCAGAGATCGATGTCATCGACTTTGAGTCCTTGGCGCTCCAGCAAACGCGGCACGGCGAACACTGGGCCAATGCCCATTTCATCCGGATTGCAGCCAGCGACAGCAAAACCTTTGAAAAGCCCAAGCGGCTCTAGCCCACGGCGCTCGGCTTCCTTTTCGTCCATCAGGACGAGGGCGGCCGAACCATCCGACAATTGGCTCGCATTGCCTGCGGTGACGAAATTGCCCGGGCCGCGCACTGGCTCCAACTTCGCCAGCCCTTCGAGCGTTGTGTCCGGACGATTGCAATCATCGCGATCCACGACCGTATCGACGATGCCCTCCTCCTTGGTGTTCTTGTCGACCACCTTCATCTTGGTTTCCATCGGCACGATCTCATCCTTGAAGAGACCGGCCGCTTGCGCTGCGGCGATGCGTTGTTGCGAGCGCAGCGAATACTCGTCTTGGTATTCGCGGCTGACGTTGTATCGCTTGGCGACGATGTCTGCGGTTTCGATCATCGGCATCCACATTTCGGGATGGTCTTTCAGCAGACGCTCTTCAAACACCGGCTTGGTGTTCGCCATGCGCGTGCCGGAAATGGTCTCAACGCCGCCAGCGATGCCGACCTTCGCGCCCTCTTGCATGATGTAGTGCGCAATCTGTGCGGTCGATTGCAGGCCCGATGAGCAGAACCGATTGATCGTCGCCGCAGAGACTTTGAAATCGAGCCCGGCCCACACCGAAGCCAAACGCGCAACGTTGTGACCGGTGGACGCTTCGGGCGATCCGCAGCCGAGAATGAGATCTTCAACCGCATCTGGCTCAAGCTTGGCGCGCGCGGCGGCGTGCTTGATCGAATGGCCCGCGAGCGCTGCGCCGTGGGTGATGTTGAAGCCGCCACGGCCAGACTTGGCGAGGCCCGTGCGGGCGTAAGAAACAACAACGGCGCGACGCATGAGAAATCTCCCTATTTGCGCCGCACCCTAAACGCAGCGGCGCGCGCGTCAAAGCGCGTGCCGCCG
Organism: uncultured Terricaulis sp.; assembly: GCA_964478365.1. Classification (GTDB taxonomy): domain Bacteria; phylum Pseudomonadota; class Alphaproteobacteria; order Caulobacterales; family Aquidulcibacteraceae; genus Vitreimonas. Next base: position 4,296 of record CAYZIJ010000041.1, read on the forward strand.
CGTCAATTTAGTTGTTCAGCGCGTCATTGTTGACGAGCCCGCCCGTCGGCGCGGGCTCAACGACCGGCGGCGGCGCAGCCACGTTGCCAGCGCCGCTATTATTGATCTGCAGGACCCCACGGCCGCGTTCCTGGATCCATTTGGCGATGTCTTCCGACAACACGCCCGCCACGATGCCGATCAACGACACCGCGAACGGATTGAGCCCCGCCGACGTCGCCGGCGCTGCCTGAGTATCGGAAATCTGGAACGTCGAGATCGCTGCATTGGTCAGCACGTAGGCTGCGAGTGCTGCGCACATGCCGAAGATCAGCCGCACCACGATCTCGGCCATGGTCACCGGAGCGGCGCGATTGAGATAAGCCGGAAAAAGATAGAGCAGTGCCCCAAGCGCGCCCATCAGCAGCACGAGGAACGTCGACAGCAACGCCGGGTGGCCCTGCGCAAGATCTGCGCTGATGCCGAGTCGGCTCAAACTTTGAAGCGCCGCAGCTTCACCACGGATGCGATCGAACTGCTCGTAGTTCGAGACCACGCTTTGCTGCAGAGCAAATATCCGCGCGTCCGCCTCGCCCACTTGTCTCACCAACAAAATGTAGCGCGCATCGGTGGCCACACGATCGGCGTCCGTGGTCGTAACCGAGACTTCCTCCTGCCTCAACTGCTGCACCTGGCTAAGCAGAGAAACGGCGCGTTGCTGGTCGGCAGGGGCGAGCCCTGACTGTTGCGACAAACGCTGCAGACGCGCTTCGAGTTGAGCGCTGGTATCGTCAGCGGCGCTGTCGTTCGATTGAATGTTTGCGTTCTGCTCAAGCTCTGCGATGCCGCCAACAATGCCCGATCGAGACGAACCGATCAGGGTTTGCGCGCTACGGGCGCTGTCGGCGAATGCTGTGCGGCGCGCTTCGAGCTCAAGCAGTTCGCCACGCGGTACGTCCGACTGCTCACGCAACTGATCGACCATCTGGCCGACATCATTGAGACGCTCGAACGAGACCAAGCCATTGGTGGAGGGCGCTACTTGCGCGACGCCGTACTGGAAATCGCGCGATGAGAAGACGAGCGCGCTCATGAAGAGCACGGCGATCATCGCCGCGGCCAGCACCACGCCCACGGCAAACTTATAAAACGTCATGGTGGCCACCCCTTGTTGGTCCGTAGGCGGCGATGTCCCGCTAAGCGCGCCCTCGGCTTCCCCTCTCTAGCGCAAAGACGGCGGGCAAGCAGGGGGAATTAACCATACCGCTCGGTCGCCGCAGGGCGGGCCGGGCCTCCCAAACCCGTCACATCACTGTGAATATTTTTTAGTTTGTTCAATTTTCTCTTGTCAGCCCTCAGAAATCCGGCAATCATTCGTTCTGCGCTCCTCCCCAAGCAGCGCGACCAGTCCTGGAGGGTTTTCTCATGTCCATTATCCGCTCGACCGTCATCGCCGCTCTGCTGAGCACCGGCTTCATCGGCGCCGCCTATGCCCGCGAAGGCGTCGCCACCGTGCGCTTGGCCGCTCCGATCGAAGCGACCACGCAAGTCATCGCGCTCAACACGCTCTGGAGCTGCAATGGCGACACCTGCCTCGCGCGCCCGTCGCACGGCATCAATGTGCGCTCCTGCCGCCAGTTCATCCGCCAAGCCGGCAACGTCCAAGTCGTCTCGTACGGCAACGACGAGCAACAGCTCAGCGCCGACGAAATCGCGCGCTGCAACGGCCAAAGCCAGTCGCTGCAAGCGTCCAACCAATAAGCTTGAAACGAAAGCCGGCTTCGTACGCGGAGCCGGCGATCAAGCCGGGGTGAGCCCCCGCAACGGCTCGCGCCAGGGATGGCGCCCGCACGGTTGCAACGTCAGCGCCGTCGTTACCGGATCATCGCCGATCCGCATCCGCGCCGAGCCTGTCAAACCGTCCACCATTGCGTGACTTTCGGGCGCGAGCAGTCCGCCATGACGCGACAGCACGATAACGCCATGCGCTCCCGGCCGCGGCCCTGCGCCAGCCAAAGTCGGCAATTGATACGTCACACGCACGCGAAAGCGGCCTTCAGACGAGATTTCGTCGTAATGCGGCGCAGCGAACAGCACTTCTTCCTCATCAGGATAGATCGCCATGATCGCTGCTTCAGTGAAACGAATGCCGACACCGGCCGCGCATGACGCGTCACCAGTACTCCACAGGCCGTCGAGTTCGCTGGGCGGCGCCGCAGCGTCGCTGCAGCCCGTCAGCGCAAGCGCGAGCCCGGCGATGATCCAACGCGAACCGGCCATTTCAGTCCTTGGGCTACGCTGGTCCGGTTGATGAGGTCTGAACGTCGCTAAAGGCTGGTCAAACTTTAGCCGGCGCCCCATGTGACGCCCTCACCTACCAGGGACCGATGCTGAACCCCACACCGCCATCCGACGCCGCGCACCATCCACCGGGGCGCGCCGCTTCCGAAGTGCTCGAAGAGCTCGCGGAAGCGTTCGAGGGTGACAAAATCAGCGTCGGGGAACTCGTGGATCGCCTGGATTCACGCGCTCACGGCGTACTGCTGCTGATCCTGGCGCTGCCAATGTGCATCCCGAACATTCCGGGCATCTCGACCATCTTCGGCATCTTGATGATCGCGCCGGCGCTTGGGCTGTTGTTCGGTCAGCGCCGTCTCTGGTTGCCGCGCCAAGTGCGCGCTTGGTCCTTCCCGCGTGAAGGCTTTCGCCGCGCGCTGCTGGTTGCGATCGGCGGACTGAAGCGCGTCGAATTTTTGATCAAGCCGCGCCTTTCGTTCCTGACGCGGTGGCCACTCACCTCGGTTGTCGGCTTCCAGACGTTTCTGATGGCGATCGTGCTCATCCTGCCGATCTGGGGTGCGAACCTTTCGCCAGGGGTCACCGTCACGCTCACAGCGCTCGCACTCATGCAGCGCGATGGCTTGCTGATGCTGCTCTCAGTGCCGTGTGCGATCGGCTCAATCCTGTGGGTCTACATCTTCACCAAATACGGCGTGCTCGCCGCAGCTTGGCTGACGCAGTGGGTGCAGGGACTGTTCTAAGCTTTGCGCGGCGCGTAGGCCCACGCCGTCGCCGCCAAACACACAAGCAGCAGCACAGAATATTCCATGCCGTTGCGCCCAGCGCCAACGACGAACCAACCGTCCGGGTAATGCACCAGCACCATACCCAACGCGACAATGCCGATGTGACCCAAACATGCGAGCGTCACGAAACGGCGCGCGAGAATGAAGAGCGGCGCGATCAGTTCGTAAAGCGTCACCGCCGCCGCCCAATAGAAGCCCTCGGGAAAACCGAGTGAGCCTAGCCACTGGCCAAATCCGGTGACGTTGGGCTCCCAATGCGCAGCGCGGAAAGCGCCGTGGATAAAGATCAAAATCGCCGTAGCGATGCGCACGGCTGACAGCGCCATTTCCGTGCGATCAGCGTGCGCGCGCGGGCCAAACATCGTTTAGCAGGCGCGGGCAATCAGCCAGCCAAAGCCAGCCGCCGGCGTCACGCAACGGCCCGGCGGTTGCGAACCGCCACGCTGGAATTCCGGATCACTTTCGCCCGCGCGGCGATCGAGATCAGACACCGGCTCATAGACCGAGACGCTCGTTCCGCTCGCATCAGCGATGCACTCACGGCGTATGCCGCTGGACTCACGAATGCGCACCATCACCTGGCCCTCATCGATCGAGGACGCGAAGGTGATCCGCGCCGGACGCGAAGTGACGCGCTGCAAGCACGCGTCGATCGCCGGCAGAAGTTCAGGCAGCACGCTCGCCCACGTCGTGGAGCGCGCGCCGTCATCGATACCGCGACGCGCACAGCCTTCATAGGCCATACCTTCGAACAGCACCGAGGCGATGTACTCAAGCTCAAGGCCACTTGCGGTGCAGGCCTCGCGCCGAATGGTGACGGTCAGCGGCCCGGCGACGACACGCATGCCGCGCTCGCGATAATCGCGCTCACCGGGAATGCCGCCATCTTCGCCCAGGCCTGGACGCGCGAACTGCGCATAGTCACTGAGGAGTCGAAGCTCCCAAGCGGCCTCCGTGCCTTCGCCGGAATTTGGATCGAGCCCGCCGGAGGCATGGAACTCGCCTTCGTAAAGCGCGCGCTGCTCCGCGTTCGCCGGACCACCGAGCGCCGCAAGCTGCTCGGCCGCTAATGCGGCTTCGCGCTCGGCATCCGTTTGGGTCATGCCCGTTTCGGTCGGCGCTTCAGCCTGGCGTTGACACGCCGACAGCCCCAGCGCCGCCGCCAACAGCAGGGCGCACCCGAACGTTACGCCACGCTTCACCGTCCGCATCGGGACATCCCCAGTCGTCTTGGCCCAGTCTCAGCCCAGCTCTCTCATAGACCCGGAGCTTCCGTGAGGCGACTATAGCGCCATGCACCGTGATTCCGGCGCCCCACTTTATGAGTTTTTCGCGGGTGGCGGTCTGGCCCGGCTGGGCCTTGAGCCGGATTTCGCCTGCGTCTTCGCCAACGACATCGAACCCGCCAAGACCGCCGCCTACCGCGCAGCGTTCGGCAGCGACAACATGCACCAAGGCGACATCTGGAAGCTGAAGTCGGGCGACCTCCCCGGCCAAGCCGCTTTGGCGTGGGCGTCGTTCCCCTGCCAGGACCTTTCGCTCGCAGGCGCTCGACGCGGCCTCGCAGCGCCGCGCTCGGGCGCGTTCTGGGGTTTCCATCAATTGATGGAAAAGCTCGCCGACGAGAAGCGCGCGCCAAACGTGCTGGCGCTCGAGAATGTCACCGGCCTTCTGAACTCGCATGGCGGCGCCGACTTCGCAGCGCTCGTGCACGCACTCGATGATCTCGGCTACCGCGTCGGCGCGCTTGAGATAGATGCCGCATTGTTCACGCCGCAATCGCGCCCGCGTCTCTTCATCGTCGCGTCGCGCACAGCGCCAGCACATTTGATCGCTTCGGGTCCATGCGAGCCGTTTCACTCGCAGGGCCTGCGCAACGTTGTGGCCCGCCTACCGGACGGTTTGCGCAAGCGCTTCGTCTGGTGGCGGCTCGATGCGCCAGCTAAGCGCAACACGCGCCTTGCTGATCTACTCGATGATCCGCCCGCCGGAGCAGCCTGGCGCAGCGACGAGGAAACCGCGAAACTGCTTGGCCAGATGAGCACGCTGCAACGCGCACGCGTCGACGCACTGCGCGAAAGCGGACGGCGCGAAGTTGGCGCGGTTTTCCGCAGAATTCGCATAGAACACGGCGAGCGCGTGCAACGCGCGGAAGCCCGCTTCGATGGCCTTGCGGGCTGCCTACGCACGCCCGCAGGCGGATCGAGCAAGCAGATGCTGCTCTTTATCGAAGGCCAGAACGTGCGATCACGATGGCTAGCGCCGCGCGAAGCGGCGCGGCTAATGGGCGTGCCGGAAGATTATCCTCTCCCTGCAAGCCAGACCGCAGCGCTCCACTTGGTTGGCGACGCGGTGTGCGTGCCGGTCGTGCGCTGGCTCTCGCAGAACTTGCTCGCGCCGCTTGCGGGCGCGTCGATCGAGCGCAAAACCGCCTAATGCCCGCTGACGTTTTCGATGCCGCCAAACGCTCCGCCGTCATGCGGGCGGTGAAGTCGCGCGACACCAAACCAGAGCTTGCGGTGCGCGCAGCAGTGCGGGCCTTGGGCTACGGGTGCCGCTATCGCATCGGCGGCGCGAAACTTCCGGGCAAGCCGGACCTCGTCTTCGGCGGAATGCGCAAAGTGATCTTCGTGCATGGTTGCTTCTGGCACGGCCATGACTGCAAACGCGGCGCACGTCAGCCCAAGGACAACGCCGCCTACTGGCGCGCCAAGATCGAGCGCAATCGCGTGCGTGACGCCTCTGCTATCGCCGCGCTGAAGGCGGATGGCTGGCGCGCGCTGGCGCTTTGGGAGTGCGAGATAAAAGAGGCGGCGCTGCTGGCGCGGAAACTGACCAACTTTCTGCAGGATGCGCAGACGCGGAACAATCGCGCCCCCGCTCGAGCCGGTCAGACGCCATCAGCGCCGCCAAAGGCGCCGCACCAACCAGGAGGATAACGGCCATCCGCGACGCCCTTAGGTGTTGCAATTCATTCGCAAGAGCAAAACATGCTTTGGCGCGGTGGTCAATTGGGCTGACTGATCGGGTTTCAGGCGGCGGAGCGCGCCGCAGCGACGGGCACATCAAGGCTGAAGCTGAACATCGAGCCTTGCCCGAGTTCACTGCGCGCCTGGAGTTGGCCGCCCATCAGTTTTGCGAGCCGCAAGGAGATGGAGAGTCCGAGCCCCGGCCCTTCGCCGCCAGCGCTCAAACGCCCGCGCCCGAACACCATCGCCAACTGAGCACGTGACATGCCCGAGCCTGTGTCAGCGACGCTGAACGCAAGCTTCGTTCGCCCGTCTGCGCTCGGTTGCGCGCGCAGCGTCACGCGCACGCCGCCATGCGTCGTGTAGCGCACAGCATTGGCGACCAAATTGAACAACACTTGCCGCACGCGCAGAGAATCTATCTCGACGAGTGCGGGCGCGTCGCCCGCGATGTCGAGAAAGAGTTCGATCTCTTTATCTTGCGCGGCCGGTTTGAACGCGGCGACTACGCCACGCACGATTTCGCGTGGATCGGCTTGCTTCGACTTGATGCGCAATTGTCCGTTCTCGAGTCGATCAAGATCGGAGAGATCGTCCAAAACCAATTTCAGCACTTCGCCGGCTTGAGCCAGCATAGCGATATGCGCACGCGCCTGCGGCGTTGCAGCGACACGACGCAGATGCTCGGCAGCGCCGATCAAAGCCTGCATTGGCGTGCGCAATTCAGCATTCATGCGCTGGATCATGTCGGTTTTCGCGACAGCGGCAGCAGCAGCGGCCTGGCGTTCGCGCACAGCCGAAGCCTCGGCCTGCGCTTGCGCCGCGTCGGATTGCACGAGGCTGCGCCACAGGTTGACGCCGAAGCCAAGCAGCAACAACGCGCCGATCAGCGGCATCAGATCAAGCGGGTTGCGCGCGCCGCCAACCAGATAGTCGGCGATCGGCAGCCCCATCAAAAACGCGATCGTCGGTCCAACGCCCGCGATCGACAAAGCCGGATGCGCGCGCAGTGTCGCTGCCGCATTAGCGAGCCCCCCGCAAAGATAGATCACGGCTAGCGTTTCGCCCGGCATATAGGGCGTGAACCACAACAGCGCAGCGATGATGTTGCCGTACGCGCTCTGCGCCGTCACCCAGGCGAGCATGCCACCCAGCTTGGCCGGCGCGTCACCGGCCTCGCAACGCTTGAGCAAGCGCACGAACACAGCGCGATCGACGAGCACCACGAAGAACAGCCCGAGCAGCCAGACGAACGGCCAGATATCGCCGGTCAACGAACTCGCGACAGCAGCGACGATCCCGCACGAACCGAGCCGGAGCCAGGCATTGTTGGCCCGCGCCTGTGCGACCGCGATCAACGCGCGGGTGCGGCGCGCTTTGAGGTCGACGCTCCTGGCGTCGATGGCGGGGGGCGGGGCGGCGTCCAAATCAGGCTCCATTGTGGCGCCGCGCCGCTGACGCCGAGTTAATCTCGCCTACTTGAACGATCATTCAAACGCGCGTAGCGAAGCTCATGCTGACCCTAAGGATGGACCGCATGCGCACCGCCCTCTTCGCCTTCGTCTTTGCCCTCGTTGTTGCGCCGCTTTCTGCGAACGCCGAAGTCACAGCCGCGTCTGCCGGTGCGTTCGTCATCGAGACTGAAGCAGAGGTCGCGGCCTCGCCCGAGCAGACTTGGCGCGCTGTAGGTCGCCTGCCCCGTTGGTGGAACGGCTCTCACACTTATTCCGGTGATGCATCAAACCTGAGTTTGGACGTCCGCGCGGGAGGCTGTTGGTGCGAGCGTTGGCGTGGCGGCCAATCAGTTGAGCACGGCCGCGTGGTTCTGGTGATGGAGCACGAAGAGGTGCGCACGCTGCGGATCTTCGCCAACCTAGGCCCGCTCCAGTCCATGGCGACAAACGGCGTGTTGACCTACACGGTCGAGCCGCGCCCCAATGGCGCGAAAATCACCATGACCTATCGCGTGTCTGGAGATCCGGGACTCAATCTCGATCAGGTCGCGCCGCTGGTTGATCAAGTGATGATGGAACAATTTGGCCGTCTCGCACGCTTTAGTGCGTTGGGGTCGCCAGATTAACTGCCGTCATTCATTGCCGGCTCAGCTTGGCGGTACCAGTTTCCGTTTTGATACGGGCTGCTGATGCCCGTTTAAGGGATGTGGAGGGATTTTCATGATCCGTAAAATTGCTGTCGGCCTCGCGGCCATGATGTTCTTGGCAAGCTGCACGAACGTCGATCCCGTGACCGGCGAACGTACACGTAACAACACCGGCACCGGCGCCATTATCGGCGCCATCGTCGGCGCAGGCGCCGGCACGCTCGCGGGTGGCGACGACCGCCGCAATGCGCTCATCGGCGCCGGCATCGGCGCGCTCGCAGGTGCGGGCATCGGCAACTACATGGACCGCACGTATCAAAACTTGCGTGAGCGTCTTGCCGGCACCGGCGTCGGCGTGACGCGCGTCAGCCAAAGCCAAATCCTGCTGAACTTCCCGGCCGACCTCACGTTCGACTTCGATCGTGACGCCGTGAAAGGCCAGTTCGTGCCGACGCTGCGCGATGTTGGCAGCGTGCTGCGCGACTATGAGCAAACCACGGTTGACGTGTTCGGCCACGCCGATTGCCGCGGTGCCGATGCGTACAACCAAGATCTCTCGGAGCGCCGTGCTATGAACGTCGCTTCGGTGCTGATCTCGGGCGGCGTCATCCGCCAACGCTTGATCACGCAAGGTTACGGCGAAAGCCGTCCGCGCACGCAGCCATGCGATGCGGAAGCCAACCGTCGCGTTGAAGTTTACATCAGCGCGTTCACGGGCTGATCTGAACTTGCACCACTAACCGAGACGCCGCCACGTTCACGCGTGGCGGCGTTTTCGTCTCGAAGGAGTTGAACCGATGCGTGCTTTGATCCTCGCCCTGGCGCTCGCCGCCTGTTCGCAACAAGCGCCTGCGCCCACAGAGAATGCCGAAGCGCCTACGGCGCAAATGCCGGCGGTCGAGCCCACCGCCGTCGACAACATCGCGCGCATGCCGCAATGGGGCCAAGCGCGCGCCGCCGGCGTCGATTTCCGCGCCGTTGGCCAAGAGCCGGGCTGGATGCTCGATGTCTACACAGCCGGCGGCATCAAGTTCTTCTGGGACTACGGCGAAAACTACGCTGAATTTCCCGGCGTGACGCCGACCTATCCGCAGGAAGGCTCGACGCGGTACGAAACGGCAGCGAACGGCGTTTCGCTCGTCGTCACCATCCGCCGCTTTCCGTGCCAAGATGCGATGAGCGGCGAAGCTTTTCCTTCAACTGTGGAAGTCGTTGTCGATGGCCGCACGCTGAACGGATGCGGACGCAGCGTTTAACGCCGCTTCAGCCGCTTGACCTCGGTTTTGTTCAGCTGGCGCTTGGCGATCGCGCGCGTGTTTTCACGCCCGTAGAGATCGCCAGGCGTCAGCGTCGATAGACCGGCGCTTAGCACGACATCGACCTCGCGCCCGTCGTTTTCAGCGCGACGAAATCTTCGATGTGATCGCGAACGTGCTGCTGCACGGTCGATGTCGGCTTCAGGTTTTCCGCGATCTCGGAGTAAACCTTGTCCCACGGCCGCCCGACTTGCTTGCCGAGAAAGCGCTTCAGCGGCGCCAGATTTTCGTTGAGCCACTTGGTCTTTGCAGGCCCACGCATCGGCTCACGCCCGCCGCGCAGGGCGCGCAAAGGTTCGCCGTCGTCATTCTCGACGATCACGCTGCGCCCTGGGCGCATGCCGACGCTCCCGCGCCTATTCCGACGCGGCCGCTCGACGATAACTTTGCTCATATCGTTTCGCATGGGGCGCGCGGTTTAGGCGCGCGCCCGCATGACGGCAAGAGGAAACGTCGTGCTTAGACGGCGGTGGGCTTGGTGCGCTTGCGGTACTTCGCCGGCGCCGCCGAGTTCGACCACACAGTATTGCCTTTGCGGTCGCGACGTTCGTTACGATCGCGCGTCGGCTCTTCGCGCGAACGCGTCGGGCCATGGCCCTGCTTCGCATGCGCCTTGCCGTGCACGTCCGCAGCCGCGCGTTGCGGCTTCGGCTTACGCGCCGGGTGCACCGAACCCGAACGGCCCGCCGGACCCTTCGGGCGCTGGACGCGTTCGTCAGCGCGCGGCGCACGGAGCGACATGTCGGTCTCCATGACCGGCACAGCTTGCTTCATCATCTTTTCGATGTCGCGCAGGTAAGCGCGCTCATCGGGAGCGCAGAACGAGATGGCGATGCCGTCCGTACCGGCACGCGCTGTGCGGCCAATGCGGTGGACGTACTGCTCGGGCACGTTCGGCAGGTCGAAGTTGATGACGTGCGTGATGTCGTCGACATCGATGCCGCGCGCGGCGACTTCGGTGGCGACGAGGATGCGCGTCTGGCCCTTCTTGAAGCCGTCGAGCGCACGGATGCGTTGACCTTGGCTCTTATTGCCGTGGATCGCGTCGGCATTGAAGCCCGCGCTTTCCAGCTTCTTCGCGACGCGGTCAGCGCCGTGCTTGGTGCGGGCGAAGACGAGCGCGCGCTTGATCGACTTATCGGCGAGCAAAGCGTGCAGCAGATCCTGCTTCTTCGCATTGTCGACGTGGATCACCGCCTGCTGGACGCGCTCAGCCGTGGTCGATTGCGGCGCGACCGACACTTGAGCGGGGTTGTCGAGGAATTGTGCGGCCAGTTCGGCAATCGAGGGCGGCATGGTCGCGGAGAAGAACAGCGTCTGGCGATGACGCGGCAGGATCGTCGCGATCTTACGCAGATCGTGGATGAAGCCCATGTCGAGCATGTGATCGGCTTCGTCGAGGACGAGAATTTCGACCTTGTCGAGACGGATCGAGCGTTGGCTGACGTGGTCAAGCAAACGGCCCGGCGTAGCGACGAGAATGTCGACGCCGCGGAACATGGCTTGCTTCTGCTTGTGCATCGACGCGCCGCCATAGACGACGGTGGTCGAGAGGCCGAGAAACTTGCCGTAAGCGCGGAAGCTGTCGCCGATTTGCGCAGCGAGTTCGCGCGTCGGCGCGAGCACGAGCGTGCGGCAGGACTTCTCGCCCGCGTGTTTGCGGTTCTGATGCAGCTTGTCGAGGATCGGCAGCGCGAACGCCGCCGTCTTGCCGGTGCCGGTTTGCGCGAGACCGATCAGGTCGCGGCCCTTCTGCACAATCGGCAGCGCCTGGATCTGGATCGGAGTAGGCGTGGTGTATCCCTCGGCTTCAAGCGCCTTCAGGATCGGCGCGGAAACGCCGAGGTCTTGGAATGTGGTCACAATGATACTTTCGGCCGCCCGCAATCCGCGGTGCGGCTCATCTGATCAGGAACGATGCGACGGCGAAGAAAGGCGGCGAGTTAGAACTCAGAGCCGAACGTCGATGGTGGCGTTCCGTGGGACCGCGTTCACCGGAAACTTAGCCGGGAACGGTCGCTGGACCGGGATATCGTAGGGAAAGCCTAAGAAGTCAATAACAAGAACGGATGGCTCCCCGCCGTTCTTCGCTTGGCGCCGGTACGCGGAGCGGTACGCTTCCCCAGAACGAGGAAATGCGCGTGCTCACATCCGGCGACGACTACCCCATTCACCAAACGCCGGAGCCCATCGCCTTCGCCGGCGGCGATCGCAATTTCTACGACCGCTACTTCTTCAACGGCTACAGCGCCGATGGCTCGGTCTTCTTTGCGGTCGCGCTCGGCGTCTATCCGCAGCTCGATGTGATCGACGCCGCCTTCTGCATCGTCATCGACGGCAAGCAGCACAATCTCCGCGCCTCGCGCCGGCTCAATAGCGAGCGCATGGATTTGCGCGTCGGCGCGATCGAGGTGCGGGTCATTGAGCCACTGCGCAAACTTGGCGTCCGCGTGAGCGACAATGATAGCGGCATCAAAGCCGACTTGGTGTTCGAGGCTCGCCACCGTCCAATCGAAGAACCGCGCTTCACCCGCCGCAACGGTCCGCGCCTCTTCATGGACTACACGCGCATGACGCAGAACGGCGCATGGAGCGGCGCGCTCTCGATCAAAGGCGAGGCTATTGATCTGGCCGGGGTCACCGGCACACGCGATCGCTCATGGGGCATTCGCCCAGTCGGCGCGCCGGACTCTCAGCCCGGCCCTTCGGTCTTCCAATTCTTCTGGCTCTGGGCGCCGTTCAACTTCGCTGACCGCGCCGTGTTCTTTCACACCAATGACGATGATGCAGGACGCGCCTGGAACCGTCGCGCCGTGATCGACACGTTCGGCCAATCCTCGACCGAGTACGAGCAACCACAAACGGCGCTGAAGTTTCGCTCCGGCACGCGCCGACTGATCTCCGCCGACGTTTCGTTCGCCAGCGCGGACGGCCCAACGATGCGCATCGAACCGACAGACGCGAACTTCTACATGAGCGGGCTTGGCTACATGCACCCAGTCTGGGGTCACGGCCGCGATCATGGCGATCTGGAAGTGGCGTACGACGTGATCGACACGACAAGCGTTGACGACAACGCGCCCGGCCAATTGCACATTCAGGCGCTCGCGCGCGCGACGCTTCACGATCGTGGCGAGACGCTGCAAGGCGTCGGCGTGCTCGAGCAATTGCTTGTCGGACCACACGCGCCGAGCGGCTTCGCCAGCATGCTGGACGCCGCGCCATGAGCACACCGACGCATCCCGACGAATTCACAAAGCCCTGGCTGGAAAGCGCACTCGGCGCGCCCAGGGGTTCGCTCAATGACTTCTCCGCCAAGCCTGTCGGCACCGGCCAAATGAGCTTGAGCTTTCGCGTTAAGCTCGACTGGAAAAACGGCGAAGGTCCCGCGTCGCTCATCGCAAAATGCCCAGCCGCGGACGCCGGGACGCGCCAAATCGCTACCGCGCTTCGATGCTACGAACTCGAACTCGGCTGGTATCGCGAACTCGCGCCACAACTCGACGTCGCCTGCCCCGCCTGCCTGCACCTCGAGAGCAATGCCGATCACACCGCGTTCGCGCTGCTGCTCCAGGATCTCAGCCCGTCAACGCAGGGTGACCAGCTCGCAGGCGCAAGCATCGCGCAGATCAAAGCCGCTCTGCGGCAAGCCGCGCGCCTGCACGCGCCCTATTGGGGCAAGCCCGCGCTTCACAACATCGCCTGGCTGCAAACGACATCAGGCGCCACCTCGATGATCCGCCAAATGTTAGCGCCGCTCTACACGCAGTTCCGCGAACGCTATGCGACGCGGCTTGCGCCTGAAATTCTTGAGATGGGCGACGCATTCGTCGCCCGCGCTGACGCCTACTTTGATCTGAAGCCTGCGGTCACCACGATCCAACACCGCGACTTCCGCATCGATAACATACTTTACTCACCCGACGGCGCACAGGCGCACGTCATCGACTGGCAAACACTCGGCATTGGCGCCGGCGCAGCAGACGTCGCCTATCTCATCGGCACAAGCATCGCGGACGCCGATGAACGGGCATGCGAAGAAGAACGCCTCGTCCGCTTCTACGCTGACGAACTCCGCGCGCTCGGCGCTACGCCAGACGCCGATGCGATCTGGCGCGAATACAAGCTCTACGCCTTCTCCGGCTTCCTGATGGCCATCATCGCGTCAATGAACGTCGGCCGCACCGAGCGCGGCGATGAAATGTTCGCCGTCATGGCCGAGCGCCCAGCGCGGCAGGTTTTACACTTGGATAGTTTATCTTTGCTCTAAGGAGCCAGCATGGCTGAAACGGTTCTGATCACGGGCGGCACCGGCTATCTTGGTGGCTGGTGCATCGTAGATGCGCTGAAGCGCGGCTATGCCGTCCGCACGACAATCCGCAATCTCGCGAAAGCCGATAGCGTCCGCGCGGCGATCCGAAGCGTCGGCGTCAACACTGACGCCCTCACCTTCGCCGCCGCCGATCTTAGCCGTGACGACGGCTGGGACGCGGCGATGGCTGGCGCCGACTATGTACTCCACGTTGCCTCCCCAATTTCGCCGGAAGGCGTAAAGCGCGCGGACGATTACGTCCGGCCCGCCGTCGACGGCACAATCCGCGTTCTGCGCGCGGCAGTGAAGGCGAACGTGAAACGTGTCGTGATGACATCGTCATGTGCAGCCTGCGCGCCGCGCGATGTCTCAAGCGGCAAGCCAAGCGACGAAACCGTTTGGAGCGACCCTAAGCAGCAGTCCGACGATTGGTACCGGCTCTCAAAAACGCTCGCCGAAAAGGCGGCGTGGGACTTTATGCGCGCCGAGGGCCGCACAACCCAACTCACGACCGTGCTCCCTGCCGGGATATTCGGCCCCGTGCTTAACAAGGAAAGCCGCAGCTCCGTCGTCATCATCGAACGGCTTCTGCGCGGCACGATCCCAGGCATCCCCAACTTTGGCGTCTGCGTCGTCGATGTTCGCGACACGGCTGACTTACACCTGCGCGCTATGTTGGCGCTGGAAGCGAACGGCGAGCGCTTCGTCGCGTCGGGCCGCTTTCTCTGGATCAGCGAGATCGCAGAAGCGATGCGCGCGAACCTCGGCGCAGATGGCGCGAAGATTCCAACGAAACGCCTGCCTGATTTCCTCATCCGCCTCGGCGGACTCACCAACCCGCAGCTCAAAGTCATGGCGAAGCTGCTCGGACGGCGCATCGTGTACTCCGCCGCGAAGGCCGACCGCGTTCTCGGTTGGAAAACGCGCCGCGAGGAAGACACTGTCGTCGAATGCGCGCGCAGCTTACTCTAAGCTGCTGCGGCAACGGCTCGTATTGGTCGCTTCCTTGTCGCCATCATCGTAGAGCACGCGAAAGTCAGCGCGGCGCGCGCCGATTTGCGCGATCGTCGCCGGATACCAGACATCATCGCTCCAGCGGCACTCCAAGCGCGTACCTGGCGCCCAATCGAATGCCCGCACATCGCCAATGCTTTGTGTGCCGACATCGCCATCATCGTATTGCAGCGTCAAGACGTCGCCTTCGCGCGCCGTGATCGTCGCGGGCCAGAGATAAGTCCGATCCTGTTCCCAATGCGCGAGCACAGAATCGCCGGCGCTCAACTGCGTTCCCTGCGGCGCCGTCGCGCAAGCGGCAAGCATCAATGACGCCGCAAACAGAAAAGCTCTGATCATTCTCATCCCCACATTCAACACGGTCGGAATTGCATGCCATTCTAGACGCGTCGAATACTTTCATCATGATGCGGTAGCCTGTTGGGCGCTAAGCGACGGCGCGCACAATCCAGCATGCGCCATCAAGCATGACGCCTTCCGGCCGCGCAACTTGCTGAAGCTGCGCGACAATCAAACGCTCCGCCGCTGCAGCGTCGAGCCCGTGCTCCGCGATGGCGCGCGCGCTCGGACCAATGCGCAATACGAAGGACGCCGCATCCTCAGCGTCGCGGCCAAGCACGAACGCTCCATCCCACGGCGTAATCGCAATGTCGCGCCAGCCTGAGCTTTCGAGAATGCTCTTGATCTTGCCGGCGTCCGCGAACGCGAACGGTCCAGGCAAGTTGGGATCACTCGGCTGCATCGGCGCTGAGAACATCGGCGCGAGCGCCGCGATCGGCGCCGATGCCCAGGCATTCTCCTTCGCCGTGCGCCAACACACGAACGCGAGACGACCACCGGACCGCACACCCGCTCGAATCTGAGCGAATGCCTGCGCAGGTTCTTCGAAGAACATCACGCCGAAACGCGAGAACGCCGCATCGAACGGTGCGTCGCCAATTGGCCCCGCCCCGGCGTCCGCTTCGATGAAAACCGCATCCAGACCACTGGCCTCCGCGCGGCGGCGCGCGAGGCCGAGCAATTGCTGTGAGAGATCGACTCCGACAGTATGGCCACCCACACCGACGTGCCGCGCAGCGCGCAATGTCGTTTCGCCCGCGCCGCAGCCAATATCGAGAACGCGTTCACCCGCCTGCAAAGCGAGCGCGTCGAACGTCGCGTCCGTCAGACCCGCAAACATCGCATCGGTGCGCTCAGCCTGGCGCGTCCATTCTTCGCCGACTTTACTGTTCCAGTATTCGCGTTGCGTCGGTTGTCCGGACATTGTGACCCTCGCCGCTTAAGCAGCGTCTTCGACGAAACCCGGCCAGTTGCGCATGTACTTCACAAATTTCGGGCTCAGGCCTTCGGCTTCGAGATAGGCCTCACTCACCGGTGTCGCGATGGCGGCGAAAGCTTGATCACCGCCAGCACGCTTGGCGAAATCGTGGTGCAGCACAGCGCCGCGACCGATGATCGGAAAGTCATAGCCCGCATCGATCACCGCCTGCGCATCGGCAGCGCTCATGATCTTGCCCGCAGCGCCCAAGCGAACACCGCCACGATCAAGCTCAGCGAAGTACGAGCCAAGCGTGCGGCCTTTGAAGGCCTCCATCTCCGGCTCTTTGGTCACGTCCCACAACGACATGTCGATGAAATCGATCTTCGCATCGCTCATCAGCTTTTGCGCCACGTTGCGAATTTCCGGCAACACCAAGCCCCAGCGTTCCGGCGAGAGCCGCACACCGAGCGTAAAGCCCGACTTCGTTGCGGCGCGTATGCCATCGACAACTTCAAACAAAAGCCGCGCGCGCTTCTCGGCATCGCCGCCATATTCATCGTCGCGACGATTGAGCTCTGGGCTCAAAAACGCGCAGATCAAATAGCCGTGCGCACCGTGAAGCTCGACGCCCTCGAAGCCAGCGTGCTCAGCGCGTTGAGCGGCGCCGATGAAGCAATCGCGCGAGTGTTTGATTTCATCCAGCGTCATCGCTTGCGCTTTGAGCTTCGCGTCATCCGAAGGGCCCTTCGGATTGGTCATGGCGCGCAAGCCGCCATGATGCAGTTGCGCGATCGCGAGACTGCCGTGCGCTTTGATGCCGTCCGCGAGGCGCGTCAGACCCGGCAGGTGGCGCTCGTCATGAAAGCCAAGCTGGCCGGGAAAACCGACGCCTTCTTCTTGCACCGAAGCCGCACACGTCATCGTCAGCCCAAAGCCGCCTTCGGCGCGCATGGTGAGCCAGCGATATTCTTCATCGCTTAGCACGCCATCGGCGTGTGACTGCGTGTTGGTGAGCGCTGCGAGCACGAAGCGGTTCTTGAGCGTCGCGCCGGAGCGGAGAGAGAGCGGGGAAGATAAAGCTGTCATGTGTTAAACCCTTTTCCGTCATTCCGGACGCGCGGAGCGCGATCCGGAACCCAGGGGCAAACGCACTGCCGCTTGCCCCTGGGTTCCGGGCGCTCAGCTTCGCTGGGCCCCGGAATGACGGCATTCATTTAGGTGGCGCTTAAGCGGCCGCCTTTTCCTTCGCGCCAAACCGCTCGTAAAAGCTCTCGCCTTTCGCGGCCATGTCGCGCAGGAGTTTGTTCGGGCGGAAGCGCTCGCCGTACGTGTCGGCGAGACGATCGGCTTCTTCGACAAAGCCCTTCGTGCCCCAGAACAGATCGATGTAGCTGATGCAGCCGCCGCTATAGGGCGCAAAGCCCCAAGCGAGGATTGATCCGACGTCCGCGTCACGCGGATCGGTGATGACGCCTTCTTCGAAGCAACGCGCGACTTCGATGCACTGACGGAAGAGGAAGCGCTTGGTCAGCTCCGTCTTAAGTTCAGGCGGGCATTCCTTCACCTTCACTTCAATACGTTCGGAGAGGCCTGGCCAGATGCGCGACGGCTTTCCGTCATCGCCATACTCGTAATAGCCCTTGCCGCCCTTACGGCCGACGCGGCCTTTGTCTTCGACGATCCATGACAGCAAGTTCGCGCGCGGGTCCTTCTTGTAGTCCTGCTGCGTCAGTTCGGCGTTGGTCTTGCCGATCTTCAGCGCCGTATCGAGGCCGACAGAGTCGGACACTTCGAGCGGGCCCATCGGCATGCCGCACTGGCGGCCGACGTTCTCGATGATCGCCGGCGCAATGCCTTCCATCAGCATCTCGACGCCTTCGGCCGGATAGGTGCCGAAGCAGCGCGAGGTGTAGAAGCCGCGGAAGTCGTTCACGGTGATCGGCGTCTTGCGGATCTTGATAACGTAATCGATCGCCTTGGCTTGCGTTTCGGCGGTCGTCTCTTTGCCCAGGATCAGCTCAACGAGGCCCATGCGCTCGACCGGCGAGAAGAAGTGGACGCCGATGAAGTTTTTCGGACGCGCCGATGCTTCGGCGAGACCTGTGATCGGCAGCGTCGAGGTGTTTGTGCCGAAGACGGCCGTGTCGCCGAGGAAGGCCTCGGCCTTCTTGGTGACTTCAGCCTTCAGCGCTGGGCTCTCGAACACCGCTTCGATGACAAGGTCCGAACCTTTGATCAGCGAGTAATCGGTCGAGGGCGTGATCAACGCGAGCAGCGCATCGCCCTTTTCCTTGGTGATCTTGCCGCGCGAGATGTCCTTATCGACGATGCGCTTCGAGTAAGCCTTGCCCTTGTCGGCGCTCTCTTGGCTGACATCGAGCAGCACAGTTTCGATGCCGGCCTTCGCTTGCACGTAAGCAATACCCGCGCCCATCAAGCCGGCGCCGAGCACTGCGACCTTCTTGATCTCGTAGGTCGGGAAGCCTTCGGGGCGGTTTCCACCTTTGCCGAGCGCTTGCATGTTCACGAACAGAGTCCGGATCATGCCCTTTGCTTGCGGCGTTGCGGCCGTCTTGATGAAGTAGCGGCTCTCGATACGCAGAGCCGCATCGATCGGCACCTGCATGCCTTCATAGATGCACGACAGAATGTTGCGCTGAGCAGGATAGTTCAGGTTGGTCTGCTTGGAGACCATGGCGTTGCCGCCGACAGCCGCCATCGCGCCAGCCGGCGTGAACGGACCGTCCTTCACTTTGTAACCCTTCACATCCCACGGCGCGATCGCCTTCGGGTTCGGGCCTTTCGCGTAGTCCCAAGGCAGCGTCGACTTCACCCACGCTTTCGCAGCGTCGACAGTGCCGCCGGCCGGCACGACTTCATTGATGAAGCCCAAGCCCTTGGCTTCCTGCGGCGACTTATCGGCGCCTTGCAGGATCATCATCGCGGCGTTCTGCACGCCGATCAGGCGCGGCAGACGTTGCGTGCCGCCAGCGCCCGGCAACAGACCGACTTTCGATTCCGGCAGGCCGAACTTCGTCTTCGGATTGTCAGCGGCGACGCGGTAGTGACACGCCAGCGCGATTTCCAAGCCACCGCCGAGCGCCAAGCCTTCAAGTGCGACAGCCACTGGCTTGCCGCAGGTTTCGATCGCGCGCAGCGAACGGTTGAGCGTGAAGCTCTGATCGAATTGCTTCTTCAGGCGCTCGTCTTCGCTCTTCGGCTCTTCTTGCTTGGCCGAACCGCGTTGATTGAGTTCGCCCAGATCGGCGCCGGCGCAAAAGCCCGTCGCTTTGCCCGACGTGATCACCGCGCCGTTGATCTTGGCGTCGGACTTGATCGTCTCGACCAAGGTGATGAGATCACGCATCACCGAGCCGGTGATCGTGTTCATGGAGCGGCCCGGCACGTCGAAGGTAATGAGCGCAATGCCGTCGCTGTCGACGTCGATCTTGAAGTTTTCCATCGGACCTACCTTCTACCTTCCCTATTCTCTTTCCTCACCCATCCCCGGATTGGCCGGAGGCCAAGTCCGGGGCCCATAAACTCGACTACTTGCGTTTATGGGCCCCGGGCTCGCCGCTACGCGCCGCCCCGGGGATCGGTGGTTGTCATTAGTTCGCTCGCTCGATCACCATCGCGGTGCCCATGCCGGCGCCGATGCAAAGCGTGATCAGCGCACGTTCTTTGTCGGCACGCTCAAGTTCATCGACCACGGTGCCGAGGATCATAGCACCAGTGGCGCCGATGGGGTGGCCCATGGCGATGGCGCCGCCATTGACGTTGACCTTCGCCATATCGAGATCGAGC
>CAYZIJ010000042.1:0-23065 GCA_964478365.1 uncultured Terricaulis sp.
CTCGGCCGTATTCCTTCGGCGGTCGGCTATCAGCCGACGCTGGCGACCGAGATGGGCGCCATGCAAGAGCGCATCACTTCGACGACCAAAGGCTCGATTACGTCGGTGCAAGCCATCTACGTTCCGGCCGACGATTTGACCGACCCTGCGCCGGCCGCATCGTTCGCCCACTTGGACGCCACCACGGTTCTCTCGCGCGACATCGCCGCGAAGGGCATCTACCCGGCCGTTGACCCGCTCGACTCCAGCTCGCGTATTCTCGATCCGAATGTCGTCGGTGAAGAGCACTACCAAGTCGCGCGTCAGGTCCAGGAGACGCTGCAGAAGTACAAGTCGCTGCAAGACATCATCGCCATTCTCGGCATGGACGAATTGTCAGAAGACGACAAACTCGTCGTCGCACGCGCGCGCAAGATCGAGCGCTTCCTCTCGCAGCCGTTCCACGTTGCAGAAGCGTTCACAGGCTCGCCCGGCGTTCTTTGCGATCTCAAGGACACGATCCGCGGCTTCAAGGGTCTCGTGAACGGTGACTACGATCACCTCCCGGAACCGGCCTTCTACATGGTCGGCACCATTGAAGATGCGATCGCGAAGGCGCAACGTCTGGCGGCCGAAGCCGCTTAGAGCGGCTTCTCCCGCAAGCGGAGGGTGTGATGGAATTCTTTGCTAACAAGCTGGGTCCGATCCCAAAGGACATCACGTCTGAAGAAGCGGCGCGCATCAAGGCCGCTCGCGAAGTCAGTGACGCAACGGCTGCCAAGGCCGTCGCCATGGCGCGTGCGGCCGCCCAGGTGAAGGCACAACAATCGCAGGCGGGCCTGCGGGAAGCGGCGCAGCGTGCGCCGCAGACGCCGCCTGCACCGGCGCCGCAACCTGAGAAAAAGAAGAAGGGTTGGTTCTGAGTATGGCCGATAAGCTGCATTTCGCGCTGGTCTCGCCTGAGCGCGAATTGTTCAACGGCGAAGTTGATCACGTCGTCGTCCCGGGCTCGGAAGGCGAGTTCGGCGTGCTGCCGAACCATGCGCCGGTGATGAGCGTCATCAAGCCGGGGGCGCTGCGCGTCATCAACGAAGGCGCTGAGCGCCGCATCTTCGTCAATGGCGGCTTTGCTGACGTGACGCCGGATGGTCTCACTGTGTTGGCCGAAGAAGCGATCGACGTTACCGACATCGATGCGGCAGCGCTCGAGCAACAACTCAAAGACGCGCAAGAAGATCTGCGTGACGCCAATAGCGACGACAAGCGGGAGGCAGCGCAGCGCGCGCTATCGCGCCTCGATGCAATGAAGGCCGCTTTGGTGGCCTAAGCGCTTAAGTTTGTGCGGGGAATTGATGCGGGCCGTGCTGGGATAGCGCGGCCCGCATTGCGTTTGAGCGCTGTGCTTCCCACAATCCTCTTCGATGTTTCCCCATTGGCACCTCTGGCCCGCCATCCTTGGCGCGGTTCTTGGCCTCGCGCTGGTCATTTGGCTCTGCTTTCGTTTGACGAAACGCTGGAGCGGCATGAGCACGCGCGGACGTTGGATTGCGGCGGTCGCGATCGGCCTGTTCGAGACTGCGTATTGGCTGAACATCTATGCGTGGTTCGTCGAGCCGAACATGTTGGTGGTGCGCCAGGTTGAAATCGTCAGTGATGATTGGCGCGGCGCACCGATTACGATCGCGCTGTTGAGCGACGTTCATGTCGGTAGCCCGCACGTCAACGCTGAGCGTGTCGAGCGCATCGTCAGCCGTATCAACGGACTCGCTCCCGATCTTGTCTTGTTGCTGGGCGATTATGCCGGCAGCCACGAGCCGGAGGCGCAGCGCTCCGGCCGTGAGCAAGGCGAGATTACCTATGGCATTGCGTCTTTCGCCGCGCTCGATGCGCCGCTTGGCGTCATCGGCGTGCTCGGCAATCATGACGTCTGGTATGGCCGCGAGACGATCACGCGCGCGCTTGAAGAAGCAGGCGTCGCGACGTTGTGGAATCGGCATGTTGTGTTGGAGCGGCGCGGCGGTGATCAGATTGTGATTGCGGGCATCGCTGATGAGCCGACAGGCGATCCGGATTTCGCCGCTGCGTTCGACGGCGCACCAACTGGCTTGGACAGTTTAGTGCTGAGCCACTCGCCCGATCCGTTCGCGGACATGCCGCGTGGGCCCGCGCTCATGCTCGCTGGTCACGGCCATTGCGGGCAGGTGACGATCCCGTTCATCGGGCGGCCCATTCTGCCGCTGCGCAATCGCAATTATGGCTGCGGGCTGATCGAAGAGAACGGCAGGCGCATGTATGTAACGGCGGGCATCGGCACGAGTATTGTGCCTGTGCGCTTTCTCAATCCGCCAGAGATTGTACTGGTCACGATCCGCGGCAGCGCGCCAGCAGAGCCGACGCGCGCAGTGCTTTAAGCCGGCGCTTCGCGCCAGCCGAACAGCGAGAGTTGCTTGCGCTTTGCTTTCGTTGGCTTCGGCAAAATATCGCGCGCTTCGAACCAGCGCAGCGTGAGTTGCGCGACGTCATTCGCTTCCGGCTCACCGATCAGCCAATGGCTCATCTGCGCAAACTCGTGGAAGTGCGCCTGCTCGCCCGGGAAGCGCGCGATGACGCGCCGCACCGTCGATGACGGGTTCACGCGATCCTTGCCGCCGGACAAACCCAGCACCGGCGCGTTGATGCGATAGACTGGCGCTTGGCTCGCCATTGAATGATCGAGCCACCATTGCACCGCTTCGCGAATAGCGCGGCCGCTCTCCGGCACGAAGTGCGCGAAGGTGCGGCGCGCATCGTCACGCGCCAGTCGATCGAGCGTCGTTGTGCGTGCGACGCGATAATCCGGCGGCACGGCGCGGCGCCAATAATCACCGAGCAGCGAAAGGCCGAGATGATGTGAGTGCTCGTCGAGCGTTGTTGGCGGCACCCCCCACGGCGCGCTTGGCGCAAGCAGAACGAGGCCTGCAAGCGGTGTGTGAACCGCGGCGAGCTGCGAAACCAAGCCGCCAAGCGAATGGCCGACAAGCACCGGCGGCGCGCGCAGGTTGCGTACATAGAGCGAGATCGCGTGCGCGTAATCTTTGAGGCCGGTTTGTGCTAGACGTTCGAGATCGGCGCCGCGCTCGTGATGCGGCAAGTTTGGCGCGTGGGTTTCGAAGCCCGCGGCTTCAAACGGTTCGCGGAAGGCGTCGAATGCCCAGCCGCCGCAAAACGCGCCGTGCACAAACACGACTGGCGTTACGATCTTTCCGCTCACAGCAAGCACGCCTCTGCGGCGCTCATCGAGCAAACGTTCATGGTGCAGCCCCCACGCTGTACTTTTTGAACCGCTGCGCCACTTCTTCGTAAACGGGCCGCTTGAACGGAATGACTAATCCAGGCGCGGATTGTAGCGGCGCCCATCGCCAATCTACAAACTCCGGCGTGTGCAGATCGAGTCTAATATCTGCGTCACGTCCCTTGAAGCGAAATGCGTACCACTTTTGGCGTTGCCCAAGATATCGACCGCGCGGCTTCATTTTTGTGCGCACGTCGATGGGGAAATCGTAATGCAGCCAATCTGGCGTTTCTTCGAGCAGATCAACGTGCTCTGCCCTTACGCCAATCTCCTCTTCAAGTTCGCGTAGCGCCGCTTCTGCAGGCGCCTCGCCGCGATCGACGCCGCCTTGCGGCATTTGCCATTGATAGGGGCCGTCCGTGGCGATGCGCTTGGCGATAAACACCAAGCCGTTCTTGTGGAACAGCGCGAGGCCTACATTCGGGCGGTAGCGTTTTGGATCTATCTGGTCTGTCATCGGCGCGCGGCGCGTGCTGCGAGCACGGCCGACGCTGGAGCGAGTTGATAACCGCGTGACTCGACGTCCGCAGCCCAGCGACCGATCTGCTCAATCGTCACAGGATACGCGAAACCGGCGCCGATTGCGCTTTGGTTTTGCAGAGCGAGCGCTTCGAGGTTCAGCAATTGATCGTCTATGGCGTCGGCCTCGCGGCGCACGTCGATGATGCGGTCTGCGGCTGCTGTCGGCATGCCGGCGCGTTGTGCTTCGACATTGAGCGCTGTGCGCTGGCCGATGCCAGTGGAGATGAAAGAGAGGCCGCGGCGGCGCAGTTGTTGGACAACTGGCGCCGATGCTTGCGCTGACGTCGCAAAACGCGCGCCTTGATAATTGGTGACGCCGAAATAGCCGGTGGCGCGGCTCAGCAGGAACTCAAGCCGCGTGACGTTCTGCTGCGCGGAGGCGGAGGCGAGCAACGTTTGCGGGCCTGTGTCGTCCGCGTCGGGATCGAACGGCTCCATCGGCAGCTCAAGCAGCACTTCGTGTCCGGCGGCGCGCGCGCGATCGATCCAGGTCTGCAGATTGTCGGCGTACGGCACGAATGAGAGCGTCACTTCTGCGGGCAGTTCATCGATCGCCTGTGTCGTGGCGCGTGCGTTGAAGCCAAGGCCGCCGACGACGACGGAGAGCATCGGGCGCCCCTGCTGCGCCGTGAACGGACGCGCATATGCTTGCGATGAGCTGCGATTGCCGGCGACGATTGGGAGTAGGCCGTTCGGGCCCGCTTCCGTTAGCCCCGCTATCGGCGCGCGCGGCAAGGGCGAAGCGGGACGGCGCGTGCCGCCACCCGAGGTCGACGGCGCTTCGACAACGGAGACGCGCAATTGGCCATCGGCGCCAATCTCACCGACCTCACCGGCGTACGGCAAATCTTCCAAACCGAAGTGCTGCATGTCGACAGCTTCTTCAGCAACATCGGAGAACGAGACGGTGGGCGCTGATGCGTCAGCGTCGTCAGGCGCCAGCGATAGGACGCCGCGCGGACCGGCAGCACTTGGATCGCCAAACACTTGGATTGCGCCGAGTGCTACGACGCCAAACACGAGCGCGGCGCCGAGCGCTGCGAACTTGTGATTGATCTGCGGCAGGCGGCGCTTCGGCTTGCCCGCATTCGCCGCGGCGGCGAAGCGCGGCGGCGTCCGCTGCGCGGTTTTATTGGGGCGAATCATGTGCGTGGAAGATCACGCAATTCGCTCTCCACGTCACTACGCGGATAGTGCGCTTAACCTTGGTTTATCAGGCGTTAACGCGCGTTAGCCAGCGCGTGAGCGCAGACGCTCGGCAACCTCGCCGCGGCGCAAGAAATCGAGCGCACGCGAGAGCTGATAGTCCTCGTCCATGTCCCAATTTTCCGGCGGTTGATCGTCCGGCACGTGTGCCGCGCGACGTTGCGCACCCGAGTCATTGTTGAGCGCGTTCGGAAGATCCGCTTCCGAAATGCCGCGCGGCAATTGCGCGGGATCGACGCGGCGTGCGGCGACTTCCATGTCCGGCGTGATTCCGGCGCCTTGGATCGAGCGTCCAGCGGGCGTGTAATAGCGCGCCGTGGTGAGGCGCAATGCGCCGTCGCGGCCACCTTGCAGCGGGATCAGCGTCTGCACCGAGCCTTTGCCGAACGAGTCGGTGCCGACGATGAGCGCGCGGCCACGGTCCTGCAGTGCGCCGGCGACGATTTCCGATGCTGAGGCGCTGGCGCCGTTGATCAGCACGACGATCGGCACACCGGCCATGTCGTCGCCGCGGCGAGCATTGTAGCGCTGCACGTCTTCCGGGCGGCGGCCACGGGTGGAGACGACTTCGCCGCCGTCGAGGAATGCGTCCGACACTTCGATAGCTTGATCGAGCAGGCCGCCTGGATTGTTGCGCAGATCGATGACGATGCCGCGCAGATTGGCGCCGGCTTCGCGGCGCACTTGGCGGATGCCGTCCTGCAGCATCGTGCCGGTGCGCTCGTTAAACGTGGAAATGCGGAGAACGCCGATGTCGCCGCCTTCAACGCGGGCGGTGACGGCGCGCGTCGTGATGGTTTGACGGGCGATCAAGACGTCGAACGGATCTTGGCCTTGGCGCGCAATGGTCACGGTGACTTCGGTGCCGACTTCGCCGCGCATCAGTTGCACAGCGTCGTTCAGCGTGCCGCCGACAATGCTCGTGCCGTTGACGGCGGTGATGTAGTCGCCGGCTTGGATGCCGGCGCGGGCGGCTGGCGTATCGTCGATCGGCGAGACGACGCGCACGACGCCTTCTTCCATCGTCACTTCGATGCCGAGGCCTTGGTATTCGCCACGCGCTTGGCTGCGCATGTCGCGGAAATCTTCGGGCGAGAGATAGGATGAGTGCGGATCGAGCGAGGCGAGCATGCCTTGCAGCGCCGCTTCCATCGCCGCCTCTTCATCGACCTCAACAACGTAATCCTGTTCGACGCGGGCGAGCACATCAGCGAACAGCTCTAGCTGACGGTAGACATCGCCGCGATCATCTTCGGGAGCGGACCAAGCGAGAGCGCCCAACAGAGCTGCTGCACCGGCAACGGGCGCCGCAATCCAAGCTAACCGCATGCTTCACTCCCCAAGGAGCGAAGATTATCGCCCCGTCTTATTAACCAGCCCGTACACCCTGGTTCGCCGCAAGCCCTCTTGCGCTGAGCCAACGTCCCGGATCGACCGGCTGACCGTTTCGTCGCACTTCTACATACAATTCCGGCGCCGGAGTGGCCGTAGCTGACATTTCGCCCAGAGGCTGCCCGGCGCGCACGCGATCACCCACCCGAGCATTGATGGTTTGCAGCCCGGTGAGCACTACAGCGTAACCACCGTCCAGGTTCAGGATCAAGACTTGGCCGTAGCTTCTAAAGCTTCCGGCATAGGCAACCTCGCCGGCGGCCGGCGACACAACTTGGGCGCTGGCGCGCGTGGTCAGGCGGACGCCTTGGGCGGCTGGCGCGCCGGCTGCGGTAGCGCCGTAGGCGCTGGTGATGCGGCCTTCGGCTGGGGCGAGCCAAGCGGCTGGAATTGCGCCGCTTCCGCCGCCGCCGGGTGCGGCGCGGGCGGCAGGGGCCGAGGCGGAGACGCGGGCGGCCAGGTCACGAAGGTTCCGCGCTTCCGAGGCAAGCGCGCGGACCCGCTGTTCCGCGGCGCGGGCGTCATTGGCGTATTGAGCTTGGGCCGAGCGGCGGCGCGCCAGCAGGGTGACGATGTCGGCCCGCTCAGAATCGATGGCGAGCTGGGCGTCGGCCAGCAGCTGTTGTTCCTCGGCGATCGCGCCTTCGAGCAAGCGGGCGTCGGCGATGCGCTGGCGCGCGCCCAGCTCTTGGCCGGATACGGCTGGGGCAAGCGCGCGGGCCAGGATGTTGGTGCGGGCGGCGCTTGGTTCGACGCGGCGTTGGGCGAGTGCGGCGTTAATCAGCGCCCGCTCCAACGCATCGCGCGAGCGGGCGCGGCGGAGATCGTCTTCAGAGAGTTGCGCGCGCAAAGTGGTGAGACGCTGTTCTGCGGCGAGCGCCTGCGCTTCGGCTTCGCTACGACGGCGGCCGGCCTCAGTCAGCCGCGCATCCAGCGCGCCAACTTCGCGGCGTACGTCGCCAGCTTGAGCGCGCAGACGTTCGACGCGCTGTTGCTCTGCGCGGCGGTCACGTTCGACTTGAGTGAGGGTACGCGTTCTCGTTTGGGCGTCAGCGGCGCCCGTGAGAAGCATTGCAAGCGCCCCGAGCGCGCTTGCCCATAAAGCGCGCGTAACCGGGGCGCGGGCGCTGTCTGCGCCTCGGGCCATAACACACCACCATCACCCGAGATCTTCAGTCCCGGTGATAGGGAGTACCGCACAAAATAGTCAGAGCCCGGTAAACTTGCTCGGCCAACATCACGCGAACGAGCTTGTGAGGCCAAGTTTGTCGGCCAAAAGCGAGCTTTTCGTCAGCGTTATCCTTAATGCTCTGTGACGTTCCGTCAGCGCCGCCGATCCAAAATGTCGTGCAGGCTTGGCCGTCGTCGCGCCAGCGTGCGAGCTTTTCGGCGAGCTGGCGCGAGGTCCACTCGGCGCCGCGTTCATCAAGAAGGATGCGGCGTGAGTCATCCGGCGTTGCGCGGAAGAGCGATGCGCCTTCAGTGCGCATATCGCTTGGCGGCTTGCTTTCGACTTCGATGAGCTCGACCGCTTTGAACCCGATCTGCCGGCCGGACAGAGCCGCGCGCTGGATGTAGTCAGCCGTTAGCGCCGCTTCTGGCGCATCGCGCAAGCGTCCGACGGCGGCGATGAGGATACGCAAGCTTAGCTCGCGGCGGAATCAGCGCCGCCGGTCCAGATCTTCTCGATATTGTAGAAGGAGCGCACTTCCGGACGGAAAAGGTGAACGACGACGTCGCCGGCATCGACCAGCACCCAATCGGCGTGCGGCATGCCCTCGACGTTGACCTGGCCAACGCCGGCTTCTTTGAGCTTGCGCATGATGTGATCAGCCAGCGCGCCGACGTGGCGAGCCGAACGGCCCGACGCCACGATCAACATGTCCGCGAAAGAGGATTTGCCGCGAATGTCGATGGAGACGATGTCTTCGGCCTTGTCGTCTTCGAGCGAGGATAGAACCACGCGCGTCGCCGCTTCGACATCAATGCCGCGCGGCGGCCGTTCAGCAGCTTCGCGCGGGGCTGGGACGGCTTTTGAGGCAGCCGGCGTGCGCTTGGTATCAGGCGACAGGGTGTTACGGGTCCTAATGCGACCCCCAAAACCGGGGGTCCGATCCGAGCAACGCTATCACTTCCGCTTCGGTTTCGCCACCGGCCGCCGCCGAGCAGTACGGATTGCGGTGGAAGACTGGCGGTGATGCCGGGCGTTCAGGAAAATCCAGTGTTTTGGCGCGGATAGCCGATCACGCGGGCCGGAGCCTGGGCGTGACACGATCACGACAGGTACAGCGTTGGCGACTTCGCGCCAGTTTCGCCAGCGGCGGAAGCTGGCGAGATTGTCCGCGCCCATAACGAGAAAAAACTCAACGCCGGGATAGAGCCCTTTCAGTGCGCGCAGCGTCTCGTATGTGTACCGGCAGCCAAGGCGGCGCTCGAGATCGGTCACTTCCATCTGCGGGCTGTGCGCCTGCGTGCGAGCCGACGCGACGCGCTCCTCGATCGGGCTCGACTGCGCCTTCAATGGATTTTGCGGCGAGACCAGCCACCAGACTTTATCGAGCCCAAGCCGCTTCAGCGCCGTTTCTGCAACGTGCGCGTGGCCCTCGTGCGCGGGATCGAAGCTGCCACCAAAGAGGCCGATCTTCATGCCCGAATAGGCGAGAGGCAGGCCTAGTCTCATGAGCGCACCTGCCCGTCGCCGCGCACGATGTATTTGAACGTGGTGAGTTGCTCTGCGCCGACCGGTCCGCGCGCGTGCAGGCGGCCGGTGGCGATGCCGATCTCGCCGCCGAAGCCGAATTCACCGCCGTCAGCGAATTGGGTTGAGGCGTTGTGCAACACGATGGCGCTGTCGACGCGGCGCAGGAATGTTTCAGCTGCGGCGGCGTCTTCGGTAACGATGCTCTCTGTGTGTTGCGAGCCGTAGCGAGCGATGTGCGCGATGGCGGCGTCGATGTCATCAACGACGCGGACGGCGAGGATAGGCGCGAGATATTCGGCGCGCCAATCCTCCTCGCTGGCCAGATTCATCTGCGCGATGGCGCGGGCCTCGCCGTTACCGCGCAATTCGCAGCCGCTTTCGCTAAGCGCTTGCGCAAGGCGCGGCAGCAGCGCGGTTGCGATAGCGCGATCGATCAGCAGCGTTTCCGTCGCGCCGCAGACCGAGACGCGACGCATTTTCGCGTTGAGCGTTATGCTGACGGCCTTCTCAGCATCGGCGTTCGCGTGAATGTAGGTGTGGCAGATGCCTTCCAGATGCGCGAATACTGGCACGCGCGCTTCGCGTTGCACGCGCTCAACCAAAGACTTGCCGCCGCGCGGGATGATCACGTCAATCATGCCGTTCAGGCCGTTGAGCATCATGCCCACCGCAGCGCGGTCGGCGCTGGGCGCGGCTTGAATGGCGTCTTCCGGTAAGCCGGCGCGCGCCAGCGCAGCGCGCAGCGATGTTACGATGGCCGCCACGCTTTCGGCGCTATCGCTACCGCCGCGTAGGATGATGGCGTTGCCAGCGCGAAGCGCCAACGCACCGGCGTCAGCGGCGACATTGGGGCGGCTCTCGAAAATCATGCCGATGACGCCAATGGGCGTACGCACGCGTTGGAAGTTGAGCCCATTGGGCTGGGTCCATTCCGCCGTCACTGCGCCAACCGGATCGGCCAGCGCAGCGATGGTCTCGACGCCTGCGGCCATGGCATCAATGCGCGCAGCATCGAGCATCAATCGATCGATGAAAGCGGCGCCGCGCCCCGCATCGCGGGCGCGGACGACGTCGTTTGCATTAGCGGCGAGGATCGCCTCGCGCGCGGCGCGCAGGTTGGCGGCCATCGCCGTAAGCGCTGCTGTCCGCTTGTCGCCCGGCGCCTGCGCTAGGATGCGCGCGGCGGACCACGCGCGCGCGCCGGCTTCCAGCATCTGGCTCTTCAGCGTGGAGAGGACGTTGAGCATTGCGGCGATCCTATCAGCTCAACACCAAATCGTCCGCATGCACGATCACCGCGCCGGCATCGTAGCCAAGTACTGCGGCGATGTCGGCGGTCTTTAGTCCCTTGATCCGCGCTGCATCGGCGGCATCGTAGCGGGTCAGCCCGCGCGCGGCTTCCGCGCCTGCCGCTGAAAGGATGCGCACGGCGTCGCCCTTTTCGAACGCGCCGCTTACAACGATGATTCCGGCGACGAGGAGGCTCTTGCCGCCGCGCAACGCCGTTAGGGCGCCATCGTCGATGGTCAGCGCACCCTGCGCTTTCAGCGTGCCGGCGATCCAAGATTTGTACGCGGCGCGCGGCGAGGCGGCAGGCACAAACCAGGTCGCGCGGGCGCCCGCTTCAAGCGCGGTTAGTGGCTGCTGCAGCGCGCCGCCTTTGGTGATGGCGACAGCACAGCCCGCGCGCGTGGCGATCTTCGCGGCTTCGATCTTTGTGCGCATGCCGCCCGAGCCGAGCGCGCCTGGATCGCCGGCCATCGCCTCAATCGCCGGCGTGATCTCACGTACTTCAGCGATGAAGCGCGCGTCGGGATCGCGGCGCGGGTCGGTCTCGTAGAGTCCATCAATGTCTGAGAAAAGGATCAGCGCATCGGCTGAGATCATCTGCGCTGCGCGCGCGGCGAGGCGGTCATTGTCGCCATAGCGGATCTCGGCGGTGGCGACGGTGTCGTTCTCGTTCACGATCGGCACGGCGCCGAGTTTGAGCAATGTTTCCAATGTCGCGCGACCATTGAGCCAGCGGCGGCGGTGTTCGGTGTCATCGGGTGTCAGCAGCGCTTGCGCGACGGGAATAGCGTGGCGCGCGAAGGCCGCCTCATACGCCGCCATCAGCCGCGCTTGGCCAGCTGCGGCGGCGGCTTGTTTTTCCTCCAAGCGTTTTGTTTGCGCGAGACCCAAAACACGCCGTCCCAGCGCGATCGCGCCGCTGGATACGATCAGCACCTGCTTGCCGCGCGCCCGCGCAGCGGCGACATCATCGGCTAAGGCGTTCAGCCAGGCGCGCGCCGGCTCGCCCGTCGCGGGATCGACGAGCAGCGCCGAGCCGATTTTCAGCACGATGCGCTTGGCGGTGGCGAGCGGGGAGGTCATCAGCCGCGCCATCTTAGCCATGCACCGAACTTGCGACAGGCCGTTCTTGCGGTGAGCGTGAGCGCGCTTTACCTCATCGGGATGCTTCAAGACCTGTTGCGCCGCTTGTCCGGCAAGCCCGAGGAGGGCGGCGCCCTGCCCGCCGAGGATCAGCGTATTGCGGTCGCCGCGCTCTTGGTGATCGCTGCGCATGCCGACCACGACTATGCCGATGCCGAGCGCGCGCAGATCGATCGCGTGCTGGCGGAGCGCTATGGCATAACGGTTGAGGCCGCCGCCAAGTTGCGTGCGCAGGGCGAGGCGGCGGAAGCGGCCTCCAACGACATGTACAAGTTCACGGCGTTGATCAAAGCCGGCGTACCGTACGAGGAGCGCAACAGCGTGCTGGAAGCGCTGTGGCGCGTGGTGCTGGCTGATGCGACGCGCGAGATGCATGAAGATGTGCTGATGCGGCGCGTCACCGATTTGCTTGGCTTCGATTCACGCGACAGCGTCGAAGCGCGCCGACGTGCGCAGGCGGCGCTCGGCTGAACACGGCCAAGCCTAGGGCGTCCAATCGGACGCGTCGTCGGCCTCCGCCGCCTTCATTTCCTCGCCGCGCCGATCGCGCAGCATCAGCGCAATCTCGTTCACCAGCTCGCGCACGCCTGCGCCGGACACGCCTGAGACTAAGCGCACGTCCTTGCCGATAGCCCGCGAAAGCGCTGCGCGTTTGCGGTTGGCTTCGGCGGGCGTCATCGCGTCGACTTTGTTGAGTGCTACGATCTCTGGTTTGTTGGCGATCTCGTCGCCATAGGTTTCGAGCTCGTGACGCACGGTGCGATAGGCTTCGGTTGCGCCGTCTTGCGTTGCGTCGATCAGATGCACCAACGTAACGCAGCGTTCGATGTGGCCGAGAAAGCGCGTGCCAAGGCCCGCGCCGTCAGCGGCGCCTTCGATTAAGCCGGGCAGGTCAGCCATGATGAAGCGCTCGCCCTGGCCGATGGTGACGACGCCCAGATGCGGATGCAAAGTCGTGAAGGGATAGTCGGCGACCTTCGGCGTCGCAGCACTCACTGAACGCAAGAACGTCGACTTGCCGGCGTTAGGCAAACCAACCAAGCCAGCATCAGCGATTAGCTTCAAGCGCAGCCACAGCGTACGCTCTTCGCCTTCAAGGCCAGGGTTTGCATGACGGGGCGCCTGGTTCACCGATGATTTGAAGTAGGCGTTGCCGAAGCCGCCATTGCCGCCCTTGGCGAGCAGGATGCGCATGCCGGGTTTATCGAGATCGGCGATGACGGTGTCTTTGTCTTCGTCGAGCACTTGCGTGCCGGTCGGCACGCGCAGCACCATGGTCTCGCCATCGGCGCCGTGGCGGTTTTGGCCCATGCCGTGACCGCCGGTTTTGCCGCTATAATGTTGCTGGTAGCGATAGTCGATCAGCGTGTTGAGGCCGTCGACGGACTCGACCCAGACATCGCCGCCCTTGCCGCCGTCGCCGCCATCCGGGCCACCGAATGGGATGAACTTCTCACGGCGAAAAGACACCGCGCCCGCGCCGCCATTTCCGGAGCGGATGTAGATCTTAGCTTGGTCGAGGAATTTCATTTTTTAGGCAGCAGGCAATGGGCAGTAGGCAATAGGGCGATCGCGCGAGCGTTTACGCCTGCCCCCACTGCCCATTGCCTACTGCCTACTGCCCCACCACTCAATCGCTTTCGCGCCGCCAGCGCAGTGAAACGCGCTGATCGCCGCTGCTGAGGAAGCTGGTGATCAGCACGAGGCGCGGCCGGATGGTGTATTCGACGCGCGTTTGCGCCTGGCCCAGGCCGGTGCGCGCCAGTTCGACATAGACATTGCGCGTCAGATAAACGCCGCCGGCGACGAGGAAGCCGCCATTCTCGTCCTGGCGTACATTGAAGCGATCGAGGCCCGCTGCGGCGCGTGCAGCGTCCACCAGATCGAGCGAGGCGCGGCCTGAAAGCGCCGCCAAGCTTGCCGCGAGCTGTGCCGCTTCAAACGCAGAAAGATCCTCGACCGAACGACCGAACAATATCTGCGGTAGAATCTCGTCTTCAGGCAAAGCGGGGTCGCTGGAGAAGGTGACCTCGGGATCGCGTGCTGTGCCGGTGAGGCGGACGCGGGCGGAAAGATCGGCGGCGTCGCGGACCGCGCTCATATCAATCTGAGCGTCCAGCGGATCGCCACGGAACGAGATACGCGCGTCTTCGATCTCGAACGGCTGACCCGAAAGCGCCAGCGTGCCGCGGATCGAACGAGCGTCGCCGAAGAGCCGCGGATTGCGTGAGTCTCCCTGCAGCCGCAGATCGAGCGACCATTCCGCATCGATGCCGCGC
This sequence comes from uncultured Terricaulis sp., assembly GCA_964478365.1. Taxonomy (GTDB): domain Bacteria; phylum Pseudomonadota; class Alphaproteobacteria; order Caulobacterales; family Aquidulcibacteraceae; genus Vitreimonas. Next base: position 13,844 of record CAYZIJ010000042.1, read on the forward strand.
CCGCGCGTGAACACACGTCCTGGCGCACGGACGCGGACGTCGAGCGTGGTTGAGCCGCTGCGTTGAACGATCGGCGCCTCTTCCAGCGGTTCGTCTTCTTCGCCGGGCCGGTTGATCTCGATGACGTCGAGCGTCGGAATGCCCGCTTCCGGATTGGAGGCGATGTCGATGTCGGCTTCTTCGATATTGAGCTGGCCGGTGAGCGATGATTGCAGACCTTCCCACGCCAATGTCAGTTCACCGCTCGCAATCGCGCGCGCATCTGGGCGATCAGCGACGCGCATGCTGTCGACATTGACGGTGATGCGGCCTTCACGATTGTTGGCGCTGCCGCCGGTCGCCGTCAGGCGTCCGCCGCGCGGCCCAGCTGCAGTGAAGTTCTCGATGGTTACGCCGCGCCCATCGATCGCCACGCGCGCGTCGAGATCGACTAAAGTGATGCCGCTGAGCTTGTCTTCGAAGCGCCCATCGACAATCTCGATGTGGCCGTCGCCGGAGAGATAACCGGCGCCGAACTGCAACTCGCCTTCGCCGTTGAGTTGGCCTTGCAAAGATTGATCGGGTAGGCGCGCCACCGCCCACAAACTCTCCGCCGGCCCGCGCACCGTCCATGTCGCTTCGCCGCGCCGCTCCGGCGCGAGCGCGATACGGATTGGCGCACTGCTGGTCACGACCGGCGCGTTGGCTTCAAAGCGCGCGACCAAACCTTCGGTCGATGTCGCGTCGATGATTGCGTTGATGCGATCGGGCGTGAGGCGCCCAACGATGTGTATGTCGAGCAAGCCGCGCTGACGACCGGCGATGCGCGCGTCATCCAAGGTGACATCGGCTTCGCCGGAAAGTCCGCGTCCGCTGTTCGCGAGCGTCATGCGCCCATCGATGCGGCCCACGGCGCGCTCGCCCCAAATGGCGGCGAGTGGCGCAAGCGGCGCGTCGGTGATCTGCGCTGTGCCGCTTAGTGCGCGGCCGCGATCGGTCCAACTCGCTTGGACGACGCCGTCATCGACGGCAACGTCGAGCGACGCTTCCATCTGTCCTTGCCGCCAAGAGGCGATCATCGGCGAGCGCGTGAAGATCGGCGCACCCGCGAGCGTGCCGCGGCCCTCGACGCGCGCAGTGGAGGCGCCATCGAGATCGAGTTGCGCCGTGCCCTCGAATGCCAGCTCCGCGCGGCGCAAGCGCCCGCGCATGTCGAACGTCGTCGCAATGGCGTTGAACGGTCCTCGAGCGCGCAGAGTTGCGGCGCGGACGAAAAGGTCGCCGGCGCGCGCATCCATGATTTGTGCTTCGAGCAGGAGCATGTCGGGCGACAAAGCGAGATCGCCGACGAGCCGTCCCGTTGCGCCCGGCACGATGCCGTCAATGGCGCCGTTCACATCAAGCGCCGCCGTCACACCGCTATTGCCGAACGAGGCCGAGCCTTGCGCCGCGAGGCCGCCCCATTGTGCGTCGATTGCGCTTAAGCCGAGCGCGCCATCTGCAACACTGACGTTCGCCGTGCCTGTCAGCGGCTGACCCGAAGCTGCGCCTTCGATACTCGCAGTGCCTGCGTATGCGGCGCCGTTCGGGGCGAGCGTGAAGGTGACGTTCGGATTCTCAACGACAACGCCGCCAGCGGCAAAGCTAGACAGCGTCGCGTTGGCGGAGAGTGTTGGGCGCGCGATCCGGCCGGTTAGTCTTCCAGTCGCATCCACCGCGCCAGCGATTTCTGCGCCGCCGAGCGAGAGTGGCCCGCGCGCGCTTGCTTCGAGATTGAGATTGGCCTCTCCACGCACGATGCGCCCCGTCGCGCCAGCGCGAAGCTGCGCGCCATCGATGCGTGCGTGCGAAACGGTGAGCCCGCCATTCTCGTAGGTGAGGCGCGCGTCGAGACGCGGCGCAGCACCTAGCAATTGCGGGACGATGTCCGGGCGTCCCGCGATGCGTTGACCGGCGCCATCAACGGCGATTGTCCAGATGCGTTCGTCGCGCCCGTCTTCGGCGAAGGCGCGCCATCGGCCTTCGGCTTGGCCAGTGAGTTCGCGCCAGAACGATTGCAGTTGGCGAATGCGCCATGCGCCGGAGAATTCACCGTCGCCGCCATTGACCCAACCTTGGGCGCTGACTTCGAGCGCATCGCTGGTTAGCTCTGCCGTATCGAGTGAGAAGCGCGCGCGGCGGCGGTCATAGGCGAGGTCCGTGCGCAGACGCGCTTGCGCGAAGAGTGGCGCGGTCTGCGCGGGCGCACGTAAATCTGCGTCCAGCGCGAAGCTCTCTTCGGTGAGCGATGCATTGACGGGACCGGCCAGACGCGTGCGTTGGCCAAACGCGTCAACGCTTTGCGCATCGAGCGTGGCGCGGATGGCGGTTGTGCCGCGTGCACGACGCAGCTCGCCTTCAAGCCGCGCAGCGCCGAGCCCGAACGGCGATTCACGCGCGATGTCGGAAAGGTTCTGCGTCGTCGCGACAAACGGTGCGGATTCGATGAGGTTGCCATCTTCATCGAGCGTGCCTTGGATATCGAGCGCGAGAAACGGCGTTTCCGCGTGTGCCTCGAAGGCGCCGGCATGTGTGCCGGATGCAATCAGCGATACGTTTGCGCCAATCCGCTGTGCGATGGTTTGTGTGGCGGCGAGCGTATCGAGCTGCGCGTTAGCCTGCGTGACGCGCCAACCTTGCGGCGTCCAATTCCACGCCAGCGTCAGTAATTGTTGCTCGCCGATGGTCGCGCGCAATGCGGCAGCGCCGGTTTGCGCGTCGCCTTCGCCGCGCGCATTGACGCGCACGTCTTCATCGGGAACGCCGAGCAAGCGCGCGATGATACCGCCCGGATTGCCATCGGCGTCAATGTTGATCGCGTAGTCGTCGCCGACGCCGTAAACCGCGACGATTCGATCTGCATCGCTGTCGGTGCGTTCGAGCGTGAGATTGAGGCCTCGCAGGGCTTTGTCTTCAAGCTGCAAAGCGAGATCGAGCGTGAAGTCCGCGCGCTCTCCAAGAACAGGTTCTGCGATCTCGATGCGTTCGACATTGAGCGCCGCAATGTCGATGTCGAAGCTTGCGCCGACCGGCGGGCGCGGCGCCGCGAGTGTTGGCTGGCGATGAACAATGATGCCCGCAGCGTCCACGGCTTGCAGACGCACCGTGCCGCCAAGAATATCTTGCGGACTCCATGCGAGCGAAACGTCGCTGGCTTCGATCCAAACGCCGTATTCATCGGCGATCGTGACGCGCCCTGCGCGCAGATTGCCGAGCCAGCTGCCGGTTACGTTCTCGACTTCAAGAGTGCCAAGCCGCCAGATGCGCGCGCCATCGGCAAAATGGTCAACCACCAGGGGTGCGGCCGGGCCAACACCGATGGCAACGCCGCTCAACAGGATCGCGGCGCCCGCGGCGCTGAAGATCAGTCCGTGACGGCGGCGCTTTGGCGGTGGCGGAGGGGCGGCGTGTTCGCTCAAAACGCTTGGCCCAGGCTGATATAGAGCGCGAAATCGTCGTCGCTCTCGTTCTCGTCGAGCGGCACAGCGAGATCGACGCGCAGAGGTGCGAAACCCAGATCGTAACGCACGCCGACACCAGCGCCGAACGAGAGATCGCCCGCGTCGGCCCAATCATCGAACGCCGTGCCGCCATCGATGAAGACAGCGGCGCCCCAATTATTGCCGAAGCGATAGCGCGCCTCGATCGAGCCTTCCACCAAGCCTTGTCCGCCTGGTGTCAGGCCCAAGAGATCGCGTTCGGTGGGATAGATTGAATTGTATTCGTAGCCACGCACCGAACCGCCGCCGCCGGCATAGAAGCGCCGATCTGGCGGCACGTCGTCGGCGCTGCCGGAAACTGGTTCTAGCCAACCGGTGCGCACGCGCGCGGCGAGTGTCAGGCGATCATTGTTGAGGAACGATTCGTAGATGCGGCCTTCGCCGACGAAGCGCACGAAGCCGAGTGTCGCGTCGCCGGATGATACGGAGGGTTCGACACGCAAGTCCACGATCGAGCCATCGCGCGGATCGAGCGAGAAGCCGGTAGAGTTGTTGCGTATGTTGTAGAAGCCGGAGAGCACGATTGCGTCGCTCACCGTGCCTTGTAGTTCATCGTACTGGTCAGCGGCGAGACGCAGGCCGTAGCTTTGGCCGAGCCGCAGGCGGTCCGATGCGGTGACGGTGGCGTAGATCGCAGCACCTGTGCGCGTGTAGGCGTCAATGTCTTCGCGCTCGGCTTCAGCGCCAAGCGTCAGCGAGTGACCGCGCCCCATTGCATGCGGGCGCAGCCATTCCGCCGTCACGCCTTGCTGCAGTTCCGCAAGCGTCGCTTCAACGCTGAGCGAATCTGCGCGGCCGGTGAAGTTGCGGCGCGTCCACTCGCCGACGACGCCGAAGCCTTCGGTGGTGGAGTAGCTTAAGCCCAGTTCGTAGGCGTTGCGCCGCGTCGGCTCGATGTCGATGACGACATTGCTAAGACCGTCCGCGCCCGGTGGTTCAAGCCGGGTGGTGGCGAGCGACACAGCGCCGGTGGATGTCAGATCGCGCCGCAATTGTTGCAGCGCTTGCGGCGAGTAGCGATCGCCTGTTTCCCAATTTTGCAGGCGCTCGATGAAGCTTGGGCGAAAGAGATCGTTCGGTTGCGCGCTGACTGTGCCGAGCCGTGTGATCGGGCCGGGGTTGAGTGCGTAGCGCGCCGTGACGCGTCCCGTTGCGTGATCAACGACGACGCGCCGTTCGCCCGCGCTCGCATTGGCATAGCCGGCGCTTTGCAAAGCCGCGAGCGCGTTCGCTTCCGCGGTCAGCACCGGCGCCGCGCGTGCCGGCGCGCCATATTCGACTTCGTTCAACGCGCGCGTGACGCTGTAATCCGCGTGCGGCTCCGGCGCTTCGCCGGTGAAGATCACTTCGGGGGCTTCAAACGTGAAGCGCCGGCCAAGATCAATGACGAGACGCGCGGCGGGTGGTTCTTCGCTCGCTTCAGGCGTGACGGTCGCTGCGTAGTATCCCTCGGAGCGCAGCCAGGCTAACGCGCGCGCCGCCGCCTCTTCAGCAATGCGTTCGGCTTCGAACAAAGTCGTTGGCTCGTCGCGATCGGGCAACAGATCGAGAATGGCGCGACGTGAATCTTCGTCGGCGCCGTCGAGAATGACGGGGCTGTCGGCCCATGCGGGCGCGGTCACGGCAGGCATGCCGATGGCCACGCAGAGCGCGGCCGGGAGGATGGGAACGAGGCGCATTACGAACCGCGCAAAGGCTCGCAGAGCGCCGGTTAAGGCTTTATCAACCATAAAGTCTGGCTCAGGCCCCGCCGTAGCCGGAAATGTTCACAAAATCAAACGCATGCAAAGCGCCAATGCCGCCTTGCTGCTGTTTAACTCTGGGCGCCGTTGCAGCGGGCCCCCTGAGCGGCCCCCTGAGCGGCCCCCTGAGCGGCGCCCTGAGTGGCCTCGCGCGCGGCCGCTTGGTCGCGGCATTACGCAACCGAAACACCATGTGATATCCAAGCCCAAAACTGAGGTTCAGCACGAGCAACATGAGTGATGGTGAAGACGCCCCGAAGCGCAAGCTGACGCCAGAAGCCGAGCGCGCGCTGGCGGAAGCAGCACTGCGTCGCGAGGCGGAACAAGCAGCAGCGCGCGCCAAGGAAATCGGCGGCCGCGACGGTCCGGAGCCCACACGCTACGGCGATTGGGAAAAGAAGGGCATCGTCAGCGACTTCTAGTTAACGCACGCGCCGACGCGCGAAGTTCGCGCGCCTGTGGCGAAGCCGCTTTGCAGCGCCCGGCTCGCGCGCGACAGTGCGGCGCCTAAGCTGGAGAGAGTTTCATGCGCGCGTTTGCGTTGTTCGCCGCTGTCGCCTTGATCGCCGCACCGTTGGCTATGATGCCGAGCGTTGCCTATGCCGATGGCATCGAACGGTCGACTCGTGCGCCCCGTCCGCGCACGCCTCGTCCGCAGCCCGCGCCCGTCCCGGCGCCGGCCCCAGTCGTGGTCGAGCAAGGGCCGGAGACAGTGACGCTTTCCAACTCCTTTTTTGCTGGGTCCTATGGTGGCGTTGGCGCTGATGTCGGCGGCGGCTCGTATTCGAGCATGACGGTCATGATTCGCGGCGGCTCCAGTTCGGCCTCGGCATTTGCTTACGCATCGGCAAGCGCCCGCGCCGGCGCGGGCGGCTTTGGCCGAGGCGGTCATGGCGGCGGCGGTGGCGGCTGCGGCTGTCGGTAACAATAGCGAAACCGGCTGGGCGCACACGATTGCTCCTCTGAAAGAATGGGCGTAAAGGCGCGGCCCGATAGCGGGCGGCTAGGTTCGTCCGGAGGGGAATATCCGTATGGCGCAGGCCCCGGCCGACGCGCCCCAGCCAAAGGCTTCTGCTAAAGGCAACTCTCACCGTAGCCCCGCCGCTGCGCACGGGAGTTTTTGGGCGCTTCTCATCGGATCGATCGGCGTCGTCTATGGCGACATCGGCACCAGCCCGCTCTACGCATTTCGTGAATCGATCAAGCACGTCGCCGTCAACGGCCTCGAACGCGGCGAAGTGATTGGCATCATCTCGCTCATCTTCTGGGCGCTGATGATCTTGGTCTCGATCAAGTACGTGCTGCTCGTCCTGTTCATGGACAATAAAGGCGAGGGCGGCACGCTTGCGCTGATGGCGCTGGTGCAGCGCGCGTTTGGGCGACGGCCGCTCTTTCTGTTTGGCCTTGGCGTTGTGGGTGCGGCGCTCTTCTACGGCGACGCGATGATCACGCCGGCGATTTCAGTTCTCTCCGCTGTCGAAGGCCTGGCGCTGGTGCCCGGGTTGGAGAACCGCATTACGCCTGCATTGGTGCTCACCATCGCTATTGGCGTGTTGATTGGCGTCTTCGTCATTCAGAGTCGCGGCACGGCTAAGGTTGGCGCCGTGTTCGGCCCGATCACGCTGATCTGGTTCCTGACCATGGGCGGTCTCGGCGCCATGCATTTGTTTGACGATCCGGAAATCCTGAGCGCGGTGAATCCGTATTTCGCGGTGAACTTCGTCCTGAGCCATCCGGGCTTGAGCTTCGTCGTGCTCGGCTCGGTATTTCTCGCGGTGACGGGTGCGGAAGCGCTGTACGCCGACATGGGCCATTTCGGCGCAAAGCCGATCCGCGTTGCGTGGGCGTTTCTGGTGCTGCCGTGCTTGATGCTGAACTATTTCGGCCAAGGCGCGCTGGTGCTCGCCAATCCCGGCGCGATCGAAAATCCGTTCTTCGAATTGGCGCCGTCCTGGTTCCGCTTGCCGCTCGTGCTGCTCGCAACGGTCGCCACAGTCATTGCCAGCCAAGCCGTTATCACCGGCGCGTTCTCGCTGACGCAGCAAGCGATTCAGCTTGGCTTGCTGCCGCGTATGGAAATCCGCCGTACGTCCGAGACGCAAGCGGGCCAAATCTACATGCCGCAAGTGAACTGGCTGCTTCTGGTCGGTGTGCTGGTGCTGGCGGTGGGCTTCGGCTCGTCGAGCGCTCTCGCGGCCGCTTACGGCATCGCCATCACCGGCGTGATGATCATGTCGAGCTGTTTGGCGTTCTTGATCTTGTGGCGCTTATGGAAGTGGCCAGCGCCGCTGGCGGCGCTGACGATGCTGCCGTTCTTGGCGCTCGAGTCTGTATTCATGGCATCGAATCTGACCAAGTTTGTTGAAGGCGGGTTCGTGCCACTGGTGCTGGCGCTTGGGCTCGTCATCATCATGTGGACCTGGGTGCGCGGCACGCGTCTGCTTAGCGAAACCGTGCGCCGCGACGAGCCGCTGGCGAAATTGTTCGAGACGCTCTCGCATCATTCGCCGCACCGCGTGCGTGGCGCTGCGATCTTTCTCACCGGCGATCCCGACGTGGCGCCGGCGGCGCTGATGCACAATCTGAAGCACAATCAGGTGCTGCACGAGCAGATCATCATTCTGACGGTGAAAACCGTGAACGCGCCGCGCGCGCCCGAAAGCGAGCGCGTCAAGGTCGAAGACTTCATGCCGGACGTGAAGCGCGTCACGCTAACATTCGGCTTTATGGAAACGCCGAACGTGGTCAAAGCGCTGACCGAAGCGCGCAAGCACGGGCTGAAGTTCGACATCATGAAAACGAGCTTCTTCTTATCGCGCCGCACCATCGTGCCGAGCGAGAAGAGCGGCATGCCGGCTTGGCAAGATCACCTCTTCATCTTCCTCGCCCGCAATGCGACCAACGCGACGGACTTCTTTCACATCCCGAGCGGTCGCGCGGTGGAGTTGGGTAACCAGGTGATGGTCTAGGTCTGCGTCCCGAGACCTAGCGATAGAGATAGTCCGCAGGCAGTCCCATGCGCAGGCATGCTTGCGCGGGCGCTGCGCTGTCGATCACCAAGCGATCCGCCGCAGCGCCAAGCATGCGGAGCAGCGTGGCTTCGCCGGGGCGCAAACCGTGACGCTCCAGCCCTAGAAGTTCGCGCGCCCACGACGGCGTGAGTTCGACGCCTGCGCGGATCATCAGCCGTTGGGCTTGCGGCGAGGGCAGAAGCGGCGCGCGGCGCACGATGTCGAGAAACTCGAAGATGATGTTAGAGCGTTCGAGCTGCGGCGCCATCTCTGCGAAGAGCGCATCCATCTGATCAGCGGTGCGCGGCGCGCCGTGCGCGCCGTAGAGCATGGCGCCCGCGCTGCCTTCGGTGAAGAGCTGATCCATGTCGGCGCGCGAGAGCGGACGTACGAAGCGATTGTATGCCTCGAAGAAGCCGAACGCAGCTGTCGCATGTACCCAGTTCAGCAGCGCCTCATCATTGGCGCGATAGGCGACGCCAGCGGGCGTCTCTCCGGCGACGCGTTCGTGCGCGCGTGCGACGCCCGCAATCATGCCGCGCGCCGCATCGGCCGGCCCATAGACCGTCACCATCGCCGCGTAGCCGGTGCGGCGCATGCGTGTCACCGGATCGCGGCGGAAGCTGGTGTGCTCCCAGACGCCGGTGCGCACGCGCGGTTCGGCCAGCTCCAAGATCACCGCCGCGATGCCGCCGACGACCAAAGCCACCGGGTTCTTCATCACCCGCCAAGTCAGCGAGTCCGCCGCGATCAACGCCGCAGCGCCGGGCGGCGCGGTGAAATCGACATTGAAGCCCGGCGCCTCGAAATAGGAGCGCGCAGTGCGCTCCAAGCGCGCCTGTAAGGGTGCCGGCAGGTGAGCCATTCGGAATTCCATATGGCGTGAAGCGGCCGCTGCGGCTATGCCTCGCGCCGACAATGGAGTTGCATGACGTGACGAAAAGCGCCGTG
>CAYZIJ010000043.1:0-22898 GCA_964478365.1 uncultured Terricaulis sp.
CAAGCGCGTTGGGGAGCGCCCCAAATCCGGAATCAAACCGGTCGCGCGGCAGGGCCTATGTAGCGCCGATTCATGAAGGCGCAATTGACCGTGCTGAGCATATTGCCCGCGTACCGCCGATAGTACGGCGCAGTTGCGAAGTAATCGCAACTGCGCCGTTGGTTGTCAGGTCGAAGGCGGATTTGGAGGCGTTTCGGCCGCTTTTTTGCGGTTGAAGAAACGTCCGCCGCGTTGTCTGCGCCAGCGTAGGAGCAGCCAAATCGTGGGTACGAAGATGACCGCAAACGGGATGAGACCGGCGATGATCGTGATGATGGCCGCGAAGCCGACGACGATGATGCCGAGGAAACCCGCGAACGCGTCACGCAATGGACGGAACGTGTCGCTGCCGACCGAACGGGGCTCGGATTGGTAGGAGAGGTTCAAGTCCGACATCGCAACGCGCGTACGCGTCACGGCGAGCGATGAGGTGATCGCATCGAGTTCGCCCTGCACGCGGGCGAGTTCGCGCTCGACTTCCAGCAAGTCAGCCAGGCGTCCCGGACGATCGCGTAACAAAGCTTGCAGGCGATCGCGCAGGGATGTCAGCGCGCGCTGGCGCGCTTCGGTGTCGACGATCTGGCGCGTCAGGTCTTCGCTGCCGACAGAGCGTGAAACCACGCGGCCGCCGGCTGCTTCGGCTTCGGCGTTGATGCCGGCCATGAAGGTGCGCAGCCAAGCGGGTTCGCCGCGCAGATAGACGCTGCCATTCATGTAGGATTCTGGATCGCCGCTGCGGTTTGAGCCGACGAGTTGGCAAAGACGCGGGCCGGCGGTTTGGCAGGCCTCGATGTGGCGATCCATGACGCTGGAGAGCCGGTCGCTCGGGACTTCGAGGCCCATGGCGTAGGAATAGGCGAGATACATGACCGGCATCGGGCCGGCGGCTTGGCCGGGCGTGCCCTGGCCTTGCTGCGAGCGGGCGTTTTCGTCGGCGTCCATTGGCGGGGGCGCAGGTGCGGGCGCGGCTTGTGGCGCGGCCTCGCCGCCTTCGGCGCGGCCCTGGGCCATGTCGGCCATGCCGCCATAGGCGGCCTCTTCGGTAGCAGTCGGCGCGGTCGCCATATCCGCTTGCCCGCACGCGGCGAGCAGAACACTCAGGGCCAATCCGGCCATTAAACGACGCATCGCAGCACCTCCCATGCTCGATCACCAACCGCGCCTTGGCGGATGGCGCAACCCTTTCTAGAACCGGGGCCGCATTATGAGCGACCGCGGACCTTTCCAAGACAACCCGGCTTTACGTGTCGATGGCCTCGCCATCGCGCGCGGCGGCCGCGTGCTGTTCTCCGGTTTGAGCTTTGCGGCAAAGGCGGGCGAATACATTGAGCTGCGCGGCGCCAACGGTGCTGGCAAGACCTCGCTGTTGCGCGCGTTGGCGGGCTTTCTGCCGCCGCGCGCCGGGACGATCGTCTTCGAGCACATCGCGGAGCCCGCGCTGGCGCTACACTTCGTCGGTCACGCGCACGGGTTGAAGCGTGAAGTGAGCGTGCGCGATCACCTGCGCTACTGGGAAGGTTTGTTCAGTGTCCACTACAGCGAGACCATGCGAATGGACGCCGCAGAAACAGTCGGTCTCGCGAGTTTTGGGTTGCTTAAGCACGCGGACGTGCCCGTTCGCGCCCTAAGCCAAGGGCAAGCGCGGAAGTTGGCGTTGATGCGTTTGCACATCGCCCCGCGCCCGATCTGGTTGCTCGACGAGCCGGCCGCGGGTCTCGATGCCAATGCACGCGAGCGGCTGGCGGAGTTCATTGAATCGCACTGCCTGCATGGCGGGCTCGTGATTTCAGCGGTGCATGAGCCGATTGGCTTGGAGCCGTCGCAAATCGTTCAGGTCGCCGCATGAACGCGTTCTCCGTCACCTTTCGCCGCGACTTCGCGATGATGTGGAGCGGTGGCGGCGCGCTTGCGCCGCTTGGATACTTCCTTGGCGCGACGATGCTCGTGCCGTTGGCGATGGGCCCGGAGCGGGCATTGTTGGCCGCCGCCGGGCCTCCTTTGGTGTGGATCGCAGCAGCACTTGCTGTGCTGGCGACATTGGAGCGGCTCTTCCAAGCTGATCTCGAAGACGGCTCGCTTGATCAGATGTTGCTCTCGCGCGCGCCGCTGGAATGGATCGTGTTGGCTAAAGCGTGCGCTTTGTGGTGCGCGATCGGTTTGCCGTTGGCGCTTGCGGGTGCGCCCGCAGCGATTGCATTGCAGGCGCCGGTAGAGCGCGTGCCGGCGATTGTTGCGAGCCTTGCGCTCGGCATGGCGGCGTTTATCGGCGTTGGCTTGGTGGGTGCTGCGCTTACTGCTGGCGTTAAGCGTGGTGGGGTGTTGATCGCGCTCATCGTGTTGCCGTTCTTTGCGCCGCCGATCATTTTCGGCTCGGCGGTCGCGTCGGGAGAAGATGTCGGCGCGGCGCTGATGATCCTGGCAGGATGCGCGCTGGGCGGGCTGGCGCTCGGCCCCATCGCGGCGGCGGCGGCGCTTAGGTTGCAGGCGGAGTAAGTGTCACAATGTCCACTGCCTTTGCAGCCGCTTTTCTGGCACCTGACGTCTGACGCCAGATGCTGAATTATCTCTCCAACCCGCAGCGTTTCATGGGCTTCTCAGCCTGGGCCGCGCCGTTGTTTGCGGTGCTGGCGGCGTTGCTGTTTGGCATCGGCCTGCCGTGGGCTTTGGTGTTTTCGCCGCCCGACTACCAGATGGGTGACACCGTGCGCATTATGTATCTGCACGTGCCTGCCGCGTCGTTGAGCCTGGGCGTTTACGCCTTCATGGGCATTGCAAGTTTTGTGAGCCTGGTGTGGCGACACGCGCTTGCCGATGTTGCGGCGCGCGCAGCGGCGCCGATCGGCGCGACCTTCGCCGCCATATGTCTGATCACCGGCTCGTTCTGGGGTGCGCCGACTTGGGGCACGTGGTGGGAGTGGGACGGACGCCTCACTTCGATGCTCGTGCTCTTCATCATCTATCTCGGTTACATCGCGCTGTGGAACGCGATCGAGGAAGAAGATCGCGCCGCGCGGCTAGCCGCGATCCTCTGCCTCGTCGGCGTTATCAATCTGCCGATCGTGAAATTCTCCGTCGATTGGTGGAGCACGCTGCACCAGCCGGCGAGCATCATGCGCTCGGGCGGAACGTCGATCGATGACAGCATGATCGGTCCGTTGGCGACGATGGCCGGCGCGTATTTCGCGCTCTCTGCAACGCTGACGATCTACGGCATGCGCGCCGCGATCTTCCGCCGCCGCGTTGAAGCGGCTGAATTGAGGAACGCGGCATGATTGAAGGCGGCTGGGATTACGTCGTGCCGGCGTATGCGATTGCGCTCTCCGCGCTCGCGGCCTTGGTGATCGCGGTGGCGCTGAACACGACGCGCTGGGCCAAGCGCGCCAAAGCGCTGGAGCAGGACAAGCGCGCATGAATCGCTGGCTGGCGTTTCTTCCTCTCGTTGCGCTAGCGCTGCTGGTGATCGTCGGCGCCTTTATGCTGACGCGTGAAGGAACGCGCGAAACGTTTTCAGAAGGCCGCATCGGACGCCCGGCGCCGGCTTATTCGCTGGCGCCGCTGGGTGAGGGCGCGCCGGTGACGAGCGAGACGTTCGCGGGCCGTGCGTATGTCGTGAACGTCTTTGCGTCGTGGTGCACGCCGTGCCGTGCCGAGCATCCGCAGTTGATGGCGCTGCAAGCGAGTGGCGTGGAGATTGTCGGCGTCGCCTATAAAGATCGCCCGGAGGCGACGACCGCGTTCTTGAACGGGTTAGGCGATCCATTCACCGCCGTTGGCCAGGATCCCGAAGGGCGCTTTGCGCTTGAGCTTGGGATTGTCGGCGTGCCGGAGACGTTTGTAATCGGTCCGGACGGGACGATCCGCGCCGTTCATCGCGGCCCGCTGACGCCAGAAATTATCGAGAGCACGATCCGCCCGGCGCTCGGCGCGCGCTAACGGCGCGGCTTGCGGCCGGCTTTTTCCGGCTTGGGCTTGGTTTTCTCACGCGCGGCGCGGGCGAGCTTCTTGGCCTCGCGCTTGGCTGCGCGTTCGTCCTTCTCGGCTTGCTCGGCGGCGAGCTTGGAGAGCTTCACCAAAGTGGCGACGAACGATTTGCGTTTCGTGCGCGGCAGAAGATCGAGGATCGCCGCGTCGGCGGCGCGCGCGTGTTGGGTTGTGGCGTAGAGCACTGTCGCGCCGGATTGGGTGAGATGCACGGCGTTGGCGCGGCCGTCATCGCTTGATGGCGTGCGCCGCACGAGGTCGCGCTTCTCGAGCGCCTTCATCATGTCGGCCAAAGTTGAGCGGTCGATGCCAGTGGCTTTGACCAAATCGGACTGGCTGGCGCCGGAGTTTTCGGCGATCGCGGCAAGCACCGCGAATTGTCGAAGCGTTACTGCGCCATCGACAAGTTGGTTGAAGCGATCGGAGGCAAGCTGCTCGGCGCGATGTAGCAAATGACTTACTGAGGCTGCGAGCCGGTACGGCTCGGACTCGGGGGAGTCCGTGATTGACCGAGCCATGTTTCGTCGCCCCAAAACTGGGCGAACCTTAGCGCTGCGTGCAACGCGATCAATCATGGGATCGAGCCTCATTCGCCACAAAGGCGAAATTCAGCCCGAAAACGGTTCAATCAGGCGCCGGGCGCCGTCGTTGGCGGCGCTTCTTCTTCCTCGTCATCGCGTTGATGCTTCATCACGATCGGCGTGTTGGCGATCGCGAATAGGATGAAGGCGGGATAGCTCAACGCCGTGCGCAGGTTGAGCCACGTGTCGAAATTGCCGTTGCTCTCGTTGAAGTAGTAGCGAAGCACTTCGTTGAGTGCGGCCATCACGATGTAAAAAATGCCCCAGCGGATCGCCAATACGTTCCAGATTTTGTCGGGCAAATTGAAGAGGTGGCGAAAAAAGAGCCGCCAAACATTCTGTCCGATGGCGAGCGAGATGAAGATCGCCGCCGCGTAAAACAGAAATGTGAACGTGAACTTGATCTGGATTATCGCCGGATCGCGAAACAGAATTGTCAGGCCGCCGAAGGCTGTGACCAGCACGCCCGTCACGATCAGAATTGGTGGGACTTTTCCGCGCTTCAGCTTACACCACGCGATTGCGGCGAGCACCGAAGCGATGAACACGCCTGTGGCGATGTAGATCGCGCTCTCTTTGGTCGCTTCGATGCGGTGAAGCACGTTGTAGGTGACGATGAAGACGAGGATCGGCCCAAGGTCGACCCAGAGCTGGCTGCTGTCGGTCTTCTTTTTGGGCTTGGTCGCGTCTTGGGCGGTCAGGTCTTCACTCATGGGGTCTGATACGCTGAACCGGGTTCAAGAGGCCAGTGACTTGCGCTGAAAGCCGTTTAGCGGCCAGATCGAGCCTATAATGGGAGGACGATATGCGGGCAGGTGCTTTGGTTGCGCTTATGGCGTTGGCGGCGTGTGCGAGTGCGCCTGAGGCCGGAGCGCAAGCGACGGTGCGCTCGCTGGGCGAGATCTTGGAACAATCACCGGCGAGCGATTGGCGGACCGTCGATCCGGACAACACCGTTTACATGGACCTGCCGGGTGGCCGGGTGATCATTGAGCTCTCGGCGACATTCACGCCCGAGCACACGCGCAACATTCGCGAACTCGTGCGCGCCGGTTGGTTCAACGGCGCGAACATCGTGCGCAGCCAGGAGAATTATGTCGTGCAATGGGGCCGCGACGAGAACGATCCCGGCCCGATGGGTTCAGCTACGGCAACACTGACACCCGAGTTCTCGCGTCCGCGCCGTGGCCTCGACGTGACGCGTTTGCGTGATCCCGATAGCTATGCGCGTGAAGTCGGTTTCGCCGACGGCTTCCCGATGGCGAGCAACGGACGCGAAGCGTGGATGGCGCACTGCCCCGGCATGGTCGGCGCCGGTCGTGGCGATACGGCGGACAGTGGCAGCGGCGCCGAGCTTTACGTGGTGATTGGCCACGCGCCGCGCCACCTCGATCGCAACATCGCCACCATCGGCCGTGTGCTGCAGGGGATGGAGCTTCTCTCCGTGATGCCGCGCGGCACTGGGGCTCTTGGCTTTTACGAAACGCCACAAGAGCGCACCGCGATCCCGCGTGTGCGTATGGCGTCGGATGTGCCGGCGAGTGAGCGTGTGAACTTGGAAGCGCTGCGCACGGACAGCACGACATTCCGCGATGTGATCGAGTCACGCCGCTTCCGGCGCGAGAGCTGGTTCCTGGATCCGGTCGGTCACGTCAATCTCTGCAACGTGCCGCTGCCTGTGCGCGTACGGCCTTAGGTCAGCCCAACCAACGCGCGCGAGAAATCGTGCGCGTTGAACGGCTTCAGATCTTCGGCACTTTCGCCGACGCCGACAAAATGAATCGGGATGGCGTGGCGCTGCGCGACCGCGACGAGCACGCCGCCTTTGGCGGTGCCGTCGAGCTTGGTCATGACGAGGCCGGTGATGTCGGTGACAGAGCGGAAGCTCTCGACTTGGCTGAGGGCGTTCTGACCGACCGTCGCATCCAGCACGAGCAGCGTTTCATGCGGCGCGTCTTCATCGATCTTGCGGATCGAGCGGACGATCTTGGCGAGCTCGGCCATCAGCTCTGATTTATTCTGCAAGCGGCCCGCCGTATCGATCAACACGACGTCGGCGTTTTCTTCTTTGGCGCGCTTCACAGCCTCGTAAGCGATACCCGCTGCGTCCGCACCTTGCTTGGATGCGACGAACGATGCGCCGGTCCGCTGCGCCCAAACTTGCAATTGCTCGATGGCTGCGGCGCGGAACGTATCGGCGGCGCCGATGACGACTTTGGCGTTTGCATCACCGAGAAGCTTTGAAAGTTTGCCGATCGTTGTAGTCTTGCCCGAGCCATTGACGCCGATGACGAGTACGATGCGGGGCTTGGGATCTGTCGAGAGATCGAGGCTGGCTTCGCGCGGTTTCAGAATGCGCGCGACTTCCACTGCCAAAGCTTCGCGCGCTTCGGTATCGCCATTCTCTCTGCTGAAGCGCTGATCGGCCAGTGCGGCGGAAATGCGGGCGGCGGCGCTTGCGCCCATGTCTGAGGTGACGAGCGCGTCTTCGAGTTCAGCGAGCGCTGCGGCGTCGAGCTTTTCTTTGGTGAAGACCGCGCCGATGCTTTCGGCGAGTTTCGAAGAGGATTTGCGCAGTCCGTCGAAGAGACCTTTGGACTCGGTCTCTTTCGCCTTTGCCTGCTCTGCTGGGCTCTTCTTGTTGAACAAACCCCAGATCATGCAGCGACGCCAATCAGATGCGCGCCGTCATGATGCGTGAAACGCAGGCGCTGTGTGGGTGCGGCGACGACATCGCAGTGCACGGTGGTGAAATCGGAGAGGCGTCCCATGCCATCGCGCTCGATCAGCGCGTCAGCTTCGCGGCCAACCCATGCGCTCAAGTGACGCGTCAGCGCAGCTTCGCCTGCTTTGCGCAGGCGTGCGGCGCGTTGCTTGATCAAAGCGCGATCGTTCTGCGGCATGCGTGCCGCTGGCGTGCCGGGGCGAGGGCTGTAGGGGAAGGCGTGGACGTAAGCGAGCTGCGCCTCTTCGATGATTGAGAGCGTGCTGGCGAAGTGTTCTTCTTGTTCGGTCGGGAAGCCGGCGATGAAATCGGCGCCGAGCGCGATTTCCGGACGAGCCGTCTTTAGGCGTTCGCACAACGCAATCGCTTGCGCGCGCGAGTGACGGCGCTTCATGCGCTTCAGGATGAGGTCATCGCCGTGTTGCAGCGAGAGATGCAGATGCGGCGCGATGCGCTCGTGCTGCGTGACCAGTTCGAAGAGTTGATCGTCCATCTCGGCCGAGTCGATCGAAGAGAGCCGCAGCATGCGTAGCTCAGGCACAAGCTTCAGAATGCGCGCGACCAGTGAGCCAAGTTGCGGTTGGGCGGGAAGATCGTGTCCCCATGAGGTAAGATCAACACCGGTCAGCACAACTTCCGGCACGCCGTTGGCGGCGAGGCGGCGCACTTGCTCGACCACTTCGCCTGCTGGCGATGAGCGCGAGTTTCCGCGGCCGTACGGGATGATGCAGAACGTGCAGCGGTGGTCGCAGCCGTTTTGCACTTGGATGTAGGCGCGCGTGCGCTCGTGGAAGCCGTCGATCAGGTGCGAAGCGGTTTCGCGCACGCTCATGATGTCGGCGACTTGCACGCGCTCATGTGCCGGCGCGAAACTCTCGGCACGCATCTTCTCGGCATTGCCGATGACGCGGCTGACTTCCGGCATGTCGGCAAAACTCTGCGGATCGATTTGCGCTGCACAGCCGGTGACGATGATCTCCGCGTCGGGGCGCTCGCGCCGCGCGCGGCGGATCGCCTGGCGCGCTTGGCGCACGGCTTCGCCGGTGACGGCGCAGGTGTTGAAGATCACCGCATCGCTCAAGCCCGCTTCGCTCGTAAGCGCACGCATGGCTTCGCTCTCATAAGCGTTGAGGCGGCAGCCGAGCGTAACGATTTCAACGTCCGCTTTCGGAGGCTTGGTGGGCGCGGTCACTCTCGCAATGGCAATAGGGCAGTGGGGGAGTAGGGCAATAGCTTAGATAAGCTTAGGGCCGCCGCGATCAAACGCGACGGCCCTAATGCCGTAATGCCTTGTTGCCGTATTGCCTTACTCAGCGTCTTTGGCTTCGCCGACGAAATCTTCTTCGCGGGCGCCGCCAGCGCGTTCGGTGATGCGGGCCGACTTACCGCGGCGATCGCGCAGATAGTAGAGCTTCGCGCGGCGGACGGCGCCGCGGCGGACGACTTCGATCGAATCGACAGTCGGCGAGAACAGCGGGAACACGCGCTCGACACCTTCGCCGAAGCTGATCTTGCGCACGGTGAAGCTCGCATTCAGATCCGAACCCGAACGGGCGATGCAGACGCCTTCATAGGCCTGCACGCGCTCACGATCGCCCTCCTTGATCTTCACGTTGACGCGGACGGTGTCGCCCGGATCGAAGGAGGGGACGGTCTTGCCCTTGGTGATACGGGCGACTTCTTCTTGTTGGAGCGTCTGAATCAGGTTCATCGAAACTACCGGAGCGCACAGGCTTTTGGCCGACGCTTCCTCTTGGAAACTACGGGGAAGCGGGGCGTATAAGGGAAGGCAGGAAGCCTGTCGAGGGGCTCAGAGGCCCCAGGTAGGGGCGCAGGCGACGAAAGTCAGAAGCTGGTTTTCAGGGTTGCGGAGCCGCATGACGCCCCGGCCCCCAGCGAGGCCAATTTGGATGGCAATGTCGCGGCCGCCAGCGTCGCGGACGCCAATAAAGCCCTCGGTCTCATTGATTACCCCGATCGCGCCCAGGCCGCTGGTCATCCAGGTCAGGCTCGTGTCTGGGAAGAAATAGGAGATCGCCGGGTCATCCGTCGGGATCACCAAGAGCCCCCAGAGCGCACGCACGTTCGCTAGCGATTCCGGCGTCAAAACCGGAGGCATGGCCGCTTCGACCGCCTCGATCTCCTCAGCGGCGCCGTTGCAGGCGCGGGTGATTTGGTCGGGTGTAAGCGTTGTGACTGGTCGCCACAGCATCGCCAACGCGCGCGAGGCGGTGGCGGCCTGTTCGATTTCAGACGGCGGCGTTTGCGCTGCGGCGGGCGCGGCGGCGAAACAGGCAAGAGCGAGGAGGGCGGCGCGAAGCATCAGTCTTGTCCGTTGCCTGGTAAATCAGGCCGTCTTTGGGCGGTGAGCTTCTGACGCTCAGCTTTACGCCAGGCCTCTACTTTGGCGTGGTCCCCGGAAGTGAGGACGTCCGGGATGGTGCGGCCCTCAAACTCCCGGGGGCGCGTGTACTGCGGATGCTCGAGTAGGCCGTCGCTGAAGCTTTCTTCGACAGTCGACGCTTCGTTGCCAAGCACGCCGGGCAGGAGGCGCACGCAGGCTTCGAGCAGCACGAGAGCTGCCGCCTCGCCGCCCGCGAGCACAGCGTCGCCTACCGAGACTTCCTGCATGCCGCGCGCTTCGATTGCGCGCTCGTCTAAGCCTTCGAAGCGGCCGCAGAAGAGGATGACGCCCGGCCCCGCCGCCCAGTCGCGCGCCATGGCTTGGCTGAGCGGTTTGCCGCGTGGCGAGAGATATATGATCGGGCGATCGTTGCGCGCGATGGAGTCGATCGCCGCCGCCGCCACATCGGCGCGCAACACCATGCCGGCCCCGCCGCCTGCGGGCGTGTCATCGACGTTCTTGTGCGGACCTTGGCCGAAATCGCGAAGCTGCACAGTCTCAAGTGACCACACGCCATCGCGCAGCGCTTTGCCGATCAGCGAAACGCCGAGCGTCCCCGGAAACGCTTCCGGGAAAAGCGTGATGATGGACGCGGCGAACATGGTTTCATCCGTACGCGCGCGCTGCGCGCAAGACTACTTCCCGTTCGCCGGTTCCGGCGGCGGAGGATCGAGCACGACGCGCTTGCCGGCGAGATCGACGAGCGGTGCGGTTTCCTTGGTGAAGGTGATCCGCACGTTCGGCGCGCCATTCGGCGGGCGATATTCGATGACGTCGCCGGCGCCGAAATTCCACACCGCGCAGATCTCGCCGAGCACTTGGCCGTCGAGCGACTCGGCTTTGCAGCCGAGCAAATCGACGATGTAGAACTCGTCTTCATCGGTCGCGGGCAGGTTGGCGCGTGGCACGAAGAGCTTCACGCCTTTCAGTGCGTCGGCTTCTTCCTTCGACTTGATCTCGGCGGCGATGACGGCGACGCCGTCGTTCAATCCGCGCCAGCTCTTTGGCTTGAGTACGATTTTGCCGTCTTCGCCATAGAGCGGTCCGTAGGAGATGACGCCGTCTTTCTTTTCGGTGAAAGCGCGAACGCGTACTTCGCCTTTGACGCCGAAGGCGCCGGCGATAGCGCCGACCATGACCATACCGGCTTTGCCGTTAGTCTTGGCTTTGAACGCAGGCACGGCTTTCAAATCACCGACCGTTTCAGGCTCTTGCGCAACCGGCTTCGGTGCGCTGAGCGGCTTCGGTGTGCGCGCGGGGGCCGTGATCGGCGTGCGTGTCACTGGCTGCGCGCGCCCAGCTGCGACCGCCAGCGGCTTGGACGGGATCGGACCAGCGAAGGCCGCCGCGACCGGCGCAAGCTTTGGAGGCTTGGGCGGCTTCGGAGCTTTCGGGGGCTTCGGCGGCTTGACCGCCTTGGCGGGCTTTTCCGGCTTCGGCGGCGGCGCTGCCTTGGCGGCCTTCTCAGGCTTGGCCGCTTTTTCCGGCTTGGCGGCTTTTGCAGCCGCCTTCGTTGCGGGCGCGGGCTTAGCTTCTGGCGCTGGCTTTGCCGCCTTCGGCGGTTTCACCATTGCCTTGGACTTCTCAGGGGCCTTGGGCTTTTCCGGCTTGGACGGCGTTGCCGGTTTTGAAGATTTCGCCTCCGCCTTCTTCGGCGCTGCGGCTTTCGCCTTGGGCTCGGGCTTCGGCGCGACCTTCGCGGCTTTCGCCGGGGGCGCTTTCGGCGCGGGCGCAGGCTTAGCCGGCGGCGCTGCCTTAGCGGCGGTTTTCACCGGCTTTGGCGGAGCAGCAGCGGCCTTTTTCGGCGCAGCAGCGACCGGGGCAGCCTTCTTGGCTGCCGCCGGGGCGGTCTTGGAGGCCGGCTTCGCGGCCTTGGCAGTCTTCTTATCGGGCACGTGTTTTCCTTACGCCTCCGGCGTTGCCTCGGGCTCGGCAGCTGCCGGCGGGTTCTGCGCTGCGTAGCGCTCCGCCATCTTCTTGCCGGGCTGAGACTTGTTCGGGTTGTTCTTGGTTTCGCGCTTCATAACGCCAGCCTGGTCCAAGAACCGGGCGACGCGATCGGTCGGCAAAGCGCCTTTCGTCATCCACTCTTGGATCCGCTCAAGCTTCAGAACGACCCGGGCCGGGTCGTCAGACTTCAAGATAGGGTTGTAGGTACCGACTTTCTCGATGAAACGCCCATCGCGAGGGCTACGGCTGTCGGCCACAACGATTGAGTAGAACGGACGCTTCTTGGCGCCGCCGCGGGCCAGACGGATTTTGAGGGACATTTCAGTGCTTCTCCTTTGAACTCTTAGCTTTTTTTATTACCGCCGGGAAGGCCCGGCAGGCCTCCGGGAAGCCCCGGAAGGCCAGATTGAGGGTTAAGACCAGGTAGTGGCTTGCCGCTGCCCAGCTGTTTGAGTGCTTCCGGTGACGGCATACCGCCACCGGGCATGCTTGGCATGCCGCCGAAGGGGCTTTTGCCCTTACCCATGGCTTTCGCCATGTCGGCCATGTTCCGATGCATCTTCACGAGCCGATTGACGTCAGCGACTTGGACGCCGGCGCCCTTGGCGATCCGGGCGCGGCGCTTGCCGTTCAGCAAATCTGGCTTGGCCTTCTCGGCCTTGGTCATTGACCGGATGATGGCGATCTGGCGGTGGAGTTGCTTGTCGTCGAGCGAAGCTTCCGAGATCTGGCTCTTCATCTTCTGGACGCCCGGCAGCATGCCCATGACGCCCTTGAGGCCACCGATCTGCAGCACTTGGCCGAGCTGCTTTTCCATGTCGTCGAAGTCGAAGCGGCCCTTGGCCATCTTCGCGGCCATCTTCTCGGCTTCGGCGCGATCGACGTTTTCGACCGCCTTCTCAACGAGACCGACAATGTCGCCCTGGCCCAGTATGCGACCGGCGATGCGGCGGGCGTCGAACGGCTCAAGCGCTTCGGCGCGTTCGCCGGCGCCGAGGAATTTGATCGGCAGCCCTGTGACGGCGCGCATCGAAAGCGCCGCGCCCCCGCGGCCGTCGCCGTCAGCGCGGGTGAGCACGAGGCCGGTTAGCGGCAAGCGCTCGTGGAAGCGTTTGGCGGTTTCGACCGCGTCCTGACCGGTGAGGCTGTCGGCAACCAGCAGCACTTCGTTCGGCTTGGCGATGCCGGCGATCGAGGCCGCTTCGGTCATCAGATCTTCATCGAGCGTCGTGCGGCCGGCGGTGTCGAGGATGAGAACGTCGTGGCCGGATTGGCGCGCGGTGGTGAGCGCGCGCTTGGCGATGTCTTGCGGGCTTTGGCCCGCCACGATCGGCAGCACGTCGACGCCAATGGTTTTGCCGAGCGTAGCCAATTGCTCCATCGCCGCCGGGCGGCGCGTGTCGAGCGAGGCCATCAGCACGCGCTTTTTGTCCGTTTTCGTCAGACGCAGCGCGATTTTGGCGGTGGTGGTGGTTTTGCCCGAGCCTTGAAGGCCGGCCATCATGATGACGTTCGGCGGCTCGCCATTGATGCGGAGCGCCTCGGGCGGGCCGTCGCCGCCAAGCGTGTCCACCAAGACGTCATAGACGATCTTAATGACCTGCTGGCCCGGCTTCACCGCCTTGATGACGTTCTCGCCAACCGCCTCGACGCGGACTTTGGCGATGAAATCCTTCACCACCGGCAGTGCGACATCGGCCTCAAGCAACGCCACGCGGACTTCGCGTAGCGCCGCATCGACATCGCTCTCGCTGAGCGCGCCGCGCCCAGTGAGCTTGTCTAAAACGCCGCCAAGGCGTTCTGTGAGGGCCTCAAACAACCGTATCTCCTTGCGCCATAAGCAGTTTTACCCCGCCGGACGATCACGTCGGGCGGGGTGCTTCGCCGACCTCCCGGACCTCATATGGGGCCCATGTGCCGGTCAAAGCGCAGCTTAGAGCTAGCGCGTGCGGGGCTTCTACCGTCGCGACCTCGCGGGGTCAAACAGAGTTGAACGCAAGCTCTGCATCCTGTGATTGGCGCCCGCAGTCCCTTCGTGGTTGAAAGCCCGCAGAGGGTCAGAGGGGTTAAAGATGCGACAAACGTTAGCGGTGGTTGCTGCGCTGGTTTTGGCGGCCGTGGCGGGATTCGCCCCGGCGGTGGCGCAGGGGCAACAGTTGCCAAGCGTGGCGTCGTTTGTCGAAGCGTCCGCGTTGCGTTCGGTTTCGCTGTCGCCGAACGGACGCTTTGTCTCCTACATCCGCGATACGGCGGAGCAGCAAATCCTGTTCGTCGCCGACCTCACCGCCAACACCACCACGCCGATCCAATCAGCGCGCGACGGCAACGCGATCACCTGGGTGCGTTGGAAGTCTGACGACCGCCTGATCTTCGGCGTCCGCCAACGCGCAGTGATCGCCGATCGCGCCACTACCGGCACGCGCGTGAGCAATGTTGAAGGATTTACGTTCACGCGCTGGCGCGTGTTCTCGATCGGCCGCAACGGCACAGGCGGCGTCGAGATGTTTGCAGAACAGCAGCGTCGTCTCGTCAATGGCTTGGGCTCGACCTTCCTGATCGACCGGCTGCCGAATGATCCCAATAATGTGCTCTTGAGCGCCATCGACAATGACGGCGTTGGCATCTGGCGCGCCGATGTCGCCACCGGGCGCGCAGAACGCATCCTTGATGGCTCCTACGACACGGTCACGTACGGCACGGATGGCGACGGCAATCCGGTGGTGCGCATTGACTCGCCGCAGGACGGGTCGGCGCTGCGTATCCTCCGCCGCGCGCCGGATCAGCGTGGCTGGACGCCGTATCGCGAAGTGCGTCGCGCCGCCGGTGCGACCAACTCACCGGACTTCCAAGTGCTTGGCCCCGCGCCGGGCGCGGGCCGCGTCTACGCTTTGGCGCGTCTCGACGATCAGGATTTCCTGAGCTTGCACACATTTGACACCGCCACCGGACAACTGAGCGCGGCTCTACAGCAGGGTGTCGAGGCGGATGTCGAGTCGCCGTGGGTGAATCCCGGCACGCGCGAAGTCATCGCCAACTGCGAATACGGCAGACGCATGCGCTGCACCTCGCCCGATCGAGAGATCGAGCGCCATTTGCGCGCCGTCGAACAATTTCTCGGCGAGGACGTCACAGTTTATCTCGACGGCATTTCCGCAGACGGCAACGTCTGGCTTCTCTACGCCGAAGGACCGCGCGAACCTGGCGGCTATCACGTCTATGACCGCGCCAGCGCCAATGTGCGTTCGCTCGCCGAAGAGTTTCCAAACGCGCCGGTTGACTTGCTCTCGCCGACCAGCGTGGTCGAGTACACGACGCGCGATGGTCAGCGTCTGTGGGCTTACGTGACTGCCCAGCCAGGCGTTGAAGGTCCACGTCCGACAGTGATCATGCCGCACGGCGGCCCGGAAGTTCGCGACTATCACGACTATGACGCCTACGCGCAGTTCCTGGCGTCGCGCGGGTACGTTGTGGTGCAGCCGAACTTCCGTGGTGGCGACGGCTTCGGCCGCGCCTTTGCTGACGCTGGCCGTGGCCAATGGGGCCAGCGCATGCAGGACGACGTCGTCGATGCAACGCGCTTTATGATCGAAAGCGGCGTTGCCGATCCGCAACGCATCTGCATCGTCGGCGCCTCGTACGGCGGTTATGTCGCGCTCGCCGGCGTGACGTTGACGCCGGACCTGTATCGATGCGCGGTGTCGATCGCCGGTGTCTCCGACCTACCCGAAACGCTGCGTCAGGAGCGGTTGGAGAACGGGCGCTCGTCGCTCAGCTATCATTACTGGCTGCGCTCGATCGGCGATCCGCGCGAGAACCGCGATGCGCTGATCGCGCTGTCGCCTGCGCGCTTGGCGGATCGTGTGACCGCGCCGGTGCTGTTGATGCACGGCACCGCGGATGAAGTGGTCATGCCGCGTCAATCGGAATTGATGCAACGCGCGCTCGAACGCGCCGGCAAACCGGTGCGTCTCGTCACGCTCGAAGATGCCGGCCACTTCTGGGCCGGTTGGACAGTGGAGCAGCGCACGACGGTTTTCAGCGAGACCGAAGCATTTCTGGCTCAGCATATTGGGCCGGGCCGCTAACGCGCAGTGATCCTATGTCTCACCTCCTCGCCGATCGCGAGTGATGAGGTGAGGCCGGGGCTTTCTATGCCGAAGAGGCAGATCAAATTCGCGACGCTGTCGTCGATGATGAAATCGCCTTGGCTTTCGCCAGGGCCGTGGAGTTTGGGGCGAATGCCGGCATAGTCGGGCGCGAGCGCGCCGTCGGGCAGTGATGGCCAGAAGCGGCGCACGGTTTGGTAGAAGCTCGCGGCGCGTGCGGGATCGACTGTGTAGTCCTCGGTCGCCACCCATTCGAGGTCGGGACCGAAGCGGGCGATGCCGCCGAGATCGCGCCGATAGTGCGTGCCGAGCGCGCCCGGAATGGGCGGCGGGTAAATCAAACGTTGAAAGGGGGCTTTGACGCCGTGCAGGGCGAAGTAATTGCCCTTGCCGTAGTGGAGCGTAGGGATGCGCGTGCTCGAAAAGTTCTCGACGCCGTGCGCGCACGCCTGCGCGCCGAGACCAGCGGCGATCACTAGCGCCTTCACGCTAACGCGCATTGGCGCTTCGCCGCCAACATCGACGTCATAACCCTCAGCGCTCGGTGCGGCGCCTCGGAAGGGCGCTTGCAGCACCACCGCCCCGCCATGCGCTTCGATCTCACCCTGCAGCGCCAGCATGTAACCATGGGCGTCCATCACCCCGCTCTCGCTGCTTTCAAGTGCGGCCGCAGCGCGCAATGCCGGCTCCAAGCCACGCGCCTCGGCGCCGCTCAGCCAGCGCGCGCCTTCGACGCCGTTGATCTCGGCCTGGCGGGCAAGACCCTCAAGCGCGGAGATTTCGCTTTCTTCGGTGGCGACGATGAGCTTGCCGCATTTGTCGTAGGCGACGGCATGGCTATCAAGAAAATCGTAGAGCGCGCGGCGGCCTTCGACGCAGAGCCGCGCTTTTAGTGAACCGGTGGCGTAGTGGAGACCGGCGTGGATCACCTCGGAATTGCGCGACGAGACGCCTGCGCCGATCAGTGTTTCCTTCTCGATGACCACAACGTTGCTGCCGGCGCGCGCCAAGGCGTAACCGCAAGCGAGGCCGACAGCGCCGGCGCCGACGACCAAAACGTCGAAATCGCTCATGCCACCAGTTACCTTCGCAAACCCGGCCAATTCTTAAACGAAACTTGCCATGAAATGGCGATTACAAACGACCGGTTAATCAACCTGAAAGCAAGCTGCCCTTAGTTTCGGCGCGGACACGAGGGGCGAGCGTGCTGAAGTTTTCCGATCCATCGATGCTTTCGGCTGCGCGCGGGCGTGTGAGTTCGCTCCGCTGGCGTTTGGCGATCGGCGCGCTCTTTGCGACGGGCGCGATGAGCGTGCTCAATTCCGTGTCGGCGGGCTTCAGCTGGTTCTTGGTTCTCTCGCTGGCGATGAGCTTCGACTTCATGTTGGGCAAATCGTACCTCGAAGCGCGTGGCGATGAGGGGCGTCGCACGGCCGGAGCGTTGTTCGCCTGGGGCTGCATTTTCAGTATTTGCGTGTTTGCGACGTTGCCGCTTGTGTTGGCGTCGATGGGCGGCGGACCGGGCCGGGTGCTCGGCGTTCTGATGGCGGCGAGTTCGCTGGTTAGCGTCATGCTGTTCACGTTCCAGGCGCCGCGCTTTATGATGCTGACGGCGGCGCCGGCTGTTGTCTCGCTTTTGGCGATGCCGTTCATTCCGTTTCACGAGGCGCCGGTAAGCGCCATGCAAGGCGCGCTCGGCGTGGGCTGCGGTGTTATCGGTTTCTTGGCCTATATCGGCCGTTCGGCGCTCAACAACACCAAGATGATCACAGGTTGGCGCGCCGCCAATCAAGCCGCGAAAGATCGACAGCTTGATGCGGAGCTGAAGCGCGCTGAAGCTGAAGAGGCCAACCGCGCCAAGTCAGAATTTCTCGCGGTGATGACGCACGAATTGCGTACGCCGCTGAACGCCGTCATCGGCTACGCGGAAATCATTCAAGAAGATCTCGACGCGGAAGGCCGCAAGGATCTCTCGGACGACGCTGGCCGCATCACCGGCTCGGCGCGCCATCTGCTTGGTCTGATCGATCAAATTCTTAATCTCTCGAGCATCGACGCCGGCAATGAGAGCTCCGCGCTACGCGATGTCGACGTGCGTAAGCTCTTGGAAGACGCCGTCAGTGCTGTGCAGAACGATGCGCGCGACGCCGGCAACCGGATTTCGCTGCGCGTGAGCGCCGAAGCGGAGCGCGCATACTCGGACGGCAACAAGCTGGCCGTCGCGGTGACATCGCTGATATCGAACGCGGTGAAGTTCACCTCGCAGGGTTTGATCGCGGTGACGGCTGAACTCGATCGCACGACGGCGGATGACATGCTGGTGATCGCTGTGTCCGATACCGGCCCCGGCATCGCCCGCGAAAATCTCGCCAACATCTTCAAGCCATTCACGCAGCTCGAACAGGGCTCCACGCGTAGTAAAGGCGGCATGGGGCTCGGACTGTCGCTGGCGCAGCGTATGGCAAATGTGCTGGGCGGCGAAGTCAATGTCGTCAGCGAGCTTGGCGCTGGTTCGACGTTCACATTACGCACGCCGTTGCGCGTGAAGGCGCAGCAAAGCATCCGCGCTGCGGCTTGATCCGACTATAGAGAGAAGTCCCCGCCCCCTCCCCAAGGGGGAGAGGATGCGCCCAGTGCGGGGGGAGGATTGGGCGCCCGCGGGGGTACGGTGATGAAACGTCGAACGCACGAGATGGTTCCGGGGTAGGTGGCCTAACTGCGAGGCTCCTTATATAGGCTTTGCCTATGGACGATCGCCTGCCCGCTTCCTCTATGCCGACTTTGCGGCAGCTCCAGTTTCTAATCGCATTGCGGTCGGAAGGGAGTTTTGTCGCCGCCGCCGAAGCGGTGGGGGTGACGCAACCGACGCTCTCCGCTGGCATCAAGGATTTGGAAAACGGCCTCGGCGCCGTGTTGGTGGAGCGGGGCCGTAGTGGGGCTGTGCTGACACCCGCGGGTGAAGAGGCGGCTGAGCGTGCGTCGCGCGCGCTGAGTGAAGTGGAGGAAATGGTCCGTGCTGTGCAGAGCGCGGGCGAGCCGTTCACTGGTGTGTTTCGTTTGGGCGCGATCCCAACTATCGCTCCGTTCCTGTTGCCGCGCGCCCTGCCGCTGCTGAAGCGCAAATTTCCGAAGCTTCGCCTGCAGATGCGGGAGGATCTCACCACGCGCCTTATCGAAGGTCTGCGCGCACGCACGCTCGACGCGGCGCTGATCGCGTTGCCGTATCATGCGCACGGCGTCGCCAGCACATCGATCGCTGACGATGAGTTTCTCTTTCTCTGCCCCGAAAACCACCCGCTCGCGCGTCGCAACGATCTCTCTCCAGAACAGCTGAAGGGCGAAGACCTGCTTTTGTTGGAGGATGGTCACTGCCTACGCGAGCACGCTCTATCCGCGTGCAATATCTCGGCAGGGCGGCGCTCCAGCGAATTCGGCGCAACGAGCCTGCACACACTGGTGCAAATGGTGGCGGGCGGTATGGGTGTGACGCTGTTGCCGAAGATCGCGGCCGAGGGCGGCGTGATGGGCGGCGCGCACGTTGCGATTACGCCGTTTGCAACGCCGATCGTCGGACGCTCTATCGGTGTCGCGTGGCGTGAAGGCGGGCCGCGCGAAGATGAAGCGCGCAAGTTAGCGGACGTGCTGCGCGAACTTTTCTAGGACGTCGGCCAATCTGGCTTGGACAATTGCTTGGCCAGATGCGGCAAGCGAATGACGAGCCAAAGCGCCGCCCAGATATTGCCGAGAATGAACACGGGCAACGCCCATGCGGCCGCCACCATCCATGAACGCTCGGTCAAGAACACGATCACCGCGAAGAAGAGAAAGCCGATGTAAAGATCGGCTAGGGCTGTGACGCCCCATGGTAGCGCTGTGACCACCGCAAACTGATCGAGGAATGAGCCGTGCAAATCTTGGCGCGCCATGAGAGCCCAGATCACGAGCCCAAGCAGAGCTAGTCCCAGGATACCGATCGCTGCACGTATAACGTTCATGTGCTCACTCTCTTCTCGGCGCGTATTTGCTTCTTGGCGCGTATTGGTCTCACCGGCTTGATGGCAGGACTAAGCCTGCCGTCAAGCCGCCGCGCTCAGTCCATGAGCCGCTGCATCAGGTAAGTGTATTCGAGCGCCCGCCGGCGCGCGGCTTCGTTCAGGTTCGCCGCCGCCGAGTGACCGCCATCGATGTTCTCATAATAGAGCACCGGCAGCCCGAGCTCGAGCATGCGCGCGACGTATTTGCGCGCATGTCCGGGATGGACGCGATCATCCTTGGTTGAGGTCAGCACGAACGGCATCGGGAAATCGTCGCGCGCGCGTAAGTTCTGATAGGGCGAAATGCTTTCGAGGAACGTGCGTTCTTCCGGATTGCTGGGCGAGCCATACTCATCGACCCACGACGCGCCGGCGAGCAATTGGTCGTAGCGCAGCATGTCCAAGAGCGGCACTTGCACAACCGCTGCGTTGATCATCTCGGGATGCTGGTTGAGCATGACGCCCATCAACAGGCCGCCGTTCGATCCGCCCATAATGCCGAGACGGCGTGGGCTGGTGACGCGACGCTGAACGAGATCACGTTCGACCGCGTAAAAATCATCATAGATGACTTGGCGATTGGTGCGCAGGCCGGCTTGGTGCCAGGCGGGGCCGAACTCGCCTCCGCCGCGGATGTTTGCCAGCACATAAACGCCGCCCCGCTCCAGCCAAAGCTTGCCGACCGATGCGCTGTAGGTTGGCGGGTATGAGACTTGGAAGCCGCCATAGGCATAGAGCAGCGTGGCGTTGTCGCCGTTGAACTGCATGTCGCGCGGGCGGACGATGTAATACGGCACGCGCGTGCCATCGCGACTCACCGCTTCATGTTGTTCGGCGACGAAGCGTGTGGCGTCAAACAAGGCCGGCAGCGAGCGGATTGCGCGCGCCCGCGTGGCGTTGTTCTCGAGCGCATAAAGCGTCGAAGGCGTCGTGTAATCTTGGTAGGTCGCGAACGCGAGCGACTCCGTCGGCGATGAACCGGCGAAACTTACCGAACCAGTTGTTGGCAGATCGATATGGGTTTGCGCCCAGCCGTTGCCGTTCGGCGTGAAGCGCAGAATGCGGCCGCGCACGTTTTCGTAGCCCGCGACAAGTATAGCATCGCGTGTAATCGCGACCGCTTCCACCGATTGACGCGCGCTCGGCGTAAACAGCGCCGTGGCGCGCGGCGCTTCAGCGCCGGTGTCTGCGATCGGATAAGCGGCGAGCGCACCCTGCGCCAAGCCGCGCCAGGCCTCGTTCAGCGTGAAGACGAGCTGACCGCGATAGAGGCCGACAATCGAAGACTTCGCGGGCAGATTGATCTGCTGGGGCTGTGCGCCGTCGAGCCGCCAATAGGAGGTTTCGAAGAACGTGTTGGCTTCGTAGCCGACCGGCAGGCGCGAACCGTCCGTGTCTTGAAAGACGCCGATGAATACGCCGACATCGCTGGTCTGCCCGCGCATCACTTCCGTCGCCGACGTAAGCGGCGTGCCGCGACGCCAGCTTTTCACGATCATCGCGTAGCCGCTCTCGGTCATGGAGCCTTCGCCCCAATCGGTGGCGACGAGCAGTGTGTCGCGGTCGATCCACGCCACCGAGCTCTTGGCTTCAGGAACGACGAAGCCGCCCTCGACGAAGCTGCGCGTGGCAATGTCGTACTCGCGCACGGTGTTGGCGTCGCGGCCGCCGTCTGAGAGTTGGATGAGGCAGCGCGTTGTGCCTTCAAGGCAATCGCTGCCTTGATAGACCCAGTTCGCGTTCTCGGCGGTCGCAAGCGCATCGACATCGAGCAGTGTTTCCCAACGCGGTTCGCCGCGCGCGTAGTCGGCCAGTGGCGAGCGGCGCCAGATGCCACGGACATGCGTCTCGTCCTGCCAGAAATTGTAGTAATAGCCTTCTTGGATGCCGCCGAGCGGGAGCCTGTCGCGATTGTTGGCGATGGCGAGGGCGTCTTGAAAGAGCCCCTCATAACGTGCGTCGGCCTCGAGCACGCCGAGCGAGCGCGCGTTCTGTTCACGCACCCAGGCAAGCGCTCGTTCGCCTTCGATCTCTTCAAGCCATAAATAAGGGTCTTCAGTCATTGTAGCGGAACTCTGGGCCGGTGTGCTTGGGGCGGGCTCGCTCTGAGTGGAGGCGCAGGCGGATAGGATGATTGCGGCGAGGCCGGCAAGAACGGCGAAACGCATGATGGTTCGAGTCCCCTAATCTTCGCGGTCAACCAAGCAGCCGACGCTTCCGAGGGCAAGGCCGGGTTGACCGTTAGGGGTGCCCAAATAGGTGCGTTTTCTCCGCGAAGCGCCTATATTGGCGCTGATGCGCTATTTCAAGATGAACGGCTGTGGCAACGACTTCGTCATTATTGACGCCCGGTCGCGCGGCTCGCTGCCGCTGTCGCAGGCGCAAGCGGCGGCCATCGCTGACCGTCAGGCTGGCGTCGGTTGCGATCAGGTGATCGCGATCGAGCGCTCGATGCGCGGCGACGCCTTCATGCGCATTTGGAATTCCAATGGCGGCGAAGTCGAAGCGTGCGGCAACGCTACGCGCTGCGTTGCGTGGCTGTTGATGGAGGAAGGCGGCGCCGTGTCGCGGCGGATCGAGACGCCAGCGGGCATGCTCTACGCTGAACGGCGCGACGAGAATCTGATCACCGTCGATATGGGCTCGCCTTTGCTGCGCTGGGAGGAAATTCCGATCGCGAAGGCGATGGATACAGCGCGCCTCGATTTGGAAGCCGGCGGCTTGAGCGGGCCGGGCGCGGCGAACATGGGCAATCCGCATGTCGTGTTCTTCGTCAACGACGTGCGCGCTGTGCCGATTGAATCGCTCGGGCCGAAGGTCGAGCATGATCCGCTTTTCCCTCAGAAGGTGAATGTCGGCTTCGCTGAAATCCGTTCGCCTGAAGAAATGCGTCTGCGCGTTTGGGAGCGTGGCACGGGTTTGACCAAGGCGTGCGGCACCGGGGCGTGTGCGGCGGTGGTGGCGGCGCATCGCCAAGGCCTCGTCGGGCGCCGTGTGAATGTCCTCGTGGACGGGGGTTCACTTGAGATTGAATGGCGCGCGGGCGATGACCGGGTTCTGATGACAGGGCCGGTCGAA
>CAYZIJ010000044.1:0-22865 GCA_964478365.1 uncultured Terricaulis sp.
CGGGATCGTCGGCCTCGACGAGGAGCTTCACGTCCAGCGCTTCTTTCGGATAGTCGAGCGCGTTTATCGCGGTGATCAAATCGGGTGCGACGTTGGCTTCGCGGTAGAGAGGGCAGAGGATTGTGTAAGTCGGCCAGGTCTCGGGCTCGGCGACGCGCGAGAGAACGGGCTGCAAATGCGCCGCTGCAATCAGTCGGAAGCCGATGACGATCGCAAACAGAGCAAAGGCCGCGACGTGGAGCGCGGAGAGGGTGAGCGCAGGCGCTTCCAGCATCGCCCAGATCAGGCCTGAGATCAGCGCAAGCAGCGCAAGTGTTTGGGTCGCGAAGAATACGCGCTTGGCCGAGCGCTTGGGAAAACGGCGGCTAAAACCCAGCCTCGCCGTGTCGAGTTCGTCGCTGCTGACGGCGACGCTCGCCTCCAGCAGCCGGTTCGTACTCGGCTCCGCCCCATCCATCGCCATCGGCGATCAAGAAACGCAACCAGGCCGTTACCAACAAGCACGCATAGGTTGTGTCGCGAGAATTGTTAAACGGCGGCGGCTTGATCTGGCTTCGGGCTCGCGCTGTTTCCTGACGGGTGGATGCGTTCGGCGATGCCGAAGAGCACCGGATTGAGCGCGATGGAGATGAGCGCCCCGGCGAGGATGAGATTGTAGGTCTCGTTGCTCAGCAGTTCTAGGCGAACGCCAAGGCCTGCGAGCACGAACGAGAACTCGCCGATTTGGGCGAGGGACGCGGCGATCAACATGCCGGTGCGCAAGGGCAGCTTGTAAAGCGTGGTGATGGCGAGTGCAGCCGCGCCCTTGCCGACGATGATGATGGCGACGACGGCCGCCACTCCCAGTGGATCGCGCAGCAGCGTCATCGGATCGAACAGCATGCCAACCGAGACGAAGAATAGTACCGCGAACGTGTCGCGCAGCGGTAGCGAATCTTCGGCGATGCGGTGGGTGAACTTGGTGCCGTTCAGCACAACCCCGGCCAAGAAGGCGCCCAGCGCAAAGCTGGCGTCGAAGAGCTCATAGGCCACCCAGGCGACGCCGAGCGCAAGCGTTAGCGTGCCGAGCGACAAAAGCTCGCGCGATTTCAGATGCGCGATCTGGACGATCATCCAAGGAAAAACCCGCGCGCCAATGAAGAGCATCAGCCCGACGAAGATCGCGATCTTGCCGATGGTCATGCCGAGCGCAGCGAGGGTCGCGGCGGTGGCGCCGCCGCTATCGCCTTGCGCTGCGGCGGCGAGAGAAGGGAGCAGGACAATGCCGAGAACGATGGCGATGTCCTCGATGACAAGCCAGCCGACGCAGATGCGGCCATTCTCTGTCTTGAGAAGCTTGCGATCCTCCATGGCGCGTAAGAGCACGACTGTGCTGGCGACGGAGAGTGAAAAGCCAAGCATGATGCTCTCGGCTGGTCCAAGGCCCATGAGCGTGCCGATACCGTAACCGAGCAGCGTAGCGGCGCTCATTTGAACGAGCGCGCCAGGCAATGCGACGCCCTTCACCGCCCAGAGATCTTCCAGCGAGAACTTGAGCCCGACGCCGAACATCAGCAGAATAACGCCGATCTCGGCGAATTCGAGCGCGATATCGATGTCGCCGACAAAGCCTGGCGTGAACGGACCGACAGCGACGCCCGCGACCAGATAGCCGATCAGCGGCGAGACACGCAGCTTCTGCGCGATCGTGCCGAAGAAAAACGAGAGCGCGAGCGCGCCGACGAGCGTGGTGATGAGAACATGATCGCCCATCCGCGCTTAACCCTGAGCCTGTAGCGGCGCCTGTGATGAGGACGACTGCGAAGCGGACTTCGCCTCGTCACGCTGATCCTGCTTGGATTCTTCTTGATCGGGCTTTGGCAGCTTGCCGCGGAACGCATTCATCACGGCTAAAACGAACGGATTGGACATCGCCTCCAATGCAAACGATCGAGGCGCTTAAGTCAAATCCGCAAATCGTCACGCCTTAAGAAATTCGCCCGCGAGACCGCGACGCAAGAGTTCCGCTGTCTGACGTACGCCGAAGATCGCCGCGAAGGCGCCGAAGCGCGGGCCGCTATCGACGCCGAACAACACTTCGTAGAGCGCCTTGAACCAATCGCGCAGCGGCTCGAAGCCGTGATCCTTGCCGACGGTGTAGACCTCGGCCTGGATCGCTTCAGCGTCGGTGATGTCAGCGGGCAGAGCATCGAGCCGCTTGATCATGTCCTCGAAGGCAGCGCGCTCTTTGTCTGTCGCAGCTCGGAATTGCTTTGTCGGCTTCACGAAATCGTTGAAATAAGCGAGCGCGTAGCCGGTGAGCGTATCGAGGAAGGGGTGGGTCTGCGGCGTTGCTTCAGGCGTGTACTTGCGGATGAAACCCCAGATTTGCTCTTTCGTTTCCGCATTGGCGGCGGAGACAAGGTTCATCAGCAGTGCGAACGAAATTGGCGAGGCGTTGACCGGCGGATTGCCAGAATGAATGTGCCACGCTGGGTTTTCCAAACGCTCCGCCTCGTTCTGCTTTTGATAGCTATCGACGAACGAGAGATACTCATCCACCGCCTTCGGGATGACGTCGAAATAGAGCTTCTTGGCCGTACGCGGCTTTTGAAAATTGTAGAGCGCGAGGCTCTCGGGCGCGGCGTACTTCAGCCAATCCTCGATCGAGATGCCGTTGCCCTTCGTTTTTGAAATCTTCTCGCCCTTTTGGTCGAGGAAGAGTTCGTAGACGTAGTTTACCGGCGGCGCGACGCCGAGGGCTTGGCAGATTTTCGCATAGACCGGCTGGTTCGGCTGGTGGTCCTTGCCGAACATTTCGAAATCCACGCCGAGTGCTGCCCAGCGCATGCCGAAATCGGGCTTCCACTGCATTTTGGCGTGACCGCCTGTGACGGTCTGCGTGATCTCTTCGCCGTCTTCGTCGTCAAACGTTACGGTGCCGTCGGCGGCGTCGATCTTTTTCATCGGCACATAGAGCACGCGGCCGCTCTTTGGCGAGATCGGCAGAAATGGACTGTAAGTTTGGCGGCGCTCTTCGCCGAGCGTTGGCAGCATGATCGCCATGATCGCGTCATAGCGTTCGAGTGCGCGGATCAGCATCGCGTCGAAGGCGCCGGACTTGTAGAGGGCGGTTGCTGACTTGAACTCGTAGTCGAAGCCGAAGCTATCGAGAAACGCGCACAGTCGCGCGTTGTTATGTGCGCCGAAGCTGTCGTGCGTGCCGAACGGATCGGGCACGCTGGTGAGCGGGCGTTGCAGGTAGGGCTCAAGCTTTTCGCGGTTCGGAATGTTGTCCGGAATCTTGCGCATGCCGTCCATGTCGTCGGACACGCAGATGATCTTGGTCGCGATCTTGTCGTTGGTGAGCACGCGGAATGCGTGGCGTACCATCGAGGTGCGTACGACTTCTCCGAACGTGCCGATGTGTGGCAAGCCGCTCGGCCCGTAGCCGGTCTCGAAAATCACCGTCTCCTTCGGCGCGCGCTTATAGTGTTCGAGCACCAAGCGGGCTTGTTCGAAGGGCCAGGCCTTTGCGCCGGCGGCGAGGGTTGCGAGATCGGTCATGTGCAGCGAATCCAGATGGGAAGCCTGCTTAGACCGGCAAACCGCCGCTCACAAACGATCCGGCTTATTCCGCCGGTGTTTGGCGTCTGCCGAAGAGGCGATCGCGGAAGCGCGCCAGCGCCGCGCGCCGCTTGGCGAGGAAGCCCCAACCGAATACGCCAGCCGAGACCCAAAGCAGCGCTTCAAGGCTCACCGCCGCCGCCGTCACGAACCCGGCCCAGACCGGCAGCGGCGGATCATAGAAATACGCCACAACCGCCGCACCGCATGCCGCCACCGCGACGGCAACGGCCACCGCCAGGATGATCCACCGTACTTTCATGATCGTCTCCCAATCCGTTTCGCTCTCAGTTGCCGCTGGTCGCGTGATCGGATGCGAGCGGTTGCGCTTTTTTGCCGGGCAGGCACGATCCTGATTCATGCGCACCCTGATCCTGCTCCGCCACGCCAAAGCTGTTCGCGCCAACGAGGCCGATAGCGACGAGGCGCGCGGCCTCACCGGACGCGGCCGCCGCGAAGCAGCACTTGCGGGTGCTGCGATGGAAGACGCGGGGCTGAAGCCGACTTTGGCTTTGGTCTCCACCGCCGTGCGCACGCGCGAGACCGCAGAATTCGGTTTGCATAATTTCGCATTGGAGACGCAGTTCGACGACGCGCTCTACCATGCCGAACGCGAAAGCATCTGGGATGCGTTCATGGCGAGCGATGCTGAAATGGTGATCGTCGTTGGTCACAATCCAGGCATTGGCGAGTTGGTGTCATCACTCATTCATCAAGCGCATGACGGATCGAAACTGGCGCGAGAGTTCAGCGGCCATTTTCCGACAGCGGCGTTTGCAGCGTTCGAGATCAAAGGCGATCTGCTACGCGCCGCTGGCCCGCGCTTGATCACGGCGTGGAAGCCGGATCGCGAGTAGTCGCTGCTGTTGGCCAAGTTGGAGCCCCGCGCTCCAACCTGAACGCATTTGCGCTTGGGCGCTGGTGCCGCTCTATCTCCCTATTCGTCATTCCGGGGCATCGCGTAGCGATGAACCCGGAACCCAGGGGCAATGGGCTGTGTTGTTGCCCCTGAGTTCCGGATCGCGCTCCGCGCGTCCGGAATGACGAATTTCGTCAGCACTTCACTGACTCGCCCAAACAATCCGCGCGATCCAATCGATCTCCGTCGTGCTAAGCTCTCGTGGCGCGTGCGCAGTATTGAGCGAGAGCAGCTCAATCGTTTGATCGTTTCGTCGCCCCAAGATTTTTGCGAGCACTTCGCCGGCGCTGGTGCGGACGACGACGCGGTCGCCGCGCCGCACGGCG
Organism: uncultured Terricaulis sp.; assembly: GCA_964478365.1. Lineage (GTDB taxonomy): Bacteria > Pseudomonadota > Alphaproteobacteria > Caulobacterales > Aquidulcibacteraceae > Vitreimonas. The sequence continues at coordinate 4,852 of CAYZIJ010000044.1, forward strand.
GCGCCGGGTTGAACGATGACGACATCGCCGGCGCGGTACATCGGCTCCATCGAGTCACCGGCGATCTCGAGCGCATACACGCGCTCATCACCGAGATCGGGGAAGCGCACCGTTTCATCGGCGCCGACAGGAAAGCCTTGCTCGTCGAAAAATCCGTCGGCGCCCGCGCGCGCCATGCCGACGATTGGGATTGCGCGGCCAGCGCCGCCGGCTTTGCCTGCGAGCAACGCCGCGAACTCGTCCCAACTGGTCTCCGCCGCTGCGAGCGCGCGGGCCACACTTTCGGTGGAGGGCCAGCGCGGTTTGCCGTCTGGGGCTTGGCGCTTGGATTTGTTGAAGGTGGTGGCGTCGAGGCCGGCGGCGCGCGCGAGGCCGGAAGCTGAAAGCCCCCGCCGCTCGGCCACCTGATCGATGGCCCGCCAGATATGGTTGTGCTGCATCACCTGAGTTTAGCGGGCGTTTCTGGACTTTCAACCTAATTGTAGGAATAAAATCCATGGCGATGCCCGCTTTGCGACTTTGGGTTGGGCTGCGCGCACGAGGCGAAAAGTCGTGCTATGCGCGCCCGTCCAGAATCGGCCACGGAACAGAGCGGTGAGTGGCTTGCACGATATTTCGACCCGCGCTTTGCGCGTCATTGATCCGGAGACGGCGCATCACGCGGCGTTGCTCGGCCTGCGTGCGGGCTTGGGGCCGCGTGCGCGCGCCGATCGCTATCCGCGTTTGAAGACGACGCTTGCGGGCCTCGATCTGCCCAATCCGCTCGGCATGGCCGCGGGCTTCGACAAGAATTGCGAAGCGCCCGACGGATTGCTCGCGTCGGGCTTTGGCTTCGTTGAGTGCGGCACTGTCACGCCGCTGCCGCAAGAGGGCAATCCGCGTCCGCGCATTTTCCGCTTGAGCGAAGATCGCGCCGTCATCAATCGGCTTGGCTTCAACAATAAAGGTCTCACCGCTTTCGCCGATCGCCTCGCTGCGCGCGCGGCGCGCGGCGGCATCGTCGGCGCCAATGTAGGCGCCAACAAAGAAAGCCATGACCGTGCCGCCGATTATGTGCTCGGCCTGGGGCAAGTCTGGCAGCACGCGCGCTACGTGACGGCGAATATCTCTTCACCGAACACGCCGGGCCTGCGCGGTTTGCAGGAGCGTGGCGCGCTGGAGGATTTGCTGGGCCGCATGCGTGAAGCACGCGTGTCGCTTGAGGCGGCGCATGGAAAGCGGCCGCTTTTCTTGAAGGTAGCACCCGATCTTGATGATGCCGCGATTGGCGACATTGTGGATCTGGCGCTGATTTACGGGCTGGATGCGCTGATCGTCTCGAACACCACGATCCAGCGCCCTGTGCATTTAACGTCCGACAATCGCGAAGAGCAGGGCGGGCTTTCGGGGCAGCCGCTCTTCCAAATTTCAACGCATGTGCTGCGCCTCTTTGCGCAAGCGCTGAACGGGCGCTTGCCGTTGATCGGCGTGGGCGGCGTAGAGAGTGGTTTAACGGCGCTGGCGAAATTTCGCGCCGGCGCGAGCGCGGTGCAGCTCTATTCGGCGCTGGTCTATCAAGGCCCGGGCTTGGTGGCGCGGATCTTAGACGAACTCGACGGCCTGTTGGCCGCCGAGGGGGTCGATACTATTTCCGAGATTGTCGGCGACGCGGTGCGTTAGCTGCGCGCCATGATGCGTTCGCGCATCGAGGCGGTGGTCGTGCGCAACTCAGTCATCAGCGCGCGGATATCGCCATTGTTGCGATCGAGTGCTGCGAGGAAGTCGCGCTGCTGTTGCTGCGCAAGCCAAATCTGATTGCCTTCCAGCAAGAGCGACACGTCAACAACTTTCCAGGCATTGCCAGAGCGCAGCAGACGCCATTGCACGTTCATCGGGCGCGCACTGCCGCGCGGCTGAAGTTGCGTGGTGACGATGACATCGCGGCCTGCGACGCGCTCGGTGGAGCCGGTCACGCGTATGGTCCCGCCGCCGAAGTTTTCGAGGCGATCTTCGTATACGGCTATCGAGTAGTCTTGAAACGCACGCGTCCACTCGGTGCGCAACGTCGGATCTGAGCGCAATTGCGAGCTGTAGCGGCCGAGCACGAAATTCGCGATGCGCGGCATGTCGGCGAATTCGGTCATCAAGCGATCGAATGTCTGACGCCGTTGCGAACCTGAGAGCGAGCGGTCGCCCAACGTGCGAAGCGCGCCGTTCGCATTCTCTTGGACGTAACGCTCGGCGTCGCTGTTGCGATGCTGGACCTGAGCATGAGCCGCTGGCGCGCCTGCAATAAGCCCAAGCGCCACGAATCCAGCAAGGAATGCAGCACGAGTCATGGGGAGGGCAGGCACGTCTTAGTCTCCTTTACTTGCTCGCCGATGTGGGAGCGCCTTTGGCAGTCGCCAAGGATACGGTGGGGTCTAAAACTTGGATTGACTTCGACTGTTGCGAAATCTCCCCACCAGCGCTTCCCTCAGCCGTCGGCGTATCTTCTATCTCTTCAAACTCCGGCAAATCTTGGACATCTGCCGGGCCGTTTTGGATCGCGCTTTCGCGCAACAAGAAATACGACGAACGGATCGTCACGTATGGATCAAGTGAATCGCGGCGAATATCGTCAACCGTTTCCAGCACGCCCTCGCGCGCCGACAAGGCGCTCAATGCGCTGCGAATAGCGCGCGCTTCATCAGCTTCATCGAACTCAGCATATGAAAGCGGATCGAATGCGACGTCGACAATCCTGCCGAACGTGTCGCGCACGGTGCTCGGTCCCATCAGTGGGATGAAGATGTACGGACCTTCGTCGATGCCCCAAACAGCAAGTGTTTGGCCAAAATCTTCGTCGTGACGCTCAAGACCCATCGAACTCGCGGGATCGAAAATGCCCGCAACACCGACCGTTGAATTGATGAGAAAGCGTCCGGCCGTTGTGCCGGCGCGGCCGACTTCAAACTGCAGAACATCATTCGCGAAGATCACCGGCCCGCGCAGATTGCGCAGCACGTTGCGCACGCCGGCGCGGAAGAAGCCTGGCGTCACCGCGCGATAGCCGCGCGCGATAGGCTCAACGACGGCTTCATCGACGCCCTCGTGCAACGAGAACATGCTACGGTTGAAACCTTCCCACGGATCGCCCGCGTCGCTGGCGACTGCCGCCTCGGCCACAGGTTGGGCCTCTTGCGCCGCCGCAAGTCCGGGAGCGGCCAAAGCGGCCGCAAACGTCAAAACTGTAATTCCCCGCATCGCAGACACCCCGAGGTCCACGCCAATAATCGTGGACTATGGTTAATCAATCTTGCCTTTATGGCGCCTGAACAGCCCGCCGACTCGGCGAAATGACCGAGTGAAAAGCTGGCTACGCCGGGTTTACTCACCGGCGCGGCTCTAGGGCCACAGTTGACGCTCTACTTTGGCGGGCGCGTGAGGTCTGTGGAGAGCTGGGGCGCCTTCGCTTGCCTCCCCTTGCCGGCCGTGCTCATATAAAGATATGTTTATATCAGCAAACCAACCTGTCCCAGGGCGGCGCGAAGCGGGGCGTGTAGTGCTGGCACTGAAAGCCGCCGGCGAGCAGACTCGGTTGCGGGCGCTGGCGCTTTTGACTGAAGGCGAACTCGCTGTCGGCGAACTGGCGCAGGCCCTGGATCAGAGCCAGCCGCGCGTCAGCAGGCATTTGAAGCTGCTGACCGAAGCCGGATTGGTGGAGCGTGCGCCGGAAGGCGCGTGGGTGTTCTATCGCTTGCCGCGCGCGCACACGACCGAGCGTCATCTCGCCGAAGCTGCACTCACCATGCTCGATCCGCGCGATCCGGTGATTGCGCGCGACGCCGAGCGGCTCGATGCGATCCGCGCGTCACGCGATGAAGCTGCGGCGGAATATTTCGAACGTAACGCCGCCGATTGGGATCGTGTCCGCGCATTGCATTTGCCGGAAGCCGATATTGATAGCGCGCTCCTTGCGGCTGCGGGTGACGGACCGTTTGAGTTGATGGTCGATGTCGGCGTGGGCCAAGGTCGGATGATTCAGCTCTTCGCCGATCGCGTGCGTCGTGCCGAAGGCTTTGACACGTCGCGTCAGATGCTGGCGATCGCCCGCGCTTCGCTCGATGATCTGAAAACCAAAGCGGCGCTGCGCTTCGGCGATGCTTACGCGCCGCCGATTGAAGCTGGCGCCGCCGACTTGGTGACGATCCACCAAGTGCTGCACTTTCTCTCAGATCCGGGCCGCGCGATCAAAGAGGCGGCGCGCTTGTTGAAGCCGGGCGGGCGTCTGCTGATCGTCGATTTTGCGCCGCATGGTTTGGAGTTTCTGCGCGAAGAGCACGCGCATCGCCGTTTGGGCTTTGCCGATGGCGAAATCGCCGAATGGTGCGAGGCGGCTGGTGTGCGCAAGCCGAAAGTCACCGCGCTCGCGCCGAAGCAGCGCGACGCGCTGACTGTGAAAATCTGGGCCGGGGACAAGGCATGAGCTACGCACACAATCTCATCGCCGAAGCGGCGGAGCGCTTGGGTGCGCCTCGCGTTTCGTTCGAATTCTTCCCACCGAAGACTGAGGCGCTTGAGGTCCAGCTTTGGGAAGCGATCCGCAAGCTTGAGCAATTGCAGCCGAGCTTCGTCTCGGTGACTTACGGCGCAGGCGGTTCAACGCGTGACCGCACGCACCGCACGGTGTCGCGCATCGTCAATGAAACGACGATGAAGCCCGCCGCGCACTTGACGGTCGTCGGCGCCAGTTGCGCTGAAGTTGACTCAGTTCTGCACGATTATTGGAACGCGGGTGTCCGCCACATCGTGGCGCTTCGCGGTGATCCGCCTGCCGGTGTGAACGCGCCGTTTGAACCGCATCCCGAGGGATACGCGAACGCAGCGGCGTTGGTCGAAGGCGCGCGCAAAGTCGGCAACTTCGACATCTCCGTCGCCGTGCACCCGGAGAAGCATCCAGCCAGCGCAAATTTCGCGCACGACATCACCAACTTCAAACAGAAGCTCGACGCCGGCGCGACGCGCGGCATCTCGCAATTCTTCTTCGACGGCGATGCGTTCTTGCGTTTCCGCGATCGCCTCGCCGCTGCCGGCGTCACCGCGCCGATCGTGCCGGGCATCATGCCGGTGACGAACGTGAAGGGCTTGCGCAAAATGGCCGAAGGCTGCGGCGCGAGCATTCCGGGCTGGATGATCCGCTTGTTCGAAGGCTTGGATGACGATCCCGACACGCGCCGTCTTGTGGCGGCGGCGACGACGGCCCAACTCTGCGCTCAGCTTGCAGCCGAAGGCGTCGAGGATTTCCACTTCTACACATTGAACCGCGCCGATCTCACGCTCGCGATCTGCCGCATCATCGGCGTGCGCGCCAAGGAGGCGGTGCAATGAACCGCGAACAGCGCCTCAAGCTCATCAACGCCGAACTGAAGAAGCGCATCCTCATCCTCGACGGATCGATGGGGGCATACCTTCAAGGCTTTGGTCTGAACGCCAACGATTATCACGGCACGCGTTTCACCGAGCACCCGATGTCGCTGAAGGGCAACGCGGACCTGCTGGTGCTGACGCGGCCGGACGTGATCAAGAAAATCCACGAAGGCTATCTCGCCGCCGGCGCCGACATTGTCAGCACCGATACGTTCACCGCGAACCCGGTGAGCCAAGCCGAGTACGCGCTCGACGAGATCACGCGCGAGCTCAATGTCGAAGGCGCGCGGCTGGCGCGTGAGGCGTGCGATGCGTTCGAGGCGAAGGATAAGAAGCCGCGCTTGGTAGCCGGGGCGATTGGGCCGACGACGAAATTGCTCTCGATGTCGCCGGAAGTTGGCGATCCTGGCCGACGCGATGCGGATTTCGACGGCATGGCGGCGGGCTACAAAGAGCAAATACTCGGCCTCATCGAAGGCGGCGCGGATATTCTGCTGATCGAAACGATCACCGATACGCTGAATGCAAAAGCCGCGTTGTGGGCCGCGTGGGAAGCATTCGATGCGTCCGGCGTTGAGCTGCCACTCTGGATTTCCGGCACGATCACGGATCGCTCCGGCCGCACGCTCTCGGGGCAGACGGTTGAAGCGTTCTACAATTCTGTGCGTCACGCCAAGCCGTGGGCTGTCGGTCTGAACTGTGCGCTTGGCCCCGCCGACATGCGCGCGTTCCTTGCCGATCTTTCGCGCGTCGCTGAATGTCCTGTGAGCGCTTATCCGAACGCTGGTTTGCCAAACGCGATGGGCGACTACGACGAGACGCCGCATTCGATGGAAGAGCATTATGGCGAATGGGCGCGCGCGGGCTTGCTCAACATCGCCGGCGGCTGTTGCGGCACGACGCCGGAGCACATCACGCACATGAAGCATGTGGTCGAAGGCGTGAGGCCGCGCGACGTGGCGAAGCTCGAGCCGCTGTTGCGGTTGGCCGGGCTCGAACCGTTCACGGCGGCTGTATGAGCGAGTGGTTCAGCCCCGAATGGCTGGCGCTGATCGTTGCGATCTTCGGCGCGGCTCTAGCGATCCAGGCGCTGCGCGAAGCGACGCGCAACAGTCGCATCGAGAAGATCGCCGACGTGCTGATGGAGTGCACCAACCGTTATGGCGCGCTGATCGAACTGCGCCACACGTTGAAGAAGGACGTGCAGTGCGGCGACACCACCGCGCAGTCGGCCTCGCGCCGCTACTATCACGCGTACTGGAATCTGCAGTGGAACCAGTGGACGTTCTTCCAACTTGGCCTTGTCCCGCACGAGATTTACGCTGACTGGTTCATGGGGCGCCACGGCGCTTTGGTTGACCCGAACGACAGTTTCGGCGGTGCGTTTGAGCGGGGTTGGACGGAAATCGGCCGTCCCTCAAAAGTTATGTTTCCCGATTTCGCCGAGTTCGTCGACGCGGTGTGGGCGCTGAAAGGCCGCTCCACCGCAGAGGCGCGCGCCGAGATCGAGAAGCTCGTCACAGTAGCATTTACCAAAGGCCGTCATTTGCGCATCGGATTCGTGCGCAAGAGCCTATCGAGATCATCATGAGCGAGACTGCTAACCCCTTCGCGAACTTCGTCATCGTTGGCGAGCGCACGAACGTCACTGGTTCGGCGAAGTTTCGTAAGCTGATCGAGGCTGACGATTATGCCGGCGCGCTTGTTGTTGCGCGTCAGCAAGTCGAGAGCGGCGCCAATGTGCTCGACGTCAACGTCGATGCGGCGATGATCGATGGGCCGGCGGCGATGACACGGTTTCTCAATCTCATCGCGTCTGAGCCGGACATCGCGCGTATTCCGCTGATGATCGATAGCTCCAAGTGGGATGTGATCGAGGCGGGACTGAAATGCGCGCAAGGCAAGTCGATCGTGAACTCGATTTCGCTGAAGGAAGGCGAAGTACAGTTTCTCGAACACGCCAAACGCGTGCGCCGCTTCGGCGCCGCCGCCGTGGTGATGGCGTTCGATGAGCAGGGCCAGGCCGATACGGCCAAGCGCAAGATCGAAATCTGCACGCGCGCTTACAATACGCTGGTCGATACTGGCTTCCCGCCTGAAGACATTATCTTCGACCCAAACATTTTCGCAGTCGCCACCGGCATTGAAGAGCATGCCGACTATGCCAAGGCGTTCTTCGAAGCGACGGCCTACATCCGTAGCGAACTGAAAGGCGCGCACGTTTCGGGCGGCGTCTCGAACGTGTCGTTTTCGTTCCGCGGCAATGAGCCGGTGCGCGAGGCGATGCATGCGGTGTTTCTCTATCACGCCATCCGCGCCGGCATGGACATGGGCATCGTCAATGCCGGCTCGCTGACGCTTTACGATGATGTCGAGCCAGATTTGCGTGAACGCGTCGAAGACGTGCTGCTCAATCGCCGCGACGACGGGACGGAGCGTTTGCTTGAGCACGCTGAGCGCGTGAAAGGCGGCGGCAAGAAGCGCGATACGGCCAAGGATCTGGCGTGGCGCGAGAAGCCGGTGAACGAACGGCTCTCACACGCGCTGGTGCATGGTATCAACGAGTTCATCGTTGAGGATACTGAAGAAGCGCGTCTCGTCGCCTCGCGGCCGCTGCATGTCATCGAAGGGCCCTTGATGGACGGCATGTCCATCGTTGGCGATCTCTTCGGCGCGGGGAAAATGTTTCTGCCGCAAGTGGTGAAATCCGCGCGCGTGATGAAGCAAGCAGTGGCGCATCTCATTCCGCACATGGAAGAGGAAAAGCAGCGCACAGGCATGACGGCCAAATCGAACGGGAAGATCGTCATGGCGACGGTGAAGGGCGACGTGCACGATATCGGCAAGAACATCGTCGGCGTCGTGCTGCAATGTAATGGATACGAGATCGAAGATCTTGGCGTGATGACGCCGTGCGATAAGATTCTCGATCGCGCGATCGAGATCGGCGCTGATGCGATCGGCTTGTCTGGCCTGATCACACCGAGTCTTGATGAAATGGTGTTCGTCGCCAGCGAAATGCAGCGGCGCGGCTTTACGCTGCCCCTGCTGATCGGCGGCGCTACAACATCGCGCACGCATACGGCGGTGAAAATTGCTCCGGTCTATGCGGGGCCGACGCTTTATGTGTCGGACGCATCCCGCGCTGTGCCGGTGGTGCAAAAGCTCATGGGTGCGGATCGCGAGACTTTGGTGAAGGAAACCAAGGCCGATCAGGTCGCGGCGCGCGAGAGCTATTTGGCGGGCCAGGATAAGCGCCCTCGTATGCCGATCGCCAAGGCGCGCGATCGTGCACCCACATTGGATTTTGCGCCGGTGAAGCCGAGCTTTCTTGGTGTGAGGAGCTTTGCTGATTTCCCGCTTGAAGAGCTTGTGCCGTTCATCGATTGGACGCCGTTCTTCGCGTCGTGGGACTTGATCGGGCGCTATCCTGACATTCTGCAAGATGCGATCGTCGGCGAACCGGCGCGCGCGCTCTACAAAGATGCGCGCGACATGCTGGATCAGCTGGTGAAGGAAAAGTGGGTGCGCGCGTCGGGCGTCATGGGCTTTTGGCCCGCGAACCGTGACGGCGATGACATCGTGCTTTGGGAAGATGAGAAGCGCGTCAAAGAGAAGGCGCGATTCTTCACGCTGCGCCAGCAGATGGATAAGGGGCCGTCGAGTGGCGCCAAAGGCAATTTCGCGCTCGCCGATTTCATCGCGCCGAACGGCACGCCGGATTATGTCGGCGCGTTCGCGGTGACGGCGGGGATTGGTGAAGAAGAGGTCGCCATCCGCTTTAAGCGCGCCAATGACGACTACTCCGCGATCCTCGCGCAAGCGCTTTGCGATCGTTTGGCGGAGGCGTTTGCGGAAGCGATGCACGCGAAGGTGCGACGCGAGCTCTGGGGTTATGCGGCGGAAGAAACGCTCGGTTACGATGAATTGCTCGCGGAAAAATATCGAGGCATTCGCCCGGCGCCCGGCTATCCCGCGCAACCCGATCACACTGAGAAGCGCACCATCTTTGATCTGCTCGATGCAACGAAGAATACCGGCATCGATCTCACCGAGAGTATGGCGATGACGCCGCCGTCGTCAGTGTCCGGTCTCTATTTCGCGCATCCGCGCGCGGAGTATTTCGGCGTCGGTAAAATCGATCGCGATCAGGTCGAAGACTATGCGCGGCGCAAGGGCTGGGATTTGGCGACGGCCGAACGCTGGCTTTCACCAATCCTGGCGTATGATCCGTTGCTAAGGGCGGCAGGGTAAGCGCTTGAATACGACACGCCGCCTCGTTTCGTTTATGCTAGGGTCGGTGGCGCTGATTGGGTGCGCTGGTCGAGAGGCAGTCGTGGTTGATCGGCTTGACTATGATCGATCGTGTCAGCGCCTGCGCGACCTCGGGCTCCTTGGCGCGGCTGAGCATCCGCCCTTGCCGACGCGACAACCGCGTTACGATGACGAGGAGCCGCTTGGCGTGAGCATCCTACGTTTTGCCGTCGAAGATGCAGACCTCTCCCGCTTGACGCTTCCGCGTACTTTTGCGGCGCGCTCGTCATTCGAGCGCGTGGTGTTCTCGGAGAGTGATTTCAGTCAGTCGACGTTAGCTTGGAACGACTTCATCGATTGCGCCTTTGTTGGCGCGAGCCTCGTGGAGGCGGACTTGCGCGCCTCAATTTTCGAACGCGCACGCTTCGATGGAGCTGACCTCAGCCGCGCCGATCTTCGACGTTCGTCCTTGGAAGGCTGCACCTTTGACGGAGCCGGTTTCACGGGAACAGTGTTGACCCGCCGCCAAGGCGATGCATTGGCGTTATCGGCGCAGCAGCGCACGCAGATCGCCTGGACCGACGATGAGGGCCCGGAACCTGACGGCGGCTAGGCGTTTCATCCCCCGCAGCGCAGCATCGGTCGCAATTTTCTGGCCTCCCTCGCGCGCGCGGCCTAGGAAAACCCCCTTATCTCGGGGACCTCCATGAAACGTATGATCTCTTTGATCGCGGCCGCATTCGCGCTTGTCGCGTGCGCGACCTCATCGGCGCCGAACGGCGGCTCGGGCGCGCTTGAAGTTGCGCCGCTCAACTATTCGATGCGCACGCTTTCGAACGGGCTTCGCGTCTATTCGATGCCGGACGCCAACACGGCAAACGTTTCGGTGCAGGTTTGGTACGATGTCGGCTCGGTCGACGATCCGGCTGGCCGCTCGGGCTTCGCGCACTTGTTCGAACACATCATGTTCAAAGCAACACGCAACATGCCGGAGCAATTCTTCGATCGTCTCACGGAAGATGTCGGCGGCTACAACAACGCCTCCACCTATGACGACTTCACCAACTATTACGAAGTGGTCCCGGCCAACCATCTGCGCCGCGTGCTGTGGGCGGAAGCGGACCGCATGGGTTCGCTCGTCGTCAATGAAGAGACGTTCGATTCCGAACGCGACGTCGTAAAGGAAGAGCTGCGCCAGCGCGTGCTTGCGTCGCCATATGGCCGTCTCTTCTATTTGCTGCTGCCGCAAGTGAACTATGCCGTTCACCCGTATGGCCGCCCTGGCATTGGTTCAATCGAAGATCTCGATGCCGCGACCGTCGATGACGTGCGCCAATTCCATGAGCAATATTATCGCCCGGACAACGCCATCCTCGTCGTCTCCGGCAATTTCAACCAAGCCGAACTCGACGCTTGGGTTGATGACTATTTCGGCGACATCGAGCGTCCGGCGCGTCAAATCCCGCGTGACTATCCGGAAGAGCCGGTGCGCGCGCAGCCGCGTGAATACACTGTCTATGCGCCGAACGTGCCGTTGCCGGCGGTCATGATCTCGTATCCGCAACCGGAATCGACCAGCCCGGACATTCCTGTGCTGATGGTGATCGACGCGATCCTGTCGCAAGGCGAGTCGTCGCGGCTCTATCAGTCGCTCGTCTATGACCAACAGGTCGCCACGTCCGTCTTCACCAATTTCGAAGCCACGCAGGATGCGGGCTCATACTCGCTCTTCGCCATCCTTTCCGGTGGCGAAGATCCGAATGCGGGCCTGGCGAGCTTGAGCGCCGAAGTTGCGCGCATGCGTGACGGGCAGGTGACGCAAGCCGAGTTGGACGAAGCCAAGAACGAGATCGTCACCGGCAACATCCAGGCGCGTGAAACCGCCGAGGGTCGCGCCGATGCGCTCGCTGACGCCGTGATCCGCTATGGCGACGCCGGCTACGCTGACCGCCTGCTGGCCGCGATCCAAGCCACGACGCCCGCTGACATTCAGCGCGTGTCACGTTCGATCTTTAACGAGAACCGCCGCGTCGTTGTGCGCTACCTGCCTGAACAGGCTGGCGTCACCGGCGACACGGTAGTGACGTCGCCGACGATCCAAGCGCGTGCGCTGAACATCCCGGCCTCGGAAATCACCACCTACACGCTCGCCGCTGAGGGTCAGCGCGAGCAGCCGCCGGCTGCTGGCACGCCCGTCAACGCGCGCATCCCGGCTGCTTCGCAGCGCACGCTGGCGAACGGCTTGCGCGTCATCGTTGCGCCAAACCGTGCGCTGCCGCTGATCAGCGCCGATCTGCGCGTCGCTTCGGGTGCGGCGACCGATCCGCAAGGCCGCGCCGGTCTTGCCGGCATGACTGCCGATCTGCTGACGCGTGGCACCACCTCGCGTAGCGCAACCCAAATCGCCCGCGAGATTGAATCGCTCGGCGCTGACATCGGCTCGGGTGCGGGCGTCGATTCCTCATCGGTGTCGATGCAAACGCGTTCGGACCGTCAGGCTGAAGCCTTCACCGTGTTCGCCGACGTTGCACGCAATCCGGCGTTCGCGTCGGAAGAACTGGAACGCGCACGCAGTGAAGCGCTCGATGGCTTGCAGGTTTCGCTCAGCACGCCGGGCGCGATCTCGGGATTTGCGATGACGCGCGCGCTCTATGGCGAAACGCCATACGGTGCCATCGCTTCGCCGACCTCGCTCGCAGCCATCACCACCGAAGGCATGGGCGAGTTCCACCGCACTTACTGGCGCCCGGATAACGCCGTGCTCGTCATTACTGGCGATGTCTCGGCGGACGAGGGCTTCGCCATCGCCGAGCGTTACTTCGGCAATTGGCAGCGTCCTGCGGCGGCAATGCCGGCGCGTCCGGATGCGACGGCTTCGGCGCCGGGCGTACGCACCATCGTCGTCGATCTGCCTGACACCGGCCAAGCCGCTGTCGCGATGGGTCTGCGCGGCGTGGCGCGCACCGATGCGGATTATTTCCCGCTTCTGGTCGCCAACAATGTGCTCGGCGGCGGCTACTCAGCGCGCCTCAATACCGAGATCCGCATCCGCCGCGGCCTCTCCTACGGCGCAGGCTCGTCGCTCTCGGCGCGTGCAGCGCCTGGGCCGATCATCGCCTCAGCGCAAACGCGCAATGACGCGGCGGTGCAGGTCTATGAACTGATGTCGGCGGAAATCGCCCGCATCGGAACGGAGACAGTGTCGGACGCCGAACTCACCGCCCGCAAGGCAGTGCTGATCGGTGGCTTCGGCCGCACGGTCGAGACGACGGCTGGCCTTGCCGGTCAAATCTCGACGTTGGCGCTTTATGGTCTGCCGCCGGAACGTCTCGGCACGTATGTCTCCGACATCACCGCCGTGACCCCGGCGCAAGCGCGGGCTGCGGCGCAGCGTTACTTCGATCCGGCGCGGGCTGACCTCGTCATCGTTGGCGATGCGCAGCACTTCTACGATGGCATCCGCCGCGCGCGGCCGAATGCCGAGCGGATCCCGGCCAGCGAGCTAAACCTCGACCGGGAGTCGTTGCACTAGTCGAACGGCTCCTCCTCGATGGAGGAGCAGTCAGCGCGCAGCGCTGACTGAGGAGGTGAGGCCCGCGAACGGTTGGAGAGGAGCCTCAAGAGGCATCGTCTTCGCCGTCTGCGCGCGCACCTCCTCCGGCGGCTTCGCCGCCACCTCCTCCATCGAGGAGGAGGTCAGCGTCAGGTGACGTTGCGGCGCGACTCGGCTACAGATTCGTACCGTGTTTGCACGAACCTTCATCCGCGCTACCGCCGTCGCTATCGGCCTCAGCACCTTGTCGTTTGCGGCTGGTGTGGCGGGCGATCTCTCGCTGACGCAGACACCGAACTATGGCGAACGCGTCGTGTTGCGCATACCGCCGGCCATTTCAGGTGATGTGCAGCGTGCATCGCCGTTGTTATCCACAGCTTCAGCGGAAGCGTTGGCGCCGCTGCAGCGCCAACGCCGCGCTCGATTCGCGCCAATCAGCGTGCGGTCAGCAGACGCTGATCTGCTGGTTAATGAGAGCGAAGAACTCGCCATGGTGCGTTTGCCGAAACTGCGGATCGTTTGGGCCGCAAAACCGGCCGAACGCCTCGCCTCCGCCTAACAAAGTGCGGCTTTGCCGCAACACTGGCGCCCGGCGCCTGCAACACCGCCAAAAAAGCGCCTGCTTCGGAGCGCTCTCATCGCTCCCCATGAGCCATTCCTATGCGCCGAGTCTGACAGGGTGCGCCGCGCTCGCGGCCGCGCTCACACTCGCCAGCGCACCGACAGAGGCTCAAGCTCAACGCGAGACCGAACCGGTCCCGGTCGGTAACTTCCGCGACGCGACGTCTGGCGCCACGCGCTACGCCACGCCGGACGGCCAAGTCCGATTCATCTTTGAACGCTCGGGCCGCTCGGTCGCGTTGCTGCGGCTCGAAGGCGATCCGGAAGTTCACGTGCTGCATCCGCAGCCGGCGGCTGGCGGTGGCCAAATCTATCGCAGCGAAGACGGCGGCATCATGCTGCGCGTCACCGCCAATGGCGGCATCACGCTTTACACCCGCGCCAATCAGACCGGTGCGCCGGCCAGTGAAGAGGGCCGCGTCGGCCGTCTGACGCCAGAGGCCATGGCCGTCGCGGACATGCAGCAGCGTTTCCGCACGCTGCAAGCACGCGCGCGTCAACGCATCGGCCAGACGGTGACGTTCTCGGTGCCGGCGCAATTGCCGCCGGATGTGGCGGGTCTCGTGGTCGACGCCGCAGAGCGCGCCGCCGAAGGTCTAGCGGCCGCGCCGATGACCAGCGTGCGCCGTGTGATCATTTCGCTTGGCCGCACGCCGGCCGTCGCACTTCGCGGCGACACGCTCTTCGTTCAGGTGGCGCCGCAATACGGCTATGCCGGGCGCCCATCCTCGATGACCATCCGCAACGTCGTCACCGGATCGGTCCAAGGACCAGAGCAGTAAGCTCCACAAGGCCGCCGAGAGGCGGCTTCTTCATTTCACTCATCGTCATTCCGGGATCGCGTAGCGAGGCCCGGAACCCAGGGGCCAACACGCAGCTAGTTGCCCCTGGGTTCCGGGCTCAATGCTGCGCATTGCCCCGAAATGACGAAGCTGGACGATGCCGCCATGGCGTCATTTGAGGCTGTCCTTACGCGCCCGCAGATCGGCGAAGGCTTCGACGTCCGTGGCGTCGGGCTTCATGATCGAGTGCTTGAGCAGTGGCGCACGCAGGAACGGATTGGTGCGCAGCTCGAGATCGAGCGTCATCGGCACGGTCGGTTTGCCTTCAGCGCGGAGCTTCTTCACTTCGGCCACGCGCGCCTGCAGATCGGTGTTGATCGGATCATAGTAGATCGCAAAGCGCGCATTGGATTCCGTGTATTCGTGCGCACAATAGAGCGTGGTTTCGCGCGGTAGTGCGGCGATCTTCGATAGACTCGCCCACATTTGGTCGGGTGTGCCTTCGAACAAGCGCCCGCAGCCCATCGAGAACAACGCGTCGCCAACAAACGCTACGTGCTGATCGTCAAACACAAAAGCGATGTGCCCAAGCGTATGCCCGCCGACATTGAGGACGCGCGCTTTCAACCCGCCAAGCGCGACCACATCGCCGTCATCGACAACGCGATCCGGCGCAGTCCCGATGCGCTCAACTTCCGCAGGCCCCGTCACGACAGCGCCGGTCTTCGCCTTGATCGCGGCATTGCCGCCGGCGTGATCGGGGTGCCAGTGCGTGTTCCAGATATCGGTGATGCGCCAGCCCTTCGCGTCGGCTTGGCGCATGATCTCGTCGGCGTCGGGCGTATCGATCGCAGCGGTGGCGCCGGTCGCTTCATCATGAATGAGGAAGCCGTAATTGTCGGAGAGGCAGGGGAATTGATGGATTTGAAGCATGTCCTAGCCTAGCTCTCTCAGACATGCGCGTCGATGTGCTCGCCCTCCAACGCTTCTATGCGTCGCCCCTTGGCGAAGCCGCCAAGCGCGCGGCTGCGCGGCGCTTGGGCGCTTTGTGGCCGAATGTGAGCGAACTCGACGTGCTCGGGCTCGGCTATCCGATCCCGTACCTAGGTGGTGTCCGCCGTAACGCACGGCGCACCGTTGCGTTGATGCCCGCCGCGCAAGGCGCGGAGCCATGGCCCGCTGAAGGAAATGTGCTGAGCGCGCTCGGCGAAGATACGCGCCTGCCATTCATGGATGCGGTGTTCGATCGCGTGCTCGTGGTTCATGCGATCGAGGAGGCGTCGGAGCCGCATGCCATGCTGCGCGAAATCTGGCGCGTCATGGCGCCGGAGGGACGGCTTGTCGTGATCGCCGCCAATCGTTGGAGCTTGTGGGCGCAGTCGGGTGCTACGCCCTTCGGCCAAGGCCGGCCCTATTCACGCACGCAGCTCGCAGCTCTTTTGGGCGACGCCATGTTCGAGCCGGTCGTCTCCGCGCGCGCGCTTTACGCGCCGCCTTTCACCTGGACGCCCATCGTGCGCGCTGCTGACGCGTTCGAGCGCGTCGGCGAGTTGATGTGGCCGGCGCAGGGCGGTTTGGTGCTGATGGAAGCGGTCAAACGCCTCTATGCCAGCACGGCGCGCTCGTCGGGGCGTGTCTTATTGGCCAAAGCGCCGGAGCGATCGCGCGAGGAAGCGCCTGGCGGCTTGCCCAAGCGCGAAACCTGGGGCTAATCCCTGGCGAACGCCATGAAACTCATCACCGCCATCATCAAGCCGAGCCGTCTCGATCCTGTGCTCGACGCGTTGAAGGACGCTGGCGTCGGCGGGTTGACCGTCTCCGAGGTGCGCGGCTTCGGGCGCCAGAAGGGCAAGACGGAAGTCTATCGCGGCGCCGAGTACGAAGTGAAACTGCTGCCGAAGGTGAAGGTCGAAATCGTCGCCTCGCCGGAGACCGTCGACAAGATCGCGGAAGCCATCAGCGTCGCCGCCAAAACCGGCAAAATCGGCGACGGCAAGATCTGGGTCGTCGATCTAGACGCCGTCAGCCGCATCCGCACCGGCGAAACCGGGCAGGCGGCGGTTGAGGGCTAGAGCTTCTCAAGATACACGGTCGTCGAAACCGCTATCTCGAGTGTTGTACAACTCAACAAGAGGGCGTGTGTCATCTTCAGAGCTGTGCTTAGCTGTGGCGCAGCCTAGGGGAAGTGATGGCCGACATTTTTATTTCGTACAGTCGGCGGGATCGAACGGCGGCGGCAAGCCTCGCGCTACTGCTCGCCGCCGAAGGCTACGAGGTATTCTGGGACCATCGACTTCGCGCAGGTCAGCAGTGGAGACAGCGACTCCAGCGTGAGATTGAGGGCGCGGCCGTGACTATCGTGCTTTGGTCGGAGCACTCAGTCAGTTCTTCGTTCGTGCAATGGGAAGCGTCTCTGGCCGTAGCGACCGGCAACTACATGCCAATCCTTTTACACGAGCCGACCAGGTAGTCCGTCCCGAAGACAAATTTCTAGATTCGCACTTCGGTTTGTTGAATCCAACGACGCTTGAGAGTCGATCTCCAAACCTGGACTCTCTTCTCTCTGCGCTGGATGAGTCGCCGAAGACTCCGAGCTCAGAGGAGCTTGTTCGTCGTCGATCCAGCGATGCTTGGAACAGGAAATGGTATCGCCGAATGACCCGGTTTGGAGACTCTTATCTCCATGTGAACGGTGCTCAAGTAATCACTCCGTTTGTCGCGCTCGCGGTTTGTTTTGCGCTGCTTTGGGGCAGCCGCGAAATCGCGATACAGACGCTCCGGAGTGAACACGCATCTGATCAGAGCACCATCGCAGCGCTAACCGAGCGCGCGGAATACGAGAGATTATCGATGGTTGCGCTTCAAACAAAGGTTGTGCCCGCGCCGCCGCTTTCTTTTCTGAGCCGCGTGCGCCTCAATCCAGTGACGGCGGGACCTAGCGCTGCGCGAGAAGGAAGGTCTTACGTTGTTTATGACGTGAACTGTCCGATATCGAGGTGCACCAGGACCCCAGTTGGTGTGTTTTCAGGTGCCCGAGAGAACGCGCGGGATATCGGCGTGTTCGTCGGATTGGACGGGAGCCAGTACGTCGGTGAATGGTTCTGTGGTCGCAGCTTGGGGTATGGTCGTTGGACGCGAAACGGCGAGGAAATAGAGGGATACTGGCAGGGTGATTCTGAAGCACCGGACGAAAACGTCGATCTGATATGGATTACTACTAGAGGCCAAACTCAACTTCCCAGTTCGGCTGAGGGCCTTCACGCCTTCCAAAGACCCTTCGCTTCGGACGAACTTCACGGTGGTCCATTGTGCTAGCGATCGAAGCGATGCTTAGCGACATCGGCGTGGTTCATTCCAAAGGTGAGCTGCTGCCGGTTTTACGGACACCGAGTTTAGGTGTTTTAGTGAGACCGGAG
>CAYZIJ010000045.1:0-22461 GCA_964478365.1 uncultured Terricaulis sp.
TTGGGAAGCTGACGTTCTACCTCTGAACTACGCCCGCGAACGCGGGCTGATCGATAGCGCATCTTGGTGCCGGCGCAAGAGAGCCGACTAGTCGCGGCCCGGCTTGGTCCGCGCGCGGTACGCAAACCAGTGCGCCCTTATGCGTTTGGCCTCTTCTTCGTCCGAAGCGATAGCGGCCTGTTGGCCTACGAACGTCTCAAAGGCTTCGTCGCTAGAAAGATCACCGATGAGAAGAGGATTGGTCGCATCGGTTTTTGGCGGTTCGTTCGACATCGTCGGCCCCGGATTCAAAAACGCGGGCGCCTCCGCCAGAGCCACTGCGATTGAACGCTCGGCGCCGCGAGTTTCTTCCACGAACTTTGAAGCTGACTTTGTGGGAATCATTGGTCACCCGAGTACGACCAATGAGCACCAACGGTTCACCCCCGTCAGCGCATTAGAAGTTGTAGGCCAAACGGCTTATGGGACTGGATACGCGGGCGTCAGCGCCCGCGTAGATCGTCGTCCGGGTCAGGCAACGTGCCGGCGCCTTCGGGCACGCGCAGCGAACCGGTTACGGCCAGCATTTGACGTTCCGCGACGATGAGTTCGCGCTCGGCTTGCGCCAAGGCGATGCGCGCGTTGAGCAAGTCCTGCTCTTGGTTAAGCACCTCGACCGTGGAGCGCAGACCCGTCTCCTGCTCCAGGCGCACGCCTTCATAAGCGAGATCAGCCGCTTCCACCTGCTCGCGGGCGCTATCGACCGCGGCGCGGGCGCTGGCGAGGCCGGTCCAAGCGTTGGTCACGCCTTCCTGCACGGTGCGTTGCACAGCGGCGAGATCGAGATTGGACGCCGCCCGCAGCGCGCGTTGTTGACGCGAACGCGAGCGGATCGAACCGCCCTGGAAAAGCGGCACAGAAACGCGCAAGCCGACTGAATCGGTGCTAGTCTCGGAAATGTCGCTGTTGAAGTCGGCGCCCATGCCGTAGCCGGCTTCCACACTCACGCGTGGGCGGCCAGCGGAGTCCGCGACAGAAACGTTTGCGTCCGCGAGTTCAGTGTCCGCAATGGCGCCGGCCAGCACCGGGCTGGTGCGCACAGCTTGTTCGAGTGCGGTTTGCAAATCAGACGGCAGACCGGTCGCGGTCGGCGGCGCTTCAAGATTGGACGGCGCGTTGCCGACCAGACGGAGATAAGCTTGCGTCGCCGCGGCGAGGCTGCCCTGCCCCTGCACCAAGAGCGTGCGCGCTTGCGCCAGACGCGCCTGGCTTTGCGCCACATCTGTACGCGTCACAACGCCTGCATCGAACTGCGCCTGCGCATACTCGACGAGACGCGTGAGGTTGGCGACGGTGGTTTGGCGCGCTTCGACGATCGCCATCGTTTGACGCACATCGGCGTAGGCGCGCGTCACATCGAGCAGCAGCGTTTGTTCAGCTTGCGCGTAGCGGGCAATCGCGCCGCGAATTTGCGCACGCGCCGCGCGCGTCGTGCCGAGCACCCGGCCGCCGGCGAACAAGAGCTGAGACGCTGAAGCGTTCGCAGACCAATTCTCTTCGCGATCGCCGTCGAGCAACGCGAAGTCGGCATCGCGATCGCTCGCGCTGGCCGATCCGCTCACCGACACTTGCGGCAAAGCTTCGGACCAAGCTTGCGGCAGCGTTTCGCGCGTCGCATTCACACGCTGGCGCGCAGCGGCGAGCGACGGATTGGACTGGATCGCGTCGCTCATCGCGTCGGCCAACGTGTCGGCGTTGGCGGGCATCGCCACCGACAAGGCCAGAAAAGAAATCATTAGGAAACGCATGAGAACTTCTTCCTCATTCCCGCCGCAACGCCTCGATCGGATCGAGTTTAGCAGCCCGCCATGCGGGGTAGGCGCCAAACACCACCCCGACCAGTCCCGAGAACGCAATCGCCATAAGGGCGTTCTGAGGTGATATTACTAGCGGCAGATTAAACAAAGACGTCATTAGCCAGGCCCCTGCGACACCGAGCGCCAGCCCGATCATTCCCCCCGCTAGGGAAAGGGTCACAGCCTCCAGGCTGAATTGGTGCAAAATATCTGACTGGCGAGCGCCCAAGGCCTTGCGCAGCCCAATCTCGCGCGTCCGTTCAGTTACGCTGACCAGCATGATGTTCATGATGCCGATGCCGCCGACCAAGAGCGAGACGGCTGAAATACCGCCGAGCAAATAAGTGAAGACCTGTGTCGTCTGCGCCGCGGTCTCGGTGATCGATGACAAATTTTGGACAGTGAAATCGTCCTCGCCGTCGCGGATACGGTGGCGTTCGCGCAACAGGGTTTCAACGTCCTCCTGCAGGCGGTTCAGCTCGCCCTCCCCGGTCGCCTTGACCGAGATCTGGCTCACTGTATCGGCGCGGCGTTGACGTCCGGAAATGCGGCGCTTCACCGTCGTCAGCGGCGCAAGGACGATGTCGTCTTGATCCATGCCGAAGCCGGATTGGCCCTTCGAGGCGAGCACGCCAATCACTTCAAAGCTGCCGCCATTGATGCGCATGCTTTGGCCGATCGGATCGACGTTCGGAAAAAGCTCCCGCGCCACCGTTGCGCCCAGAACAACAACGCGCCGGGCTTGGCGCTCTTCGCTTTCATCGAAGAAGCGGCCTTGCGAAACATCCCAATCGCGCACCATGAGATAAGACGGCGTCACGCCTTCAATGCGCGTATTCCAGTTCAAACCGTTGGCGATCAGTTGCGCACCGCTCCGCTGCGAGGGCGCGACTGCGAGCACGCCTTCAAGCCGCGCGATGGCTTCAGCGTCATCCATGGTCAGCGTATCGCGACCGCCACCGCCCTGCGCCATGCGTACACCGCCGGCTTGCTGCGCGCCCGGCACGACGATCAGTAGGTTGGAGCCAAGGCTGGCAATCGAACGCTCGACTTGCGCTTGCGCACCCGAACCCAACGCCACCATCGCGACAACGGACGCCACGCCAATGATCACGCCAAGCGCCGTCAACGCCGAGCGCAACGGATTGGAGCGCAGCGCACGGCTGGCGCTGGAGATCAGGTCAGCAGTGCGCATCATGCCGCCCGACTCCCATTGCGATGATCCGAGACGATACGACCGTCGCGCATCTCGATGGTGCGGCGCGTGGCGGCGGCGACTTCATGATCGTGGGTGACGATGACAATAGTCGTGCCTTCGCTATTGAGCTGCCTGAACAGGGAGAGAATTTCTTGGCCCGTGTGGGTATCGAGCGCACCCGTCGGTTCGTCCGCCAGCACAAGTGCGGGCCTGCCCGCCAGGGCGCGCGCAATCGCGACGCGCTGTTGTTGGCCGCCCGAAAGTTGTGTCGGGCGATGGCCCATGCGTTCACCCAGACCAACACGATGCAAAAGCTCCGACGCGCGCTCGCGGCGCTCTTTCGGCAACACGCCGCCATAGATCATCGGCAGCTCAACGTTCTCCAGCGCGCTCAAGCGCGGCAGTAGGTTGAAGCTTTGAAACACGAAGCCGATCGTCTTGTTGCGAAAGCCCGCGAGTTGCTCATCGCTCAACGTGCCGATATCAGCGCCATCGATGACGATGCGGCCCTCGGTCGGTGTATCGAGGCCGCCGAGAATATTCATCATCGTCGACTTGCCGGAGCCCGAAGGTCCGACAATCGCGCAATAGTCACCAAGCGGCACACTGAACGAAACGCCGTCCAACGCGCGCACGGTCTCGTCGCCCATTTGATAAAGCTTCACGAGATTGACGGCTTCGATGAGCGTTGCGGTCATCACGCGCCCCGGATGCGCGTGCCGCCGCCACCACGGCCGCCGCCGCTGCCGCCGAACGGGCCGCCAGGCGCTTGCGTTTCCGCGCGCGGGCCACCGCCGACGATGACTTCATCGCCTTCGTTCAAGCCGCTGTGAATGAGCGTATAGCCATTGTCGGCGACACCGATCTCAACTTGCACCGGCGCCGGGCGATTGTCGCGCAACACCCAGACGACAGCCTCCTGACGCACTTCGCGTTGCCCTTCGCCGCCTTGACGCATCTGCGTCAGCAACTCGCGTTGGCGTGCGCTGAACGTCGGCTCCAGATCGCGCAGCACTTGGTCGCGGATGCGCCGCATCGCTGCACGCCGATCGCCGCCACCGTCACCACCGCCGCCTTGCATGCCGGCCATAGCGTTCTGGAACGTCGTGCGCGCTTGCGCCTGCTGCTGTTCGTTGAGTTCAAGCGCCTCGGTCATTTGCGCAAGTGCGCGCCCTCCACGGCCGCCGCCGACGCGTTGTCCATCGCCGCCGCCTTGCCCACGCTGACTGCGCTCAGCGCGCGCGCCGCCTTGCTGGCGCTCGCCACCGCCGCGCGCATTCTCCGACGCCATAGCTTGGCCTTGCGCCGCGATCTCTGGATCGGCGGGACGAAAACGCAGCGCCGTATTCGGCAAACGCAACACGTCTTCGCGCTGCTCAAGAATGATGTCGGCATTTGCCGTCATGCCGGGCAGTAGCGCGCGACCCGGATTGTCGGCTTCGACAACCACGGTGTAGCTCACCACGCCCTGATCGGAGACGCCCTGCTGGCGCACTTGGCTGACACGGCCTTCAAACTCGCGATCCGGAAACGCATCAACGGTAAAGCGCACGCCTTGGCCCTCTTGCACGAAGCCGATATCGGCTTCGTCGACCGTGATATTGGCCTGCAGGCGCGACAAATCCTGCGCGATGATAAAGAGCGTCGGCGCCTGCAAGCTCGCCGCCACCGATTGGCCGACGTTCACTTGCCGGTCCACAACCACGCCATCGATCGGCGAGCGGATCACGCTGCGATCCAGATCCGTGCGTGCGGCCGCAACTTGCGCCGATGCCTGCGCCACCGCCGCGCGCGCGGTGTCACGCGCCGCGCGTTGCTGGACCATCAATTGCTCAGAGGCAAAGCCGCGCTGCTCCAGCAGCACATAGCGCTGATAATCTGCATTCGCGACCGCCGCTTGCGCTTGCGCCTGCGCGAGCGTTGCCTGTGCTTGCACAATGCGTTGCTGGAACTGCGTCGGATCAATCCGCGCCAGAACTTGGCCAGCGCGCACCTGACTGTTGAAATCAGCCAACACTTCGACGACCGGGCCCGACACCGTCGAGCCGACATTGGAAGACACCAAAGGCTGAAGCGTCCCGGTTGCGCTCACCACACGCGTAATCGCGCCGCGATCGACCGGCGCCGTGCGATAAGGTTCCGCGTCGCTGTCGCCGCCGAACACATTCATCCCGATGACGAGCAGAAGCGCTGCGCCGCCGCCCGCAATGAACAAATTGCGGCCGCGCAGAAGCCCGGGCCTTTTGCTCCAGACGTCTTGAGCTTTCTGCTTCACATCGGCGAACATCATCCATCCTCACATCACTGGCGTCAGTGCGCCAGCAAGCCCCTTCTCCAGATAAGCGCGAGCAGCGCGGCCGGGTGAGCCATCATCCCGGCCGCGCCTCACCGCTTACTCGCGCCCGCGACGTTGCGGATGCGCGGCGGCGGCTTCTTCGCGTGTCACACGCCCGTCACTGTTGGCGTCGAGCCGCTGGAACATTGCTGTTCCTTGCGCGGCGTACTCCGCCTGCGAGAGCTGACCGTCATTGTTGGCGTCTGGGTTGACGCGCGCAGGACGCTCGCCGCGATCGGGGCGTTCGCCTCGCTCAGGACGCTGTGGACGTTCGGCGGCGGAGATTACGCCATCGCTGTCGGCATCGAGACGTGCGAACATCTCGCCGGGACGCGCCAGGAATTCCTCGCGCGTGATGTTGCCGTCATTGTTGGCGTCGGCCGCGCCCAGCATGTGCGGACCACCGCCGCGCCGGCCATGACGGCCCCGCTCGCCGCGCTCACCACGTTCGGCGCGCCGCTCTTCGCGCGTCAGTTGGCCGTCGCTATTGGCGTCGAGGCGCGTGAAGCGCGCGGCGCCTGAAGCGTCGAACTCGGCCCGCGTTACGGCGCCATCGCTATTTGCGTCGGCCTGAAAGAAACCAGCGCCGCGCTCGCGGGGCGCATCCTGCGCCAGAGCCAAACCAGCCGCGCCCGTCAGCGCCGCGAAACCCGCAGCGGCGAACAACAATTTACGCATGAACCTACTCCTCAGGAGCCGCCGGGGGTGGGCGGCCTATTCCCTCATCGTGCTTTGATAGAACGCGGCTGTTTCGCCCGTTGGTCGCTCTTGCGCCAAAGTTTGTCGCCGGAACCACGCTCCGAAATAAAAAAGCGGCCAGCGCGAGGGAGGGTGCGCCGGCCGCTATCTTTAAGGTGGCGGCGCCTCGGGGGGGAGGGTTGGCGCCGCCTGGGAAGTGAGCCCGGGGGGAGGTGCTCACTGTCCGATGTTCAATATATACGCGCGAGATGTGTCTGCGGTTTCTCGGTAAACGCAGAATTTGCGCCAAGCTGTGTCAGCGCAGCGGCTGCATAGGATCGCGCCGTTGTGTTGGGGAACGCGCAGCGCCGACCAAACGCACGAACTCAGCGCGCGTCAGCGCGCCATCGCTGTTCTCGTCATAATCCGAAAAGCGCGCGCGGACTTCGGTTTCGAACTCGTCGCGCGTAATGGTGTTGTCGACATTGCGGTCGAAATCGAGCCGGTACGGCCCCATTTGACTGCCACCAAGAACATTATTCGCCCAATTTTGAAACTCGATCGGCGAGACGGCGCCATCAGCGTTAGCGTCAATGCGGGTGAACTCGCGAGCGATTCCCGCTTCCAACTCGTCACGGCTGACACTCAGATCGCCACTGGCGTCGAAGCTGACGAACATCATCGCGTCGCCAGACAGGATCGCCCGGATCGGATCGCGCGACGGACCTTCACCACCGCCACCGGACGCACACGCCGCCAGGGCCAGCGCCGCGCATCCTGTCATCGCCAAAGTCCTGAACTGCATCAAATCGTCCCCTGAAACACCCGGCCACCAAGAGGGGCGGACCTGGGCAGTCTTGTGGCGCTTGAACGCCCCGTTCACGTCAAAATGTGTCTTCGCCCCCGCCTTGCCAAGCTTTGGCACAAACCCGGCACGCGCGCTCTGTAGATTTTTGCCAATCGGCGCCGCACATCAAGCCTCATGACGCCGGAAGACCCCCATATTCTCGTCGTTGACGACCATCGCGAGATTCGCGAGTCGCTGGCCCAGTTTCTGAAGAAGAACGGCCGGCGCGCCACCGCTGTCGATAGCGCCGAAGCCGCGCGCAAGGCGATCAAGGAAAACCGCGTCGATCTCGTCATCCTCGACATCATGATGCCGGGCGAAGATGGCCTCTCGCTCTGCCGCCACATCCGCGAAGCCAACCACATTCCGGTGATCCTGCTCTCGGCCCGCGCCGAGGAACTTGACCGCATTATCGGTCTAGAAGTCGGCGCCGACGATTACGTCGTGAAACCCTTCAACCCACGCGAACTGATGGCCCGCATCGACGCTGTGTTGCGCCGCACGCATGCGCTGCCGCCGGATGTCGAAGCGCCGACGGGCGAAGCCATGCGCTTCGATCGCTGGACACTGAAACTCGCGGAACGCGAACTGGTCGACGACGAAGGCGTCACGCACGAACTCAGCACCGGCGAATATCGCTTGTTGCTCACCTTTCTGCAGCGCCCAAAGATCGTGCTGACCCGCGAACAATTACTCGATCTCGCCTTCGAGCGCGGCACCGATGTGTTCGACCGCGCCGTCGATACGCAAGTCAGCCGTTTGCGCCGCAAAATCGAGATCGATGCGCGCACGCCGAAGCTGATCAAGACAGTTTGGGGCGGCGGCTACGTGTTCACAGCGCCGGTCGAAAAAGCGTGAACCTCAACCCGCTCAATACGCTGACCGGACGCCTCGTGCTCGTCACCGTCGTGGCGGTGCTGATCTCCTACACGGCGGCGTTCCTGATTTACACGAATGAGCGCGGCTCAGCTTTGCGCCGCGCGGCCGAAACCGGCGTGATCGAGCGCGTCGCCTACGCGACCGAGCGGATGCGCGCTACGCCGCCCGACCAACGCCCCAGCCTCGCCGAGCGCATCCGCGACTACTCGATCCGATATCATGTCGAATCTATGCCCGTCGTCAGCGCCAACGGCCCCGGCGCCGGCGGACGCATTGCGCGCGCGATTGCAACGCAGCTCAACGACGCGCAAGTCTTCGCCACTGCGCGCACGGTTGAAGGTCCATCACGGCGCTGGCGGCGCGAACACGAGGATTTCGACAGGCCGCTGCCGGAATTCGCCGAAGGCGGCGCGCGCCCGCCGCGCGATGAAGCGCCGATCATACAATCGACTGAAGTTCTCATCGCTGTCGATCTCGGCGGCGGCACATGGCTGAACGCGCGCGCGCGTCTGCCTGGCCCTCGCCCCGCGCCCATCGGCGCGCTCGCAGGCGCTTTGGTGTCGCTCGTTATGGTCGGCATCGGCGCGGCGCTCGTCTCGCGCCAGATCGGCCGGCCATTGGCTGATCTTGCCAACGCCGCGCAAGCTTTGGGCTCAGGCCAAGCGCAAGTCGAAGCGCCAGTCAGCGGCCCTGCCGACGTGCGCCGCGCCTCCACCGCGTTCAACGCGATGGCGCAACGTCTCGGCCGCCAACTCAATCGCCAACGCCAAATGCTCTGGGCGCTCAGCCACGATCTGCGCACCCCAATCACCGCCATCCGCCTACGCGCTGAACTCATCGATGACGAACCCACGCGTCAACGATTGCTCGCATCAGTTGATGAAATGGAGCGGCTGACTGAACAAGCACTCGCGCTCGCTCGCGCTGGCGCCAGCGAAGAAGCGCGCTCGAACGTCGACATCGCAGAAATCGCGCGCACGCTCTGCGGCGAACTCCAAGATTTAGGAATTGCCGCAACAGCCGAGGCGCCAAATCAGGTGACGGCGGAGTGCCGCCCTAGCGAGATCGCGCGCGCGCTGCGCAATCTCGCGGAAAACGCCGCTAAGTATGGTGGTGGCGGAACTATGCGCGTGTACCGCAGCGCCAATGGAGACGCGATCGTCGAAGTGACAGATAGCGGCCCAGGCGTTGCGCCAGACCAGCTCGATCGCCTCGCAGCGCCCTTCTTCCGCGCCGACGCCGCTCGTAACAGCGAAGCTGGCGGCGCAGGCCTTGGCCTCGCCATCGCGCAAGCGATCGCCGAAGCGCACGGCGGCAAACTTGAGTTCGCCAACCGTACGCCCCGCGGCTTCAGCGCCAAGCTGACGCTACCAGGCTAACTAGCGAACGCGCTCAACCGTGAAGCCACGCGCACGGAATTGCTCGACCAAGCCTTCCGCGCCCAACAAGTGACCAGCGCCGACTGCGACGAAATCCACTCCAGAGCCTTGCAGCTCCGCGATCAAGATCGTCATCCAAGCATTGTTACGCTGCACAAAAATCGCGTCGTACATTTCAGGATAGTCCGTGCGCGCTTCGGTGATCACTAAGCGCTCGAGCGCCTCGACATCGCCGCGCTCCCACGCCCCCGTCATCTCATTGATCATCGCGACGCCGTCTTCAGCTTCCTCGATCGCCTGCACCAACATCTCACGCTGCGCTTCGTCAGAAAGAGCGGTAAAGAGACCGAGCTGCTGCTCAGCCGTCTCAAGCGCGCGCATGTTGCGGCCATTAGAGTCGCCATAAGCATCGACCTGGCGATCAACGCCCGAGTTCGGATCGTAACCCGCTTGAACGATCGGCACGACAGAGAGCGTCAATCCCGCAAGCCAAGGCTTCAGCGGCTCAAGCCCGCCAGTCGGAATACCAAGGCGCGCCGTCAGCGCGTTGAGACGCGTGTTCTGCTCCGCCGTCAGCCAACTCGACAACGGGCGACCCGGCTCAGCAAGGCCGAGGCGCAACGCCAATTGCTGGGTCTGGGCTTCGGTTTCCGGCGTCATCAGGATCTCAGTCCAGATATCTTGCGACTCCGCGAGCGCTGCGCGCACTTCAGCATCGGCCCAATCAGAACCGGCGGGGCGCATGTGCACAGTGCCGTAGAGATAGAGCGTGGAGTCCGCATCGCGGATCACATAGAGCGCGGGATCAATCGCGGTTTGCGCAAATGCCTGACCGCTCAGCGCGACCAAAGCAGCCGCAGCAACAAAAGCCTGTCTCAACATCGTCATCTCCCAGCGCGTCTTTCACTATGGAAGATCGTTTGCACGGTGCAGCGCTGGGTTGTCAAAGCCGCGCGTCAGCGCCAGGGCGCGAAATTCTTCGAAAGCTTGAGCCCTTGGCCTTGATACGAGGAGCCAGACTCTCCGTAGAGCCGCTCCACCGCGCCACACAGAGGCTCGAACACGAGCTTGCCGACAGGCTGCCCATCTTCAACAAAGAACGGCACGTCGCGCGAACGCACTTCCAGCACCGCGCGCCCCTCGTTCGGCGCAATACCGAAGCCCGGATCGAAGAAGCCCGCATAATGCGCGCGAAACTCGCCCAACTCCGGACGGATCGGCGCCATCTCGGCTGCTTCATCGGCGGGAATGATGACGTTTTCTTTTGACGCAAAAATGTAAAACTGCCCGGGCTCCAACACGACGCGCCCCTTGCGCGCTTCCATGGGCTCCCAGAAATCGCGCGGATCGTATGCAGCGATGCGATCCACATCGATGACGCCCGAGTGACGCTTCGCGCGAAACCCAACCGGGCCCTTCATCGCAAGGTCCATGGTGAAATCGATCTCGCGTTTCACCTTCGGCTCGCCACGGCGCAACCGCACTTGGCTTAGCCGAGTGCCAGTTTTCACCAACACCGAGAATGTGCATGGGCTGATCTCGGCCCACATCGGACCATGATAGCCAGCCGGAATGTAATCAAACGACGTGGCGCCATCGAGAATGAGCCGCGTGAACACATCAACGCGCCCCGTCGAGCTTTTCGGATTAGCCGCGCCGTGAATATGGCTCGGCAGCGCCAGCTCTTCCTGCACTTGCACGAGATAGACGCAGCCCGTCTCCAACACCGCGCCGCCACGCAGATCGATCTTGTGCATCACGAGTTCATCGTCGAGTCGATCGAGAACCTTCGAACCGGCGCCCGGCAGAAAGCTCGCACGCAAGCGGTAAGCGGTTTCGCCCAGCCGCAAATCGAGGCTCGCGGGCTGCAACTGATCCTTGAGGAATGCCTCATCCGCAACGATCCAGTTTTGGGAGATCGCGCGCTTCAGTTCCGTATCGGGCAGGACGCCGTGGCTCGTCATGATTCGCTTGTAGCATTACCCGGCTGGCGTTTGACCCACCGGACCCGGTAGAATGGTGCCATGTACGAACAAGAAACATCCGGCGTCATGGTTCGCGTAGAGCCGCAATTTCTGCCGGAGGAGAGTTCTCCGGACGAAGGCCGCTACGTTTGGGCCTACACCATCGAAATCGAGAACCGCTCGCCTGAGTCCGTGCAGCTCGTGTCCCGCTTCTGGAAGATCACCGATGAAAACGGGCTGACGCAAGAAGTGCGCGGCGCCGGCGTCATCGGCCAGCAGCCGACGATCCCGCCTGGCGAGAGCTTCCGCTACACCAGTGCAGCACCTCTCGCCGCACCTTCGGGCGTCATGTCCGGCGCCTATTCCATGCAACGCGAAAACGGCGAAGCCTTCGACATTGCCGTGCCGCTCTTCGCACTCGACAGCCCACACATTTCAAAGTTGGCCAACTGATGATCTTCTCCGGCTTCGAAGACGAAATGCGTCGCATCATCACCGGCGATGATAAAGACGGCCGCTCCACCATCATCATCGACGGCCCACCATCAGGCGGCATCGGCGATCCGGCACTCGGTGGCCTCGCGGAAATTTGGCACGAAGCCGTCAGCGGCGCGATCGATCCGAAAGATCATGCTGAACGCGGCGAAGTCACATCCGTACTCTCGCCTGCCGGCGGCAAAGTAAAAGTGCGCTGGTTCATGATCCAGCCGACGCCAGAAGGCGCGCCGCCGGAAATGATCCGCGCCGCCGCGCGTCAACGCTTCGCCGATTTCGGCGCCGAACACGAACTGCGCGATCAAAATCGTCATCCGGCGATGCACCAAACACCGACGCTCGACATAATCTGCCTGATCTCAGGCGATGCATCGCTCGTGCTCGACAACACCGAAACCCGCATCAAACCAGGTCAAATCGTCATTCAACGCGGCACAAGCCATGGCTGGACCGCCCATGGCGGCCCAGCGCTCTTCCTCGCTGTGCTGATCGATCGCAGTTAGTCGCTACACACCCCACGCTTCCCGGCAGCAGCGTAGCGAAGAGCCGGGATCCATCGTTTGTGCGGGTCTGCGTCGAATGAGCATTCCAAGCGGATGGATCCCGGACCGCCACTAACGTGGCGTCCGGGAAACGTGGAACTAGCCGAGGCCAACATCCGCCGGTGCGATCTTGTACTCACGCGCGCAGAACTGGCAGCGCGCATGAAGCGCGCCATCCGGCTCCACGAGATCGCGGAGCTGATCTTCCGGAAACTGCTTCATCAGCGCCGTCAGCCGATCGGCATTGCACGAGCAACGATCGTCAAGCACCGACGCCTCGCCCATGCGCGCGCCTTCCTCGTGGAAGAGCCGATAGAGCAAACGATCCGCAGGCAGCGCAGGATCAAGAATTTCTTCGTCAGTCACCGTCGCGAAGAGGATGGTCGCGCGGCACCAATCTTCCGCCGTGTCGCCACGCGCATCATCGCTGGCGACGCGCTGCATCAACACGCCACCCGCGCGCCACAATGGCGGCGCGTCACGCGTAACAACTTCGCCGACGGCGAGCCGAATGGCTGTGTCAGTCTGCTCGCTCACACGGAAAAAATTTTCAGCGCACTGCGCCAGCGTATCGCCTTCGAGCGCGACGATGCCTTGATACGGCTCATGGCCCGCGCCCATGTCGAGCGTCAGCACCAAACTGCCAGCCCCGAGCAACGCCGCCGGCGACATCCGCCCCGTCGCATTCTTGAGCTTTTCAGCTGCGCCCTCAGCCAGCCGCGCATAACCGCGCAAGCCGCCCGCGCCATGCTCAGCGACAAGCAACGTCACCGGCCCCTCGCCCTGCGCTTGCACAACCAAACGCCCATCGGCCTTCAGCAACGAGCCGACCAACGCCGCCAGCGCCAGCGCTTCACCAAGCAACAACGCCACTGGCCACGGATAATCGTGGCGGCGCAAAATCGGATCGAGCGCGCCCGCGCCCAAACGCACCGTGCGGCCACGCACGGGCGAATTGTCGAGGCTGAACGCAGCGATGATGTCGTCAGTGTAGGTCATGGAAGCGCGAGAGATGGGGCCAGCGCGTTCATTCGGCAACCGTTCAGAGCTTGCCCAAACACCAGAGCAGCACCGCCTTCTGCGCATGGATGCGGTTTTCCGCTTCGTCCCACACGCCCGATTGCGGACCATCCATCACCGCGTCGGTGACTTCCTCGCCGCGATGCGCCGGCAAGCAATGCAGGAAGAGCGCGTCCTTCGCCGCGCGCGCCATCCGCTCTTCCGTCACCGCGAACGGCGGGAACGCGGCCATGCGCTCATCTTTATCGGTGTCGCCCATCGACACCCAAGTGTCGGTGACGACCACATCCGCGCCCGCAATCGCGCGCTCAGGATCGGTCGAGACATCAACCTTCGTGCCAGCCGCTTTCGCTGCAGCGACTTCTTGCGAACGCAGCGCATAGCTTGCGGGCGTCGCAATTCGTAGCGTGAAATCGAGCTTTTCCGCCGCGTGCACAAACGAGGCGCAGACATTATTGCCATCGCCAAGCCACGCAATCGTCTTGCCGCTCACATTCCCGAGCCGCTCTTCGATCGTCATGATGTCAGCGAGGATCTGGCACGGGTGCGAGAGATCGGTGAGGCCGTTCACAACCGGAATGTCGGACGCCGCAGCGTAGTTCACGACATCCTGGTGATTGTTCGCGCGGATCATCACCGCATCAACCATGCGCGACAACACGCGCGCGGTATCTTCAATTGTTTCGCCGCGTCCGAGCTGCGTATCCGCCGCGTTCAGCACAATCGGCACACCGCCAAGTTGCTGAAAGCCAATCTCGAACGAGACACGCGTCCGAGTCGAGTTCTTCTGAAAGATCATCGCCAGCGCATAGCCATCGAGCGGCGCATCTTCATCGCGCTTCGCCTTCGGCCAGCCAGCGCGCGCCGCCTTGCGGCGATGCCCCTCATCCAAGATCGCGCGCACGTCTGTTTTCGAGAGCGTCGATAGGTCGAGGAAGTGGCGCGCAGTCATTCTTGTACCGCCGGCTTCCAGCCGGCAGCCTTCTTTGGCGTGCCGAAAGATTGCCGGCTGGAAGCCGGCGGTACAAGGCGGCACATCAAGCGCCGGCCTCTGCCATCTGCGCCGCAAGCACCGCGTCGATCGCGTTGATCGCTTCGCTGATCTCAGCTTCGTTGATCACCAAAGGCGGCGCCAAGCGCAGCACGTTATCGCCAGCGACGCCGACCAGCACTTTGCGGTCGCGCAGCTTTTCTTGAATGAGCTTCGGATCGATCTTCAGCTTTAAGCCGCGCAGCAAACCCTTGCCGCGCACATCGACCACCAAGTTCGGATGGCGATCCTTCAGGCCTTCGAGCGCTTGGCCAAGCTGGTTCGCAACAGCGTTCACGCGCTCCAGAAATTCCGGCTTCGACAATTCGTCGTAGCAAGCATTGCCGACAGCCATCGCCAGCGGATTGCCGCCGAATGTCGTGCCGTGCACGCCTTTGACCATGCCCTTGGCGGCTTCCTTGGTCGCCAAGAACGCGCCCATCGGAAAACCACCGCCGACGCCCTTAGCGACAGCCATGATGTCCGGCGTGATGCCGCTCCATTGGTGCGCCCACATCTTGCCGGTGCGGCCAGCGCCCGATTGCACTTCGTCGAAGATGATCAGGAAGCCGTTCTCGTCCGCGAGCTTGCGCAAGCCGCGCATGAATTCGTCGCTCGCCGCGCGCACGCCGCCTTCGCCTTGCACCGGCTCAACGATCACCGCCGCCGTCGTCGGACCAACCAGTGCCTTCACCGATTCAAGATCGCCGAACTGCGCTTGATGGAAGCCCGGCAGACGCGGGCCGAAGCCTTCGAGGTACGTCGCATTGCCCGACGCATTGATCGCCGCATACGAGCGGCCGTGGAACGAGCCCTGGAAGCCGATAATGTCGATGCGCTCAGGATTGCCATTCGCTGTGTGATACTTGCGCGCCGTCTTCAGCGCGCCTTCGATCGCTTCGGTGCCTGAGTTGGTGAAGAACACGACATCAGCGAAGCTATCGCGCGTGTACTTCGCGGCGAGCTCTTCTTGGCCCGCGATCTTGAACATGTTCGACGTGTGCCAGAGCTTGCCGGCCTGCTCGGTCAGCGCCTTCACCAAAATCGGCGACGCGTGGCCAAGCGCGTTCACCGCGATGCCGGCGATGCAGTCGAGATATTTGTCGCCCTTGTCGTCCCAGATCCAGCAGCCCTCGCCGCGCACAAAGTTCTGCTCCGGCGGACCATAGACCGGGAGGATGTGGCTTTCTGCGGCGGGCATTTTGGCGCTCTCTGATTTGAGGAAGCGGGGGTTTTGGCCTTCGTCGCACAGGGGGTCAACACCCGTTCTGTGAAGCTTGGTGTGCGCTCGCGACTTAGGGCTGTGACGGGCCCCGGCGCCGGCTAAAAAACCAACCAATCAGCCAGCCGAGGCCGCCTCCTGCCAACCAGCTTGCGCTCACAGCCGCGACCGCCACGAACAGCATCGGGGTGCCGTATTCGATACCGTGCCAGCAATACGGCTCGACCGAGCACCCGCTGGCGGCGTCCACCGCGACCAGCACCAGCAAGAGCAGCCATAACAATACAGGCGCGCCCAAGAGCGCTACGAGAGTCCAACGCGGCCGCCGCAGTACAGCAAGCGTCAGCGTGATGAGAAACGCGACGATCGGCAGGATCGTGAGGACCATTGCTACAGCGTCGCGCGGCGCTGCTCGTCGGTCAACGCCTGCTAGCGAAGCTATAAGCAGCGGCGCATAACAGCGCCATGCGTCGAGACCACTCCATTCCTCGCGGCGAGTTGCATCGCCTCCGTCACACCTCCGCTGTATTGCAAGGCAATCCGCTCGGCGATCCGGCTGACCGCGAGTTGCATGTCTGGACGCCGCGTGGCTGGAGCGCCGCCGAGCGGCTGCCGCTGCTCGTGGACCTCACCGGCTATTGGGGGTGCGGGATGAACCACACCAACTGGAAGCCCGGCGCCGAGAACGTGCCCGAGCGGCTCGATCGCCTCGCCAGCGGAGGCATGGCGCGCGCCGTCGTCGCTTTCCCCGATTGCTTCACCAAGCTCTACGGCAACCAATATCTGAACAGCGCCGGCTCCGGCGCTTATGCCGACTACATCTGCGATGAAATCGTGCCGACAGTTGAAGCGCAATTCTCATGCGGCGGCGAAGGCAAGCGCGGCGTCTTCGGCAAAAGCTCGGGCGGCTACGGTGCGGCGTGGCACGGTATGAACCGCAGCGATTTCTGGAGCGCCATCTCGATCAATTCCGGCGATATGGGTTTCGACGCGCTCTACATTCCCGCTCTGCTCGACGACCTCTTCCTGCTCCGCAAGCACGACAACTCGATCGAGAAATTCGTGCGCCACGTCGAGAGCCAGCCGAAGATGAAAGACAAAGAGCGCATGGCGCTCATGGATTTCGCGCAAGGCGCCTTCTACGACCCCGACACCACCCAATTCCGCAACATGCGCCTGCCGCTCGATCCGCACACCGGCGAGTTCATCGCCGAACGCTGGGACAATTGGATGAAGCACGATCCCGTCGTGATGTTCGACACGCTCGGCGAAAACCTGCGCAAACTGAAGCTGATCTACATGGATTGCGGCTGGTCCGACCAATTCCGCATCCATCTCGGCATGCGGCGCTTTGCGAAGAAACTCGATGCCGCAGGCATCGCCTACACCTACGACGAGTACGACGACGATCACACTGACGTCGATTATCGCATGGATATCTTCCTGCCGAAGCTGGCGCAGGTGTTGAGCACTTGACGGCGTCAATTATTGTATATACATTAAATGCCAAACCCGCCGCCTGGATTTGAATGGGATGAAGCGAAAGCGCAATGGAATCTGCGCGTTCACGGCATTTCGTTTGCGGCCATAGACGATTTCAATTTTGCAACCGCCCTCGAAATTGAGGGAAGTGATCATGAAACCGAAGAAGACCGCACCACGCTCCTTGGCAAAATCAAGCGCCAAACCTGCGTCTTCGTCTTCACGCGGCGTGCGGGAAGAGTCCGTGTCATCAGCCTTCGCCATGCCGCCGCTGAAGAGCGGCGGCTCTATATCGAGGCGAAAGGTTATTGATCCGGACAATCCGCCGCTGACGAGAGATCAGCTGAAACGAATGCGTCCCATCTCAAAGGAAACGCTCGATTTCATCAACCGCGCGCGCGGCCGCCCGCCATCTGAGTCACCGAAGCAAGCGGTCAGCTTGCGGCTCGATCAAGACGTGATCGAGCACTACAAAAAAAGCGGCCCCGGCTGGCAGAGCCGCATGAACGAAGCGCTGCGGAAACAGGCGAAGTTGAAGAATTGATCTGACAGCAACGCCACTACCTACCCGCGTTCACGGCGCGCGGCATTCATCTATTCTCTATGGAAATCCGAACATCCGGTGGCGCTTGGCCCCAATCGATCGCCGGATAACTGAAGCAAGAGCCGATCCCCGTATCCGCCTCCATCCGGGTCAGTGAAGCAACCCGCCCATCGACCAACCAGATCGTCGTGTACTCGTCAAAAATACCGGGGCGGCAGTATTGGAGCGCTTCGCCGCGCCCGCGGAAAGTCCGATCTCCGGGTTGCCCGAGTAGCGAGACAACCTCCTCCCGCGACATCCCAGGATTCACTGACATAAAGTTCGCGCGATCCGGCACGCCCTGCGAAGCGCAAGCTGAGACGATGACCGCCGTCAAAACACCAAACATGCGCATCAGCACCCCCCCGTTAACTGCGAAGCAAATCGATCTGCGCTCCCTGCGTCGTATTTACCAAGAAGCCTCAGCTCCGCAAACGATACCCACTCTTCAGCATCGCCCAGCACGCCCAGCAAAGCGCCAGCGCTAAGCCGCCCGACGCCAGCGCGCTAACGAGCAACGGCGCATCATGCGCGCCGATGAAGCCGAAGCGAAAGCCGTCGATCAGGAAGAACACCGGATTGTAGTGCGAGAAGGTGCGGAACGGTTCGGGCAGCGCGCCGGTCGAATAGAACGTTCCAGAGAGAAACGTCAGCGGCACGATGATGAAATTGGTCACCGCTGCGAGGTGATCGAACTTGTCGGCCCACACGCCGCCGAGCAAACCAATCGCGCCGAAAATCACCGACGCGACGATCGCAAAATAGATCGCCCACAACGGCTCCGCCGGCACGATGTTGGCGAGCCAAGCCACGGCGATAAGCGATGCAGCGCCCACCAAAATCCCGCGCGCCGCGGCGCCGACAATGAACGCGATCGTCAACTCCAACGCGCTCAAAGGCGGCATCAAAAAGTCAACCGAATTACCCTGAACCTTGGCGATCACGATCGACGAAGACGAGTTTTGAAACGCGTTCGAGATGATCGACATCATCACCAGGCCCGCCGCCAAGCCATCGGCATAGGCGCGCTCCGTCCCCGGCCAAAAGCCGTCCCGGAGCACCAGCCCGAACACCATCATGAACAGCAAAGTCTGGATCAGCGGCGCGAACACCGTCTGCGCCCCGACCTTCAAAAAGCGCTGCACCTCGCGCTGGATCAGGGTCTGCAAACCCAGCCAATTCACCGCCCCGTAGCGGCGCGATGTCAGCGGTGTCGTGGTGGTGACGGTATCCATCGCGAATCAGGCCTCTTCATAAATTCTTAACGGTTGTGAGCGCCCGTTAACCATGAGCAACGGCCTCAAGCCCCTGTCGCGCATACAGATAATGCGCCCCGCAGCCCAGGGCATCCGGTGGAGAACGTGTTTATGATTCGCGATCGTTTTGGGGATAAAACCACTGCATATGGTGTATCCACAAATCTGACATACCTATTAGTTGACTTCCTCACCTTTCGGGAGAGTTATGATCGGCATAACCCCGTCAGAAATGGGCGGGGCCAAGGGCAAGGGGCTTGCTATGGGTTGGACTGAAGAGCGTGTGACGCTGCTGCGTAAGCTATGGGCGGAAGGTTTGTCCGCCAGTCAGATTGCTAAACAACTTGGCGGGGTGACTCGCAACGCCGTTATCGGGAAAGTCCACAGGCTTGGGCTTGCCGGTAGAGCGACACCGTCACGTCCGGCCAAGCGTCCTGTTCGGACTGCGCGTCCGCGCATCATGGGCCCGAGCGCGCCGCGCCCGATGCGCGCGATCTCGGACCGTCCGCTGGTGATCATTCCGGACCTGGAGCCAGTGCGGTTCGAAGACGGCAAGGCCGCCTCCGTGCTCACGCTCTCGGATTCCATGTGCAAGTACCCGATCGGCGATCCGACAGATCCGAGCTTCGCCTTCTGCGGCCGTGGCTCCGCCAACGGTCCGTACTGCTCTGATCACGCCCGTCTCGCCTACCAGCCGAGCCAAGCGAAAAAGCGCCGCGCTCAGGGTCAGCCGGACGAACTGCGCCGCATGCTCCGCTTCGCGGGCTAAGCGCACGATCATCATTACCCCTCGTGGAATGCCTTGAACGCCGCGGCCCGCAAGAGCCGCGGCGTTTTTAGTTGGTGTAGCAGACAACGAAAAGGGCGACTTCTACGAAGCCGCCCTTCTCAATTTCACACCAAATGCCGAGCTTAAGCAGGCACCCACTGCCCACTCGAATTGCGGCAGAAGGTTTCCGGCGGCAATTGCTGACGGCCATATTGCGGATCGTCGATCGTCGCACTCACACGCCGGCACTGCGGGCTGGTCTCAACTGGGCGCGCGACAGTCAGCGAACGCTGCGAACCGGAATCGCTTTGCCACGTATCGTTCACCGGTCCGCCGGAATTGAGCGACTGGTAATAGGCGTTCTCGACGCGCTGCTGTTCGCGCGCTGAAAGCCAACGGCACACGCCATAGGTCGCCGCACCGCCAACAACCGCGCCAATGGCGGCATTCTCACCGCGATTATCTTCATCGCCAATCACCGCACCCGCGATCGCGCCAACACCTGCGCCGATCAATGCGTTACGCGTGCATTGCGACAATTGCGTACGGCCGCCAGAGGCGCCGCCATATCCGCCCGTGGTCTCGCAAGCTGTCAGGGCGAGCGCGCCGGCAATGGCGACGCAAAGAAATTTCATTTTCATTATGACACTCCGTTCATGCGCTGCCGCCCCTGCGCACTGAACTCATACCCTAGCTGGCGCGTTGGCACACGGTTTCTTCCGCGCCTGGGCGGGTCCAGAGAATTTCGTGCATGCGCCCGCGTAAAGATGCGCCGCCTTCGGCGTAGCGGAACGAAGCGCCCGCAATACGCGAGGGCAGAACGACGGTCGTGTAGCCTT
The DNA here is from genome assembly GCA_964478365.1 of uncultured Terricaulis sp. Taxonomy (GTDB): domain Bacteria; phylum Pseudomonadota; class Alphaproteobacteria; order Caulobacterales; family Aquidulcibacteraceae; genus Vitreimonas. The sequence goes on from CAYZIJ010000045.1 coordinate 20,354, forward strand.
CCTGAACAACGGTGGCGTTTGCGAACGTGTAGGCGACTTGCAGTTCGGAACCGTCCTCACACTGATAGGTCGCATTGGTCGTCTCGGTCGGCGGCGACGGGCACGGTGTCTGGCAGGCCGCCAGTGCGGCGGCGGCAATCAGGGCGGCGGCGAGACGCATGGGATTCTCCTCAGTTGCTCTTCCTTTAGGCTCATTTCGATCCCAGTTGGAACAGGCGCGACGTGCTTTCGCTTGCTCGCCACACTAGCCGCGCCCTAAAAGCGCGGCCTGTTGTTCTAGGGGGACAGCCATGTCGAACGGCTTTCTGGTTGCGGCGGCGGCGGACGCTAGCGCGGTGCGTGGGATTGGCGACGGCTTCGGCCTCGCCGTAATCGACACCGCTACGATCACTGACGTCGAAGGCGCCATCGCTGAACTCTCCAACGCGGCGAACATAGGCATCGTCCTCAGCAACGCGGCGGCCTCGGACGCACGCTTTGTCGCCTTCACGCAGGCGCTCGGCGCGCGACTGCTGCGCGCGCAGCTTATTGTCGCCGAAGCCGATGCACGCGAGAAGTTCGCGTTCCTGCCAACGATGTGGCCAGTGATGGCGCTCGACGAAGCGCGCACGCGCGCTGCAGCTTTGGCGCAGCAGCGCGCGCCGCAAACAGAAGAGCCTGCGCCCGTGGCGCCGCCGGTCGAGCAGGAACTCGAAGCCGACGCGCCAGCGCCACAAGACGAAGAGCTTCACGGCGCGCAAAACGAAGCGTCGCCAGAAACACCAAGTGAAGCGCCCGCAGAAGCACCAACATCCACCGACGATGGCGCGCTGCTCGGCGGCCTGAGCGACGTCGCGCAAGACGATGATCGCGGTGAGCCGCCAATCCGCGAACGCGGCATCACGATCGAGCCCGAGCCGGAACTCGCCGAGCCCGAGCGCGAGCAAGATTTCGGCGCCGGAGGTGGCGAAGCGCCGACACTCGAAGACGCAATCCCCGCGCCGCCCCCTGCTGCCGAGCCACCCGCGCCGCCGCCACAAGTCACCGCGCCACCAGCGGCCGAGCCGCCTCTGCCGCCTCAAGCTGCAGAGCCAGAAGCGCCACCCGCGCCAACACGCGATCTCGACACCGCCAGCGCCGGCGCCGCTTTGCCGCCAAAGAACTCGCCGCCGCGCTCAGCGCCGCCGCCGCGCGCCGGCGCCCCATCAGCACCTGCCGACGCGACCGCATTCGCACCGAAAAAGCTGCGCCGTGGCACGCCCGAACTGGTGCGCATCGTCGTGCACCAACCGAAAGATCTGAACGCCGTCATCAAAGCCGCGAAGAAACTGGATCCGCGCACGGACGCTGCGCCGCAAGGCATGCCGCTCGGCGACGTCGCACTCGGCGCCACCATCGGTGTGTCGCTCGAAGTGCGCGGCGCACAAAGCGACGGCGCGGTGCAACGCCGCTCATGGCAAGGCGAGCCGATCGATTTCAACTTCTCGGTTGAAGCCGAAGAGAGCGTGAAGCAAGTCGTCTTCCTCGCGCGCGTCTTCATCAATGACGCGCAGATCGGCGTGCTGGCCTTCACGCGCAACGTCACCGGTCCCAACAAGAAGCCACACTCCGAAGGCGACCGCGTGCGCCTGAAAAAGCACAAGCGCGTGTTCCTCTCGTATTCGAGCAAAGACCGCGAAACCGTCTCCGCTATCGCCACCGCATATGCATCCGCCGGCGTCGAGCACTTCTGGGATCGCGCGTCGCTCAAGTCGGGCGAAGAATGGCATCCGCGTTTGCGCCGCGAGATCGACCGCGCCGATCTCTTCCACGTCTGCTGGTCGCGCAACGCCGCTAAATCCGAGTGGGTGAAGAAAGAAACCGAGCACGCACTGAACCGCCGGCGCCGCAATAGCGGCAAACCGGACATCACCGTGCAAATGCTCGACGGCCCGCCCTGGGCCAAGCATCCGCCCGAACTGGACTCGATCAATTTCGACGACTTCGTCCGCGCCGCCGTAGTCGGCTACGCGCGCGGCGACGGCAGCGAGACTTGACGGCGCTATCGCGCCCCAGCACATCCGCGCAGTAGCTACGGGCCTGTAGCTCAATGGTTAGAGCCGGCCGCTCATAACGGTCTGGTTGCAGGT
>CAYZIJ010000046.1:0-22306 GCA_964478365.1 uncultured Terricaulis sp.
CGGTGGTCAGACGCACCTTGGCGACCTTACGAAGCGCCGAGTTCGGCTTCTTCGGAGTCGTCGTATAGACGCGGGTGCAAACGCCACGGCGTTGCGGCGACGCCTTCAGCGCCGGCGACTTATTCCGCACCGGCTTCGGGTGCCGCGGCTTGCGGATCAGTTGGTTGATCGTCGGCATTTCGCCTTTAGCCCTCTTGTCTTCCAAACTCGAACAGCGCGCCAAGCGGCCCTTTCGGGAACCACAGCGGCGCGCAAAAAATAGTGCCAATCGGCGGGGCAGCGCGGGTTATGGCTGCGACCGTTCCGAATGAAGGCTGGTCTCTAACGACCGGCCCCAAGGAGGTCAAGCTTGGGTCAAGCTAATCGCTGGTCGGAATGACGTCGAAAGCCACCGTCAGCCGCTGATCGCCTTCATCGAACGCCTGCGTGCCATGCCAGACATAGGACGGGAAGAGCACCAGCTTACCCTCCTCCGGCTGCACCCAGCGTTCGGCGGGCAGATCCGGGCTCGTATCCGGATTGGTCTCGCCCATCTTGAACCAGCCCTGGCGGCTATCGCCTGCCACCGCGCCGGGAAGCTCAATGTAATAAGCTGAGCTGATCCAGCCAGCGGCGTGGGTATGGTTGGTGTGAAAGCCCCCACACGTGAGCCGCACCGACCAGGAGCCGGCGAAGCGAATAGCGCGTTGACGTCGGCCATAGAACGGGTGGCTGGGATCGTCTGGCAATCCCGCGACAAACCCCATCACCGCATCATGCAGGCTTTGCCGCAGCCCCTGGATCAGCGGATTTGGATCGGCGAATAGCGAGCCGAGCGTCTGGGTGCCGCCGAGCAGCGTCTGGCGTGACGGCGCCTGCTTGGAGAGGTGCTTGGACTGTAGGTACGGCGCGAGCTCGCGGTGAAAGGCCCGGATATCGGCGAAGCCCTCGGGCGGGCGCACGACGATCACCGTCGTCAGCGCGTCATAGTCGATCAACCGGCCATAGGCCTTCTCTTCGCCCAACAGCCGCAATAGCACCGAATGGCGCGCCAAATTTCCTTGATCGTACGGCGCCAACTTCAATGCGCGCGCAAGCACGTCATGGGCTTCGCCAAGCTTTGCGCCCCGCACCAGCGCATCGCCCAATTCGCCGTGCAGCGCCGCGTCCCGCGGTGCGAGCTCGATCGCGTGGCGCAGACTTGCCGAAGCCTCATCGAAGCGCTGCGCGCCGAACAGGGCGCGCGCGAGCATGGCGTGGCTGGAGGCATTGTCGGGTGCTATCGAGAGCGCTGTGCGCGCATGCGCTTCCGCCTCTTCGTAGCGGCGCAGCCGCGTCAGTTCGCTAGCGTAAGCACGACGCAAACCGGCGTCCTGCGGCATGCGCTGGATCGCGTACGGATAGGACGCCAGATAACCCGGCTCACCCGCTTGCCACGTCGTCTCGTTCAGTTCGGCGTGCGCGTCGATATAGTTCGGCGCGATTTCGATGGCTTTGCCATAGGCGCCGATTGCAGCCTTGTCCGCCCCCATGCGGCGCTCGACATTGCCGATCGCGAACCACGACGCCGCTTGGCCCGGCGCCAAATGCACCGCCTCTTTGAACGACGCCAGCGCCGCCGCATCGTCTTTCAGCGCCTCGAAGGCGATGCCGATATTGTGCGCGATGCTGGCTGACCCAGGCTTCAACGCCGCCGCTTGCTTCAGCACCGCCAAACCCTGTGCGGGTTCGCCGACGTGAACCAGGACATTGCCCAGCGCTTCGTGCGCTTCGGCGCGTTGCGGCGCGAGTTCGGCGGCGCGCCGCAACGGCGCCAGCGCTTGATCGTGCAAGCCCTGAGAGTCGAGCACGAGACCCAGATTGAAATGCGCGTCGAACAGATCTGGCTGTAGTTGCGCCGCACGCGAGAATGCGGCTCGCGCGGCATCGAGGTCGCCCATGGCGCGGAGTGCGGCGCCCAACGCGTTGTGCAGTGGCGCGAGCTTTGGCCGAAGCGCGACGGCGCGGTAGAGCAAATCCACCGCCTGCTCGCTCCGTCCCAATTGACGCGCCACATTGCCGGCGAGCGATAACAGGTCCGGATCTTGCGGCCATCGCGGCAAAGCCGCCTGCAGCAGCGCGTCGGCCTCGCGCGCTTGGCCCGTGCGCAGATGCTGCATCGCGGCTGAAAGCGTTGCGGCGCTGGGCGGAGGCGACGGCGTCATTTTGCAGAAGCCCTAAAGCAAAACGGCGGCTCTTTCGAGCCGCCGTTCGCTACTTCGACAGTGTGCCGAAGATTAGTAGCGCAGGCGCAAGCCCACGCGATACGAGCGACCCAGCTGATCGTAGGTCGAGCCGTCCGTGTTGAACTGACCGAACGCTTGCGCGGCCAGGAACACCGGGGGCGGTTCGTCGAGCAGGTTGTCGATGCTGCCAGACAGCGAGACGCTGTCCGTCAGGTCGTAACGCGCACCGAGCGTCCAGATGCTGTACGGATCGATGGTGTCGTTGGTGCCGATACCGAGGGTCGCGCCCTCGAGTTCCGACTGCCAGCTCCAACGGAGCAACACGGAGAGCGCATCGCGATCCCACGTGAAGGTGGTCGCCGAACGCCACTCAGGCGACGCGCCACCGATGCTGCCGTCGTGCGTGCCCAGGGCGCCGAAGTCGGTCTCGTCGATCCACGTGATGAGCGTGGCGACACCGACAGTGCCCAGACCTTCGAAGTCGTATGACCAGCGGACGTTGTAGTCGATGCCGGTGACTTCAAAGTGGCCCGCAACGTTCGAGCGCGTCTGGTTGATGAAGTCGATGTTGCCATCGGCTTGACGCGGCGCGAGATCGCAGTCGTCGCCCGAGAGACCAACGTCAGCAACGCAAGCGTTGATGATGTTAGCGACCGAACGAAGTTGGATCGAGTTCTGCAGATCGAGGTTGAACCAATCGATCGACAGAGCCAGACGGCCAATCGGGAACCAATCCGGATTGAACACGACACCAGCCGTGTACGAGTCGGCGATTTCCGGCTGCAGGCTTTGCGTACCGATCTGGAACGACTCGATTTGAGTGTTCGTCGCTTGGTACGTGTACGGACCACCCGGAGTGCCCGGGAAGACCGCGCCAGCGGCTGCGAACCAGTTGGTGCAGACCGTTTCACGAGCCGTTTGGGCCGCACCGGACAGCGCACCAATAATGGTGGCCGAGCACGGGTCGGTATAGGCCGGGAAGTTTTGGTCGCCGCCTTGGAACAGTTCGAACGCCGTCGGCGCGCGGACTGCGCGGTTATAGATACCGCGGAACGTCAGCCACTCAACCGGAGCGTATTCCAGACCGGCCTTGTAGGTGTCGGTCCGGCCAGCGCCCGTCGAGTAATCCGAGAAGCGATAGCCGCCTTCGAAGCCGAGGTAGTGCGCGAACGGTTGGTTCGAGATGATCGGGAGCGTGAACTCGCCGTACACTTCGAAGACGTCGTAACGGCCGTTGATCGACTCTTGGGCGTTGAAGCCGAAGAGGTCGCCGGCGGCCTTGTACGGGTCAGCGCGTGAGTCGAGTTCTTCTTGGCGATATTCCACACCAGCCGCGAAGCCGATCGGACCCGCGCCCCAGAAATCATAACCATCGCCGGCGACGAAGGCGCCGAGGACGCTACGCTCGTAGGTCATCGTGTCGGTTGTCGAGATATTGATGAAGCTCAGCATGGCCGGGCTGTACGCGTCCCAACCCAGCGGGTTGTTGGACGTACCGGTCGGCGTGAAGGTCGAGCCCAGACGGTTCGGGAACGGGCAGTTCGGCAGAGCCGTGACTGGCGCGTTTTGGACCGCGAGGGTGGTGACGTTGCACGCATTGTTGAGCTGTTGGATCGCCGTACGGCCAACGTTGTTGTCCGCGAAGATCGAGGTGCGGTTACGGGCGTACGAAGCGAACGCTTCCCAATCCAGGTCCGAGAACGGCAGCGTGCCGCGCAGACCACCGGTGACGCCGATGGCGTTGGTTTCAGCCGTACCGACGCGGAGACCGCCTTGGTTCGGGCGAATGCTCATCGTCAGCTGACGTTGGTCGAGGCCGAGCGGGTATTGCAGGTTCAACAGAGCCAGCAATTCGGCGTTGGCCGAGACGTACGGGTTGATGACAACCGTGCCGGGATCGCGATCAAGGTCGACGTTGACCGTCAAGCCGGTGACCGGCGTGGCGGCGAGCTGCTGTTGCGAACGAGAGTTCGTGAACGTCATTTCGACGAACGCTGCAACCGCGTCGTTGATCTCGTACTCACCGAAGCCGGCGAGGTTGATACGCTCGTTTTCCAGGACCAAGTGGTTGTCCTGGGCGAAGTCGTACGTATCGCCACGGTCCAGTTCGTCGCCACGTTGGGACGTCGTCGGGATGCCGCAGCCGGCTTGGAAGGCGTCGATGCCGCCCAGACCGTCGAAGCGGATCGTGCCGCCCGTCGATTGCACGCCGTTGAACGGACGGCAGTCGTTGTCGCGCGGTGCGCCAGTGATGGCGTTGACGTTGGCAACCGAAAAGCCGCCGGTGACCGAAGCCCACGGAGCCGTGCCCGAACCACCCGGGTTGACCAGCGACCAGCCAGCCGGCGGGACGAAGTCCGGATCGACCAGTTCAACTGCACCCGTGGTCGGGTTCAGCCAAGCAGAGCGCGCATTGGCGGACCACCAGCGAGCAGTCGCCGGGACCGAGTCACGTGAGTAGTAGCCAGCAAACAACGTGATGTGACCACGGCCGTCAGCAAACGGCGTGCCCATCGCGATGTCGAACTGATATTCCGGGGCCAGACCGTCTTCGGCTTGGCCGTAGGACATGTTCACTTCCATGCCTTCGAAGTCGTCGCGAAGGATGAAGTTGATGGCGCCGGCGACGGCGTCTGCGCCGTACACGGCGGAGGCGCCGCCCGTGATCAGTTCGACGCGCTCGATGAGAGCGGCCGGGATCGTGTTCAAGTCGACCGCGCCTGAGCGATCGGACGGGTTAGCACGGCGACCGTTGACGAGGATCAGCGTGCGGCCCGGGCCAAGGCCGCGCAAGTCGGCGGTGGCGAAGCCGTTCAGAGACGGGTTGTTCGACGTGACCGTCAGACCCGGCACAACTTGCGGCAGGGTGTTGATCAGTTCTTCGACGTTGATCGTGCCGGTGAGCGAAATTTCTTCCGCGCCAACGGTTGCGATCGGGCTCGTCGTTTGGAAGTCGCGCTGACGGATACGTGTACCCGTAACAACGATCGCCTCTTCGGCCTCTTCCTCTTCCGCGTCTTGAGCGAACGCCGGAGCGCCCATACCCAGGACCGAGAGCGAAGCGCCGAGCACGAGCGCGCTCTTCGCAACGGTCTTACCCAGGCCTGCTTTTTTGGAACTCATAATTATTTTCCCCCTGACGCCAAATCGGCTTCAAATCGGACCCGCGGGCGCTTGTCGCGAGGTCATCCCCCCAACACCACCGCCCATTCGCCCCACCGAGGCGCACGGACGGCATTAACGCCTTCGTCGGCCACGCTAACGACGACCTTTAACGGTCGCAACGCCGTCCAGACACTTTTTCGTCGCTTTTGAGGGGGGGTGATGCCGGATCGCAACGCCGAACCAACATGCTTTCGACACCAGCATTACCAAAATCCGCGAACAAACCAGCAACTTCAGTTTCCAGCACTGGATCAGACTGTTGCGGTGGCGGCTCGATCGGTATGAAGCTGGCGCGCCGAGGGGGAGGATCAGCCTTGAAATACGCCATTGCCGTCATGTCTGCTGTCGCCATGTTGTGGACAACCGCGATTCCTGCGGTAGCCCAGGATGCAGACGCCCGTGCGGAGTCTCCGCAAGCGCTTGAGGCAGTCTATGCCTGCGCCAACGAAACCGACCAGGCCCGCCGTCTCTCTTGCTATGACGCAGCGGTCTCGGCGCTGCGCACCGCGCAGGCCGGCGGCGACGTCGTCGCCATCGACCGCAGCAATGTCGAGCGCATGCAGCGCGATTCGTTTGGCTTCAACCTGCCGACCATCGCCAACTTGATTCCGCAGATTGGCCACGAGGACAATGTCGTGCGCAGCGTGGACGTGACGGTGACACGTTTGTCCGTCGGCGCCACCGGCCGCACCACCTTCCATATGAGCGACGGCACAGTGTGGGTGCAGATCAACGCCGAACGCGTGCGCAACGTTCGCCAAGGCGACACCGTCTCGATCGAACGCGCCTCGCTCGGCAGCTTCATGATCACCTCGCCGCGCGGCGGCATGGGACACCGCGTCCGCCGCCAAGAGTAGTGAAGCGGCAGTAGTTCTCGCGCTGTTCCGCGCCTATCTCTAGGCGATGGCGAAAATACCCCAGCCGCCCGGCGTCGCCGAGGCGAACGTCACGTTTGATACGAACGCCGCCCAAATGGGACCGATGTGGATGCCGCATCGGCCGTCGCGCGCGTGGGAAAAGCTCGAAGGCGGCAAGCGCTTCATGCTCGTCAGCGATTACCAACCCGCCGGCGATCAGCCGACGGCGATCACCGAACTCGTCAACGGCCTGAAGAAACAGGAGCAGGACCAAGTCCTGCTCGGCGTCACCGGCTCGGGCAAAACCTTCACGATGGCGCAGATCATCGCCGAAGTTCAGCGCCCCGCCCTCATCCTCGCGCCGAACAAAACGCTCGCCGCCCAGCTCTATGGCGAGTTCAAGAACTTCTTCCCGGAGAACGCGGTCGAGTATTTCGTCAGCTACTACGACTATTACCAGCCGGAAGCGTACGTCCCGCGCACCGACACCTACATCGAAAAAGAATCCAACATCAACGAGCAGATCGACCGCATGCGCCACGCCGCAACGCGCGCGATCCTCGAACGCGACGACGTCATCATCGTCGCCTCCGTCAGCTGCATTTACGGCATCGGTTCGGTCGAGACCTACACGTCGATGACCTTCACCGTGAAAGTCGGCGACGAGATGGGCAGCCAAGAACTCATCCGCTCACTCGTCGCCACGCACTACAAGCGCAACGAAGCCGCCTTCGCGCGCGGCATGTTCCGCGTCCGCGGCGACACGATCGAACTCTGGCCCGCCCACTTGGACGATCGCGCCTGGCGCTTTTCGTTCTTCGGCGACGAGGTCGAGAGCATTGACGAGTTCGATCCGCTCACCGGCCGCAAGACCGCGACCATGCCGGCCGTCAAAGTCTACGCCAACTCGCACTACGTCACGCCGAAGATGACGCTGCAGCAGGCGGTCGAGCAGATCAAAGTCGAACTCGACGAGCGCCTCATCCAATTCCGCGCCGAAGGCAAATTGCTCGAAGCCCAGCGCCTCGAGCAGCGCGTCAACTTCGACATGGAGATGATGGCCGCCACCGGTTCATGCGCCGGCATCGAGAACTACAGCCGCTATCTCACCGGCCGCCGCCCCGGCGAGCCGCCGCCGACCATGTTCGAATACATCCCCGACAACGCCCTCATCTTCACCGACGAAAGCCACGTCACCGTTCCGCAAATCGGCGGAATGTACAAAGGCGACTTCGCGCGCAAACGCACGCTCAGCGAATACGGCTTCCGCCTGCCCTCATGCATGGACAATCGTCCGCTCAAATTCGAGGAATGGGACGCGATGCGTCCGCAGAGCATCCACGTCAGCGCCACGCCCGGCCCGTGGGAGATGGACCGTACCGGCGGCGTCTTCGCCGAACAAGTCATTCGCCCCACCGGCTTGATCGATCCGCCGGTCGAAGTGCGCCCGGTGCAAGCGCACGGCCATAGCCAAGTCGATGACGTCATCGCCGAAGTGAAGGACGCCGCGAAGAAAGATCTCCGCAGCCTCGTCACCGTGCTGACCAAGCGCATGGCCGAAGACTTGACCGAGTACATGCACGAGCAAGGCGTGCGCGTGCGCTACATGCACTCCGACATCGACACGGTCGAACGCATCGAAATCATCCGCGACCTCCGCCTCGGCGCCTTCGACGCACTGATCGGCATCAACCTCCTCCGCGAAGGTCTCGACATTCCCGAATGCGGCCTCGTCGCCATTCTCGACGCCGACAAGGAAGGCTTCCTGCGCAGCGAGACATCGCTCGTGCAAACCATCGGCCGCGCCGCCCGCAACGTCGAAGGCAAGGTCATCCTCTACGCCGACAAAATCACCGGCTCGATGGAACGCGCCATGGCCGAAACATCGCGCCGGCGCGAAAAGCAGGAAGCGTTCAACACCGCCAACGGCATCACGCCGCAAAGCATCAAGTCGCGCATCAAGGACATCCTCGACAGCGTCTACGAAAAAGACTCGCTCACCATCGACCCACGCGACCCGATGGCCTTCAAACGCGGCGCCGGCCTCAAAGAACGAAAAGGCGTCCGCGAAGACAGCACCCCCTTCATCGGCCACAACATCAAAACCTACATCGCCGATCTCGAACGCGAGATGAAAGACGCTGCGGCGGATCTGGAGTTTGAAACGGCGGCAAGACTGCGCGATGAGATCAAGAAGCTACAAACGACGGAGCTGCTGATCGCCGATGATCCGCTCGCGCGGCAAAGCGCGGTGTCAGCGGCGGCGGAGGATGCAGTGCGCGAGAGCCGCGCGACGGCGACGGGAGCGACAGTGCGAAAAGGCAAAGCGCCGTATCGCGGACGGCGGCGGAAGGGGCCTTAGCTTTTTGCAACGTTAGGGTTAGTACTGTCGCGACCCTAAAGAGAGCCGTCAAAGTGCCAATATTGACTCTCGATCGCCTTGCTTACACCAAATGTCAACATAAATGTTGACAGATGCAGAGATCGATAGCCTCATCAAGTCAGGGGCGCTGGTACGGTGGGAACCGCGCCTTGGGGGGCGGGTCAGTGCGCAACACCGCGTTATTCTGCTCGCGCCGAGCGTCGCTGCTGAGATCGACGCCCCTAGATGGCCGCTCTCAGACGAGGAGCCCACCCGCGGCCCTAAGTTGCGCAGACAAGCGTTCCACGCACAGCTCGCGCGCTTCGTGGAGGGCGGAAACATGATAGTTACCGAAGAGATCAAACGATTAACGCCGAAGAATGCCCACTTCGAGGATCTTTTCGCGTTTCGGTCGCGCCCTCCCAATCCCCAGGTGAGACTTCTGGGTTACTTTGCTCGGCCAGGCGTGTTTGTCGGAACGGCATTCCGTCAACGCGACGAACTGGTGGGTGAGGACGAGTGGACAGAAGCTGCCAAAAGCGCGTCCGAGCATTGGCGAAGCATAACGCCGAAAAAGCCGATGGCCGCGCCAAACCAAATACGCACAAAAGCTGAGCTTGCGAGATACATTGATGAGTAATTCTGAAAAGCCAAAAGATCGCACAGATCGAGAGGTCGTCGAGATTTCTGCGATGATGGCCCAGGATCAGTTGTGGGTTCTCTTGCACGAGCGCTTTCGCGAACTCGAGGAAACCAACGGACTCACGCAGGCGGCGCTTGCGCGAAAGGTTGGCTGTGACCGCCAGAGCGTAAACAGATGGCTGAGTGGCCCCTCAAACATCAGCATCTTTAGCGCGGCCAAATTGTTCGCTGGCATGGACTCTGACTTGCGCGTCGCCTGCAAGCCGTGGCGCGAACTCGGCACCAGTAACTACTACCGTTGCTTCGACGAGCCTAAGTTAGCGGCGACGAAGGCGGTCCTTCAGTTCCGAAACACCGGCGCGTCAGAAATGCGCAGCGGCTCCCTACCCATAGCCAAAATCGTTCCAGCAATAGCGGTGGGCGAATGACCTGCCCAGTCAACCTCAAAGGCGCATTTCTTGTCGATGATGTGCGAATGGAAGCGAACGGCAAGTTCATTCTAGTCGGGGCCTACAATTCAAACATCGTGGTGTCCGGCTTTCCGTTTGCTCGTCAAATGCACGTAGTTTTGCTTGCTTCGTTTCAAGGCGCAGGCACCTGCAAAATTGAACTTCGGGGACTGCTACCATCTGGCGATGTCATGTTCTCAGTCGGAGGCGAACTGTCCACTCAGGCACATGATAGCTCCGCCCTGCTTCCAATCGGCGAAATCCCGTTTCTCTTTAGTCAGCCGACAACATTCTCGATGGAGGCGCGCCTAAATGACGGAGACTGGAAAGCGATTGGTTCCTGGGCGGTTGTAAAGGCAAATCCGGAAGATGCGTCGGTTCGCAACCCAGAGTAGTGCGCATAGCGAAGCGCCCGCCCCCTACCCGACGCTTTCACCCCGCCTCATCCCCCGCATCCTGCGCGTAGATCACGCTGGCGAGCATGGCGCGGTGGCGATCTATTCCGCGCAGCTTGCGCACGCGCGCAGGCGCCATCCTGATCTCGTCCCTTGGCTTGAAGAAACGCTCGCGCACGAAGAGCGGCATCGCGCGCGCTTCCGCGATGCCATGCAGTCGCGCGCGGCTAAGCCGTGCCGGCTGATGTTTGTGTGGTCGTTCGGGGGCGCTGCACTCGGCGCGCTCACCGCCGCGTGCGGTCGCACCGGCATTTATGTCTGCACCGCCGCCGTCGAGCGCACGGTGCACAAGCATCTCGTCGAACAGATCGCCTTCCTCGACCGCGCCGATCCGCCGCTCGCCGCCATCGTGCGCGACATTCTCGTCGAAGAAGACCAACACCTCGCCCACGCCGAAGCCCACCACAACACACGCGGTCCCTTCGCGCGCGGCCTAAGCGCCCTCGTCTCCGCCGCCACCGAAACGCTGATCTTCATCAGCACACGCGGGGATAGTCTGCGGCTGAATCGGATGATGCGCGCTCACTAAAGGCCCTCTCCCTCCTTTGGGAGGGAGAGGGTTGGGTGAGGGTGGAGCACGAAATTCTCAAGCAAACGCACAGACAAACACGCGCAAACCACCAAGCGCCTGCGCCCCACCCTCACCCTGCCCTCTCCCTCCCATGGAGGGAGAGGGTGCGATCTATCCGACCGCGCTCTGAGCGCGCGTACACTGCACGCAAATGCATCCCGCCCCGCCCCCGAAGCCCATACGCCCTGTCGGCCATAGCTGCGAAGCAGCGACGGTCCGAAACGCGCCCATCGCACTCTGGCGCGTCGCCGAAGCGTTCCTGCACACGCTGCACAATCTCTTCGGCGCGCCGGAGGACGTCGCGTTTCGGCATACGCTGACACGCGGGCCATATCGTCTGCTGCTCTCGTGGATACGCGCCGGCGAAGCGATGCTGCGGCGGCTTCTGCTGATCGAAGCAGCGGCGCTGCCGAAACCCAACACGCGCCCGCTGCTCTGGCCCAAACGCAAAAAGCGCGAGCGCCGCCTAATGGAATTCTTCGACGATAAACCCGAAGACTGGCGCGTCAGCTTCCGCTGCTTCGCCAATGCCGAGCGCCCGCGCGTACGCAGAAGCGCCACCCTGCGCGCGAAGAACGACGCGTCGCGCTTTCGCTCGGTCTGGCCACTCGCGGAACGCTACGAAGCAATTCTCCGCGTCTTCAACGATCCGACCGCGTATTCAAAACGTCTCGCCAAGCGCCTCTACGCGCGCGCCGTGACGTGCCTACGCGCCCTCTTCCGCGATCCGCTGGAAGCGCGCCATCGCATCGATTTGTTTGATCGGTTTGAAAGCGTCAGCGAGAAAGCCGCACAGCAGCTTCTCGACTCAAGCTGACGCCAGAGGCGCCACCAACACGCGCGTCGATCAGCCCGCCGCGTCGCCATTCGGCGACGCCGGCTTAACCTGCGTGGTTTTCACCGAGCGGACGAAGCCAGCGATATCATCGGTCCCGTGCGCACCCTCGTCGCGATCCACCACCGCAGCGGCTTGATCGATCAGGAGGTCCTGCAATTCGTCGGAGAGTTCGTCCCAGTGCAACACGACAGCCTGCCCGAGCCGGCGCAGCAAGTGCTCCTGGGCGTCCTTGTATTTCAGTGTGAGCGAAAGCTTCGTCGCTTTGCGTGGCGGCGGAGCACTATTCATGAGATGCGGCTTCGAGGCGACCTTCGTCGATCACGCGCTCAAAGTTCTCAGCTTCGCCCCGTACGCGATATTGCTGAGCGCCGCCGCCGAGCGGCAGAACCTTCACGATCTGGAAGTGCCCCGCTGGCGCGCCGATACCGCCTCTGGCCGCAAGCACGCGCTGTCCCGCGCTGAACTTGGTCTGCGCCATAAGATTTTCCTTGTTTTGGATCGGCCCGCGACGAGAGGCGCGAGCCTGTTCCCAAGCATATGGCGCCGCAGAGGCGGTAAATCAATGATCAGAGCGTCTTGGCCAAGGCTTCCATCTGACGCGCCGTTTGCGTCCAGCCAGGTTCGAAGCCCATTTGCGCGTGCTGCGCTTTGGTTTCTTCGGTCCAATGCCGAGCCACGGCGCGATACTTGGTCTTGCCGTTGCCGAGATCCTCGAACGTCACTTCCGCGACCATGAACGGACCAGCAGGCTCAAACGTGTCCGGCTTGATTGCATCGGTCGTCACCAAGCGCTTGTTCGGCTCGACAGCGATGAACATGCCGGAGTTCGGATATTCTTGGCCCTCAGGCGAAGCCATGACGAAGTTGAAGCGGCCGCCAGGGCGAACGTCGATATCGACGCTCTTGATCGTCCAAGGTTTAGGGGCAAACCATTGCTGCAAGAGCTTGGGATCGGTGTAGCAGCGATAAAGCTTCTCGGCCGGGGCATCGAGTTCAAGCTCAATGGAAAGTTCGTGTTGCGACATCATCATCTCCTTGATCTGAACCTAGGACGAATGACCCGACAGAAAACCGACAAGACGCCAACTATTTTTGCGCCGACAGCGCATCCAGATGCTGACGAATATGAGCCGCTTCAGCTGGCGTGTTGGCGAGCGCAATCGCCCGATTGAACGCCTCGCGCGCTTCGCGGGTTTGACCCAATTCTTTCAGCATCGCGCCGCGCATGCCGTGAAAGTAAAAATACTTATCCAACCGCTCCGCGAGCGGGCTTATCATGTCCAATGCAGCCTGCGGCCCATGGAGTTGTGAAACAGCGACAGCGCGATTGAGCGTCACCACCGGCGACGGCGTATGCGTCTCAAGCGCCGCATAAAGCTGCTCGATCTCGGCCCACTCAGTTTCACTCGCAGTCCGCGCGCGAGCATGCAAGCCGGCGATTGCCGCTTGAATTTGATACGGGCCGGGCTTGCGCTGCAGCATCGCTTTATCGATCAGCGCCAAGCCTTCCCGGATCAACACCGACTTCCACAATGACCGATCCTGATCATCGAGGAGAATAGCCGAACCATCCGTAGCAAACCGGGCCGCCCAGCGCGAATGCTGCAACAGCATCAAAGCGAGCAAGCCCATAATCTCGGACTCCGCCGCATACATGCGCAACAGCAACCGCGTCAGCCGGATCGCTTCATCGCACAACGCAGCGCGTTCGTTCTGGTCAGCGCCAGCGGAGTAGCCCTCGTTGAACACGAGATAAAGCATCGCCGCGACTGCAGCCAAACGCTCAGCCCGCTCCACCGGCCCCGGCGTTTCAAACGGCACGCCAGCGCCGGCAACCTTCGCTTTGGCGCGCGTAATCCGCTGCTCCATCGCGCTTTCGCCGACGAGAAACGCACGCGCGATTTGTTTGACGCTGAGGCCCGAGACGATGCGCAAAGCCAAGGCCACTTGCTGCGTCGCCGGCAGATCGGGGTGACAGCAGATGAACAGCAAACGGAGAACATCATCGCGATAGTCCGCACTATCGAGCCGCTCAGCTTCCGCCTCCTCAGCGTCTTCGCCGTCGCTGAGCACTTGCTCATCTGGCAGCGCGGTGAGCTTGCTGCGTTTGCGGACGCTATCGATCGCAGCATTGCGACCGA
This sequence comes from uncultured Terricaulis sp., assembly GCA_964478365.1. GTDB lineage: Bacteria > Pseudomonadota > Alphaproteobacteria > Caulobacterales > Aquidulcibacteraceae > Vitreimonas. The sequence goes on from CAYZIJ010000046.1 coordinate 13,685, forward strand.
CCATGATGAGCCAAGCGGCAGGATCGCGCGGCGGACCATTGGCGGGCCAGGATTTCAGAGCGCGCAAGCACGCGTCCTGAAATGCTTCTTCGGCCAGATCGAGATCGCGGAAATAACGCAGCAAAGCCGCCACCGCTTGCGGACGAGCAGCCGTCAGAGCGCCATCGATCCAGCCGTGATCGCTCACTTAGGAGCCTTGATTGTAGATCATGATCGGGCGCAGCTCATAAGCGCCGCCAGGATTTGCCTTCGCCAGCTCGCGCGCGAATTCGAGCCCCTCTTCGAGACCATCGACATCGATGATGTAGAAGCCGAGCAATTGCTCTTTGGTCTCGGCATACGGCCCATCGAGAACCGCATCGTCGGACTTGCGCAAAGTGACAGCAGCAGAGGTCGGCAACAAGCGGATCGACGGCTTCAGCTTGCCAGCCTTCTCCCATTTCGCATGCACGACATTGAGCCGGCCCATGACGGCATCGTCTGCTTCCTTGGTCCAGGAGAAGACGGCGTCTTCGTTATTGTAGCAAAGGATGGCGTAGCGCATCGGGTAAGGCCTCATGACCACAAGGACGCAGCCATAAGGCCGATCCCGACATCGGGTCGAGAGTTTTTCAGGTGTTCGGACAGCGTTCCAAATGGCATCCTAGCCGCGTCCCGGGGGAGGGTTGTCCATGCTTTTGGCTTTGACATTCTTGTGCCTGACCTGCGGCTTTGGGCTGATGGTCGTTGGCTGGGTGATGATGATGGGTCATCTCGCCAGTTACCCGATGCCAGCCGCGAATACGCCACTCGATGGCTGGACGCGCTGGATGCAGTTCATGAACGGCTATGGCGGACCGGCCGAAGGCGAGCCGCAGCGCAAGCTGATCGCGCTCATGTTCAAAGCCGCTTTGATCCTGTTCGGCCTGATGATCGTCTTCTTCTTTGCCGCCGGCGGACCGGACGCGCTGCCTCCGCCACCGCCTCGCTGAGCTTAAGCCTCCGCAATGTTCAGCTAACGCGCTTGACGGTTCCCCTCGCGCTTCGGTTCATCGCAACCGCGAGGTGGGAGAAGAATGGCGGACGTCTACGTTGCGGCGGCCCCGGGCGAAGAGGACAAAGCGAGCGGCCTTGCCGACGCGCTGAAGGCGGTTGGCTTTGCCGCCGAGTCCGGTTCGCCGAAGGAAAGCGAGATCACCCAGATCGCCGATGGCGCGAAAGCAGTTCTGCTGGTCTGGACCCGCGCTGCCAACAGCGCGCCCTGGTTCATGGCGCTGGCCATGCTGGCCTTCGATCGCAAGAAGCTTGTGAGCGGCGAGGCCCTAAGCGACGCGACGCCGACAGCATTTCATCCAGCGCCGCGCATCGATCTCGCCATCCGCGATCGCACGCAATTCAAAGCGCGCTTCCAAGCGCTCGTCGTCGAGATCGACAAGCTCGCGCCGACCAAGGCCAACGAAAAGGCCCTACCCGATGCGCTGAGCAAAGCGCGCGCAGCTTTGTTGAAACCAATCGTCCCGCCAAAGGGATCGCGGACGCGGCAGCTTGGATTGTTTGCGGCAGGCGTGGCGGCGCTCTTCGTGGTCGGGTTCGGCGCGGGTCGTGTGATCCAGGCCGTGCGCTCAGGCGATTTCTTGTTGGCGGCGCCGCGCGCCGAGGCATCAACAACGGCGTCTCCTGTTGTTGCGCGTACGCCGACGCAGATCAGCATGGCAGAACTCGAGCGCCAGCCTTGGCGCGAGATCGTCGCGCGCATCGATGCGCAGACCGGCGAAAGCATTCGCACCGGGGCCGAGCGCGGCGAAGCTCTTCAGCAAACGCTTGCATGCCTCGCGCATCTGGGTGGCGCGGAAGGCTTCCTGCCAAGCCCGGTCAGCGCACGCGAACAATGCGACGCGGGCGCTGCGCAGAACAATCCAGCGGCGCTCTATTTCTCTTGGGTGCTGCAACGCGAGGCGCCGCATTCGGGATTGGGCGAGGCGGAAGCACGCGCGCGTTTGGCGCAAGCGGCGCAATTGGGTTGGACGCCGGCCTTGATCGACTACGCGCAGATCTTGGGCCCGAGCCAACAGGCCGAGGCTGGACGCCTCTTCTTCGCAGCAGCGGAGAAGGGCGATCCGCGCGGTCTCTTCCAATATGCGCGATGGTTGCGCGACAGCCCGGCTGGTCCCCGCGATCCGACAGCGGCAATCCCCTATCTCGATCGCGCCGCACGTGCGGGTCAGCTCGATGCAGCGCATATGCTGGCGACGCTCTATCGCGATGGCGTCGGTGTCGAGCGCAATGCTGGACGAGCGCGGGCGCTCTACGAGCAAGCTTCGCGCGGGGGCCATACGGCGGCGATGTTCAACCTTGCCGACATGCTGCGCAGCGGCAGCGCCGCGGATCGCACGCGGGCGGTTGCGCTTTATCGCGACCTGGCTTGCATGTCCGACGAGCGCCAAATCCAACCGATGGCGGCCGCGCGTTTGCGCGCATTGCAGGAAAGTGCCGCCTGCCGCTAACAAGGGCGGTGTCTTGGCGCAAAACCTATAACGGCGCGGAACCGCAGCGGGTCAATAAATGGCTCGCCAGCGAAGGGGTATGCTCGCGGCGCGAAGCCGAAGATCTGATCGGCAAAGGCTTGGTCTCGATTGATGGCGCGCGGGTCGATGATCCGGGGCGCAAGATCGAGCCGGGACAAACTCTTGAGCTCAACACCGGCAATGCCAAGCCGCAGATCAGCGTGGTGATCAACAAGCCGGTCGGCGTGGTTTCGGCGCAGCCCGAGGGCGATCAGATTCCAGCGGCGCGTTTGCTGACCCGCGCAAGCCTGATCGGCGCCATCGAGACCATGCCGACATCGCGCACGAGCCTCGCGCCACTTGGGCGACTCGATCAGGATTCGCGCGGCCTCTTAGTGCTGAGCGAAGATGGAGTGTTGGCGAAGGCGTTAATTGGCGAGACGTCGAAGCTCGACAAAGAATATCTCGTACGCGTCACGGGTACGATTACCGAGCAGAAACTGGCTCTGCTCCGTTATGGCTTGGCGCTCGACGGCAAACAGCTGAAGCCCGCCAAGATCACGCAGATCGAACCGCAGCGCATCCGTTTCATTCTGCACGAAGGCCGCAACCGTCAAATTCGGCGCATGTGCGAGTTGGTCAATCTCGACGTCACAGATTTGCTGCGCATCCGCATCGGCACGTTGAAGCTCGGCGATCTACAAGAGAGCAAATGGCGAGGCCTAACGGCGAAAGAACGCGAGGCGCTGATTGCGGCCAGCAAATGACTCAAGTTGGCGGCGCGATCTCATTCCTGCGACGCAATTCCTGCAGCAACGCGCGATCGAACACTTCCGGCGGTGTGACGTTCAGCGCTTGAATAAACTCGGTCATGTCGGAGCGCGCGTGCGCCTGATCAAAGCTCGCGCCAGGAATAATGCCGCGGCGGAAAAGATACTCGTCCGAACGGCCGGTCAGAACATAAGCCGGGGCCCAATTAAATCCCGCAGCTTTCGCCAGCTCATTGGTGCAGTTCGAGAGGATCGTATTGTAGTAACGCGGCGTGGTTTCGAGCGATTCCGTGCGCTCCAACAAGTGGCGCAACAGCACGCGGTTTTGCCCATCGGTAATCTCGACCGGATAGATGAAGACCTCATGGTCGAGCATGACGGCGCGGCGGGTCAAGAGATCGCGCGCCGAAGCCCAGATGTAAGAGAGCTCAAACGCGTTGAAGAGGCCGCGCCAAGCCGAATATTCCTCGCCCTGCTCGCGTCGCGCTTCGATGGTGAGGCCGAGTATGCGATCGCCGGTGAACTCAAAGAGCAGCAAAGTATGCGCCGCCAGCTGGGAGCCCGGTTGCGGCTCCAGCATGAACCAGACAGCGCGCAGATCTTCGAAGCGATAGCTTCCGTCGATATATGTCTCAGCCGTGACATCGCGGCCGGCATAAGACCAATCACTGACAGGCCCGACGCTGAAGCGCTGATCGGTGAGCGTCACATCCGGCGTGACGGCCAGATACGGATACCAATTTCGGTCAGTGCGCGGCGGTTGTGTCATCGACGCACCGCTGCCGAGGGCGAGGATGGCGAAAATGCTCGCCACCGCAGGCCGCAACGGATTTGCGCCGAACCAATCGAATATCCGCTTCAAGCCCTGCTCCGCACTGATTGCCATCGCTTAGACACCGCACCGGTTAAGGCCGGGTTGTCTCGCGCCGCATCGCCCCCCAATTGTAGCCGCGTACCTCTCTACGTGCTATCGCGCTCGCCGAGATGTTTCGTGAGGAGATCTCCCATGCCACTGCGTATTGGCGACAAAGCCCCAGACTTCGAAGCTGAGACCACCAAAGGCCGGATCAAATTCCACGAATGGCTCGGCGGCAGCTACGGCATCCTGTTTTCGCATCCGAAGGATTTCACGCCGGTCTGCACCACCGAACTTGGCTATCTCGCCAAGCTCGAACCTGAGTTCGCCAAGCGCAATGTGAAGGTCATTGGGCTCTCCGTCGATCCGGTCGAGAATCACGAACGCTGGCGCGGCGATATCAAAGAGGTGACGGGCGGTGACGTCCAATATCCGATGATCGGCGATAGCGATCTCAACGTCGCCAAACTTTACGACATGCTGCCAGCCGAAACGGAAGGTACGTCTGAGGGCCGCACTGCGGCGACAAACGCGACTGTGCGCACGGTTTACATCATCGGCGCTGACAAGCTGATCAAGGCAATGCTGGTCTATCCGATGTCGTCCGGCCGCAACTTCGACGAAGTGCTGCGCTTGGTCGATTCGATCCAACTCACCGCCAACCACAAAGTGGCGACGCCGGTGAACTGGAAGAACGGTGAAGACGTCATCATCGTCCCGGCCGTGTCCGACGAAGAAGCCAAGACGCGCTTCCCGAACGGCTGGACCACGGTGAAGCCGTACCTGCGCATCGTGCCGCAACCGAAAGGCTAGAAGCTGCGTCGCAACCGCCCCTGCTAGGCGGGGGCAGTTGCGCGCGGCGCGGGAAAGATGGATTCTCCCGCTCGGAGGAGCGTCCGATGATTTTCGAGCAAGTCGCCAATGGGGGCTGCCAATCGTACCTGATCGGCTGTGGCGACACCTGCGCTGGCGCGTTGATCGACCCGGAAGTGCGCAAGATTGACCGCTATCGCGCATTGGCTGCTCAGCACGGCGTGCGCATTCAGTATATCATCGACACGCACACCCACGCCGATCACTTCAGCGCTTCGAAGCAATTGAGCGAAGCGCTTGGCGTTCCGGTGATCGCGCATCGGCTTTCGCCAGCGCCGTACATCGATCTCCGGGTAGACGAAGGCGATGTGATCAAGATCGGCAACATCCGGCTGACCGTTTTGCATACACCAGGCCACACGCGCGACAGCATGAGCCTCGTCTCCAGCGACCGCATCTTCACGGGCGATGCATTGTTGATTGGCGCGACAGGCCGCACCGATTTGCCGACGGGCGATCCGGAAGAGCTGTACGACTCGCTGTTCGGCAAAATCCTGAAGCTCAACAAAGAAACCCGCATTTATCCGGCACACATCTACAAAGGCGCGTCGTGCTCCACGATCGAAGAAGAGCTCCGCTCCAATCCGCGTTTGCAAAAACGCGATAAGGCCGAGTTCGTTGAGATGATGCGCACGCTTTCGCTCTCGATGCCTGAGCATTTGACTGAAGCTTTACGCGTCAATATGAGCGGCGGCGTATCGGTTGCGCAAATCCTCAACGAAGCGGCGGCGCAAGTGCCGTTCATGTCGATGGACGAAGTGAAGAAGCGGATCGAAGCCGGCGCCAACGACTTCATCGTGCTCGATGTGCGCGAACGCGATTCATTCGATGCGGGCCACATCCCAAACGCTCAGCATCTGCCGCGCGGCTTGCTCGAACTCAAAGTCAACGAAGCCCTGCCCGATCCGACAGTGCGTATCGTCACCTATTGCGACTTCGGTAAAATCTCGACACTCGCCGCAGCGACGCTTCGGCGCATGGGCTTCACGCGCACAGTCGCGCTCGATGGCGGCATGAAGGCGTGGAAGGAAAAGGGCTACCCGGTCGAGCCTCAGGCCTGAACGTCGCTCGTGTCAGGATGACGCCGGAAGTACGCGACAGCATACGGGCATTGAGCGCGCAGTTTGATCTCGTGCGCTCGCGCGTGAGTAACGATCCCAGCCATCAATTGCGCCGCGTAGCCGCGCCCACGCGCTTCGATCGGCGTTTCGACATGGGTGATGACCCGCACTTTCCCCGCTTTGATGTAATCGGCGATCGACTGGCCGTCGGGTGCGTCGAACTCGTAGCGGTCGAGATGGGTATTGTCGCGAAATTGGCTCATGGTTCTCTGGCAGAAGCTGGCACAGCGGTTTAGGTCGACGCAATGAATTATCGCCACGCCTTCCACGCCGGCAATCATGCGGACGTATTAAAGCACGCAGTCCTTCTATATTGCCTCGATGCGCTGAAGAAAAAGCCCACGCCGTTCGCGGTTTTGGACACGCATGCTGGGCGCGGGCTCTACGATTTTCAGAGCGACGAAGCAGCGCGCAGCCCCGAATGGCAGGACGGCATCGCGCGCATTTGGGATTGGCCCAATCCGCCGCCGCTGATCGCGCGCTACGTCGAAGCCGTTCGCAGCTTCAATGCGGACGGGATCTTGCGCACCTATCCGGGATCGCCGGCTCTAGTGACCACCAATTTACGCGAAGACGATGTGCTGATGGCGTGCGAGCTTCATCCTGAAGAGCATGCATCTCTAAAACGCGCATTGCCGCGGCAAGCCAATGTGCAAGTACATGCGCGCGACGGCTGGCAAGCGCTCAGCGCTTTGTTGCCGCCAGCGCAGAAACGCGGGCTGGTGCTGATCGATCCGCCTTATGAAGCGTCGGATGAATTGGAGCTTGCGGCGCGCGCGTTTGGACCGGCGCTAAAACGCTTTGGACACGGCACGTATTTGTGGTGGCGGCCGATGAAGAGCGAAAGCGCGCTCAACACCGTCGGCGCGGAAGTACGCGCGCAAGGCGCGAAGAACATTCTGCGCGCCGATTTGTGGGTCGATGCCGTGACGCGCGAAGGCCGGCTGATGGCGTCGAGCGTGTTTCTGGTGAACCCGCCCTTTGGCTTGCGCGAAGCTTTGAAAGTGGCGTTGCCGTTTTTGGCGGAGGCGCTGACCAAGGGCCGGCCAGGCTGGAAGATCAGCTAAAGCAAAGGGCGCGGATTGCTCCGCGCCCTTCCCCCTGTCCACGCGCGTCGCGGCTTACGCGACGATCAGCGCGGCATGGTTGACGATGGCGAACGCCGCTGGAAAACTCACGGCTACAGCGGCGATCATGCAATAAAATTTGGTCACGGCGTTCTGCTTTCGTCAATTCGCTGCAACAGCGTTGATGTGAAGATAGGCGGGTGCCTGTTGCACAGCAGTGACGGAGGTCACGGTACCAAGGCGCGCTCGTCGCGGCTAGGAACCGGCTTGCCGATGCGATGCGTCCGCGTGCATGACTCACGTAATGACTTTCGATTCCGCGCTCGCGTTTCTGCAACAGCCACACATCGCCATTCCGATCGTGGCGGTCACGGTCATCGCCATTCTGGCGATGAAGCGACCGTTCACGGCGCTCTACGTGGCGCTGATGCCGCTGATCAATTGGGCCTTCGCCGGCATCCCGACTTTCGACATCCCCGCCGATCTCGGCGGCGGCTCGTGGCATCCATTCACGATCGTCACCGGGCTTGTACTGGTCGTGCGCGATTTTGCGCAGCGCGAGATCGGACACCGCATCTTCGCCGCCATGGCCGTGGGCCTGGCGCTCTCAACGCTGACCGCTTGGCCGGTCATTGTCGTGGCCTCCGGCGTCGCCTTCCTGATCAGCGAGACGGCTGACTGGGCGGTCTACACCTTCTCGAAGCGGCCGCTGTCGCAGCGCATCCTGATCTCGAGCGCCATCTCCGCCCCGATAGACCAGGTCGCTTTTATTGGCCTCGCCTCGCTGGTCGTGCCCGGCATTTTCGCCTGGGGGACGATCGTGACCGGCGTCGTCTCGAAGCTTCTGGGGGCCTACATCGTGTCCCGGATTGTCGCACGCGGAGAGCAGCGCGGGCGCCAAAACGAGGTGAATCCCGCGTAAAGCCTACGCTTTCTGCTTGCGGAACGAGACCCCCTCCCGCATAGCTGGAGCGTGTAAGCCACCCAAGTGGGCGGCGAAGGTGCGAAGATCCGCGGCGTGCGGCAAGTTTTTGAATCCCCATCAAAGCAGAAATTCGCGATGACGTGCGTGCGCCCAGGCGTGCGCGCGGCTTTTGGCGTGCGCCAAAGGCCTCAACAGGAACAATGGAAATGAGCTTCGAAGACGACGACAACGGCGACGATAACGACAACGACAAGAAGAAAGAAAAGCGCGGCGGCCGTGGTCGCGAACGTGCTGGTGGGGACACTCCCGAGTTTGGTGGCGGTGACACCGGCGGCGGCTTCGGCGGCGGCGGTGGTGGTTTTGGCGGCGGTGGCGGCGGCTACGGCGGCGGCGGCGGATACCGCGGCGGCGGCGGCGGTGGCGGCGGTGATCGCGGCGGCAGCGGCGGCGGCTATGGCGGCGGCGGCTATCGTGGCGGCGGCAGCGGCTTCGGCGGCGGCGGCGGCGGCGGTGCCGGTGGCGGCGGC
>CAYZIJ010000047.1:0-22072 GCA_964478365.1 uncultured Terricaulis sp.
TTCCTCGAAATGTGGAACGGCGCGCCGTTCATGGCTTGGCGCGTCAATGGCGCGCTCAAGCTCGAATGGGCCAACCCGGATTATCTCACAGCGCTCGAAGCAAAATCGCTCGATCAGGCGATCCAGCGCAATCTGCAGCTTGACCAAGGCGCCGTCGATCTCGCGCGCAAAGCCATCGATACTGGCGAAGCGCAGGAAGAAACGCGCTCGGCGGTCATCGCCGGTGAACTCCGTACCATGCGCATCCGCGTGAGCCCCGTCGCCGGCGGTGCGGCCGGTGTTGCGCTCGACGTCACCGAGGCCGAAGCGGCGCGCGACTTGCTCGCCAAGCAACAGCGCGCGCACGACGAAACGCTCGATCACCTCGCCGAAGGCATCGCTGTGTTTGACGCCGGCAAGAAGCTCGTCTTCCACAATCGCGCCTTCGAGCAGATGTGGAATCTCGACGCCGGCTTCCTGCAAGATCGCCCCGCGCATGCGGCGTGGCTCGACTACCTGAAGGAAAAGCGCAAACTACCGGCGCACGCTAACTACGCCGAATGGCGCGCGCGCGAACTGGCGCTCTACCAAGAAGTCGCCGAGTTGCCGCAAGACTTCTGGGTGCTGCCCGATGGCCGCATGCTCCGCATCGCGCGTCAGCGCCACCCAAGCGGCGGCCTGCTGATGATCTTCTCCGACATCACCAACGAAGTTGCGCTGAAAAGCTCCTACGACGCGCTGCTGCAAACGCAGAAGGCGGCGCTCGATAAGCTGCACGAGGCCGTGGTCGTGTTCGGCCTCGATGGCCGCTTGAAGCTGCACAATGCCGCGTTCTCTACGATGTGGCGTCTGGAAGAGGGCGGCGTCAGCGACGGTATGACGTTTGATGCGGTCATCGGCGCCTGCGAGAAACTGTTCCACGACAAAGCCGAGTGGGCGAAAGTCCGCGGCCGCATCACCGATCCGTCGCCGGAAGCGCGCGTCGAGTATCGCGGCGAAATGCGCCGCAGCGATGAGAGCGTCTTGAAATTCCTCACTCGTCCGCTGCCGGACGGCGCAACGCTGGTCGCCTTCCAAGACATCACCGCCGACCGCCGCGTCGAAGACGCATTGCGTGAGCGCGCTGAAGCCTTCGAAACGGCGGACAAGCTCAAGGGCCAGTTCGTCGAGAACGTGTCCTATCAGTTGCGCAATCCGCTACAGGCGATCTACGGCAACGCCGAAATGCTGGCGCACAAAGTGTTCGGCCCACTCAACGACCGTCAGGTCGAGCAAGTGGATTCGATCATCGAAGCCTCGGGCAATCTCTCGAAGCTGATCGACAACATTCTCGATGTCGCGATGGTCGAAGCCGGCAATGTCGTGCTCGATCTGGCGCCCATGGATGTGTACGAGACGATCGCCGAGAGCGTGCAGATGGCCGCCTCGAAAGCGCGCGACACCGAAGTGCCGATCCGCGTCAAATGCGATCCCAAGATCGGCGCCATCGACGCTGATCAAAAGCGCATCACCCAAGTGATCGTGAATCTGCTCTCCAACGCGCTCCGCCACACCGAGCGCGGCGACACTATCACCGTCGCCGCGGAGCGCCTTGACGGCGTTGTCCGCCTCACTGTGCAAGACACCGGCAAAGGCATGGCGTTCGACGACCAGGCGCGTGCGTTCGATAGCTTCGAGTCCGGCGATCGCCGTGGCGCGGGGCTTGGTCTGGCCTTGGTGCGTTCATTCGTGGAAATGCACGGCGGCTGGGTGGCGCTTAGCAGTGAACCCGGGCGCGGCGTCACCGTAACATGCCACTTGCCGGAGCACGCCCCCAACGCCGGCCCGCCGCCGCCGCCAAGCCGGAAAGCGGCTTAGGCGTAGCCTTCTCCCGCGTGCGGACATTCGACCTTAACTGGCATCAGGCTCGATTTTGCCGAGAGTGGTCAGTGCACAGGGCTTGGGCGCACGCACTTTCTCTTGAATTCCTTCGCCCTGATTGCTGATCTGCGGTAGCCTCGGCGCACTGGGATGTCGGGGGACGCTTGGTGCTGGAATCCATCGTGCTCGGCGGAGCCACTGCGGTAGCGGTCGCGATGAAACAGGACGGCGACGTAGAGCCGAGCCCGTCATCACCCTTCCACGTCTCGGGCGAACTCGCGCTCGTCTCCGACTATCGCCGCAACGGCGTTACCCAATCTCACGGCGACCCAGCAATCCAAGGCCGGTTTGACATCCGCCACGAGTCCGGCTGGAGCATCGGCGCCTTTGCAACCAGCATGCAGGGGCGCAAGGGTTCGAACGCCCAGCTCGTCCTCTTCAGCGCACAGCGCTTTGAGTTCGGCGAGACCGACGTCAGCCTCGGCGCCAGCACTGTCTTCTTTTTCGGCGGCGACGCCGATCCCTTCGCGGTCGCGCAGGCAAGTATCTCCCATCCGGTAGGGCCGATCGATGCGACGCTGTCGGTCAGCTACGCGCCGCCGCAAGATGCGCTCAACGATGAGTACGGGCTCAACATCAATTTGCGAGCCCGCACGCCGCTTGGTCGCATCAGCGATGCGCCGTTGACGGCGGTCGCAAGCATCGGCTGGTCGGAAAACGAATTTGCCATGGGTGCGGGAGAAAAGCTCGATTGGTCAGTGGCCTTAACCACGGAGATCGCCGGAACAGAATTTGGTTTGGCCTATGTTGACAATGATCTCGACGACGATCGCGGCGATGCCGGATTGGTCTTTTCTATCGCTCACAGATTTTGAACCAGTCACGTGGCACGCATGAGAGGGAACGGGAAAGCGTGGCGACGAAAATGAACAAGCCGTTGACAGCACTCGCTCTGCTGGCGCTAGCGCCCTGCGGTGGCTGTGCAAGCCTCGCGTTTGAGCCCACTGCGAACTGGTGGCGCGACGGGGGACGTATCTGCGCCACGAACCGCGATTCAGCGGGTCTCGAATGGTCCCGCGCCGCGCCGCGCTCATGCGCTCGCACACTTGCTGACACGACCGCCCCGGCGGATCCGCTGCGCGACGGGTCGGTGTGATTGCGTTCGTGAGAATTCTTCCGGCGGTTTAGTCGCTCAATCCCTGACGCTTGCGTCAATGATGCATGACCGATCGGTTGTTCTCTTAGTGCTGGCTCTTCGGCAGGCGCACGATCAAGCCGTCCAGCGCGTCGCTGACTTTGATCTGGCAGCTCAGCCGCGAGTTGTCTTCGACGTCATTGGCGAAATCTAACATGGACTGCTCCATGCCGGAAGGATCGCCGGTTTTCCCGAGCCACTCCGGATCGACATAGACATGGCAGGTCGCGCAAGCGCATGCGCCGCCGCAATCGGCGTCGATGCCAGGCACGGCGTGCTTCACCGCTGCTTCCATCACCGTCTGGCCGTTCGGCGCGTCGATGACATGCTCTTTGCCAGAGGCTTCGATGTAAGTGATCTTCGGCATGGGCTCGTTTCAAATCCTCAGCGCGCGGCGGCGACCAATTCTTTCATGGTGCGAGACTCATCTTCAAGGTCTGACGGCGCCACCGTCCGGCCTGTCTGAATGAGCATTTTCGCCCCTAAATACTCCGCCGGCCTGTTCACCGCATCGACGGCGATCAGCTTCGGCCCCTTGTAGTAGAACGCCGCGAAGGCGCGGTCAGCCATGACGCCGCGTAAGACGACGTGGTCATAACCCTGGAAAAGGCCGGCGATCTGCAGTTTGAGGTCGTATTGGTCCGACCAGAACCAGGGCGCCTCCTCTGCGTGAGGCTTACCGCCGGTGATCGTGGCGGCGACGATCTTGGCGCCTTCGACCGCGTTGTGGACGCTTTCGAGCCGCGCCACGCGCTGCTCGAAATGAACTATCGGCCGCGAGGCGCAATCGCCGATGGCGTAGATCGCCGGATCAGAGGTGCGGCACTCGCGATCGGTGACGATGCCGTTCTCGATTGTGAGGCCGCATTGCTGCGCCAGCGTGATTTCGGGCGTGATGCCGATGCCGGCGATGACGATGTCAGCCGGCACTTCGGCGCCGTCGCTCAACGCTACGCCGGTGACGTGGTCGCGGCCTTTGATCAAAGCAGGTTGGCCGCCGAGCACAAACCGCACGCCTTGGCGCGTATGTTCATCAAGGAAAAAGCCCGCGACTTCGGGGCTGGTCACGCGCGCGAGCGGGCGAACCGCTGTTTCGATCACCGTCACATCGACGCCAAGCTGGCGTGCGACCGCCGCAGCTTCGAGACCGATGTAACCCGCGCCAACCACGACCAGTTTCGCGCCGCTCACCATGCGGGGGCGCAACGCGTCGGCGTCGGCGGCGGTGCGGAAGAGATGGACGCCATCGAGATCTGCGCCGACCAGAGGCAGCTTGCGCGGCTTTGCGCCCGTCGCCAGCACAAGCACGTCGTACGGCAACTCACGCCCGCCCTCGACGCGCACTTTCTTGTTCGCGCGGTCGATCCAGACGGCGCGCAGCGATGTCAGCAGCGTGATGTTTTCTTCGGCATAGACGCTTGCCGGGCGCAGCAGCAGCCGGTCCATGTCGTACTCGCCCTTGAGGTAGGCCTTGGAGAGCGGCGGGCGTTGGTAGGGCGCGGCGGGCTCTTCGCCGATCAGCGTAATGTCGCCGCTAAAACCGGCCTGACGCAGGCGCTGCGCCGTCTCGCCGCCGGCCTGGCCGGCGCCGATAATGATGACGCGGTTGATTTCGTCCGTACTCACAGCGCCTTAGTGTTGCAGCTTCGCAGCGTTACCCGCAAGCGGGCCTTGATGCCGCGCTTCCCCCAAGGCAGCATCCGCACCTGTGAGCACTCAACCGACAAACGATTCGCGCTCAGAAGCGCTGGCCCGCCTTTTGGCCGACACCGGCTTCACCGGCGCCACGCGCTACCCGCTTGCCGGCGACGCGTCTACACGCCGCTACGAGCGTCTCGTCCTGGGTGACCGGCACGCCATGCTCATGGACGCGCCGATGAGCGCCGAGAGCGCCCCGTGCCCGCCGGGCGCAACGGTGGCCGAGCGCCGTCTGATGGGCTGGAACGCGACCTCGCGCTTAGCGGCTTCTCGTGTCGAAGCCTTCGTCGCCGTCGCCAAGCATTTGGAAGATCTGGGTCTGTCGCCGCCGAAGGTTTACGGCGCCGACTGCGAGACTGGTTTCGCTATCCTCGAAGACCTCGGCGATACCCTTTACGCAAACGTCATCCCGCAAGGCGCTGACGAGATCGCGCTCTACGAAGAAGCCGCGCGCGTGCTGGCGCATGTGCATGCGGCGCCCATCCCGACGCGCCTTGCCGGGCCGGGCGGCGCGAATTGGCCGATTCTCGAATACGATGCGTTGGCGCTCGAAGTGAACGCTGACCTTTTCGTCGAGTGGCTGCCACGCGCCGCTGATGTGCGCATCGACGATAAGGCTCGCGCCCGCTGGGAGCAGGTGCGCGATGGCTTGATTGTGAAAGCGCTCGGCTTCCCGCGTGCTTTCACCATCCGCGATTATCACGCTGAGAACTTGCTGTGGCTGCCTGAGCGTGACGGCGTGCAGCGCGTTGGCTTGCTCGATTTCCAGGATGCTGTGCGCGGCTGGCGTGCGTGGGACTTCGCCATGTTGCTCCACGAAGCGCGCCGCGACGTGAGCTACCCCGCGCACGAAGCAGCGATCCGCGCCTATCTCGATGTGTGCGGCGCGAGCGAAGCGGAGTTCCAGCGCGAACTCGCTGTCCTCGGCGCCATCAACGCGATGCGAATTCTCGGCATTTTCTCGCGCCTCGCCGGTCGCGATGGCAAGCAGCGCTACCTCTCGTTCATGCCGCGCGAGTGGGGGCATCTCTCGCGTACGCTTGAGCATCCCGCCCTCGAAGATGCGCGCGACTTCGTTCAAAGCGTTGCTGCGCCTTATCTGGAGCGCGCCGCTTGATCCCGCACACAGCCATGGTGCTCGCCGCCGGCCTCGGCACGCGGATGAAGCCGTTGACCGATGATCGCCCCAAAGCGCTCGTCACCGTCAATGGCCGCGCGCTGATCGATCATGTGCTCGACCGCCTGGTCGCCGCTGGCGTGAAGCGCGCCGTCGTGAACGTTCACGCGTTTGCGGACTTGTTGGAAGCGCACGTGCGCCGCCGCACCGACATCGAGATTGTTATCTCCGACGAGCGTGCGCTGTTAATGGAAACGGGTGGCGGCATCCGCCAAGCGCGTCCGCTTCTTGGCGATGCGCCGATCGTTGTCTGCAATATCGATAGCGTTTGGGAAGAATCGCACGGCTCCGCCATTGCGCGGCTCGCGGGGGGGTATCATCGCCAGACCATGCCGTTCCGCCTGATGCTTGCATCGATGGATCAGTGCTTAGGTTTCGACGGCGCTGGCGACTTCTTCATGGATGGCTCAGGCGTTCTGACTTTCCGCGGCGATGCGCCGAGCGCGCCGTGGGCTTACATGGGCGCTTACATCATGGAGCCGTCGATCATCGACAACGAACCGCTCGAGCCGTTCTCGATGACACGCCTCTGGCGCACGCTTGCGCCCAAGGGAAAGCTGCACGGCGCGCCGCTTGGCGGTTACTGGATGCATGTCGGCGATCCGCGCTCGCGCGCCGAAGCCGAAGCACGCGTGGCGGCGGCCGCGCCGAGCCCATGACCGAATTGCCATTGGGGCTGCCCGAACCTTTGTTCGGCGGCTCGACGCCGCGCCTACGCGCGGCGCCAGCATCGGCTGCGTTTCTCGACGTGTTGGCCAACGCCATGGTCAGCGAGCTCACCAAGAAGAGCGATCCGTTCGCGCTTTCGGACGCGCTCGTGCTCTTGCCCAATCGGCGCGGCGCGCGTGGGCTCATGGACGCATTCGCGAAACGTCTCGGCGGCGCAGCGCTTCTGCCAACCATCCGCCCGTTGGGTGATCCTCACGCCGATGACGATCCCGATGTGTGGGGCGCCGAACAACTTGGCGACGATATCTTGCCGCCGATCGACAAAATGCAACGCCGTCTGCAACTCGCGGCTTTCATCCGCGAACGTCACAAAGGCGAATACGGCGTCGACGATCCGACGCGTGCGCTGGCGCTGGCGGACGAACTCGGCAAGTTGCTCGATAGCGCCGCGACGGTTGAACGCGTCGAATGGTCGAAGCTGCGCACCTTGGTCGAAGAGATTGACCTCGCGAAACACTGGGCGAGCTCAGCGACATTTCTCGATATCATCGCCACGTACTGGCCGCAGATCCTGAAAGAGCAGGGGTTTACCGATCCTGCCGAACACGGCGCCGCGTTGCGCCGTGCGTTGGCGGAGCGTTGGAGAACTGACCCGCCCAAACGCGCGATCGTCATCGCCGGCTCTACGGGCTCGCAGCACACCACGCGCGAACTGATGCGCGTCGTCGCTAGCTTGCCGCGTGGCGTCGTGGTGTTGCCTGGCGTCGACGTCGATCTTGATGAATCCGCCTGGGCGCTTGTCGGCGATCAGCATCCGCAACATGCGCTCAAGGATACGCTGAAAGCACTTGGCGTGACGCGGGATGCCATCCCGTTGCTGGCGATCGAACAATCAAGCGGCCGTGCGCGCCGTGTGTTGATGCGCGAAGCCCTGGCGCCGGCGGAGAAAACCGCTGACTGGCTCGAACGTCTTGATCTGGCCGGCGGCAAGGATTTCGTCGCCCGGGGCGCGAGCGGATTGAAGCTGCTGGAGGCCGCGACTGAAGATGAAGAGGCGACCGCGATCGCGCTGATGCTGCGCGAAGCACTCGAAATCACCGGCGCGAATGCCGCCGTCGTCACGCCGGACGCCACGCTCGCGCGCCGCATCGAAGCCAAGCTCTCGCGTTGGGGCATCGCGCCTGCCGTGTCACACGGCGCGCCGTTGCGTGAGACAGAGTCCGGCCGCCTCATCGCGCTACTTTGCGAACTTGCGCACGACGAAGGCGATCCAGTCGCGTTCGCCGCCTTTCTCAAGCATCCGCGCGTAACGCTTGCGCGCTCCGCCTTCGGCCTCACATTGCTTGAGCACAAAGCTCTGCGCGGCCCGCGTCGCTACAACATGCTCGACGAACTCGCCACCCTCGGTGAACGCGGCAAGCCGGTAAAAAACTGGGATGCGGCGCGCGTCATTGTCGAGTCCGCGCGCTCCGTGCTTGGCCCGCTGACGACGCTGATGAAGCAACAACAAGTGTCGCTCAGCGCATTTGCCGATGCTTTGTCGCACGTGGCGGAGGACGCCACTGACTCTGAGTGCTGGCAGGGCAGGGACGGCGAGAAAGCGGCCGAACTTCTGCGCGAAGCGCGCGAGCATGGCGACGCGCTCGGCCTGCTTGCGACGCACGCCGCGCCGCGCGTGCTGATGAAATTGATGGGCGAGCGCGCCGTGCCGCCGCCGTCACAAGCGGGCGATGCGCGCATAGCGATTTGGGGTTTGCTTGAAGCGCGTCTGCAACGCCGTGAGCTGATGATCCTTGCTGGGCTGAACGAAGGCACATGGCCGGCGCCGCCAAGTGAAGATCCGTTTCTGTCACGCGGCATGCGCGCGAAGCTTGGCTTGCCATCGCTCGATCAGCGCATCGGCCTCGCCGCGCACGATTTCGCGCAACTCGCCAACGCGCCGAACGTCGTGCTAACGCGCGCGATGCGGAAGGATGGCGCGCCAACGGTCGCGTCACGCTGGCTCTGGCGGTTGCAGACGTTGGTGAAGGGCGCGAAGGCCGAACTGGGCGACGCGCAGCGTTACATCGATTGGGCGCAAGCGCTCGATCATCCGCCCGCCATCACGCCAGCCGCGCCACCCGAGCCGCGGCCGGCCGCGCACCAACGTTTGAAGCGCATTAGCGTCACCACCGTCGAGACGCTCATCCGCGATCCTTACGCAGTGTATGCGCGCCGCATACTCGGTCTTGAAAATCTAAAGCCCATAGGCGCACCAGCCGGCCCGGCCGAGCGCGGCACAGCCGTTCACGCCGCGATCGAAGACTTCGGCGATGGTGACGATCCGAAAGTGCTCTCCGATCTGCTCGACGAGAAACTGCGCCTCGCCGGCATTTCGCCGGAGCGTCGTGCTGCCGAGCGCGAGCGGCTCAATGTTTCGATCAATGCGCTGATCGCTTGGTTCAACGAACGCCGTGGCCGCGCTGCGCAAGTGCATCGCGAGCTGCGTGGCGAATTGGTGATCGGCGACGTGAGCATGAGCGGCGTCGCCGACCGCATCGAGATCGCGCCGAACTATGCCGCCATTCTCGATTTCAAAACCGGCGCGCCGCCGACTGATAAACAGGTGGAGAGCGGCCTCAGTCCGCAATTGTTGCTCGAAGCGGCGATGCTGGAGGAGGGTGCGTTTCCGGACTTGCCCAAACGTACGGTGGACGAGCTGATCTATTGGCGCTTCGGCAACGCTCAACCAACGCCGCGCTCGGTCGAATTGGAGAGCGGCGTACCCAAATCGGCGCGCGAGGCGCTGAAAGCATTGCGCTCTCTGTTGGCGCGTTACGCCAAGGAGGACCAAGCGTTCTTCTCAAAGCCGCGCGTGCTGCGCGTCACACTCTACGATGATTACGATCATCTCGCTCGCCGCAAGGAATGGGCCGACGAGAAGGCCGACGAATGACCGAGCCTCTCGACGCCATCGCCGAAGCGACCGCCAATCAACGCATCGCCGCCAATCCGGCGACGTCGGTGTTCGTCACCGCCAATGCCGGCTCCGGCAAAACCAAAGTGCTGGTTGATCGTATCGCGCGACTTTTGCTGTTGCCGGACTCGCGGCCATCGGCGTTTCTTTGCATCACCTACACAAAGGCGGCCGCCGCAGAGATGCAGCGCCGCTTGTTCGAACGCTTGGGCGGCTGGTGCGTCGCCGATAATGCAACCTTGGCGGCGGAGTTGGAGAAGCTGGGCGCGAAAGGCGCCGATCTCGGCAAAGCGCGCGCGCTCTTCGCACAAGCGCTCGAAACGCCCGGCGGCCTGCGCATCCAAACTATCCACGCCTTCTGCGAGCGCTTGCTTGCGCGCTTTCCGCTCGAAGCAGGCGTGGCGCCGGGCTTTGACATCGCTGATGAAGCGCGCGCCGCCGCTCTGCTAGGCCAAGCGCGCGCAGACGCGGCGCTCGACGACGATGCGCCACGCGAAGCCTTCCGTCGCTTCGCCGCGAAGCTGCACGGCGAAGGCCTGGAAGATTTCCTCGATCGTTTAGCCCTACGCCGAAACGAGTTTCACCGTTTCGCCGAAAGCAAGGGCCCGCTCTTTGCCGATCAGACGCTGCGTGATCGCCATGGCGTCACGCAGAGCTTTGATGATTATCTGCGCGCGTGGCGCAACCGCATGGATTTTGGTGCGATGCGCGGCGCAGCCGCGAAGCTTGGCGAAGGCTCCATCCGTGACCAGCAATGCGCTGATCGCTTGAAGCGTGTGCTTGAGGCGGTTGAAAGCAAGCCTGCAAGTTTACCGCACGCTTGCGCCGCCTTCGCGCTCACCACGGACGGAGGTGAGCGCGATGTCTTCGCAACAAAGGCGACGCAGAAGCTCCACCCTATGCTTGAAGGCGAGCTCTCGGCCTTCGCCACCATTTGCCTCAGTGCCTACCACGCGCTCAACGCCATCGAACGCGCCGAAGACGCCGTCGCCGCGATGGCGCTCGCGCTGAAGCTTGACCAAGCATACGCTGATGCAAAGGCGCGCGTCGGCGTGCTCGATTTCGATGATCTGATCGAGCATGCGCAGACGCTGCTGCAACGATCAGACGCCGCGCCTTGGGTGCTCTACAAGCTCGATGGCGGCATCGATCACATCTTGATCGATGAAGGCCAAGACACCAGCCCCGCGCAATGGGATCTGATCACGCCATTGCAAGAGGAGTTCCTTGCTGGCGTTGGCGCACGCGATAGAGCGCGCACGATCTTCGCCGTCGGCGATCCAAAGCAGAGCATTTACGGCTTTCAGGGCGCTGATCCGGAGCGCTTCCTGAGCGAAGCGCAGCGGCTCGCCGCGCGTGCGCATGAAGCGGGCGTCGCGTTCACGGCGCCGGAGCTGCGCACCTCGTTCCGCACTGTGCCGCAAATCCTGAAAGTCGTTGACGAGACGATGCGCGACAAGCCGCTAATCGCGGGCCCCGGCGCAAGCGATGAGATCAAGCACCTAGCCTCGCGCGACAAACACAACGGCGCGGTTGAGGTGTGGCCGTGGACGCCGCGTCCGGTGGTCGATGATCCGAAGCCTTGGGACGCGCCCATCGATGTTCAAACCGGCCGTAGCGCGCCGGCGCAGTTGGCCAAGCATATCGCGACGCGCGTGAAGCAGATGATAGCCGCCGGCGAGGCGGTGTGGGACAAGGACGAGAACATTCAACGCGCGATGCGGCCGGGCGACGTGTTGCTCCTGGTTCGCGTGCGCGGCGCTATGTTCCGCGAGCTTATCAAAGCGCTGAAAGCCGCGAAGCTGCCAGTCGCAGGCGCCGATCGCATGGTGTTGCGCGACGAGTTGGCGGTTGAGGATTGTTTGGCGCTGATGCGCGTAGCGCTTGATCCGGCCGATGACCTTTCGCTCGCCTGCGTACTCAAAGGGCCATGGTGCAACCTCTTTGACGACGACCGCGATCTCTTTCCATTGGCGTACGATCGCGGTCCGGGTGAGACGCTGCACAAGAGGCTGATGGCGAGCACGGAGGAGAAATACGCGGCGGCGCGTGCGTTCGTCGGCGAAATTATCGAGCGTAGCGGCGCCGATGCGTTTGCGTTTCTGAGCTGGGCGCTTGAGACGCCGCATGGCGGCGGCCAAACGGGCTGGCGGCGTGTGTTCGAGCGCTTGGGACCGGAGACGCGCGATCCGATCGAAGAATTATTGCAGCGCGCGCTAAAGCCCGCGGGCCATGTCGCGCCGACGCTGCAGCGTTTCATCTCCGACATTGATCTCGACGCTGGCCAGGTGAAGCGCGAGCTTGAGGCCGAGAAGGGCGCTGTGCGGATCATGACCGTTCACGGTGCGAAGGGACTGGAAGCGCCGGTCGTGATCTTGCCCGACGCGACCGGTGATGTCGGCGACGCGCCGGATAATGGTTTGATCTTTGACGATGAAGAAGGCCCGTTCGTGTCTTTCCGGTCAAGGGACGATGACGCGAAAGTCGCCGCGGCGCGCGCGACGCACAAAGAGCGTGCGCTGCGTGAGCATTGGCGCTTGTTGTATGTGGCGATGACGCGTGCGCGGGATCGGTTGATTGTGTGCGGGCCGCAGTTTCGCGCTGGCGAGGCGAAGGAGAGCTGGCGGCTGGCGGTGTGTGAGGCGCTTGATCGCTTGGGTGCAGAGAAGATCGAGACGCCATACGGCGACGGTTTGCGCTATGGCGCGATCGAACATGCGCCAGCCGTCATCGCTCCAATGGCTTCGCAATCCCCTTTGCCAGCGTGGGCGCACGATAGAGCGCCAACGGCTACGGTGCGCGCATACGCTTCGCCTTCGCGCATTGAACGGATTGATCCAGCGCTGTTCTCGCCACGCGGCGAGGGGCTGACGCGTTTTCGGCGCGGGCGCCTCATACATGGTCTCTTGCAGCGCTTGCCAGACGTCGCGCCGAGTAAGCGCGCGAATGCCGCGCGTGATTGGCTGACACGACAAGGCGCGGATGAGACCGAGGCGGAATCGTACGCGCGTGAAGCGCTGAGTGTGATCGAGGACGCGCGCTTTGCGCCGGTGTTTGGTCCGCGCTCGCGTGCCGAAGCGCCGATCGTTGGGGAAGCGGCGGGTAAGGTGGTGAGCGGTATTGTCGATCGCCTCGTGGTCGATGATGCGGACGTGATCGTGCTCGATTTCAAGACTGATCGCCCCGCACCGACGCGCGCGGCGGAGGTGCCTGGTTCCTATGCCTTGCAGCTGGCGCTTTATCGTGCGGTGCTGAGGCACATTTTCCCAGGCAAAACCGTCACCTGCGCTCTGCTTTGGACGGAACGGCCGCTCCTTATGGAGATCCCGGCGGCGCAGCTAGAGAGTGTTTTCGCTACGTTCGCCTCCGGTTGAAAGCCGGCCTCCGCGCGCTTAAGTCCTTGTGACGAATCCGTTCAGTGAAAGGTCTGCCCCGTGGCCACCAACAAAGTCTCAGACGATAGTTTCGAAGCCGACGTGCTCGCCTCCGGCAAGCCGGTGCTGGTGGATTTCTGGGCGGAATGGTGCGGCCCGTGCAAGCAGATCGGCCCGGCGCTCGAAGAGATCGCCGCTGAGATGGGCGATCGCGTCCAGATCGTGAAGCTCAATATTGACGACAATCCGATGACGCCCGGCAAATACGGCGTGCGCGGCATCCCGACTCTGATGGTGTTCAAGGACGGCAAGGTTGCTTCGACGAAGGTCGGCGCGATGCCGAAATCCAAGATTGTCGAATGGTTGAACGAGAGCGTCTAAACGCTCTCCGCCGCCAACGCTTCGGCGGCCAGCACGAACGACCCGCAGATCAATACACGCGGCGCAGGCAACTGCGCCGCGATTTGCATTGCGGCGGCGAGTGATGGTGCGGTCTGTGAGTCTGCGCCGTACTCACGCGCGAGCGCTGCGAGATCATCCGGCGCGACGTGCGCTTCGCTTAGCGGCACAGCGATCACGCGCTCCACAGCCGGCGCGAGTGCCGCCATGAACGCACCCTCGTCTTTGCGCGCGCGCAAACCGATGATCGCAACACTGTTGCCGCCACGCCGCGTTTTCATGTCGCCAAGCGCGCGCGCGAGTGCTGCCGCCGCGTGCGCGTTATGCCCAGCATCGATCCACACTTCGCCGCCGCTCGCGCGGATCGGCGCGCTGAATGCGCCGCGCGTGAGTGGTTGCAAACGTGCAGGCCAGGAAGTGCTTTGGACGCCAGCGGCAAACGCAGCGTCCTCAATCGTCACCGCGCCTGACAAGAGCAGCGTGGCGCAAGCGAGGCCGGCATTGTCGATCTGATGGCGCCCCTGCAGCGCGGGGAGAGGCAGATCGAGCGCGCGTGTTTCAGTTTGCATGACAAGGCGACCGTGGCTCGCATAAGCGTCCCATTCCCCGCCGCACCGAAAGAGCGGCGCGCCAATCTCTTCGGCACGGCGCTCGATGCCCTCCATCACCGCCGGCGCTTGCCGCGCAATAATGGCGGGCGCGCCTGGCTTCAAAATACCTGCCTTATGCGCGGCGATCTCCACCAATGTCGCACCGAGGGTGTCTTGGTGATCAAGCCCAATCGGGGTGATCACGCACGCGGCGGGCGCTTCGAGCACGTTGGTGGAATCGTCGCGACCGCCCATGCCGGTTTCGATCAGAGCGATGTCGGCCCGATGTTCGCGGAAGAGGAGGAGCGCGGCGGCGACTTGCGCGTCGAACTGCGTCAGCGATGGATCGGTGCGCGCGATATCTCTCGCTGCTTCCAGCAAAGCGCGGTCGTCGGCAAAGCGGCTGGAGACGGTGAAGCGCTCATTGAGCTGGAAGAGATGCGGCTTGGTGAAAGCGTGCACCTTTAGCCCTGCTGCCTCCGCGATCGCGCTTATGAAGGCGATGGTCGAGCCTTTGCCGTTGGTGCCGGCGACGTGGATGACGGGCGGCAGCGCACGCTGCGGCGCGCCAAGCGCTTCAAGCGCGTTGCGCAGTTTGCTGAGATCAAACGCCTTGCCGTGCCCGAACTCCGGGCCGAACAGGCGTTCAAAGGTTTGCAGCGCGGGATCGTTCAAGCTCCACCCATTCCCGGGGCGACGCGGAGCGGCGAGCCCGGGACCCATAAACACATCTGTTTCCCGATGCGCTCAAACAGGGACGCCTTATGGATCATGCAGGCGTGTTTATGGGTCCCGGACTTGCCTGCGGCAATCCGGAAAGGGGTGGTCGAGAGCAGTGAAAACTACTCTGCGGCCTTCGCGCGCGGTTGTTGCTTCGTCGCCGGCTTGCTGCGCTTGCCTTTGGCCGGCGCTTCATCCTTGACGATCTCGTTGAGCTCGAACGTCTCCGCATCCTCAACCGGCTGCGCTTTGCGATCCATCAACGTGGTGAGTAGCGTAGCGATCGTCGTCTTCAGCTGACGGCGATCGACGACCATATCGACCATGCCTTTGTCGAGCAGATATTCCGAACGCTGGAAGCCTTCCGGCAGCTTCTGGCGGATCGTTTGCTCGATCACGCGCGGGCCAGCGAAGCCAATCAGCGCACCGGGTTCTGCGATATGGATATCGCCGAGCATGGCGTAGCTCGCGGTGACGCCGCCCGTGGTCGGATCCGCCAACACAACGAGATAGGGCAGTCCCGCCTCGTGCAGCATCTGAATAGCCAGCGTCGTGCGCGGCATCTGCATCAGCGAGAGAATGCCTTCCTGCATCCGCGCGCCGCCCGAAGACGTCACCACAATCATCGCAGCTTTGCGGCGCACTGCGGCTTCGGCCGCTGCGACGAACGCTTCGCCAGCGGCCATGCCGAGCGAGCCGCCCATGAACTCGAAATCTTGCACGAGCACGACAGCGTGTGCGCCGCCGATGCGGCCGTATCCTGCCGCCATGCAATCGTCGCGGCCGACTTTCGCGCGCGCGCCCTTCAGGCGATCGACGTACTTCTTGTCGTCCTTAAACTTCAGCGGATCGGCGACGACCTTCGGCACCGTGATGGTCTGCCAAGCTTCTTCGTCGAACAAAATCTTGAATCGCGCATCCGGCCCAATGCGCATGTGGAAGCCCGACGGCATCACCCAGTTCGCGGCCTCAAGTTCGGCGCGATAGACCAGATCGCCGGAAAGCGGATCCTTGATCCAAAGATTGTCCGGCGTATCGCGCGCCTCTTCAGGCTTCTTCTTCGAAAGCCCCGGCCGCGCGAAATTCGACAGCCAATTCATGCGGGTGTCCCTTCCATTGCCCGCCCAGGCTCTCTGGCCTGGCGGACAGCTTCACTCAAAATCCGCACCTTACGCAAGACGCGTTCGGCCGCTTCTGGGCTGGGTGCGGAGGCTATTTCGTCAACAAACGCCGAACCGACGACAACGGCGTCAGCGGTGCGGGCGATTTCTTTGGCGGCCTCCGGTTCGCGGACGCCGAAACCGACGGCGACCGGAAGTTGCGTGGCGCGCTTCAAACGCGAAACCGCAGCGCGCACAGCATCTGCACTCGCCGCGTTCGCGCCGGTCACGCCAGCGACCGAGACATAATATAGGAAGCCCGAGGCGCCATCGAGCACCTTGGTTAAACGGTCATCGTCCGTTGTCGGTGTTGCGAGGCGGATGATTGAGAGGCCGTGCGCGTCGAACGCGGCGCGCAGAGCGGTATCTTCCTCGGGCGGCAGATCAACGATGATCACGCCATCGGCGCCGCATGCATGCATCGCTTCCGCGAACGGTTGATAGCCCATGCTCTCGATCGGATTGGCGTAGCCCATCAGAATGAGCGGCGTGTCTTTATCCGTTTCGCGGAAGCGCCGCGCGAGATCGAGCGTGCGCGTGAGCGAACCGCCCGCTTTCAAAGCGCGCAACGCCGCCTTCTGAATGCTAGGCCCGTCCGCCATCGGGTCGGTAAACGGAAAGCCAAGCTCGATCACATCGGCGCCGGCAGCAGGCAGACCGCGCAAAATCTCGAAGCACGTCTCATGATCCGGATCAGACGCCATCACATACGCGACAAGACCAGCGCGGCCTTGGCGTTTCAATGCGTCGAAGCGAGAGGCGAGACGTGCGCTCAAGTTTTAGGCCGGGCAACGCGGGGCGCGTTCGCGCGCGAACCAGATGACGACGATGTCCGAGCGTGCCGTGCCGGGTGGGAAGTCACCGGGAAAGATGTTGAGCACGTTCTCGCAATTGTTCTCGTCGGTGCGGATCGCAGTGATGCCGCCGGTGATGTACGAGCCTTGGCGCCAACCTTGCTCACCGAGTTGACCGATGTACGCCATCGCCAACTCGCCGCCGACGAAGCGGGGCATGGTCACGCACGCGAGTTCGAAGCGCGCCGTGTCGGCCAGTGTTGCCGGGTACTGGCAATCCTCTGGAATAATCGAGCCGTCGATCACTTCGAGGCTTACCGATTCACTCAGCAACGTCTGCTCGGCGGGCGCCGCCGCAGCAGCAGAGGGCGGCTCTGCGTCCTGCGCGAAGGCAGGCGTTGCGAGCATGAAGGTTGCGGCGAGCGTGAGAAGCGTTTTGCGCAGCATCAGAGCGTTACTCCTAGAGCTTCGGCGACGGTGAAGACGTCTTTGTCTCCACGGCCGCAGAGATTCATAATGACGACCCCGCCTTTGCCAACCTCACGCGCCACATCGCCTACACGCGCGAGCGCATGCGACGGCTCAAGCGCCGGGAGGATGCCTTCCAATCGCGCGCAAAGCTTGAAGGCTTCGAGCGCTTCGTCGTCGGTCGCGCTCAGATACTGCGCGCGGCCGATGTCAGAGAGATATGAGTGTTCAGGTCCAACGCCCGGATAGTCGAGGCCGGCGCTGATCGAATGGCCTTCGAGGATCTGGCCGTCTTCATTTTGTAGCAGATAAGTGCGGTTGCCGTGCAGCACGCCGGGGCGTCCGCCATTGATCGCGGCACTATGCTCGAAGCGCTCGTCAATGCCGCGTCCAGCTGCTTCAACGCCGATCAAGCGGACGCTTTCGTCGGCGATAAACGGATGGAAGAGCCCGATCGCATTTGAGCCGCCGCCGATGCACGCCACCACCGCGTCCGGCAAACGGCCTTCGCGCTCCAAAATCTGTCCGCGTGCTTCGCGACCGATCACGCTTTGAAAATCGCGCACCATTTCCGGATAGGGGTGCGGACCAGCCGCAGTGCCGATGCAGTAGAACGTATCCGCGACATTGGTCACCCAATCGCGCAGCGCTTCGTTCATCGCGTCTTTCAGCGTCGCAGCGCCGCTCGTCACCGGCCGCACTTCGGCGCCCAACAACTTCATCCGAAACACGTTCGGCTTCTGCCGCTCAATATCCGTGGCGCCCATGAACACGACGCACGGCAAACCCAAGCGCGCACAGATCGTCGCCGTCGCAACGCCGTGCTGACCAGCGCCGGTCTCTGCGATGATCCGCGTCTTGCCCATGCGCAGCGCCAGCAGCACTTGGCCGAGGCAGTTGTTGATCTTGTGCGCGCCGGTGTGATTGAGCTCGTCGCGTTTGAAATAGATTTTCGCCGCGCCGAAATGCTCGGTCAGCCGCTCAGCGAAATAGAGAGGCGAGGGACGGCCGACATAGTGCGTCCAGAAGTCCGCCATCGTTGCCGCGAACGCGGGGTCCGCTTGCGCCTCGCGATAGGCGCGCTCCAAATTGAGCACGAGCGGCATCAGCGTTTCGGCGACGTAGCGGCCGCCATAGGCTCCGAACCGGCCCTGAGCGTCCGGGAGGTCCTGCCAGTTGCGGCGCACGTCCATGAGGCTAGTTTATACTTCCACAGCCGCCAAGAATTGGGCGATCCGGAGAGGGTCCTTTATGCCGGGGGCGCTTTCCACGCCAGAGGACACGTCCACCAAGTCCGCACCGCTGATCTGCATCGCCTCACGGACGTTCTCAGGCGTCAGGCCACCGGCCAGGAACCACGGTTTGGGCATGCGCAGCCCGGCCAAAAGGCCCCAATCGAAGGCCTGAGCATTCCCACCGGGCGCTCCCACCGCAGGGGCCGCAGCGTCGAACAGCATCATGTCCGACACCGGCGCGTAGGCGGTGATTGCGGCCAGGTCCTCGGTCCGGGCGACCCCCAACGCCTTGATCACACCCCGTCGAGCGAAGCGCCGGGCCTCCTGGACCCGCCCTGGCGCTTCGCCGCCATGGCACTGGATCCAGTCCGGCTGGGCGGCGCTGGCGGCGGCGGCGAGGTGGGCGTCATCGGCGTTGACCGTGACCAGCACGGTCTCGACCCGCCCGGCCGCCTGCTTGGCCAAAGCTGCGAGCTTTTCGAGCGGCAGGAAGCGCGGGCTCGGTGGAAAGGTGACAAACCCGACGAAGCGCGCGCCACCTTCGATGGCCGCATCAAGCGCTTCGAAACTGGTGATGCCGCAGATCTTAGCGTCAGCCATTACTTCTTCAGCAGATCGCGGATTTCGGTCAGCAGCTTCACGTCCGCCGGCACTTCCGGTTCGGCGGCGGCAGGTGCGGCTTCCTCTTTGCGCTTCATGCTGTTCATCGCTTTGATCACGAGAAACAGCACCCAAGCGACGATGGCGAACTTGATCGCGGCGTTGATGAACTTGCCGTAGTTGATCGCAACTTCCGGCTCGGCCGCCGCATAGCCTGCAGCGCCCTCAACGCCGACCGCAGGCGCGGCCGCTTTCAGCACCAACTTCAAAGTAGCGAAGTCGATGCCCGCGAGCATCAGTCCGATTGGCGGCATGACAACGTCGTCCACCAGCGACGAGACAATCGTGCCGAACGCCGCGCCGATGATCACGCCGACAGCGAGATCGACGACATTTCCCTTCAACGCGAATTCGCGGAACTCTTTCAGCATGGACATGGGGACTGCTCCTAGTGTGGCGCCACGCATGGCAAAGTTTGTGTGAAATGACCAGCTTTCCGAGGGCTTAGACCTTCGCGAGCAGCCCTTGAGCGAGCCGTTTGTATGCCGCGCGCGCCTGCTTGCTGGCGCTGGCGGGATCGTCTGACGTTGCAATCTGCAGTGCGCCTTGGGTGAATGCGCCGAACAGCAGGTGCGCCAGCATTGGGATCATGCGCTTGGGTATGAGCCCTTCGTCGGCGAGATGGCCGAGCGCGTGCTCACCCAGGCCAATGCGCAGCTTCTCTTGCATCGCCGTCCAATGGACATGGCCCAGCACTGAAGGGCCATCCATCAGGAGCAGGCGGCGCGCGTCCTTGCTTTCGTAAGCGTCGAACAGGATATCGCCGCCGGTGACGATCTCGTCGGTCGCGTGCCGGGAATGGCCCATCGTTTTGGCCGTGACCTCGGCCATGATGTCGTCGAGCACGCTTTCACAGGCGGCGCGAAAGAGGTCGGTCTTGTCGGCGAACTGATAATAGACCGCGCCCTTGGTGAGCCCGGCAGCTGCGGCGGCCTCGTCCACTGAAACCTCCGCATAGCCCCGCGCGGCGAAGAGCTTGCGCGCGGCCGCAACCAAGCGCTCGCGATTTCCGGTTGACGTCATACTCTTAGTATGATTGTCATACTCCCGGTATGGCAAGCGCCCGTGCAATCTCCACGCCCGCTTTGGTTGGGCTCGTCACATTGGCGGCGCTCGCTGTGATGGCGTGGGGCTATGCCGAATTCGGCGGCTGGAACGCCGAGAGCGCGGGCGCGGCCACCCGCTACACGGCGCGCTTCTCGTTTCCGATTTTTATGTTGGCCTGGTCGGCATCTGCATTGGCGACGCTCTGGCCGGGCGGCTGGCGCGGGGTGCTGCTACGCCGCCGGCGCGCGATTGGGCTCAGCTTCGCCGCAGCGCACGGTGTGCATTTCGCGGCTTTGCTCATCGTGGTGCTTTTGTTCGCTGCGGAACCCTCCGCGCGGACGGTTTATGGCGGCGGCTTCGGCTACGTGATGATCGCGCTGATGGCGCTGACCTCGAACGATTGGTCCGTGCGCAAGCTCGGCCCGCGCAACTGGAGAGCGCTGCACACGTTCGGGGCGCTCACCATCGCGGTGATCTTCGCCGTCTCCTATCTTGGTCGTCTCGAAGACAAGCCTTGGCTTGCCGTGCCCACGCTGGCGCTGCTTGGTGTAGCGGTGCTGTTGAAGATCGCGGCGTGGATGAAGAAGCGCATGCGCCGGCCGGTTGCGCCGTAAGCCTTACGGCTCCTCGCCGCCATTCACTTTTAGCCGCAGCTCTTTGCCCGGCTTGAAGAACGGCACGCGCTTGGCTTCGACCTTCACGGCGACGCCTGTGCGCGGATTGCGGCCGGTGCGAGCTTCGCGCTCGCGTACTGAAAACGCGCCGAAGCCGCGCAGTTCCACGCGACCGCCTTCAGCCAGCGCCACGGCGACTTCGTCGAGCACGATGTCCACCGCGTGCTCGACTTCCGCCGCTTTGAGCGGCGCCAATTCTTCCTGCAGCTTCGCGACCAGTTCAGAGCGCAGCATCAGGGTCCCCGTTCACAATCCCGTGTGCGGAATAAAGGCCGGGCGCGGGCTCCCGTCAACCCACGCAGTGGCTTGAAACGGATAAGAAAAAGCCCGGCGCGGAGGTCCGCACCGGGCTTTGCCTTAGATCAGAGCAAGCGGCTTATTGCTTGTTCTTGTCCTTCAGAGCCGCACCCAGGATGTCGCCGAGCGAAGCGCCCGAGTCCGACGATCCGAATTGGGCGATGGCCGTTTTCTCATCGGCGAGTTCCATCGCCTTGACCGAGAGCGTCACCTTGCGGCTCGACTTGTCGAAGCCGGTGACCATCGCATCGAGACGATCGCCCTTGGAGAAGCGGTCGGCGCGTTGCTCTTGGCGGTCGCGGGAGAGGTCTGACTTGCGGATGAAGGTGCGCAGGGCGTTGTCTTCGCCGAACGCGACTTCGATGCCGCCAGTCGCGACGTCCACGACTTCCGTTGTGATGATCTGGCCGCGCTTGAAGTCGGCGTCGGCCATCGGATCGTTGTCGACTTGCTTCATGCCGAGCGAGATGCGCTCTTTCTCGACGTCGACGTCGAGAACCTTGGCCTTGACCATGTCGCCCTTGTTGAAGCGCGCCAGCGCTTCTTCGCCTTGAGCGTCCCACGCGATGTCGGAGAGGTGCACCATGCCGTCGAGTTCGGCGTTGAGGCCGACGAACAGACCGAATTCGGTGATGTTCTTGATCTCGCCTTCGATGACCGAGCCAACCGGGCTTTCCGCCAGGAACGCGTCCCACGGATTGCTTTGGGCTTGCTTGATGCCGAGCGAAATGCGGCGCTTGTCGCCGTCAACGTCGAGAACTTGCACGTCGACTTCCTGAGAGGTGCTCAGGATCTTCGACGGATGCAGGTTCTTCTTCGTCCAGCTCATTTCGCTGACGTGCACCAGGCCTTCAACGCCGGCTTCCAGTTCAACGAAAGCGCCGTAGTCAGTGATGTTGGTGACGCGACCGGTGAACTTGCCGCCAGCCGGGTACTTGGCGTTCACGCCATCCCACGGATCGCTCATCAGCTGCTTCATGCCGAGGCTGATGCGCTGGGTTTCCGGGTTGATCTTGACGATCTGGACTTTCACCGTGTCGCCCACGTTGAGCACTTGGCTCGGGTGGTTGACGCGCTTCCAGCTCATGTCGGTGACGTGCAGCAGGCCGTCGATGCCGCC
>CAYZIJ010000048.1:0-20737 GCA_964478365.1 uncultured Terricaulis sp.
TCGGTGTGAACGAGATGGGGCTCGATCCCTATCCCAATCAGATCGAAGTGATCACGACCGAGCAGATGCTCGATGCGTATGCATCGACCGGCATGCCGCTATTCTACCGGCACTGGAGCTTCGGCAAACATTTCGCGCGCAACGAAGCGATGTATCGCAAAGGCTATCAGGGCCTCGCATACGAGATCGTCATCAATTCCAATCCGTGCATCGTCTACATCATGGAGGAAAACTCCGCGACGATGCAGACGCTGGTGTTGGCGCACGCTGGCTACGGCCACAGCCACTTCTTCAAGAACAATTACGTTTTCAAGCAATGGACCGACGCTGACGGCATTCTCGATTATCTTGAGTTTGCGCGGTCGCTGATCGCCAAGTTCGAAGATCGCTACGGCCAGGAGGCGGTGGAGCGCACGCTCGACGCGGCGCACGCGCTGCAGAGTCACGGCATTCATCGCTTCCCGAGGAAGCGCATGGCCGATCTACGCTCGGAGGAAAAGCGCGAAGAAGATCGCCGCCGTCACGGCGAGCAACTCTTCAACGATCTCTGGCGCACCGTGCCGCAAGGCAAGCGCAAAGCCGGCAAAGATGACGATGCCAAGCGTAAAGCGCTGCTCGGCTTGCCGGAAGAAAATCTGCTCTATTTCCTAGAGAAGACGGCGCCGCGTCTTGCGCCTTGGCAGCGCGAAGTGCTGCGCATGGTGCGGATGATCAATCAGTATTTCTATCCGCAGCGCCAAACCAAGGTGATGAACGAAGGCTGCGCCACCTACACGCACCACCGGATCATGAATCGCCTCCACGAGAAGGGGCAGATCAGCGACGGCTCGTTCCTCGAATTCCTGCACTCGCACACCAGCGTCGTGATGCAGCCGGGCTTCGATGATCGCCGCTATAGCGGCATCAATCCGTATGCTTTGGGCTTCGCCATGTGCTGCGATATCGAGCGCGTCTGCGTGGCCCCTACGGACGAGGATCGCGAATGGATGGGCGATATCGCGGGCAATGGCGATCCTTACGGCACGCTGCGCGATATCTGGGCGAACTATCGCGACGAGAGCTTCATCTCGCAGTTCCTCTCGCCGCGCGTGATCCGCGATTTTGGTCTCTTCCGCGTCGTTGATGATGAGGACGAAGACGAGATGAACGTGTCCGCGATCCATGATGAACGCGGCTATCGCAACATCAAGCGCGCTCTGGCAAAGCAGTACGACATTGCCTACCGCGACGCGGACATTCAGATCGTCGATGTCGATCTAGCCGGCGATCGCAAGCTCATCCTGATGCACCGCGTGCTGGATGGAATCGTGCTTGAAGAAGCCGATGCGCAACGCGTGCTGCAACACACAGCTGATCTCTGGGGCTATGACGTGAAGCTCGTGGAGCAGGACGATAATGGACACCTGCACGCAGAGCACGTCGCCAGTCCGCGCAGGGGCGGGCTGGGCTAGCTAACCCTTCGAATCCACATTGAGCGCGGTTCTTCGTTGCCGCCAGAGCCGATGATCGGACACACATCGAGCAGGGTGCTGGTATGGTTGTGGCTCAGATAGTTGAGCGCGCCGATGATCTTGAACTGGCTGTTGAAGGCGAGAAACGCCTCAAGCAGATATTGTTCGCCCCATAAACGCTGCTCGGCGACCACCCATCGTTCGATGTAGTCACGTGGCGTGAAGACGTCGTGGATGTGCACGATCACGCCTGGCTTCAATCGGCCGAAGACTTCCAGCACTTCGAACAACACGTCGCCCTGCGGGCGTACGACGTGAGATGAATCGACAAACAGGATGTCGCCGCTTTCGAGTTCGTCAAAGAGGGAGAAGTCGCAAAGCTCCACGCGCTTGCGGATGACCTCGGCGCCGCAATTCTCCAACCAAGGTTGCAGGTAAGGCTCAATGCAGACATGCCTGCATTGATAGGCTGCGTCATCGCTTTGGTTGCGCGCTATGGCGAGCCGCGTGACTAACGTGGAATTGCCGCCGCCAATCTCCACCATGCGCTGCGGCTTGAAGTGCCGGATCATGCTGTAGAGCACGCCAGCATCGGCGCCTTCGAACGTACCGTTGTTGAAGAAGAACGTCCGCTGCTCGGCCTTGGCGTCGCCCTTGATCGGGAATTGCTTCAATTCGTCGGCGTAGGTCAGTTGCTTGAAGAGATCGAGTTGCTCTTGAACGTTTAGATCGAGGCCTGGAATCGCGCGTTCTTGTGAAAGCGGCCGACGGAGATCTTCGGCGAAGATAACTGGCTCGTAGAAATGCTGCCGCACAGGAAAAACGCCAACTGTGCGCAGGACTTTCCGTGTCATCGGCATATAGGCCCACGCGCGCCGCGCGCGCCGCAAGACGACGCCAGACGGGAACGCCAGGATCGCGATGATGAAATCGACGATGGTGCGGCGGATTTGCTTGATGGTCGCCACGTGAGCCAGCTCTCCTGCGAAGGGGCGCTCC
Organism: uncultured Terricaulis sp.; assembly: GCA_964478365.1. Lineage (GTDB taxonomy): Bacteria > Pseudomonadota > Alphaproteobacteria > Caulobacterales > Aquidulcibacteraceae > Vitreimonas. The sequence goes on from CAYZIJ010000048.1 coordinate 2,451, forward strand.
TTGTAGGGGCGGTGAGCGCTGGGCTCAAGCTCGGCTAAATGCCAATTCGCGCCAGCCCGTCCGCAATGGCTGGATCAACCTGAACATCGCGCTCTGATATTGGCCGCGTCAGCCGCAATGTTTCCATGCTGCGCGCGCGAGAGAGCGCGACATAGGCTTGGCCTGGCGCGAAGGCGCCGCGGCCGAGATCGATTTCGACGCTGTCGAGCGTCATGCCTTGAGCTTTGTGAATGGTGAGCGCCCAGGCCGGGGCGAGCGGGAATTGCACGTATTTGAATTCCTCTTTCACTTCCATGCGATTCTCTTTGGCGTTCCACGTCCAGCGCGCTTGCGGCCACGTGGCGCGCTGGACATCGACCTCGTCGCCGGCATCGAGCGTGACGATGATCGTCTCGTCATCGAGTGATTTCACCGTGCCGAGCGAGCCGTTCACCCATCGCCCCTCGGGATCGTTCTGCGTGAAGATCACGCGCGCCTCGCGCTTCAGCACCAATTCCATCGGCGCCGGGAAGCGGTCGCCCTGCGACTTCGGCGCTTCGCCTTCGAACGCGCCAGTGTAGCGCGCGCCCGCGCCTTGGAGTGAGGCGAGGCCTTGAGCGTTATATTTGTCCGCGACCGCATTGGTCGCGCATAGGAGAACCGGGCGCTTTGGCAGCGAGCGATCAAGGCAGACCGTGTTGAGGATCGTCACCGCCTCTTCAACGCCGCGGCGTTCGCGGATGGCGGAGAGAAGCGCGATGAAATCTTGATTGGTCTGGCGATGTACTTCGGTGAGCTGCACGGCGGCGATGGGCGCATCGCGCAGGCAATGCGCAGAGAAGGCGTAGGGGCTTGAGTAGCCTGCGTCTTCGAGTAGCTGGCCTTCATCGCCGCGCACGACGGGCGGCAATTGGTAGAAGTCGCCAACCAACAACATTTGCACGCCGCCGAATGGGCGTGAGGATTTGCGCGCGATCTTGAGGTGGGAATCCATCGCGTCGAGCACGTCGGCGCGGAGCATCGAGATCTCATCGATGATCAGCCGATTGATGGCGCGCGCCGTTCGGGTGAAGAACCAGTGCGGCTTTTCGTGGTTGCCGATGAGCGGGCGTGGCGGAAAGCCGAAGAACGAATGAACCGTCTGGCCGCCGATATTCATGGCGGCCAGGCCGGTCGGCGCCAACACGGCTTGCGGATATTGCGGATCGGCTTCGACGAGAGAGCGGATGAAATGGCTCTTGCCGGTGCCGGCGCGGCCGATGACGAACACGACGGGCGTGCGATCGGAAAGCGCTTGCTGCGCTTCTGCGACAGCGGGATCGATTTTCGACCCGGTTTTTGGCGTGGGGAGAATCATGCGCAGATTATATAGGTGCGCTGCGCGATCCGCGAAGCGGGCAGGTCACACTGCGTCTAAAGCCTGGGCCAAATCGGCGATGATATCGTCGGGATCTTCGATGCCGATGGAGATGCGGATCAAGTTTGGCTTGATCGAGGAGCGCGCGAGTTCGTCTGCGGGCAGGCCGGAATGCGTTGTGGAGGCTGGATGTGACGCCAGCGTTTCCGCGCCGCCGAGGCTGACTGCGAGCTTGATGATCTGAAGCTTATCCAGAAGCTGAAACGCTTCTAACTCGCCGCCTTTGATCTCGAACGAGAACGTCGAGCCCGCACTCTTGTTTTGCCGATCATGCAAGGCGCGGTCGGCGTGATCGGCGGGCAGGAAGTCGAGATACCAGACGTTATCGATCTTGCGATGATTGCGCAGGAAGTCCGCGACCTTGCGCGCGTGTGCGGCGCCCGCGTCCATGCGGAGCTTTAGCGTCTCAAGTGAGCGCATCAGCAGCCAGGCTGTGTGCGCGTCGCACATGGTGCCGAGCGTGGTACGCATCCGGCGCACCGGCGCGAGCATGGCTTTTGAGCCAGATGCGCCACCGGCAATGAGATCGGAATGGCCGCCGACATACTTGGTGAGCGACATCAGCACGATGTCTGCGCCGTGCGCGAGTGGCGTAGAGTAGATCGGCCCGAGTAGCGTGTTGTCGACGATGATAGGCGGACGCTTGCCATCTTTAGTCAGCGACTCCGCGAGTTTGCGTGCGTGCGCGATGTCGACCAGCGCGTTGGTTGGGCTCGCCGGCGTCTCGATGAAGATGGCGCCGACACGGCCTTTGGCTTGCGCGTCTTTCACAGCGCGTTCGAGTGCGGCCGCGCCGTGTTCGGCTTCGAAGCCGATCGCGTGCACGCCAAACTCGGGCAGAATGGAATCGATCAGCGTTTCAGAGCCGCCATAGATCGGACGGCTATAGACCATGACGTCACCGGGGCGGAGATAGGCCCAAAGCGTCGTTGAGATCGCGGCCATACCGGACGCGAAGACGAGGCTGGTTTCCGCCCCGTCCCACAATGCCAACCGATCTTCGACGACTTCGACATTGGGATTGTTGACGCGTGAATTGATGAGGCCTGGCTCTTCGTCCGGCCCGAGTTTGCGGCGGCCTTGGATGGCGGCGAAATAGTCTTTGCCCGCTTGCGCGGATTTGAACACGAACGTCGAGGTCTGAAATTGCGGCGGCTTCAGCGAGCCTTCCGAGAGCATCGGATCGTAGCCGTAGCCCATCATCAGGGTTTCGGGCTTTAGCGGGCGATTGCCGATTGCACGACGGCGCCAGGGTTTCTCAGCCACGCGATGTCTCCTTTGACGGAGAACATATACTCGTCATTCCGGACGCGCGAAGCGCGATCCGGAACCCAGGAGCTACGAACTGTGTGTTTGCCCATGGGTTCCGGGCTCAATGCTCCGCATTGCCCCGGAATGACGAGGGTTAGTAGGAGTTCGCAGCGTTAGCCGACGGCAACGCGCCGATGGCAAAGTGCGTGTAGGCGGCGCTGATCGCCGGGTATTCGGGCTGCACGAATGCGCCGGTCGGCAGCGCAGCTTTAGTGGTTACGCCGAGAACGGCGGCAAAGCGCGTCCAGTGTGTTTGCGGCTCGGCAGTCGGCGCCACCGGGGCTGCTTCGCGGCCTGGAATGTCGAACAGCGCATCTTCAGCGCCGACCATTTGCGGCACGCGGCCGGTGAGGCGGAGCTTCATCTCCATCTCGTAATTGGCGCCGGAGCGCTCAATCACGCGCATGCGCACGATGTGGATCGCGAAGCGTTCGGTCTCGAGCAGCGATTCGTCGCGCAACGAGATGATGCCCATGTCGCGGTCGATCTCGAAGCGGCCGCCCGCGTCGTCAACTAAGTAGAAACCCGCTGTTTCAAGCTCTGGCGCAGCGGCGCTCGGGGCCATTTCGGCCAAAGCGTGCTCAATCGCGCTGAGCGATGGCGTGCGCGTAGGATCGATCTCAATGGAGTCGAAGCTCGCTGAAAAAGGATCGTGCGCGGACGTTGTCATCCGCGCACGATTGCACTTTATGCCTAATAGCGCGTGAAACCCGCGTTTCCGGCTTGTTTACGCTTAGGCCTGTTCGCCCCAGCCATATGCGCCCTTCACTTCGAGGAATTCCTCGACGCCGAACGCGCCGCCTTCGCGGCCGATGCCGGATTGTTTGTAGCCGCCGAACGGCGAACCCAAACCACCCGATGCGCCATTGATGTGCACCATGCCGGCGCGGAGTTGGCGGGCGACTTTGCGCACGCGATCCTGCGACGTGCCTTGCACATAGGCCGCGAGGCCGTACGGCGTGTCGTTGGCGATGCGGATGGCTTCTTCTTCGGTTTCGTACGGAATGATGCAGAGCACCGGTCCGAAGATTTCTTCGCGCGCGATGGTCATGTTGTTGTTCACGTCAGCGAACACAGTCGGCTTCACGTAGTAGCCGCGGTTCAGACCATCGGGACGGCCAACGCCGCCGGCGACGAGTTTCGCGCCTTCGTCGATGCCTTTTTGAATGAGGCCTTGCACCTTCTGGAATTGGTTCGCGTTCGAGAGCGGACCAATCGCGCCGGCTTCTGCAGTGTCAGGCGCTTGCACCTTGATGCTCTTGGCGGTTTGCGCGGCGATGGCGACGACTTCGTCATACTTCGCTTTCGGCGCCAGCATGCGTGACGGGGCGTTGCAGCTTTGGCCGGTATTGTTGGCCATGTGCAGCATGCCGCGCGCGACGGCTGACGGAAGATCGGCGTCGTCGAGGATGATGTTCGGGCTCTTGCCGCCGAGTTCGAGGGCTACCTTCTTGATGCCGACTGCAGCGTTCTGCATGACCGAGGTGCCGGCGCGCGTTGAGCCGGTGAAGCTCAGCATGTCGACGTCCGGGTGCGAGGAGAGGGCGTTGCCGACGCCTGGGCCATCGCCGTTGACGAGATTGAACACGCCCGGCGGCACGCCGGCTTCGTCGAGGATCTCAGCGAACAGAATGGCGTTCAGCGGCGCAAGCTCAGACGGCTTCAGCACCATGGTGCAGCCGGCGGCGAGAGCGGGGCCGACCTTCGCGCCGATCTGGTTCATCGGCCAATTCCACGGCGTGATCATGCCGATGACGCCGATGGCTTCCTTCAGGATGCGACGGCCTTTGCCGTAATCATAGTCGAAGTCGAACGTGTCGAGTTGCTTGCGCGCGTCGATCAGATAGCCGAGGCCGGCTGGCGCTTGCTGCTGCGACGCGATCGTCATCGGCGCGCCCATCTCCATCGAAATGGTCTCGGCCATGTCGCCCATGCGGCGCTGATAGATGGCGATGATTTTGTCGAGGATCGCTTTGCGCTCATCGACAGTGGTTTGTGACCAGGTCTCGAACGCCTTCTTGGCGGCGGCGACGGCCTTGTTCACGTCTTCGGCCGAGCCGAGCGAGATGCGGCCACAGGGCTCTTCATTGGCCGGATTGATGACGTCGTGGGTGCGGGCCTTGGCCGGGGCGACCCATTTGCCGTCAATGTAGAAATTCAATTGTTCGCGCATGGGAGCTTCCTTCCAATTTGGAAGAGAAACTTAAGTGCCGAGCCCAAACTTCACCAGCCCGCAACGGTTCGTAAAGAGCGGTTAACCAATCTCTGAGAACCTATGCTTTGGGCCGGATATTGGGCTTGGGAGTGAACTGGCCTGACTAACACGTTCCAGGTGTTAGCCAGGCTCAGCCCAAGCTGTGATCGGGTCCGCAACCTCGTCGGCAAAGACACGGAGGCGTGAAAATGACCCAATCCAGCAATCCCACTACATCACGAGATCGCAAACAGCGCGTTGATAAACAAAGAAAAAACAATGAACGTGCGCGTTTGGCCGCGTTGGCGTTTGGCGCGAACTGCTACCTCGCTGGGCTGCCAGCGCCATGGGAGCCGCCGACGGAGATGTCGTCCGAACAAGGTGCGGTGAACGCTTGGGTCCTGCTCGCGCTGGCGAAAATCGCCTCAGCTGCAGACCGCAGACGCCGCGATCCCAAGTGAGTCGATTCTCCGGCCGTGTGCGCAGAACGCGCGCACGGCACTCGCGCTTAGAGCGCCCGCTGGTCATTCAACCTCTCTACTCCGTTGCTGTGTCGTCGCCTCGCCTCCTTGCGTCGCGACGAAATAGTTAACGGCGTTAACTCATTAACCATCGACCGATCGCACTAAGATTAGGTTAACGCTCATTTACCGGATTGGTGCAAATCATTAAGGAAATCAGACGGCGGTTGACGTTCGCCCGGCAATTTTTGCCTAGCGGATCGACAAATTGATGGCGCGATGATTCGACCCCAACGCACCTACGGCCGGATCAAGGCCCGGACCCTGAAGCCCCGGCAAGCCGGGCTGATGGAGACGCTGCTGCCGCATCTGGCTGTTCCGGAAGAGGGGGCGTTGGACCTGGAGGCGATGTTCGCGGCGCCTGAAGGCGGGCCCCCATCCCTGGCTCTAGCGCCTCGGCCGGCTCCAGCGCCTGGAATTTGCCTGGTGCTGGAGATCGGCTTCGGCGGCGGGGAGCATCTCGTTGCTCAAGCGGCGGCGCATCGTTCAACAAGCTTCATAGGTGTTGAGCCATTCCTCAACGGCGTCGCCTCGTGTTTGCGGCATGTGGAGGAGGCGAACGTTGCGAACGTGCGCATCCATAATGGCGACGCGCGAGATGTGATCGCGCGTTTGCCGGATGCGAGCCTCGACCTTTGCTACATCCTCTTTCCCGATCCGTGGCCTAAAGCGCGCCACCACAAACGCCGTCTCATCCAGCCTGAGTTCTTGGGCGAACTTGCGCGTGTGCTGAAGCCGGGCGCCGAGATGCGTTTCGCGACCGATTGGGCGAACTATGCGGAGTGGACGTTGGAGCACGTTACGCGCGATGCGCGCTTTACGTGGCTGGCGGAGCGTGCCGAGGATTGGCGTGCGCCGTGGCCGGGGCATGTAACGACGCGGTACGAAGCGAAAAAGCTCGGTGATTGCGCCCCGATTTGGTTGAGGTTCGTTAGGCAAACTGACGCGCCAAAGTTTTAGCCGCCGCGCGCTATTCTGCGACGATGCGGGATTTTCTGATCAAGGTGGGCGCGACAGCGCTGATGGTGTGCGTCGCGACGGTGGCGAGCGTTACGCTTGGCGCCGTGCTGGTGATGTTCGTACTGACGCCGCAAGGCGAGATGCCGGCCGATCCTTCGATGGCGGGGCTTTTTGGCGTTGTCGGCGGCATGATGGCGGCGGTGGTTGGTGTGTTCTTCTGTGCTGTGACGCTGTTCTGGGCGGCAGTGACGATGCCGCCCACGCTTTGGCTGATCCGCAAATTCGATCTGCCGCGTCCGTCGATGGACATGATCGGCGGCGGCATGATGGGGCTTTTCTGCTCGATGATGGGCTCGGCGCTGTTCAGCGACATCAAAGGCTCCGATGTGATCCCGGTGATGGGCGATCAGGTGTTTGCAGTTGTTGGTCTGCTGACGGGTTGCGCTTTAGCGTACATCCGCCACGCTCTGCTCGTGCGTGGACGCTTAGCGTCTCACGCCGCATTTGCCTGACCGCGCGCGTTGGGGCGCCACCACCACAACAGCGCCGTCATCGCCAACACGCACACAAACCCGGGACCGCTAGCTTCAAGCCCGAACGCGCCGCCGGTGAGCCAGGGGGGCGCGTCTTGTGTCGTTGCTGTCAGCAGCCCCGACGCATCATTGCCGCTGACGCCGAAGCCGAGAATTGGCCCCTGCATAACGTTCGCCGCAAAGTGCAGCCCGATCGGCAGCGCGAGACTGCGCGTGCGCAGATACGCCAGACCAAACAGGATCGACGCGACGAAGATGTTCGCGCCGGCCAAGTAGGCGAGGGGGGCGAGTTCGCTGAGTGCATCGGAATGGGTGAGCGCGAAGAGTGCGGCGATGAGCAGTTGCGCCGGCCAAGCGCCGAGCCCGTCGATCAGCCGTTGAAACAGAAAGCCACGGAAGAGCAGCTCTTCCGTCACCGCTGCAGCCGCCAGCACTAAGAGCGTAGCGCCGATCGCTTCGGTCCAGTCGGCGTTCACGCGCCATGTCACCCAATGGCCCGCCGCGAGAAATGCTGCGGGGATTGCCATCAGCGCGGCGCCTAAAACCAGTCCCATTGCCAACTGCCTAGGCCACTTCCAGTCGAACGCGCCGAGCATCTCCGCCATCGGCTTGCGCCGCGCTGCTTGGCAGATGAGCGAGGTGGCGAGAACGATCGTCGCCTGCTGCCAAAGAGGAACGCCGGTGTCACTCGCGCGCGAAGTCAGGATCAGTGGCAACAACAGCGCTGCCAGGGCCAAGAAGAAAAGCGCGATCCACCAGCCGTTCCGAAGCTTGCCGCGCGGATTGATGACGGGGTTGAAGATCATGCGGGTAACGCCCTCGGCCGTCTGCGACTGAACGTCAACGGAGCGCAGATAGAAAGGGCTCTAGCAACTTGGTGGCGGGCGGGCGGCCGGTTGAACGCGACAGCGCCCAAAGTTATGATGGCTGACCATGCATACACGAAGAGCAGTGTCGATCAGTGTCGTCGGCGCGATCGCAGCTCTCGTTCCGGCGCGCTCGCTCGCCCAGGAGCAAGGCTTACGACTTCGGCCCTTCCGGGCAACAAGCAGATCCATGTTGCCCACGATCGAACCAAACCAAGTTGTGTACGGCGTGTTGGGACGAGTGTTGCTCGATGCACGTGGCGCTCCTTCGCGCGCGCCTCCGCTGCGGGAGCCGATACGCATTGTGCGTGGCGACTTGATCGCACTTCATCCGAACTACGATCGGGAAGCGACTCTGATTTTCAGGGTTATCGGTTTTCCTGGCGAACGCGTCGCACTTAGTGATCACGTCGTCTCGATAGATGGCTTACCGGTGCCGGCCGAGGATATCGGCCCAGCTTCAAGTGATCCGAGCTACTACGTCGACAATCCGCAGCCAAACTACCGCGGCGATGCAGATACAGCGCGGCTCGTGCGCGAGACTTTGCCGAACGGCGCAACTTTCGTCACACTGCGCTTAAACGAAGAAGGCGGGTATCGACCGCTGAGCGATATGCCTGTCAGGATCGTGCCGGAAGGTCAGGTCTTTGTGCTCGGCGATAGCCGGGACAATGCGAACGATAGCCGGCTAGAGTTGGGAATGCTCCCGGTTGAGGCCATCCGGGGAAAGATCATGCTGCCTGACTAAGCGTGCTTGAGGGCTTGGCGAGCCAGCCTGAACCCGCTATATCCCCCTCACTACATCGCTGATGCCCTCGACGAGGGTTCAGCGGCGGGGCGAAAGCTCCGCCGCTTTTGTCTTATCTGGAGCCCGCCGTTTGCGCGCGACGAACCCTGTTGAAGAGAGCGTGATTACGCTGATCGAGCCGACGGCCTCGGGCCTCGGCTACCGGATCGTGCGCGTGCGCGTGTCGGGCAATCGCCGCAAACGCCTGCAAATCATGGCCGAGCGCGTGTCGGACGGGGAGATGGGCATCGATGATTGCTCACGTCTATCTCGTGCGCTCTCGCCCGTGTTCGATCTCGAAGATCCGATCCCGGGCGGCGAATACGATCTGGAGATCAGCTCGCCGGGCATCGATCGCCCGCTGATGCGGATCGAGGATTTCGAGCGCTTCGCCGGTCACGAAGCCAAGATAGAGACCGCCGCGATGGTCGATGGCCGTCGCCGTTGGAAGGGTGTCATCAAATCCGTGCAAGGCGATGACATCACCTTCACCGGTGATCACGGCGAGGCGACATTGAAGTTTTCGGCGTTGTCGGACGCGCGTTTGGTGCTGACCGACAAGCTGATCGAAGAAGACTTGAAACGGGCAAAGGCGGCCGAGGCCGCAAACGCCGAAGAGAATACTGACGAAGGGAAAACGGCATGAGCACTGGCATTTCGGCTAACCGGCTCGAAATCCTGCAGATCGCGGATGCGGTCGCGCGTGAAAAGTCGATCGACAAAGAGATCGTCATCACGGCGATGGAGCACGCTCTGCAAAAGGCCGCGCGCTCGCGTTACGGCGCTGAACACGACATCCGCGCCACCATCGATCCGCGCACCGGCGAAATGGCGCTGAAGCGCGTGATGACCGTCGTGGACGACAGCGTCCTCGATCCGGAGACACGGCCGTTCAATCCGTCGACCGACATTATGCTCGACGTCGCGCGGAAAACCGATCCGGAAGCCGTGCTGGGCAAGGAATATGACGAAGGCCTGCCGCCGATCGAGTTCGGCCGGGTCGCTGCGCAAACCGCCAAGCAGGTCATCAATCACGAAGTCCGCGAAGCTGAGCGTGAGCGCCAGTATGGCGAGTACAAGGATCGCATTGGCGAGATCATCAACGGCGTCGTGAAGCGCGTTGAATTCTACAACGTCATCGTTGACCTCGGCCGCGCTGAAGGTGTGATCCGCAAGAGCGAAGGCATTCCGCGCGAAAACCTCCGCGTCGGCGATCGCACCCGCGCTTACGTCTATGACGTGCGCCGCGAAACCAAGGGCCCGCAAATTTTCTTGTCACGCGCCAAGCCGGAATTCATGGCGCGCCTGTTCGCGCAGGAAGTGCCGGAAGTTTACGAAGGCGTGATCGAAATCAAAGCCGCTGCCCGTGATCCGGGCTCGCGCGCGAAAATCGCGGTTATTTCGCACGATTCATCGATTGACCCGGTCGGCGCGTGCGTCGGTATGCGCGGCGCGCGCGTGCAGGCGGTCGTCGGCGAAATGCAAGGCGAGAAGATCGACATCATCCCGTGGTCACCAGACCCGGCGACGTTCATCGTCAACGCACTGCAACCGGCCGAAGTCACCAAGGTGGTGCTCGATCCGGAAGAAGCGCGCGTTGAAGTCGTGGTCGGCGAAGCGCAGCTTTCGCTCGCCATCGGCCGCCGTGGCCAAAACGTGCGTCTGGCGTCGCAACTCACTGGCTGGTCGATCGACATTCTGACCGAGGCTGAAGAGTCCGAGCGCCGTCAGAAGGAATTCGCGACGCGCACCGAGATCTTCGTCAAGGCGCTGGAAGTGGATGAAATGTTCGCGCAGCTTTTGGCCTCGGAAGGCTTCGAGACGGTCGAAGAAATCGCCTACGTCGATCAAATGGAGCTCGCATCCATCGAGGGCCTCAACGACGAAATCGCCGACGAATTGCAAGCCCGCGCAAAGGACTTCCTCGACAAGCTGGCGGCCGAACTTGAAGCCAAGCGCGTTGAACTCGGCGTCCAGGATGATCTGAAGGGCGTTCCGGGCCTCACCGCTGTCATGCTCGTCACGCTGGGCGAAGCCGGCACCAAGACGCTGGAAGATTTCGCCGGCTTTACGGGCGACGATCTGCGCGGTTGGTTCGAGAACAAGAACGGCGAGCGCATCCGCGAGCCGGGTGTCTTGGAAAAGTACGAACTGACCCAAGAGCAAGCCGATGCGCTGATCCTCAACGCGCGGATTTCCGCCGGCTGGATCGAAGCGCCGCCGGAACCTGAAGTCGTCGAAGTTGAAGGAGACGTGGATGATCTGTCCAACGTCTTCGCAGATAGAAGCTGACCCGCCTGCGCCGGAGCATAGCTCCAGCTCCGGCGAGGCAAGCGGCGGCCGTCGCGGACGAGAGCGGCGGTGCATCGTAAGCGGTGAAGTGACGGACGAGGCGAACCTGATCCGGTTCGCGCTCGGGCCCGATGACGTGGTCACGCCTGATGTGGCGGCGAAGCTGCCTGGGCGGGGCGCGTGGGTGACGGCGACGCGCGCGAAGGTTGAAGAGGCGGCCAAGAAAGGCGCGTTTTCGCGCGGCTTTAAAACCAACGCGAAAGCGCCCGAAGGGCTCGCCGATCTGACGGAACAGCTGCTCGCAAAGCGGTGTCTCGATATGCTCGGCATGGCGCGACGCGGCGGCGCGATCGCGATGGGCGCAACGCAAGTTGATAGCGCCATCCGCTCCGCGCCGGCCTTTGTGCTGATTGAAGCAAAAGACGGCGCCGAAGAGGGTCGCGAAAAGCAAATGAGCCTCCATATAGGGCTCTGGGGCGCGCCTCCGCCGGCCGTTTGCTGCTTTAGCAGCGAGGAATTGGGCGTGGCGCTGGGGCGGGAACGTGTGATACACGCTTGCCTGCTTCAAGAGCGTTTGGCGCTGGCCTGGGCGGCGGATATTGGTCGCCTTGCGGGGTTCCGCCCCATCGTTCCAGACTCTTGGCCCGATTCCTGGCGCTCTGTGTCGTGGAAACTGGGCGGCGCTGCCGCTGGATCTTTTTTGGTCCAGGGGCGCGGCGGGCGAACGGACGTTTGAGTACCGGCGTTTGAAGTTACGTGTGACGACGATTTTAGGATTGGCAATACCACTGCATGTCTGACGGCAACGAACAGAAAGACTCTCCGACTGGCCGCAAGCCGCTGTCGCTCACGCGCACCGCGAGCGCTGGCACAGTGCGTCAAAGCTTCAGCCACGGACGCACCAAGCAAGTCGCCGTCGAAGTGCGTGAGAAGCGCACGATCAACCGGCCGGGCGCAACGCCTGCACCAGGCGCCGCAGGCCCAGGCGTGCCGCCGCCGATCAAGACACGTCCTGCTGCAGCAGCCCCGGTCGCCGAAGCGCCGCGCTCACCGCCGAAGCCGGGTGGCATCACCGATGACGAAACGCGCCGTCGCGAAGAAGCTGTTCGCCGTTCGATGGCTGAACGCGAAGCGCGTGATCAGCGCCTGAAGGTCGAAGACGATCAGCGCCGCGCGCTCGAAGATGCGCAGCGCAAGAAGGCTGCAGAAGACGAAGCGCAGCAAGCAGAACTCGAAGCCAAGCGCCGCGAACTCGAAGGCCCCGCCGAAGAGCCGGAGCCCGAGCCCGCGCGCATCGGAACGTCGGTTCCGCGTCCGGCCTCTGCGGCGGCCGCCGCCCAACAGCAACAACAGCCGGGTCAGCCGCAACAGCAGCGTCCCGACATGCTGAGTGAACTCGGCGGTCGCGTGAAATCCGCGCGCAAGCCGCTGCCGGTCGCGCCGGTGAAGCCGACCAAGAAGGGCGAGCCGAAGCGCCGCGAAGGCCGTCTGACGCTCGACATGGTCGAGCGCGAAGTGGCGGGCGACGACGATCGCGTCCGTTCGCTCGCGGCCTATCGCCGTGCGCAGCAGAAGGAAAAAGAGCGTCGCGCTAAGATGATGGGCGGCAGCACTGAACGTGTTGTTCGCGAAGTCATCATCCCGGAAACCATCACGGTTCAAGAACTCTCGAACCGTATGGCCGTGCGCGTCGCCGACATCATCAAGTTCATGATGCGCCAAGGCCAGATGCTGAAGCAGAGTGACGAACTCGATGCGGATACCGCCGAACTCATCGCCACCGAGCACGGTCACTCAGTCAAGCGCGTCGCGGAATCGGACGTTGAAGAAGGCCTCGCCGGCGACATCGTCGATACTGATGAGAACACCGAGCCGCGCCCGCCGGTCGTGACCATTATGGGCCACGTCGATCACGGCAAAACCTCGCTGCTCGATGCGTTGCGTCAGACTGACGTCGTGTCCGGAGAAGCGGGCGGCATCACGCAGCATATCGGCGCGTATCAAGTTCGTTTGTCAGACGGTCAGCGCGTGACCTTCCTCGACACGCCGGGCCACGCTGCGTTCAGCGCGATGCGTGCGCGTGGTGCGCAGGTGACGGACATCGTTGTGCTGGTCGTGGCCGCCGATGACGGCGTCATGCCGCAAACGGTCGAAGCCATTCAGCACGCCAAGGCGTCGGGCGTTCCGATGATCGTGGCGATCAACAAGATGGACAAGCCGGAAGCCAATCCGGACCGCGTGCAGAGCGAACTCACCCAGCATGAAGTCATCGTCGAGCAATTCGGCGGCGACGTGCCGGTGGTGAAGGTGTCGGCGCTGAAGAAGGAAGGCCTCGACGATCTGGTCGAGACCATCCTGCTGCAAGCCGAAGTGCTCAATCTGCGCGCCAACTCAAACCGTCCGGCGGAAGCCACAGTGATCGAGTCCAAGCTCGATAAGGGCCGCGGCACGGTTGCTACGGTGCTCGTGCAAATGGGCACGCTGAAGCGCGGCGACATCGTCGTCGTCGGCGCGCAAGTTGGCCGCGTTCGCGCGATCACCAACGAGCGCGGCCAGCAGCTGCAAAGCGCAGGTCCGTCAGAGCCGGTCGAGATCATGGGTCTCGAAGGCGTGCCGGAGCCCGGCGACGTGTTGAACGCGGTCGAAAACGAACCGCGCGCCCGCGAAGTGGCCGATTATCGCGCCCGCGCGAAGAAACTGCGCACCACATCAGGCCCAACGCGTACCGGTACGTCGCTCGAAAGCATGATGGCGCGGTTCAAGGAATCGACTGCCAAAGAATTGCCGCTGGTCATCAAGGCTGACGTGCAGGGTTCGGCTGAAGCCATTGTCGGTTCGCTCGACAAGCTGGCGCACGAAGAAGTGCGCGCGCGTGTCGTGCTCTCCGGCGTCGGCGGCATCAACGAGTCGGACGTCCAGCTTGCTAAGGGCTCAGGCTCGCCTGTGATCGGCTTCAACGTCCGCGCCTCGAAAGAAGCGCGCGACCTGGCCGAGCGTGAAGGCGTCGAGATCCGCTACTACTCGATCATCTACGACCTGATTGACGACATCAAAGGCGTCATGTCGGGCATGCTCGCGCCGCAACATCGCGAAACTTTCCTCGGCAACGCGGCGGTGTTGGAGGTGTTCAACATCTCCAAGGTGGGCAAGGTCGCCGGCTGCCGCGTGAGCGATGGCGTTGTCCGCAAGGGCGCCAAGGTCCGTATCCTGCGCGACGATGTCGTGATCCAGGAAATGGGCGTGCTCACCACGCTGAAGCGCTTCAAGGATGAAGTCGATCAAGTCGTCGCCGGCCAAGAGTGTGGCATGAGCTTCGGTCCGTTCCAGGACATCAAGCAGGGCGACGTCATCGAGTGCTTCAACGTCGAAGTCGTTCAGCGGTCGCTCTAAGGGGCCACGCCCATGCGTGCATTAGTGCTGGCCGCGATCGCGGCGTTCGGATTTGCGCTGGCGGGATGCCAGCGTGAGAACGAAGCAGAAGAGGCGCCGAACGTGCGCCGCTCGACGATCGTCGAGCCGGAAATCCGCAACGTCGATGTGGTGCCGCAAGAAGAGCCTGCAGTCGCGCGCTCCGATTGGCGCTCTGCATCCGACAATGCGCGTTCGGTTTCGGGCAATCTGCGTGTGAGCTTGGTTGGGTCGCGTGGCGGGCCGGTCGTGTTCGCGTTCGCCAATGGCATCACCATTCAGGCGCAGCCCTATCAAGTCGTGCCAGCGAATTCGCGCTCCGGCGTCGGCGGTCAAAGCTACGCGGCGGTGATTGGCGGCGATCCGCGCGTCAATGCCTGGCTCTTCCGTGTGCAAGCCGAGAACGTCACCGCGAGCGCCGCGCAAGGCGGGCTCTGCGGCGCAGAGCGCACGCGTTTCCTTGCGGTCAGCGAGTTCGTCGATGCGAGCGGGCGTTGGGTGTTTAAGATCGCAGCCTTCCGCGGCGAAGGCGAGCCCGGCGAACGCCCGACGCTTTGCGGTGCGTACGCTTTCACGGCGCAGTAAAAATGAAACGCGGCAAGGGAAACACTAGCGGCCCGGCGCACGGCCATGGGCCGTCGCAACGCCAATTGCGCGCGGCCGAGCTGGTGCGTCACGCGCTGGTTGAAATTCTCGCGCGCGAAGATCTGCGCGATCCGGGGCTGCGCGGCGTCTCCGTCACTGTCGGCGAAGTGCGCGCGTCACCGGACTTGAAGCACATGACGGCGTTTGTCTCGTCACTCGGACCAAGCGATCCACGAGGCGTCGCGGATGGTCTGACGCGGATCGCGCCGTTTCTGCGTGGGCGCTTGGCGAAAGCGATCGATCTCCGCTTCACACCGGAGCTGCATTTCCAAGCGGACATTTCCTATGATGAAGCCCGTCACATCGATGAGTTGTTGGCGAGCCCCGTCGTCGCGCGCGATCTGAAGCGTGGCGAGGACGACGCCTGATGGGCCGCCGCAAGAAGGGCGATGACGTCTCGGGCTGGATCATTCTCGACAAGCCGGACGACATGACGTCCACCCACGCCGTCGCCGCCATTCGCCGCGCTTTCAATGCGCAGAAGGCGGGCCATGCCGGCACGCTCGATCCGCTCGCCTCCGGCGTTTTGCCGATCGCTTTGGGCGAAGCCACCAAGACGGTGCCGTGGCTGATGGAGGCGCGGAAAACCTACCTCTTCACGATCAAATGGGGCGCCTCGACCGACACGCAGGATCGCGAAGGGAAGGTCACCGCCACGTCCGATGTCCGCCCCACGGATGAGGCGATCCGCGCCGCGCTGCCGGACTTCATGGGCGAGATCGAGCAGGTCCCGCCGCAGTTCAGCGCGGTGAAGGTCGATGGCGAGCGCGCCTATGATCTGGCCCGTGCGGGCGAGACGGTGGAGCTCGAATCCCGTCAGGTCACGGTCTATGAGGCCGAGCTGGTCAGCACCGAGCCGGACCTGGCTCATTTCCGGGTTCGGTCCGGAAAAGGCTTCTACATCAGAGCGTTGGTCCGCGATCTCGCGGCCAAATTGGGTGCTGAAGGGCATGTCTGGCGCCTTCGCCGGACCGCCGTTGGACCCTTTACGGAAGCGGAATCAGTTACCCTCGACGCGCTCGAGGATTTGCGCCATAAGGGCGCCGCGTCAGAACGCCTGAAGCCCGTTGAGACCGCGCTGGACGACATCCCGGCACTGGCCATCAACGGCGAGGACGCGTTCAAGCTCAGACAAGGACGGCCCATCGTTCTCCTTCCGCATGTGATGGAGGCGCTGAAGCCGAAATTTCGTGATCGCACCATTGCCGGGCAGGACGCGTCCCGCGCGGCAGTGGCCCTCTTTGAGGGCAAAGCGGTGGCGCTGGGTGACGTGCGTGCCGGCCGATTTGAGCCGAGCCGCGTGTTCAACATCGCAGATTAAAAGGAGTACCGATGTCGGTTACCGCAGAGCGCAAAGCCGCGCTCATTAAAGACAATGCGAAGAGCAAGAACGACACCGGCTCGCCGGAAGTTCAGGTTGCGATCCTCTCCGAGCGCATCGCCAACCTCACCGAGCACTTCAAGACGCACAAAAAAGACAACCACTCGCGCCAAGGCCTTCTCAAGATGGTCAGCCAGCGTCGCCGGTTGCTCGACTATCTGAAGAACACCGAAGTATCGCGTTACCAAGCGATCATCGAAAAGCTGGGTCTGCGCCGCTAAGCGCAGACTGCGAATGGCGAATGGCGAATAGTGATTGGCGCGAAGCGCCGTCGCATTTCCATTCGCCACTCACTACTCGCCATTCGCTCCACTACAGAACCACCCTCCGTCCATTCGGGCCGGAGGCAATACGCGCAACGGAATCCGCTGTTGCGCACATGACGAGGCCGGTGAGCAGGGGCTCATCCGCCTGGAGTACGTTTGTATGTTTGATATCAAATCCGTTTCACTCGATTGGGCAGGCCGCCCGCTCACGCTCGAAACTGGCCGCGTTGCGCGCCAAGCCGACGGTGCGGTGTTCGCCACCTGGGGCGAAACCGCTCTCCTCGCGACCGTTGTGTACGCGAAGGAAGCAAAGCCGGGTCAGGATTTCTTCCCGCTGACCGTGAACTACCAAGAAAAGTATTTCGCATCGGGCCGCATTCCCGGTGGCTTCTTCAAGCGTGAAGGCCGTCCGACTGAGCGTGAAACGCTGCTGTCGCGCCTGATCGATCGTCCGATCCGTCCGCTGTTCGTCGATGGCTTCAAGAACGAAGTGCAAGTCATCATCACGGTTCTCTCGTGGGACAACGAAAACGAATCCGATCTGCTCGCCATGGTCGCGGCTTCTGCTGCGCTGACCATTTCCGGTGTGCCATTCATGGGCCCGATCGCTGCTTCGCGCGTCGGCTGGATTGACGGCAAGCCGGTGCTGAACCCGACGATCCCGGACATGGCGAACTCAACGCTCGATCTCGTCGTCGCCGGCACCGCCAACGCGATCATGATGGTCGAGTCGGAAGTGAAAGAGCTCACCGAAGAGCAAATGCTTTCGGCGCTCTCGCTCGCGCACAAGGGCATGCAGCCGGTGATCGATGCGATCATCGAGCTTGCCGAAAAGGCCGGCAAAGAGCCTTTCGAATTCACGCCGCCGGACCACTCGGCGCTGAAGGGCAAAATCGTCAGCCTCGTCGGCGGCGATCTCGCCACCGCTTACAAGATCACCAAGAAGGACGAGCGCTACGCTGCCGTTGGCACGCTGCGCGACAAGGTGAAGGCGCAACTCGGCAAGTCGGAAGCTAATCCGGACGGCGCCGATGCGAACGTCATCAAGGAAGTCTTCAAGGAAGTCGAAAGCGACACGGTTCGCTCGCGCATCGTCAAGGAAAAGGGCCGCATCGATGGCCGCGCCGTCGACAAGGTTCGTCCGATCGAGTCGATGGTCGGCTTCTTGCCGCGCACGCACGGCTCAGCGCTTTTCACGCGCGGTGAAACGCAGTCGATCGTCGTCGCCACGCTTGGCACCGGCGAAGACGAGCAATTCATCGACGCGCTCTCCGGCACGACCAAAGAGCGCTTCATGCTCCACTACAACTTCCCTCCCTACAGCGTCGGTGAAACCGGCCGTATGGGTGGCGCCGGCCGCCGCGAAATCGGCCACGGCAAGTTGGCTTGGCGCGCGATGAAGGCCGTTCTGCCGACCGCCGAGCAATTCCCGTACACGGTGCGCCTCGTTTCCGAGATCACCGAGTCGAACGGCTCGTCGTCGATGGCCACGGTTTGCGGTTCGTCGCTGGCGCTGATGGATGCGGGTGTTCCGATTTCGGCGCCGGTCGCCGGCGTTGCGATGGGCCTCATCCTCGAAGACTATGGCTTCGAAGTTCTGACCGACATCCTGGGCGACGAGGATCACCTGGGCGACATGGACTTCAAGGTCGCTGGCACCACTGCGGGCGTGACCGCGCTGCAGATGGACATCAAGATCCAGGGCATCACCAAGGAAATCATGCAGG
>CAYZIJ010000049.1:0-19587 GCA_964478365.1 uncultured Terricaulis sp.
GAAGAACAGCAGGCGTTAGCTTAGGATGGCGTCCACGAAACCGGCAGCAGCTCACCCGGCAACAAGTCCTCGCGGTCGAACCAAGTTAAAACACCATCGTCTTTCAGCCGCGCCGCCAGTTCTCGTACTTTGTCGGCATCCTCTCTCGCGTAAGAAAGGAACGCTAGGTTGACGGGTATTTTGACAGCGCCGTCGACGATTTTCACGTAAGGAAAGCTCGCCCACGCCTTCGCGCCAGGCAGCTTGAGCTTGACATTGATGTGCCCCGGCAAACCGGTCCACCCAAGCTCCGTCAGCGTGCCATCCGGAATTGAATGACCACCTTTGAAGTCAATCCTGCGTATTTTTTGTTCAGACAAGGCGACAGCTCACAACGGAATGTTGTCGTGCTTCTTCCACGGGTTCTCTAGCTTCTTGTTCTTCAGCGTGCCGAGTGCGCGGATGATGCGTTTGCGGGTTTCGCGCGGCATGATGACGTCGTCGATGTAGCCGCGGCTTGCGGCGACGAACGGGTTTGCGAAGCGATCGGAATATTCAGCCGTGCGCGCGGCGATTTTTTCGGGATCGCCGATGTCGGCGCGGAAGATGATTTCGACGGCGCCCTTGGCGCCCATCACTGCGATTTCGGCTGACGGCCACGCATAGTTCACGTCGCCGCGTAGGTGCTTGGAGCTCATGACGTCGTAGGCGCCGCCATAGGCTTTGCGCGTAATCACCGTGACTTTCGGCACCGTCGCTTCGCCGTACGCAAACAAGAGTTTGGCGCCGTGCTTGATGAGGCCGCCGAGTTCTTGGCGCGTGCCCGGCAGGAAGCCCGGCACGTCGACGAACGTGACGATCGGAATGTTGAACGCATCGCAGAAGCGCACGAAGCGCGCTGCTTTGCGCGAGGCGTCGATGTCGAGCACGCCAGCAAGCACCATCGGCTGGTTGGCGACGATGCCGACGGTCGAGCCATCGAGGCGCACGAAGCCGGTCAGGATGTTCTTGCCGAACTCCGTGCCGATCTCGAAGAAGTCGCCCTCGTCCGCGACTTTCTCGATCAGCTCTTTCATGTCGTAGGGCTTGTTCGGATTGTCGGGGATCAGGCGATCGAGCGAGGTGTCTTCGCGCGTCACGTCATCGAAATGCGGACGCGTCGGCGGCTTTTCGCGATTGGAGAGCGGCAGGAAATCGATGAGGCGGCGCATTTGCGTCAGCGTCTCAAAATCGTTCTCGTAGGCGCCATCGACGACGCCCGACTTCGACGCATGCACGCGCGCGCCGCCGAGTTCTTCGTGCGTGACGATTTCGTTCGTCACGGTTTTCACGACCTCGGGGCCGGTGACGTACATGTAGCTCGTATCCTTCACCATGAAGATGAAGTCGGTCATCGCCGGCGAATAGACATCGCCGCCCGCGCACGGACCCATGATGACGCTGATTTGCGGGATGACGCCGGATGCGAGGATGTTGCGTTGGAAGATGTCGGCGTAACCGGCGAGGGATTCCACGCCCTCTTGGATGCGCGCACCGCCAGCGTCAAAAATGCCGACGATCGGCGCGCCGTTCTTCATCGCCATGTCTTGGACTTTGCAGATCTTCTGCGCGTGCGCGCCCGAGAGCGAGCCGCCGAAGACGGTGAAGTCCTTCGAGAAGACGTAGACCAAGCGGCCGTTGATCGTGCCCCAACCGGTGACGACGCCGTCGCCCGGAATCTTGGTTTTCTCCATGCCGAATTCGTGGCTGCGGTGTTCGACAAACATGTCGAACTCTTCGAACGAGCCTTCATCGAGCAGGAGTTCGATGCGTTCGCGCGCGGTGAGCTTGCCCTTGGCGTGCTGGGCCGCATGGCGCTTTTCGCCTCCACCTGCGCGCGCTGCGGCGCGCTTGGCTTCTAGTGCGGCGATAATGTCTTTCATGGTGTCCCCGGCTTAAACGGTCAGTAGCGTAATGAATCTCGCGACGTTCTCGAACTCCGCGCGGAGGCTGTCCAGTCTAGCGCGAGCTTCGGCGTCTTCGCCCCAGTTCTCGAGGCTCCAAATCTCGTCCAGCGCGGCGGCGGCGTAGGCGGTTTCGCCTGTCAGGCGTCCGTGCAGCATGGCCAGCGCCACCACGGCCGAGCCGGCCGCGCCTGCGGCTTGCGCCAAGGCGGTGAGTTGAAAGTCATCGCAGGCGGCGGCATGCGCGCGCAACGTTTCCAGCGCTTCGGGATTGTGTGTGGCGGGTAGCACCCCAGTCACCACCGGCAACACCACGCCAAGATCGTGCGCGCTCCACGCAACCAGCGGATTCCAGAGCATGGTTTGTCGCGCCACCAATGGCGCGGGCGCTTCGGCGCGATGGCAGACGAGATCGGTCTCGCCGAACTTGGCGACATAAGCCGCCAGCTCATCGCGGCGCGACGGCGTGTGATCGATGGCGGCAAATGCGAGTTGCGATAGCGGCATGCTGGACGGGGCGATGTGATCCCCCTGCGCGTTCCACTCGGCGGCAATGGCTTCGGCAAGGGCGCGCGTCGGCGCGGCGAACACGGCGCCGCCCGGCGTGCGCAGGCGTCGCTCATCGAGCATCACACCAGCAGCGTCGTCGGCGAGCGTGGCGTGCGTCCAGAATCGGCGGGCGGCTTCTGTCACGCTCTCCTCAATACGGTTACGCCGGGACGATGTCGAACGTCGCGGTGAGGCGCTCCGCCCCTTCGAACGGGATCACGCCGTGCCAGATGTATGACGGGAAGAGAACGAGCGTGCCGACCTTCGGCTCGATGACCCGCTCGACCAGGCAGCGGTCCACGGCGCGATTGGGTTCCCCTAATTTGATCCAGCCAGCGTGGGGATCGCGCGGGCGCTCGGCGGGCGTGTAGGAAACGCAATAGATGCCGGTGATCCAACCTTGATCGTGCACTTGGTTGGGCTGACGGCCCTCGTTCTCAAGCCGCGTCGACCACAAACCGCTGAAGCGATAACGGTCACGCTTGCGGTGTCCGACTGGATCGCTGTCGTCTGCGCTCAGGCGCCCGATATAGTCGCGCACCGCGACATCCATCGAGCCCTTGAAGGCGGCAATGGCGGGATCGTCTAGGCCGAGCAAATTACGCGGGGTTTGCGTGCCATTGTGCAGCGTCTGATCAAGCGGATGGGCTGCGATGCGGTGCTGGCGGCGGAGCACGCTGGCGAAGCTGGAGTTGAAATTCTCGACCGTGAAAAAATTGCGCGGCGCGGGAATTTCATAGCTACGGACGTAGCGGTCGTAGTCGTAGAGCGCCTGATATGCGGGATCGCGCAGAACGCGTAGCGCCAAAGCTTCGGTGGCGATCAGGTATTGCTCGTCCGGCTCGACTTTGCGCAAGGCTCGGGCGACGCGCAGCGCCTCGTCGGCGTGACCGGCGCGGATTAGGGTCGAAAGCATGTTGCGCATCGACGCAGGTGTTTCATCGGCAAGCTCGCAAACACGGCGCAACGCTGCGAGGCCTTCCGCTGGCTGATCCAGCTCATCGAGAACGACGCCAAGCGCGGTCAGCAAGGCTTGATTATTGGGCGCGATCACGAGCGCCTCTTTCGCAAGCAGCAGGGCCTTGTCGTACCGCCCACCGCGATGCAGCGCGTCGATGCATGCGAGGCGCAGACTCATATCGTGTGGGCGCTTCCCAATCAGCGCCTCAAGCGGTGCGGTGGCGTTATCGCCTTCACCGCGCAGCGCGCGCGCGCGGACGAGCGTTGTCGAGAGGACGGTCGTGCCTGGCCATTGGTCGATGCCCTGCTGCAGAACAGATTCGGCTTCGGTCTTGAGCCCTTCAACATAGAGAGCCCGCGCGAAATTGAGCGCAAGATCGGCGGAGTCCACGCCTTGGGCGGCGAGCTTGCGGTAGATTTCGAGCGACTCTTTGGTGCGGCCGACTTTGTCGAGCCCAAGCGCGTAGTTGAATTGCACGCCGCGCATGCGCGGGCCCTGCTTCAGCGCTTCGGCGGCCGCGGCGAGCGAGTCTTCGTGGCGCTCGGCGTTGCGCAGCACTTGGCTGAGCAGCATCCACGCATCGGCGCTCGGCTGAATTACGACGTAAGCGCGAGCCTCACGCTCGGCGCCCTCAAGATCGCCGGACTCCTGCAGACAACGCACCATATTGACGCGCACGGAGGTGGCTTCCGGCACTAGCGCCAGCGCCGCGCGATAGAGACGCATCGCCTCATCGCCTCTCCCCAGCGCCTGCAACACCACGGCGAGATCGTTGTAGTAGCCGCCCTCGCTCAGTGAGTGCGCCACGGCGCTGCGCAAATAGCGTTCGGCCTCCTGCAGATGACCCATCGTGCGCTTAATGAGGCCCATCAGGTGCAGCGCTTCAGCGTCGCCCTTAAGACGCGGCATGAGCGGCCCAAGCACGCGCTCGGCGCCGACCGGGTCATTTTTGCTGAGTAACTCGCGACTCGCATTGACGAGAGCCGCGGCCTCAAGGCCTCTCATTTGCGGCCCGCCGCTTCGAACGGCTTATACGGGTCGCGCCCGTCGCTCTCCTCAAAGCCAAGCGCATCGAACGCCGCGCTCATGTGCGGCGAGAGCTTGGCCGTAATGTTGAGTTGACCGCCTGAAGGATGCGGCAAGCGCAGGGCGCGCGCGTGCAAGTGCAGTTGCGCTTGCAGATTGTTGGGTGTCGGACGCTCGGATTTGTATTTGGGATCGCCGGCGATGGCGTGGCTGAATTCGGCCATATGGAAACGCAGCTGATGTGTGCGGCCGGTGACTGGGCGCAGCGCTACCCATGCTGCGCTTTGAGCCGCTTCGGAGACAACGGCGTATTGCGTGACGGCATGGACAGCGCCGTCTTCGCTTTGCTCGGCTGAGACCATCATTTCGCGATCAGCGTCGCGCGGGCCCGGCGCCTTGCGCATCCACGAACGCAGTTCGCCGACTTTCGGGCGCGGGCTGCCGGTGACGATGGCCCAGTAGATTTTATCGGTGTCGCGGTCGCGAAAGGCTTCGCCAAGGAACGCCGCCGCACGCGGATGACGCGCCAGCACGAGGCAGCCCGACGTATCGCGATCGAGGCGATGAACGAGCTTGGGACGCTTCTCACCGTCAAAGATCAGGCCGTCGAGCAGGCCGTCGACGTGGCGCAGCGTGTTGGTGCCGCCCTGTACGGCCAGTCCCGCAGGTTTGTTGAGCACGATGACATCGGCGTCGCGATGGATGACGAAGGAGCGGATGTACTCCGCGTCTTTCGGGCTGATCGTTCCCGGCACGCGAAGCGCGGCGGGCGCTGGATCCGGCAGCGGTGGAATGCGCACGGTTTGACCCGGCGAGACGCGGTCAGAGGATTTCACGCGCGCGCCATCGATGCGCACTTGGCCGGTGCGTAGGAGCTTTTCGACTTGGCCTTGTGTCAAATGCGGGTAGCGGCGGCGCAGCCAGCGGTCGATCCGCGCCACGCCTTCGTCTTCACCCACTTCGACGGTCTCAACCGTCTTCATACACGCCCCAACATCAGCCCCAGCCAACATGCGCCAATCGAGAGCACAAGCGAAGCACCCACATAGAGCGCCGCGAGGCCGGGTTGGTGCTCCATCAAGCGCACCGTCTCCAGCGAAAACGCCGAAAAGGTGGTGAAACCGCCCAGCAGGCCGACGCCCAGCAGCAAACGGACGCTCTCATGCTCCGATCCGGCGCGGGCTGCGAGCAGCCCCATCGCCAAGCCGCCAATCACGTTGACCGCCAACGTGCCCCACGGAAACCCCACGCCGAACCAGCGCATAGCGGCTAGGCCCACGCCGTAGCGCGCCACTGAGCCGAGCGCCCCGCCGAGCGCGACCCAGAACACGCCCATCACTGCTGCAGCCGCGACCGCAAGTTCGTGCTTATGGAGCGGGCGTCGTAGGCGTTCGGATCGTCAGGCTTGGGGCCCTCGCCAAAGCGGATTTCCAAAGTAGCCGCGCGCGCTTGCTCGCCGCGATTGCCGAGCGGGACCCTCAAACCGACGCTGCCGCCGACGCCGCCACGCCCGCCATAGCTGCCGCCGCCGACACCGATGCCGATGCTCGGCCCCCGGCTCTGGCCTTGGCCGTCGAGCGAACGACGGTCGACCCAGAACCATTCGCGGTTGTTCTGCAACGTGAGATCAGCTGCGCGCAGCAGCGCGTAGTCTTGAATAAGTGCGGCGTCGGCTGAACTCGGCGCGCGATAGGTCACGAAATAGCGGTTGGATTCGATCTGCGTCTCGGAATAGCCGGCGGCGTTTGCCGACGGCGCAGCCGTGTAACTAGGCGGCTGCGAAGCGCAGGCGGACAGCGCGAACGCGGCGGCGACGAAAGCGAGTGTTCGGAGCATGGGCGTGATCCTCTGGAATCCCTCGGAAGGCACTCTAGCAGGTTTCTCAGCCGTGCGGCGTCTCAAGCGCGAGTGATCGGAGCGTATTGGCGAATGCTTCCGGCAACGGCGCCTCGTACCGGCGCCGGCCGCCCTCCGGGTGGGGGAGATCGAGGGCCGCCGCGTGGAGCATGAGGCCGGGGATTTCGGTCCCGGCAAGATGGAACAGACCGCCATACTTGCCGTCGCCCGCTATCGGCCGGCCGATGCCAGCCAGGTGTGCGCGGAGCTGGTGCATGCGACCGGTTTCGGGATCGAGTTCGATGAACGCGGCGCTGGGTGCTGCAGCCAGCGTTTTGTAACGGGTGAGCGCTGCCTGCGCGCCGGCTTCGCCGGGACGCGCGATCTCCATGATGTCGAGATCCTTGCGCGAGCTCTTCTTCAGCGCGTGCGCGATCTCGCCCTCACTCGGCTCGGGCGCGCCACCACAAGCGATGGCGAGATATGTCTTGTCCGCGTCACGCTTGGCGAACGCTTCGGAATAGAAAGCCGCCGCCGGCTTGGTGCGCGCGGCAATGATGACGCCCGAGGTGTCGCGATCGAGGCGGTGGACGAGACGCGGTTTCTTGCCGTTGGATTTGGCGAATACGGCGAGCAGATCTTCGAGGCTCTTAGTGACGCCTGAGCCGCCTTGCACGGCGAGGCCAGCGGGTTTGTTGAAGACGAGCGTGTGCGCGTCTTCGCTGATCAGCAATGAGCGGGCGTAATCGGCGTAGCTCATTTGAGATGTTTCAACGTTTCGGTGAGCAACGGGCCGATCTCTTCGTTGAGAACGAGATCGGCGTAGTTATCAAGTTCGGTCGGCTCGCGGTTGACGATGATGAGTTTGGCGCCGTGGCGCTTTGCTTCGATCGGAAGGCCCGCTGCGGGAAACACGACAAGCGATGATCCCAGTACGAGGAAGAGATCACAGGCGCGCGACTCTTCGGTGGCGCGCATCATCTCGGCCTCGGGCATGGCTTGGCCGAAGGAGATGGTCGCGGTTTTGAGCAGGCCCGCACAATAAGTGCAGACGATTTCCTCGCCGCGTTCGTACAGCAATCGCAGATCGTCGATTTCGTGGCGTTGGCCGCAGTCTAGGCACTTGGCGTAGGACGCGTTGCCGTGGAGTTCGATGATCTTCTCAAGCGCCGCTCCAGAGTCTTGATGCAGGTTATCGACGTTTTGCGTGACGATGGCGGCGACCTTGCCGGCGTTCGCGAGCACTGCGACGGCTTCATGTCCGGCGTTCGGCTTTGCGCCTGTCCAGCCGGCGGTTTTGTTGAACACACGCGTCCATGCTTCGCGGCGCACGCCGGGTGATGCGACGAAGTCCTGAAACATGATCGGCTTCATCTTGCTCCAGACGCCGCCTGGTGAGCGGAAGTCCGGGATGCCGCTCTCGGTCGAGATGCCCGCGCCGGTGAACACGACGACGCGCTGCGCGGCGCTGAGGTAGCGCGCTAATTCCGTTGCGCTGCTCATTCGCGCTCCGCTCGCAGCTTCGCCCAATGGTCAAGACGCTCTTTGATCGGCGCTTCACGGCCTTTGCCTTCGGGCGCGTAGAAGCGGCGGCGTGGCATCTCATCGGGGAAGTAGTTCTGGCCTGAGAAACCGCCTTCGGTGTCGTGGTCGTAGGCATAGCCTGAGCCGTATCCGAGATCCTTCATCAGCTTGGTCGGCGCGTTGCGGATGTGCATGGGCGGGCCAAGCGCGCCGGTTTCTTGCGCAGCCTCCTTTGCGCTCTTCCACGCCGTGTAAGCAGCGTTGGATTTTGGCGCTGTGGCGAGATGGATCACGGTCTGCGCGAGATGCAGCTCCGCTTCTGGCGGACCGATGAAATGAACGGCGTCTTTTGCAGCGTTGGCGATGAGCAATGCGGTGGGATCGGCGAGGCCGATGTCTTCCGCAGCTGCGCGCACGAGGCGACGCGCGATGAAGAGCAAGTCCTCGCCTCCAACCACCATGCGCGCGAGCCAATAGAGCGCTGCATCCGGATCGGAGCCACGGATGGATTTGTGGAGCGCGGAGATGAGGTTGTAGTGCTCTTCGCGATCTTTGTCGTAAGCGGGCGCGCGCTTCTGCAGAAGTTCGCCTAGGGCTTTGGCGTCTAGCGGCTGCACGGTTTTCAGCGCGAACAATTCCTCTGCGAGCGTCAGCATGTAGCGGCCGTCGCCATCAGCGAGATTGGTGAAGGCGATGCGTGCGTCCGGCGTCAGCGGCAGCGGCGTTCCAAGCAGCGTTTCGGCCCGTTGCAGGAGTTGTTCGAGCGCCGGTTCGTCGAGACGCTTCAACACGAACACTTGCGCGCGTGACAGTAAGGCCGCGTTGATCTCGAAGCTTGGGTTCTCGGTGGTAGCGCCGACCAACGTCACAACGCCCTGTTCAACGTACGGCAAGAAGCCGTCTT
Organism: uncultured Terricaulis sp.; assembly: GCA_964478365.1. Taxonomy (GTDB): domain Bacteria; phylum Pseudomonadota; class Alphaproteobacteria; order Caulobacterales; family Aquidulcibacteraceae; genus Vitreimonas. The sequence continues at coordinate 8,723 of CAYZIJ010000049.1, forward strand.
GCTGCGCGCGGTTGAAGCGGTGGATTTCATCCACGAACAGCAGCGTCGCCTTGCCGGAGGCGCGTCGGCCGCGCGCGGTTTCGAACGCTTTCTTCAGATCGGCGACGCCGGAGAAAACCGCGCTGATCTGTTGAAACTCGTGGCCGGTCTCTTCGGCGAGCAGCCGCGCGATTGTCGTCTTGCCGACACCCGGCGGTCCCCAGAGTACCATCGAGGCCAGACGCTTCTGCGCCACCATGCGCCCGATCGGCCCTTCGGGTTTGAGCAGATGCTCTTGTCCAACCACCTCATCGAGCTTGCGCGGGCGCAGGCGCTCAGCCAGAGGCGTAGGCGTGCCCTGGTCCATGCCGGCTGCTTCGAACAAATCGCTCATCGGGCCAACATAGGGGCAACGAGGGAGAGAAACGATGGCTGAAGCAACGTCCGCGATCCCGGTTGGGGTCTATCCATATCTTTCAGTGACCGGCGGCAAGGCGGCCCTTGAGTTCTACACGCGCGCCTTCGGCGCCGTGGAGGAGTACCGCACATACGGCCAGGACAACGAACGCATCATGCATGCGCGTTTCCGCGTGAATGGCGCCGCGATCCTGTTGTCGGACGACTTCCCCGAATATCGAGGCGGCAGCGCTGCACCGCCGCCATCTGGCGTCACCATCCACCTCGAAGTCGATAACGCGGACCAATGGTGGGAGCGCGCCGTCGCTGCTGGCGCAACCATCCAGATGCCGCTCGCCGACCAATTTTGGGGCGACCGCTACGGGCAATTGAAAGACCCGTACGGTCATTCCTGGTCGATCGGCGCGCCGATGAAAACCTAGAAGCGGATCTCGCGGCGCTCGCCTCCACGCTCAACGCCGATCACCCAGGTCTGGCTTTGACCCATTAAGCGATCGAGTTGAGCGGCGTCGCTGATCGGCGTGCCGTTGAGCGCGTCGATAATGTCGCCCGGACGGAAGCCGATGCGCGCAGCGACGCCACGACGATCGAGCGCTTGGATGAAGACGCCGTCTGCAAACGGATCCAGGCCGGATGATTCCGCCGTCGCTGGCGTTAGCGTCACGACGGTTGCGCCGCCGAGCGGGTGATTGCCGGTGAGCTGGCGTGCTTCGGGCGCGCCGCCTGGAGGCGCTTCAGCGCTGGCGTTGATGGTGATGCGGCGGCCATCGCGTAGCACGATGAGCGGCACGCGCGTGCCGGGGCGCTGGGTGGCGAATTGGAAGCGCACCGCGCCTTCATCGCGGACTTCGACGCCCGAGACAGAAAGGATGACGTCGCCCGTGCGCAGGCCAGCGCGCTCACCCGCAGCGCGCGGATAAAGCTCGCCCACCAACACGCCTTCAGGACGCGTCAGGCCGATCGAGCGCGCCAAGTCTTGCGTCACGGTTTGCAAACGTGCGCCAAGCCACGGACGGATAACGGTCGAACCACCGGAAACAGCGGATTCAACAACACGCCGCACCATCTCGGCGGGAATGGCAAACCCAATGCCGTTCGACCCGCCGCCCTCGGAGAAGATGGCGCTGTTAATGCCAACGAGTGCGCCATTCATGTCGACAAGCGCGCCGCCCGAATTGCCGCGATTGATCGCAGCGTCGGTCTGAATGAAGAATGCATAGTCGCTGACGCCGACCTCGGTGCGCGCGAGCGCCGAGATGATGCCGCTGGTCACGGTTTGCTGGAGACCGAACGGATTACCGATGGCGAGCACGAGGTCGCCGACTTGCGTGTCGTGTTGCGTGTCGGCGAAGGCGAGTGTCGGCATACGTTCGCCTGCATTGATGCGCAGCACGGCGAGGTCCACACGCGGATCGGCGAGAACGAGTTCGGCGTCGAACTCGCGACGATCTGAGAGAACGACCTTGAGCGATTGCGCGCCTTCGATGACGTGGTTGTTGGTGACGATGATGCCGTCCTCACGGACGATGACGCCGGACCCAAGCGATTGCTCCACACGCGGTGCGCTGAAGCGGCCGAAGAATGGATCGCGCGACATGCTGCGCGTCACGCGCTGGGCGTAGACGTTGACCACCGCCGGGCCGGCGCGCGCCGCGACCGGGGCGAACGACATCATCATCTCGCCCTGGCTATTGGGCGTGGCGCGCGGGAGCGGCTGGGCTTGAACCAATTGCAGCGAGGGCTCGCCGGCGACCGGGACCGTCTGAGACAGAGGCGAGATCGGACTGATCGCCAGCGCGCCTCCGGCAAAACCCGCGATCATCGCCGCGTACGGGGCTACCTTCAGCAAAGTGGCACGGGTGAATTTCATCGACGTCCTCGCCCAAATACTCCGCCCCTGCGTTTGGCCACCCGACTGGGCCAAAACATGGCGAGTTCCCGGCGCACTACTGCTGAGCGTGTAGCCTGAGCTACGTTTTCGCTGGAAAGTTGCATCGAGGTTTGGCAGCAAAGACACCGCCTCTCAGGGGAGACGTTATGTTTGACTTGATTTTGATCGCTTTGCTGCAAGCGGTGGCCGGTGACCCCGCGCAGACCACGCCGCCAGCGCCCGCTACTGTAGAACAACCTTCGAGCGGTGATGCGCCCGCTGCTGAGGAGCCGGCTGCCGATGCGCCCACCGCTGAAGCGCCACCAGCCGAACAGCAATTCCGCGAAGAGCGCGTGTGCGAGCGCCTTCCGGTCGCCACCGGGGAGCGTATGCCGCGCCGCCGTTGCCGCACCGTTATGGTGCCGGTCGAAACGCCCGCGCCCCAATAAAGGCCGCACCCGCGATCTTGCGAAGGGCCGTCCGCGAGAGCGGCCCTTTTGCGTTGCGGCTAGTTGCGCAGAGCGGGAGCGACGTCGTCGATGTCGCCTTGGTTGGTCTCCGGCGTGATGCCGATAAGGCGCGCGAGCAGCGGATAGACCGACACGTTGTCGAACGTCTCCAGAGTCACGCCGGACTGGAACGCTGGACCGTAGGCGATGAAGGTCGCGGCCATCTCAGGCGCCTGCGGATCGTAGCCGTGCGCGCCGAGCGAGACGCTTGAGTATTGTTGGAGCTGCGTGCTGCGATAGCGCCAGCCCGGATCGGCCATGCAGATGATCGCCGGGATGCGTGGGTGAGTGCTGAAATCGAAGCGCTCGGGAAGCTCGCTCTTACGCCAGCACTCGCCGTGATCGCTGCGGCCCACGAGTGCGGTCTCGACGGCCTGCTCCTGACCAGCCACCGGGGCGATGCCGACGAACTGGCCGTCCCACATGACGCGCGCTTGTTGCGGCGTGATGCGCGCGTCGAGATCAATGATGGCGTCACTCGCTTGGGGCGCCATGCCGTGGTCGGCGGCGATGACGAAATTGACGCGGCCTGCATAGCCGCGCGCATCGATGCCCGCGACCAGGCGCGCGATGGCGGCGTCGACTTCAGCGGCGGCGGCATTGGTTTCGAGCGCGTCGGGGCCGTAGCGGTGGCCTGCTGTGTCCACGAGATCGAAATAGAGAGTGTAGAAGCTTGGACGCTCCGCTTCCGGCAGATCGAGCCATGAGAGCAGGATGTCGACGCGCGCGAAGCCCGGGAGCGATTGATCGAACGTGCGCCAGCGCGACGGACGGCGGCCGTGCAGTTCGTAGTCGCTTCCCGGCCAGAACATCGTGCCGGTGCGCACGCCTTGGTTCTCCGCCGTTACCCAAATCGGCGTGCCGTCGCGCCACCATATCGGATCGGCGGCAACCGCGCGATCTTGCAACGTGAACACGACACCGGGGCGCTCCGGATCTTCCATGCGGTTGTTGATGACGCCGTGACGACCGGGGCGCAGGCCGGTGACCAGCGTATAGTGGTTCGGGAACGTGACGGACGGAAAGCTTGGACGCATCGAAGAGCGCACGCCTTCGGTCGCGAGACGCGTCAGCGTCGGTGTATTGCCGCGATCGAGGTAGTCGGGGCGGAAACCATCGAGCGAAATGAGGATGGTGATCGGCGGCCCCTCTGCCGTCGCGGGACGCGGCGCATCGCTGTGCGCGCACGCGGCGAGTGTGAGTGTCGCGAGGACGGTGAGGAAGAGGCGGCGCGCGTAGGTCATGCACCCTGCTCTAAATTCGCTGTGTGACAGCTGCGCGAACGGCTTACGCGGCGATTAGACGCTCGCGCAGGCTTGCCAGCAAGGCGCGCCAATGTTCGCCTGGCTCGAAGCTCAGCACGCCATCACCGCGCGGCGTGAGTTGGAAGAGCTGGTTGGGCCGCCACCACGCAGCGATCTCTTGCGTGAACACGTCGAACGCCTGCCGTGGCGTGGCCTCCACGCGCAGCGAGACGATGACGGCGCTCATTTGCGCTTCTTCTCCACGTGCATTTTGAACGATGCGAGCTGATCGACCCACATCGCTTCGGTCTTGGCGAGCCAAGCTTTGAGATCGGCCATCGCGCCTTCCTTCAAAGTGTAGATGCGCACGCGTGCATCGAATGGCGGGTGCGTTTCTTCGACCAGCCCGCTCTCTTTGAGCGCGCGCAGATGCCGGCTCATCGCAGGCGCTGGCAGATTGAGCGCTTCCGCCAATTCGCCAGCCCGGCGCGGGCGTTGGCCAAGCAACTCCACCGCGCGTCGCCGATGCGGATCAGCGAGTGCGGCGAAGGTCGCATCGATGTTGCGCTTGGCGCTCACAAGCGGATTTGGGTCTTGAGGCCGGTGGCCCTTTCCCAATCTTCCGGCGTCGATTCTTGGATGGTGACGCCGAAAGTCCAGATGTGGCCTTCGGGGTCGCGGGCGCGATAGGTGCGGTCGCCGTAGAACTGCGTGTCGGGCTCTTGCAGGATTTCAGCGCCCGCTTTGCGCGCCTTCTCGCAATGCGCGTCAACGTCGTCGCCGCGTGCGAGCTGGACGTGAACGGTTTGCGTGTTTTTGCCGCCGAGCGATTTTGGGCTCTTGTGGTCGTCAGTCCATTCGTTGCCGACCATCACGACGCTGTCGCCGTACTTCATCTCGGAATGCGCAATCTTCTCATTCTCATCGAGAATGACCATCAGCGGCTCAAACCCGAACGCCTCTTCCAGCCAGCGAAACGCGGCATTGGCGTCAACGTAACAGACGGCGCTAGAGAGCCCCTTCGGGCGGTAAAGATCCGACATCACCTGCCTCCTTCCCCACGTCGCAATATTTCTAGTTTTTGACAAATATCTAGTCAAACGAAAACGGGCCGCCCGCGAGGACGGCCCGTCTCTAACTCTATCCAGCGAGGCTTAGCCTTCGTCGGTGTAGATCGCTTCTGGGCGCGGGCCGCTGTCTTGGCCGCGGGCCGCTTCGTCGCGATCGACGAACTCGATCACGGCCAGCGGGGCGTTGTCGCCATGACGGAAGCCAGCCTTCAGAACGCGCGTGTAGCCGCCGGCGCGCGTGTTGTAGCGCGGCGCGAGCGTCTCGAAGAGCTTCTTGGTTTGGGTCTCGTCACGCATGCGCGAGAGCACCAAACGACGGGCGCTCAAGTCGCCCTTCTTCGCGAGGGTCACGAGACGCTCGACCACCGGACGGAGCGCCTTCGCCTTCGGCAGCGTCGTCACGATCTGCTCGTGCTTCACCAGGGCCGCCGCCATATTGGCGAACATCGCCTGGCGGTGGCTGGCCGTGCGGCCGAGCTTTTTGTGTCCTGAACCGTGACGCATGGTCTTTTCCTCGCCGGGTTAGACCCGGCTCTCCGTTAGATTTGGTCTTCGTACTTCTTGGCGAGATCTTCAATATTGTCCGGCGGCCAGTTCTCGACCGCCATGCCCAGATGGAGACCCATCGAAGCGAGGACTTCCTTGATCTCGTTCAGCGACTTGCGACCGAAGTTCGGGGTGCGAAGCATTTCGCCTTCCGACTTCTGGATCAGATCGCCGATGTAAACGATGTTGTCGTTCTTCAAGCAGTTGGCCGAACGCACTGAGAGTTCGAGCTCGTCGACCTTCTTGAGCAGAGCCGGGTTGAAGGGGAGGTCCGGCTTGTCGCCGCCTTCCTTCTTCTGCTTCGGCTCTTCGAACGTGATGAAGACTTGCAGCTGGTCTTGCAGGATGCGCGCTGCGTACGCGATCGCATCTTCCGGACGGATCGAGCCGTTGGTCTCCACTTCGATCACGAGCTTATCGTAATCGAGCACTTGGCCTTCGCGGGTGTTGTCGACGCGATACGCAACGCGACGGACCGGCGAGTAGATCGAGTCGATTGCGATCAGGCCGATCGGCGCATCGTCCGGACGGTTCTGTTCGGCCGGCACGTAACCTTTGCCGTTATTGATCGTCAGCTCCATGCGGAGCGAAGCGCCTTCGTCCAGCGTGCAGATGACGAGATCGGGGTTCAGGATTTCCATGTCGGAAACCGTCTGAATGTCGCCGGCCTTCACTTCGCCAGGACCAGTCTTGGTCAGCATGACGCGCTTGGGGCCTTCACCGCGCATACGGATGGCGGTTTGCTTCAGGTTCAAGACGATGTCGGTAACGTCTTCGCGGACACCCTGGATCGAGCTGAACTCGTGGACGACGCCGTCGATTTGCACGGACTGGATCGCAGCGCCTTGCAGCGACGAGAGCAGCACGCGACGAAGCGCGTTGCCGAGGGTCAGACCAAAGCCACGCTCAAGCGGCTCAGCGACGAGAGTCGCGCGGCGCGCTGGATCGTGCCCGTGTTCGACCACGGGCTTCTTCGGACGGATCAGTTCAAGCCAATTCTTTTCGATCGATTGCATGCGTGTATCCAATCATCGGCGCTAGCGAACCACGCGCGCCATTGAGGTATTTTCGAACAGACTTAGACGCGGCGACGCTTCGGCGGGCGGCAGCCATTGTGTGGGATCGGCGTCACGTCGCGTATTGACGTCACGGTGAAGCCAACAGCTTGCAGCGCGCGCAGTGCGCTTTCGCGGCCCGAACCCGGACCCGACACGTTCACTTCGAGCGTGCGCATGCCGTGCTCCATCGCCTTGCGGCCCGCATCTTCAGCGGCGACCTGCGCGGCGTATGGCGTCGACTTACGCGAGCCTTTGAAGCCCATCGTGCCAGCGCTCGACCACGAGATCGTGTTGCCTTGCGCATCGGCGATGGTGATCATCGTGTTGTTGAACGACGCGTTCACGTGCGCGACGCCAGTGACGATGTTCTTGCGCTCGCGCTTCTTAACGCGCGTGGATTCCTTAGCCATTGCGGCGTGTCCTTACTTCTTGGTCGCTTGTTTCTTGCCGGCGATCGGTTTCGCCGGGCCTTTGCGCGTCCGCGCGTTCGTGTGCGTACGCTGACCGCGAACCGGGAGGCCGCGGCGGTGACGCAGGCCGCGATAGCAGCCGAGATCCATAAGACGCTTGATGTTCGTCGCGGTCTGGCGACGAAGATCGCCTTCAACCGTGTAATCACGGTCGATAGCCTCGCGGATTTGGAGAACTTCAGCGTCGGTCAGCTCAGCGACGCGACGTTCGGGCCCGAGCCCGACCTTCTCGCAGATTTCCTTGGCGTAGTGACCGCCGATCCCATGGATGTACTGCAGCGCGATGACGACGCGCTTCTGGGTCGGAATATTTACGCCGGCGATACGAGCCATTGTTGACGTGCTCCAAAACGCAATAGGCACGACGCCGCCGAGCCGCATGGCTGGAGGGGGCATCGCGCGTTGGGTGTTCGCGAAGGGCGTGGTTATAGCGGGGCGAAATGCCGCGTCAACCAGCCGAAACGCGCTCCTGTTGCGGCGTTTGCGCCGCCTCGGAGGCGTCAAATCGGGCGCGGGCGGCCTCAATACAAGGGGTGTGCTGGATGGCCCAAGCGCCGAGGGCCGAAACGGGGATCAAAAGGTCGCGGCCGAGGTCCGTGAGGGCGTAATCCACCCGTGGCGGGACGCTCGGCGTAACAGTCCGGCTGACCAGGCCGTCCCGCTCGAGATTGCGAAGCGTGAGGGTGAGCATACGCTGCGAAATACCCCCGATGATCCGCTTGATTTCGTTAAACCTTCTAGGCCCCTCGCCGAGGCGCTGAACGATCAGCACGCTCCATTTGTCGCCGATGCGGGAGAGAATCCCTGAGACCGCGCGGCAGTCAGTGGAGTGGATGTCGGACACACCGGTGTGCCCTGGTAAGGTCTGTGTGCGTTCTTGAGCGGGTGTCATAGGCACTCATATAGCCCTAGTTACCAACCGTTACTAGGGGATCGAAAATGACCACCAAAGTCGCCGTCGTCGTCGGAAGCCTGCGCAAGGGCTCCGTGAACCGGCAGTTCGCCGAGGCGCTGGCGAGCATCGCCCGCCCTAAACTGGAGCTTCTGATCGTCGAGATCGGCGACCTCCCGCTCTATGACCAGGATCTTGAGGCCGAACTCCCCGCGACGGTCCAACGCTTCAAGCAACAAATTGAAAGCTCTGACGCCGTTCTCTTCATCACGCCCGAGTTCAACCGCACGTTCTCAGCCGCGATCAAGAACGCGATCGAATGGGGTTCGCGCCCCTGGGGCCGCAACTCGTGGGCTGGCAAGCCGACGGCAATCGCCGGCGCGACGTTGGGCGCTGTCGGCACTGCCGCTGCGCAGTCCCAGCTTCGCTCGGTCGTTAGCGCGACGGGCGCCGCACTCACCGTCCAGCCGGAAATCTATCTCAACTATCGTGACGGCTTGATCGTCAACGGCGAGATCACCGATGCGAGTTTCGTCGGCTTGCTCGAAGACTTCGTCGCGAAGTTCGCTAACTGGATCGCACGTTTGCGTGCGCCAGCGCTGACGTTCTAACGAAGCTCAAGACCTGAGAAACGAAACCGCTGAGCGCGAGACGCGCTTGGCGGTTTTGCGTTAAGCGTCGAGCGATTTGGCGATACCAGTCGCCACCGCTTCAACGTTGGCCATGCCGTCCACGCGGTGCATCTTATTTTGACGCTCGTAATACGGCACCAGCGGAGCAGTTTGTGCCAGGTAGGCGTCGAGGCGCACTTTGTAGGCTTCCGGATTATCGTCAGCCCTGCCCTCTTCGGCGAAGCGTTTGGCGATACGATCCATCAACTTTTGTGAATCGACTTCCAACTTCACAACGCGGTCGATCTGCTTGCCGTGCCGCGTGAGCATGGCGTCGAGCGCTTCTGCTTGCGCGACCGTGCGCGGGAAACCGTCGAAAATAAAACCAGGTGCGGTTTTGTTTTGCGCGAGCGCGTCTTCGATCAGAGCGATGACGATCTCATCGGAGACAAGCGAACCCGAATCCATGATCGCAGCAACTTTCTGGCCGAGATCCGATCCGGACTTGCGCGCAGCACGCAGCATGTCACCGGTGGAAAGTTGAACATAACCCCGTTCGGCGGTCAGCCGCTTAGCCTGGGTGCCTTTACCAGCGGCGGGCGGACCGAACAGGATCAGATTCATTTCTTCGCAGGCCCGGCGCTGTTGCCTCGCAGTTTCGAACGCTTGATCAGGCCTTCGTACTGGTGCGCGACCAGGTGGGATTGGATCTGCGCCACGGTATCGAGCGTCACCGAGATGACGATCAGGATCGATGTGCCGCCGAGATAGAACGGCACGCTGTACGCGCTGATCAATATCTCAGGCAGCAAACAAACCGCCGTGATGTAGGCCGCGCCGATGACGGTGAGGCGCGTCAGCACGTAGTCGAGATATTCCGCAGTTTTCTTGCCCGGACGAATGCCCGGCAGAAAGCCGCCGTACTTGCGTAGATTGTCGGCCGTCTCTTCCGGGTTGAACACGATCGACGTGTAGAAGAAGCAGAAGAAGATGATGCCGACGGCGTAGAGGATCATGTGGCCCGGCTTGCCGTAGGCGAAGTACGTCTGAAACGTCTCCATCCATTCTGGCGGGTTACCCTGCATGCCGACGAAGCCGATAATCGTCGTCGGCAGCAAGAGCAGCGACGAGGCGAAGATCGGCGGGATGACGCCGGCAGTGTTGATCTTCAGCGGCAAGAACGAGCGTTCGCCCATCGAGATGCCGCCGCCTGCGACCTGGCGCTTCGGATACTGGATAACCAACCGCCGCAGCGAGCGTTCGATAAAGACGACGAACACGATAACTGCGAGCAACACCAAGCCGATAACGAGGATGGCGAAGCCGTTGATGTCGCCGCTTTGGACCAGCGCCAAGCTTTGGAAGAGCACACGCGGCAATTCCGCGACGATGCCGGCAAAGATGATCAGCGACACGCCGTTGCCGACGCCGCGCGCGGTGACTTGTTCGCCCAACCACATCAGGAACATCGTGCCGCCGGTGAGCGTGATGACCGTCGACGCCAAGAAGAAGACGCCCGGATTGCTCACGACGCCCGCACTCGACTGGAGGCCGATGGCGATGCCGTAAGATTGGAAGATCGCTAGCACGAGCGTCAGATAGCGCGTGTATTGGTTGAGCTGCTTGCGGCCGACTTCGCCTTCCTTCTTCAATCGCTCAAGCGAGGGCACCGAAGTGGCCATGAGCTGAATGATGATCGAGGCCGAGATGTACGGCATCACGTTGAGTGCGAAGATCGCCATGCGTTCAATGGCGCCGCCACCGAGCGTGTTCATCATGCCGAGAATGCCGCTCGCTTGGCCTTGGAAGGCTTGCGCGAACGCGGCCGGGTCGATGCCCGGGATCGGGATGAAGGTGCCCGCCCGATAGACGACGAGCGCGATCAGGGTGAACCAGATGCGCTTCTGTAGATCGGTGGCCTTTGCGAACGCCGCAAAGTTGATGTTCGCGGCAAGTTGTTCTGCGGCTGATGCCATGTGGGCGCGCTAGCTCCGAATCTGAATCCCGCCGAGGGCGGTGAAACTCCCCGTCCGGAGAGCGAACCTTAGGCTGCTGCTTCGTCCGCGGCAGGCGGATTGAGCAGCGTAACCTTGCCACCAGCCTTCTCAACTGCAGCGATCGCTGCAGCGGAGGCGCCGGAGACAGTGATGTTCACTTTGGCTTTCAACTCGCCGCGCGCAAGGAGGCGCACGCCGTCTT
>CAYZIJ010000050.1:0-18811 GCA_964478365.1 uncultured Terricaulis sp.
AAGACAAAGTCTATCGCCACCCGACCTTCTACAAAATCCCAGACGGCATCACGCACATCTAATGGACGCAGCTGCCACATATGCGCTCCGCCTGGGCGATGACTCGCTCATCCTCTCGCAGCGGATCAGCGAATGGTGCGGTCACGCACCTGCGCTCGAGGTTGACCTTTCGCTCGCGAACGTAGCGCTCGATCAGGTCGGGCAAGCGACGCACTTCTTGGGTCTCGCTGGCGCGATCGAGAGTGCTGGCCGCGATGCGGATGCGCTCGCCTTTCGTCGCGACGTGATGGATTTCACCAATTGCTTGCTGGTCGAGCAGCCGAATGGCGATTTCGCGCAGACGATCGCGCGGCAATTTCTGTTTTCGCACTACCAAGAACTGCTGTTCGCACAGATGGCGCGCGTGAAAGACGAGCGTTTTGCAGCGATCGCAGCGAAGGCGCTGAAAGAAGTTTCGTATCACGCGACTTTGGCAAGTGACTGGGTGGTGCGCCTGGGCGACGGCACCGAGGAGAGCAAAGCGCGCATGATTGCCGGTCTCGACTGGATGTGGCGCTTCGCGGATGAGCTGTTCGTGATGGATGATGTCGATGCAGCTGCGATCAAAGCCGACGCTGGCGTCGATAAAGCTGCGCTGCGTGCGGAATGGGATGGGCGCATCGATGCAGTGCTCGCGGATGCCACGCTGGCGCGGCCTGCTTCGCGCCGTCCGGTGCTTGGCGGCCGCGATGGACGCCATTCCGAACATCTCGGCCACTTGCTAACGCACATGCAATTCCTGCAGCGCGCCTATCCGGACGCGACGTGGTGATTGAAGACGGATCCTCTTCTCGTCATTCCGGTGCTTCGCGTAGCGAAGAACCCGGAACCCAGGGGCAAACGCACAGCTCTGTCACCCCCTGGGTTCCGGATCGCGCTGCGCGCGTCCGGAATGACGAAGTAAGTGCGATCGAGAACATTTTGGCGAGCGTCCCCGATCCTGAAATCCCGGCCGTCTCCGTGCTTGATCTCGGCATCGTGCGCGATGTCAACGAAGCGCGCGTGCTGATCACACCGACTTACACGGGCTGCCCAGCAACGCACGCGATTGAGCAAAGCATCCGCCAAGCGCTCGACGCTAACGGCTACGCCGGCGTCGCGATCGAAACGACGCTCTCGCCGCCCTGGTCCACCGATTGGATCAGCGACGCGGGCCGCGAGAAGCTGCGCGCTTATGGCATCGCGCCGCCGCCGAAGGGCGCGAGCGCTTCTGCTTTGAAGAACGCGCAAGCGGCGGAATGCCCACAATGCGGCTCGTCGAATACCGAAGAGCTTTCACGTTTCGGCTCCACGCCTTGCAAAGCGCTCTGGCGCTGCAAAGCGTGCCTGGAGCCGTTCGACAGGTTCAAATGTCACTAACCTCCTTGTCATTCCGGGGCGGTCACGCGCCGCGTGAGCGAACCCGGAACCCAGGGGCCAACGCACAGCTTGTCGCCCCTGGGTTCCGGATCGCGCTTCGCGCGTCCGGAATGACGAGCAGAAAGGAATTGAGCGCGTGAGCATTGATTTCCATCGCCTGCGCGTGGCCGAAGTGAAGCGCGAGACGCCGGATGCGGTGTCGGTGCGCTTTGATCTGCCTGAAGACCTGCGCGAACGCTTCGCGTTCAAAGCCGGCCAGCACCTCACCTTCCGACGTGAGTTCAACGGCGAAGAAGTGCGCCGCAACTATTCGGTTTGCGTGTCGCCGTCCGAGGGCGTGCTGAAGATCGGCGTCAAGAAAATCACCGGCGGCGCGTTTTCGAACTGGGTGAATGACGAGCTGAAGGCCGGCGACGAACTCGAAGTCATGGCCCCGCACGGCTCATTCTGCTGGAGCTTCGATCCGGACGCGCGCCGCGAGTATGTTGCGTTCGCGGGCGGTTCGGGGATCACACCGATCCTCTCGCTGATCAAAACCGCGCTGGCGATCGAGCCCAACTCGCGCTTCACGCTCTTCTACGGCAACCGCAACTCGATGGGCGTGATGTTCCTGGAAGAGATCGCGGAGCTGAAGGATCGCTACATCGATCGGCTCAGCGTCTATCATTTCCTCGAAGAGGAAGAAGAAGAGATCGAACTCTTCAACGGACGTCTCGATCGCGCCAAAGCCGAGACACTGCTCTCCTCAATCGTGAAGCCCGAAAACATCGACACCTTCTTCATCTGCGGCCCCGGTCCGATGATGGACGCCGTCGAAGAAGCGCTGCTTGCAAAGAACGTCGAGAAGCAACGCATCCTGATCGAGCGCTTCACCACCGGACCGCTCTCCGCCGCGCAAGCCGCCGCGGCGCGCGTACTGGAAGAGAAAGCTGCGGGCCTGAAGATGAGCGTGACGCTCAATGGCCGCCGCATGAACATCACCTTCGATCCTGCGCAGCACTCGATCCTCGACAACGTCCGCGCCGCCGGCCTGCCGGCGCCGTTTGCCTGCAAAGGCGGCGTCTGCGCAACGTGCCGCGCCAAAGTGACAGCGGGCGAAGTCAGCATGAAAGTGAATTACGGGCTGAGCGAGCAGGAAATCGCCGACGGCTTCGTGCTCACCTGCCAAGCCACCCCCCTTACCGAAGGCGTGGCGCTGACGTACGACGTCTAGGTCATGACAGATAATGGTTGGGAAGCTTCCGCGTCCGCTTGGATCGCGGACATGGGTGAGCACGGCGATTTCGGGCGGCGTTATGTGCTCGATCCGATCATGCTGCCGCGCGCGTTGGCGCTGAAGCCGAAGAATGCGCTCGATGTCGGCTGCGGCGAAGGCCGGTTCTGCCGGATGCTTGCGGCGCACGGGATCGACACGACTGGTGTTGATCCAACCGCGTCGCTGATCGCGCATGCGCGCGACGTTCATGACGGCGGTGCGTACCTCGAGGCGCCCGCCGAAAAGCTGCCGTTTGACGATGCATCATTCGATCTGGTCGTCGCCTATCTCGCGCTCATCGACATCACCGACTATCGCGCAGGCATCGCCGAGATGGCGCGCGTGCTGAAACCTGGCGGGGCGCTACTGATCGCCAATCTCAATGGCTTCAACACTGCCGGCGCCGAGAGCGGCTGGATCCGCAATGCGTTTGGCCAAATCCAGCACTATCCGGTCGACCACTATCTCGACGAGCGCGGGTTCTGGACCGAATGGCGCGGCATACGCATCGTGAACCACCACCGTCCGCTGCAGGCGTACATGCAGGCGCTGATCGGCGAAGGTCTACAGCTCACACATTTCGAAGAACCCGCGCCCATCGCCGGCGCGCCCGAGCCGAAGGCGGAGCGCTATCGCCGAGCGCCGTGGTTTTTGATTACGGAGTGGGTGAAACCGGGTTGAAGCATCGTGCCTAAGCTTTCTCACCTCGTCATTCCGGGGCGCGCGCAGCGCGAACCTGGAACCCAGGGGCGACGAGCACCGCGCTTTGTCACTCCCTGGGTTCCGGGCTCTTCGCTATGCGAAGCCCCGGAATGACGAGTCCCAGCATGCCTCGTTGAATGCAACGCATTCAATCCGCCGCCTTCGCCAACCCGCCCAACGTCAAATCCACCGCCATCTCGGCCAGCGCGCCAGCGCTAACTGCGCCCTTCGGATCAAACCAGGTGTGGGTCCAGTTGATCGTGCCGAAGAACAGCATCGACGCGGCAAAGCTCGCGCCCGCGCGGCGTTTCAGGGCCGGCTCGATCTCAACCAGCAGCTTCTGCACCGTCTCGATCAGCCGCCTTTGCACCTTCACGATCTCGGCGCGCCTTCCGCGCGGCAGGCGGTTGAGATCATTGAGCAGCACCTTGTGCCGATCCGCCGCGCCCACATAAAGCGCCATGAACCGATGCGCCAATTCCCGGAGGCGTTTCGCTGGCGGCACAGACGCGTCGCCCGTCACATCAGCCGCTGCGACCTCAAGCGCGCGGACATGGCTGATCATCACGTCGTAGAGGATGTCCTCTTTCGATTGGTAATAGTGATAAACGAGCGACTTAGAGATCGCGCCGCTTTTGGCAATATCGGCGACGGACGCGCCGCTAAAGCCCTCGGAGGCAAACAGCGCCGCAGCGGCGTCAACGATCGCCGCTTTCCGCTCATCATAATCAGTGGCCTGGGTGCGCGCCATGGCGCCAGACTACCGGCGCCACGCACACGCGCGCCAGCGCTTTCAGCGCTTACGCTACGCGCAGGTTTCCGTGGGCGCCGTCCTCGGGCGACCAGATCGCCTGAGCGCCGTGGGCGACGCAATCGGTCAGGATCGGCGCCAGAGTCATTTGGCCCGGCATTTCCGTCCCGCGCTTGGCCACCAAAGTGAGCGGCATCTCACTCGTAACGCCTTCGCGTAACACGCGCTCGATCAACTCCCCGACCTCGCGCCGTTGCATGGGCGCAGTC
Organism: uncultured Terricaulis sp.; assembly: GCA_964478365.1. Classification (GTDB taxonomy): domain Bacteria; phylum Pseudomonadota; class Alphaproteobacteria; order Caulobacterales; family Aquidulcibacteraceae; genus Vitreimonas. The sequence goes on from CAYZIJ010000050.1 coordinate 4,376, forward strand.
AGATCAAGAAAGCGGTGCCCGTGCACATCCTCGCGCCGGAAGCCGGAGAGCCGGCAGAACACGTCATCAACCGCCTCGATACGCGCGCGGCCATCGAGCCGGATAGCAGCAGCGCGTGAATGCGCGTTAACGGCTGCATCCAAGGCACGCACACGTTCGAGCTCGCGGCGCAGCGCATGGATCTCCGTGGTGTTATGGAAGAGCGCCGCTGCGCCTTCATGAAGCGGAAACACACACGCCTCGATCCGCCGGCCATCAAACGCGCTCGCCTCAAAACGCTCTGGCTTGCGCGACCGCAGCACGCGGGCGACCCGGTCATGGACAATCGAGGCCAGGGGTTGCGGCATAATTTCGAGCGCGGTCTGGCCTTGCGCATCCTTGCTGGTGCGACCTGTGAACGCTTCGCCAAGAGCGTTGCACCCCGTAATCCGCTGCTGCCCATCGAAGGCGAAATAGCCGTCATCGCAATTGCTGAGGACGGCCGCCATGTCGGCGCTCTGCGTCGCTAACGCTTCTGCTGCGCCAACGGTCGCCGCGCCGGATTCAATCTCAAACCGATCGGGCGTCGCCAACACCAAGCGCTCGCGACCGTGGTGCGTGATCGCGATTGGTCGCCGCAGCGCTTCTCCCTGCCAGTATCCGATGTTGCGGATAAAGTCGGCGGAAGAGACAGCGACGCGATCAGGCATCGGCGGTACCTCGTATTGTTCAAACAACATGCTTTAGTCGAGCCGCCACTCAACTGATACGTGCGTATTGTGATTCTGCGATGGCAGACATGCTCTGTACGGAAGAATACGCAGTTGAAACTGCTAACGAGGCGTATTCTGCATTATTCGAAAGAGTCCTAGTCTTCGTCTGTGCGAGATTGAAATGGGATCGTCCCCATTCTCCCTGCTGATTTTGCAGTGAGGGCGAAATGGGGTTCGCGCTACGGTTGTCACCGATTTTCCGCGCCGTGCGGTTGCCGCGTTTTGACGGCGCGCGCCGGAAACGTTTCGCGCTGTCCGACGCGGGCAGTGCCGCTGTCGAGTTCGCCATCATCGGGCCGGTGCTTGTCCTCGTTCTGATGGGCATCTTCACATACGGCGGCTACTTCCTGACGGCCCATACCGTGCAGCAAATGGCGAACGACGCCGCCCGCTCAGCGATCGGCGGACTCGACGACACGGAGAGATTGGCGCTCGCGCGCGAGTCCGCGCGCGCAAGCCTGACCAACCAGATTCACATGCGCGGCGAGATCGCCAGCCTCGAACTGCGCCGCAACGGCTCCAACATCGCCATCGATGTCACCTATGACGCCAGCCACGACATGTATTGGGCGTTTGAATCGCTCGTGCCTGTGCCGACGCCGCAAATCTCGCGCACCGCCACCATCCGCCTGGGTGGCGTGTAATGAAGATCAAGCACTTCCTCCGCGACAACGAAGGCGCGACCGCCGTCGTCACCGCGCTTGGCGCTGTCGTCATCATGGGCTTCGCCGGTCTCGCGACCGATGTCGGCGCCGTTTATCTCGAAAGCCGACGTCTACAAGGCACGGCCGACCTCGCGGCGCTCGCCGCGATGCAGAACCCGGCGCAAGCGGAAGCGCTCGCCGCCGCCACCGTATCCGCCAATCGGTGGCCGCACGACTCACGCATTCGCGTGGTGCACGGAGCTTACGCGCCGGATCGCTCCGTCCGGCCAAGTGAGCGCTTCCGCCCGGGGGCTGCAGGTTCAAACGCCGTTCGCGTTGAGGTGCGCAGTTCGACACCGCTCTATTTCGGCCGATTGTTCATCCCCAGCGGACGCATGCGGATCGAGCGCTCCGCCACCGCTTCGCAGCAGCAACTGGCGAGCTTCCAGATCGGCTCGCGCCTGCTGGCATTGCGCGGCGGCGTCGCCAACCAGTTGCTGAGCGGGCTCACCGGATCTTCGGTGTCACTCTCGGTGATGGATTACGACTCGCTGGCGCGCGCCGATGTCGAGCTGCTCTCTTATGTCGAGGCGTTGCGCACGCGAATGGATCTTGAAGCGGCAAGCTATGAGCAAGCGCTCGCGCATGACGTTGAAGCGCCGGTCGCGCTGAATGCGCTAGCCGATGTGTTGGCCCCGCAGGACGCACGCGCTGAGCGAGCCATGCGCCGCCTCGCCGACGCCGCGCAACGCGCAGGCTCCGTCGGCCCGCTCAACACATTGATCGACCTCGGCCCCTACTCGGCCACCGATCATGCCAATCAAGTCGGTCCCGCGCGCATTGAAGTCGCGGCCATGGATATCGCCACCGCCGTGTTGCAGATCGCCGGCGGCGACCGCCAGGTGCGCTTGCAACTTGGCGGCGGCGTACCAGGACTGGCCGACACCGAAGTGTGGCTCGCCATCGGCGAACGCCCGAACAATTCACCCTGGCTGACGGTCACCGATGACGAAGACCTCGTCATCCGCACCGCCCAGATGCGGCTCTATGTTGAAGCGCGCGTGCGTCCTGTCGGTGCGTTGAGCAGCATCGCCAATGTGCGCATCCCGGTGCTGCAAGAGCTCGCCTCCGCCGAAGCCCGGCTTGACGCCATACGCTGCGGTTTCGACGCACGCGACCGTGAGGTCACCATCGCTGTGGCGCCCAGCATCGGCAGCTTGAGTCTGGGCGACATCAACCTTTCACAACTCGACAACTTCCGCACCACGCTGCGGCCCACTGCAGCGGAAATGGTTCGCGTCGGACTGGTGCGCGTTGACGGTCAAGCACGGATCGACCTAGGCGGCCAAGTTTGGCAGCGCCTGCGATTCAGCGGCGACGACATCGATCGTCGCGTGATCAAGCAAGCCGCCACCAGAGACGCCGCGCGCGCCACTGTGTCGTCCCTGCTCGGCAATACGAATCTCACAGTGCGCGCTGGCGGGCTGGGCTTGAGCACGGGCGTGCTCACCAGCGCCGTTCGGGGCGCGCTGACGACGGCAGCAAGCCCGCTTGATGAGCTGCTTAACGGTTTGACGGACTTGCTCGGCGTTCGCCTTGGCGAAGCCGACATAAGAGTGAACGGCGTGCGCTGTGGCGGCGCTGCGTTGGTGGCGTAAATGTCGAGTGCAAGACTGAGAAACGCTGCACTGCGCGCCGTTCACACGCGTATGCCAGGCGGCCTATGCCGGCCCATATCTCGCAGCCTAAGCCGCCAACACCGCAACGAAATTAAGCAGTCTTTATCGGCGTCCAGGCATTTTCGCGTCACAACTTAGGGTATGGTTATGCGGCTTATTCTAACAACGCTAGTCCTCACGACGACGCTCTGCGGCGCTGCATACGCCGCCGACGACACTGACAGTATGACTGTCAGCGCCACGGTGCTCGCCACCTGCGACGTGCAAGCCAACGATCTGGTGTTTGGCGGCTACGATCCAGTCGTCGCTTCGCACCTTGATGCTGCGACCACGCTCAGCGTCACCTGCACCAACGGTACGGGATACAACGTCGCGCTCAATCTCGGGTCGGGTGCAACGCCGGGCGTGCGCCACATGACCGGCGGCGCCAACACGCTGAACTACACGCTCTATCGCGACGCTAGCCGCACGCAACTCTGGGGCCAGACCACAGGCTCCGACACGCGCGCCGGCACTGGCACCGGCAACGCTGCCACGATCGACCTCTACGGTCGCGTGCCGATGCGCCAAACCGCGCCGAGCGGCGACTACGAAGACACCATCACTGTGACGGTGACTTGGTGATCGCACGCACGCTCCTCCTTGCCGCCGCACTGATCGGCGCCGCCCCGGCCGCCGCACAAAGCGGCGGCATTCAGGTTGCGCCCGTTCTCGTGCAGATGGCGCCGGAGCGCGCTTTCGGCTCGCTACGCGTACGCAATGGCCGCGATCGCGCGACCGCGTTCGAAGTCGATGTCTACGCTTGGACACAAGTGAATGGCGAGGACGTGCTGACGCCGACCAATGCACTGGTCGCCGCACCCGGCGTCTTTGAGATGCAGCCCGGTGGCGAGCAAGTCGTCCGCCTCGGCGCCATCACGCCTGATCGCGCCCGAGAGACTGCGTTCCGGGTCATCTTGCGCGAACTCCCAACCCAGCGCACCGACGGCGCGCGTTTGGGTTTCACCCTTGAGATGTCGCTACCCGTCTTCGTGACCCCGGAAAGCGCGCGCCCCGAGTTGGCGACGCAAGCGCAACGCGGCGCTGACCTCGGCATCGTCCTCAGCAATACCGGCGCCGCCCATGCACGCCTTATCTCACTCGAAAGCGTCCAAGGCGGCGCCATTGATGCGCCGCGCTATCTCCTCGCCGGCGCGCAAGTCGCAACACCGCTGCCGCAAGGCACGCGCGCTGTGCGCCTCAGACTCTACGAAGGCGGCAACCCGGCTGAACGGATCGTCCAGGTCGATGATGCGGGCAGCACTGCTTCTGTGCGTTAGTCTCGCCGTGCCGACGTTGGCGTGGGCGCAGGACTCGGCGCCCTTCGTCACGCAATTGCGCCTGCCTGCACGCGACACCTCGCTTGACATCATGGCATGGCGCAACGGCGACATCATCGAAGTCGCGCGCGCTGATCTTGAACGGCTCGACATCGTGCTGCCGGAGAACACCGGCGAGCGCGTCGTGCTCGGCGACATTCCGGGCCTCAGCTATGAAGAGAGCGCCAGCGACGCGGCGATCATCCTGCGCTGCACGTCGGCGTGCTTGGCGGCGCAGGTCATTGAAGAGCCGGTCGTAGAGCGCCGCATCGATCGCGCCACTGGCGCTTACGTGAACTACGATCTCGATGTGCAATGGCTCGAAGGCGCCGATGTTGTTGCATCGAGCGTTGCCGAAGCCGCCGTGTTCGGACGCTGGGGGCTGTTTGAATCGAGCTGGGTCGGCATCAGCGACGACACCATCACGCGCCTCGAAACGCGCTGGACCATCGACGATCCGGCGCGCCGCCTACGCTATCGGATCGGTGACGCAACAATGGTGAGCGCCGCCGACACGCCGATGCGCTTTGCCGGCGTGCAAGTCGGACGCTATTTCGGGCTAGAGCCCTCCTTCGTCACCTACCCCACCGCGTTGCTCGGCGGCGAAGCCACGAGTGCATCCACGGTCGAGCTCTATGTCGACGGCGCCCTGCGCGCGCGCGAGCAAGTCGCGGCGGGCCCGTTCGTATTCGACAATGCACCTTTGGTCAGCGGCGGCGGCAACGCACAAGTCGTGGTGACTGACGTCGCCGGCCGCCAACAGATTATCAGCCGTCCATTCTTCGTCAGCTCGGCTTTGCTGCGGCCGGGTCTGAGCGATTGGGCGGTGTCGCTCGGCGCTGAGCGCCTCGGCTTCGGCACGGAGAACGCCGCCTATGGCGAGAGCTTCGTCTCCGCGCGTTATCGGCGCGGTCTAACCCGCAATTTTACCGCCGACGCGGCGATCGACATGAGCGGCGATCTCTCCACCGCTCAAGCAGGCTTTGCCTTCGCAGACGTGCGCATCGGCCAGGTCCGCGTTTCGCACACAAGCAGTGGCGAGGGCGGCGCCTCTGCATTAGCATGGTTTCAAGATCGCGACGCTTGGTCCTTCGGTTTGCAGACTGACATGCGCGATGAAGATTTCCGCGCACTGGGCGTTGGCGACAGCGACCTGCAGCGCAGCTTCGCCGGACACGTCAACGTTGAACTGGGTGCATTCGGATCGGCTGCGCTTACCGCCGCCAGCGTCGAGTTCTTCGACGAGCAAGACGCACAGACATTCACGCTCTCCTATGCGCCGCGCTTGGCCGAAGCCTCAATCAACGCGCGGCTCATCTACACTGCCCGCGATGAAAGCGAACTCGCATTTGCGGTGTCCTTGACCACGTCGCTCAGCGGCGATGTCTCCGCCGGCATTGGCTATGATGAAGATAGCCGAGGGCCAAGTTATCGCGCATCGCTCCAGCGCGCGCCGGATTACGAGGGCGGCCTGGGCTGGCGTCTGCGCGCCTCAGACGGCCAGCGTTCGTTTGTCGAAGGCGCGGCGTCTTTGCGCGGACGCTTCGGCGATTTAACCGCGCAAGTCGTCCGCCGCGAAGGCGTGATGGGCGCGCGAGTCGGCCATAGTGGAAGCTTCGGCCTCATCGATGGGCAACTCTTCGCCGCGCCGCCAATACGCGGCAGCTTCGCTTTGATTGACACTGGCGCCGCCGATGTCGGCGTATTGCGCGATCGCTTTCCTGCTGGCGTCACCGGCGCCGGCGGACGCACCGTGATCGTCGGTTTGCGGCCCTATGACGCCAATATCATCGCCATTCGCACCGACGATCTCCCCTTCGATCAAACGCCGGCACAAAACGAAATCGTCGTCACGCCCAGCGAAGGCGCGGGTGTGGTCGTGCGTTTCGATCGTGAGACTGAGCGTCTAGTCGAATCCCGCGTCGCGTTTACAAACCAGACGCCGCCAATGCGCGGCGCCGTACTCGTGCGCCAGCGCGACGGCGCGCGTTTTCCAATCGGCGGCAATGGCCGCATTGTCTTGCGCGGCGTACGCGCCGGCGATGTGGTGCGGCTTGATCTTGACGCGCGCTGCACCGCGCGCGCCGACGAAACGGCGGCCGTACAGGGCCTCATCCTAGAGTGCGCGGCTATCTGATGAAGCGCATGCTTTTTATCCTTGCCTTCATCGCCTTCTTGACGCCGCAACGCGCAGAGGCGCTGTTGTGCACGCCGATCCTCGGCTGTACCTGCACAGTCACGGCAAGCGATATCGACTTCGATGATTTCACACCGTTCGCAGGACCGCAGGACGCCATCGGTCTGATCGAAGTTGATTGCACCGGTGTTGTAGATGTTGCGCCATCCGTTCCGGTGCGGCTCGATGACGGGCTTTGGGGCACCTTCGCGACGCGCAAAATGCGGACGGCCACAGGCGGCAACGAACTCAGCTACAATATTTACACCACCAATCAGCACAACGTCGTGCTTGGCGACGGCACTGGCGGCAGCGCCATCACCTCGATCAGCGGCGGCCTCATCACGCTCGGCCGATGGCGGCGCACCACCACTGTCTTCGCCCGCGCAACGCCTACGGTGACCACCCGTCCGGGCGACTACTCCGACACCGTCGTGGTCCGCATTGTGTGGTAATCGCGCCAGCGACCCAAAATAGTTCCCCGGCGGCATTGTGAGCGCTGAATAAATTCTATATCGTTCACGGACGTCACCTTCAGGTGGGGCACTCCGTGAAGCAGAACGCTCTTTTCATTGGCTTTTTAGCCGTCGCGGCGCTGACGCTCTCAGCCTGTGGCGCGCCCGAGAGCGATGCGGACGCAGTCCAAGCCGGCGAAGGACCACTCGTGCAGGTGGTGGAGGTCTTCCCCCTCTCCGCCCCCGGCGCTGTCATGGCCAGCGGGCTCGTCGGCTACAAGCGCGAAGGCGACCTCTCCTTCAACGCACCAGGCGTCATCGCCGCGCTGCATGTCGACGCTGGCGACACGGTCCGCCGCGGCCAACGCCTCGCCACGCTCCGACGCACCAGCGTCGGCAGCAATCCCGACGAAGCCGCACTCGCACGCGCCAACGCCGAGCGCGATCTGGCGCGCACACAAGAACTCTACGAACGCGGCTTTGTCAGCGAAGCGCGGCTCGAAACTGCGCGCCTCGCACTAGAGCGCGCACGTGACTCTTCAGTGCTCACCGCGCCTGCCGATGGCTTAGTGCTACGCCGCCGCGCCGACATCTCGCAATCCGTCGCCGCCGGCGCGCCTGTATTCGCGTTCGGCGAAACAGGCTCTGGCTTTGTCGTACGCGCGCCTGTCTCCTCTTCCGAAGCGGCGCGTTTGCAAGTTGGCGACGCTGTCATTGTTCGCGTCACCGAGCTGGGCAACACCGCGCGCCCCGGCCGCGTCGCGCGCGTCGCCGGTCAAGGCGATGCTGGCACCGGTGCGTTCGAAGCGGAAATCGAGGTGCCAGATGTGTCCGGTCTGCGCAGCGGCATGGTAGCGATTCTGGAGATTGCTTCGCGCGCTCCATCCATATCCGAGAACGCACTTCTTGTGCCGAGTCTTTCCCTGCTCGATGCGCGCGCTGATCAGGGGATCGTCTTTGTGATCGACGCTGAAGGTGTTGCGCGCCGCCGCTCGGTTCGCACAGCGGGCGTCACGCAAAATGGCGTCCTCATCGTTGAAGGCCTGGAACCCGGCGAGCGCGTCGTATCGGCTGGCGCAGCTTATGTGCGCGACGGTGAGCCCGTGCGCATCGCCGCGGCGAGCTAGCGCCACCCATGCAGGCGATCACCCGCTTCTTTGTCGATCGCTGGCAGTTCACCGGCGTTCTGTTTCTGCTGCTGATCGCGCTCGGCATCGGCGCGGTGCTGGCGATTCCGAAATCGGAAGATCCGATCACCGAGTTTCCCGGTGTTTCCACCGCCGTCGTGCTGCCTGGCGCGGACGCTGAGCAGATGGAACGGCTTGTCGCCATTCCGCTCGAAGACGCGATCAACAGCATCGAAGACATCCGCGACATCCGGTCTGAGTCACGCGCGGGACTTGCCGTCGTCGTGGTCGAGTTCGAGTGGGGCGTAGATCCGCAGGAAAAGTTCGGCGAAGTGATCCGCGAGATCAATCTCGTGCGCCCGCGTTTGCCGGACGGCATCGTCGACATCCGCTCGCGCCGCTTCAATCCCGCCGTGACCAGCGTCGTGCAAGTGGCGCTCACCAGCCCGGACGCACCGTTCCGGCAAATGGAATCCTACGCCCGCGCTTTGCGCGACTCGATCGAGCGCGCGCCGGGCATTCAGCAAGCCGACGTCTGGGGCGCGCCACCTGCAGAAGTGCGCGTCGCCGCTGATCTCGATCGCCTCGCCGCTTATCGCCTGCCAATCACCAGCGTCGCAGAAGTCTTGCAACGCGAAGGTGTCGACACGCCGATCGGCGCAGTGGAATCCGACAGCCGCCGCTACAACCTGCAGGCTTCTGGCTCGTACAACAGCCTCGATGAAATCCGCGGCGTGCCGTTGCGCGCCGACAATGGCTCCCTCGTTACAGTCGGCGACGTCGCCGAAGTTTCCTGGGCCAACAATCAGCGCGCACACATCACGCGCTACAATGGCGAGCGCGCCGTCTTCGTCAGCGCCCGCGCGCGCTTGGGCGAAAGCATCTTCCCCGTCCTCGACGCCGTCGAAGCCCGCATCGACGCGTTCGAAGCGACGCTCCCGGACAACATCACGCTGCATCGCGGCTTCAACCAGTCTGAAACCGTCGAGCATCGGCTCGGCACGCTCGGCCGCGACTTCGCCATCGCTATTCTCCTGGTCCTGCTGACGCTGCTGCCTCTTGGCTTCCGCGCTTCGGTGGTGGTCATGGTGTCGATCCCGCTCTCGCTGGCGATCGGCGTCGTCGTGCTGCACGCCATGGGCTATTCGTTGAACCAGCTCTCCATCGCGGGCTTCGTGTTGGCGTTGGGCTTGCTGGTCGATGACAGCATCGTCGTCACCGAGAACATCGCCCGCCACCTACGCGAAGGCATGCAGCCGCGCGAGGCCGCGATCGCCGGCGTGCAGGAAATCAACATCGCCGTCATCGGCTGTACCGCCACACTGCTGCTCGCCTTCTTGCCGATCATGGCGTTGCCGGAAGGCGCCGGTGCGTTCGTGCGATCGCTGCCGCTCGCTGTGGTCGCTACGATTACAGCCTCGCTGTTCGTCGCGCTCACCATCATTCCGTTCTTGGCGAGCCGCATGCTGCCGCGATCAGCGGTTGGACATTCCAATCCGTTTCTCGACACGGTGATGGGCGCGATCCATCACGTCTATCGCCCGGCTCTACACGTCGCACTCGAACACCCGCGCATGACGGTCGCTGCGGCGTTGCTTGGCTTTGTGCTCTCGCTCGGCCTCGTTCCACAACTCGGCTTCAGCCTCTTTCCTGAGAACGACAGCCCGTACTTCCTTGTGGACGTCGAAACGCCGCAAGGCGCATCAGTCGCGGAAACCGACCGCGCCGTGCAATTCGTCGATCGCGTGCTCTCACAGCATCCCGAGATTGAGTGGCGTTTCTCCAACGCCGGTCGCGGCAATCCGCAGATCTATTACAACGAAATCCCGCCCGAGCAGATTTCCAATCTCGGCCAAGTCTATGCGCGCTTCCACGAATGGCGTCGCACCGAAGGCATGGCGAAGATCGAGGAAATCCGCGCCGAGTTTGCGCAATATCCCGGCGCACGCATTAATCTGCGACGCTTCACCAACGGCCCGCCGATCGAAGCGCCGGTCGCCGTACGCATTTCCGGTCCGGACCTCTCCGCCATCGGCGAAATCGCAGGCGAAGTTGAGCGCATATTGTTGGCGACACCCGGCACGCGCGACATTTCCAACCCGGCCTCCGAGCGCTTGATCGATCTCGATCTCAATATTGACGATGCCGAAGCGGCGCTGCGCGGCGTGCCTGCCGGCGCGATCGATCAGACCTTGCGAATCGCCGTCGGTGGTCTGCCTGTCGCGCAATTCCGCGATCCCGCGGGCGACGCGTTCCCGGTCGTGTTGCGCGCGCCGCGCGAGGAAGCGTTCCCGGTCTCGGGCTTGAACTCGCTCTTTGTGTGGACCTCGCAAGGTGCGGCAATGCCGCTCGGCGAAATCGCCAATCCGCGACTCGAAGCCGGCCCCGCCTCGATCAGCCGCTTGCAACGCGAGCGTACAGTGACGCTAGAGGCCTACACACAGCCAGGCTATCTGATCAGCGGCGTCACCGCCGATGTTGCAGAACGCCTCCAAGCCGTGCGCCTACCGCCCGGTTACGCGCTCTCTTTCGGCGGCGAAGCCGAAGCACAAGAACGCAGCTTCAGCGGCCTCGGCCCCGCCATCATGATCGCCATGTTCGGCATCATGGCGGTGCTGCTGCTGGAGTTCCGCACCTTCGCCGTGACAGGCGTCGTCGCGTTCGTCATTCCGTTCGGCATTATGGGCGGGTTGATCGCGCTCTTCGTTGGCGGCGAGTCACTCTCGTTCACCGCCATTATCGGCTTCATCGCGCTGATCGGCATCGAGATCAAAAACTCCATCCTGCTGGTGGAGTTCGCCAATCAATTGCGCGAGCGCGGCGTGGCGTTGCGCGAAGCCATCGAGCGCGCGGGCGAAGTGCGCTTCTTGCCAGTGCTGTTGACCAGCGCCACCGCCATTGGCGGCATGATCCCGCTGCTCTTGGAAGACTCGCCGCTCTTCTCGCCCATCGCAATGGTGCTGATCGGCGGCCTGATCAGCTCAACATTGATCGCGCGTATCGTGACGCCGTCCATGTATCTGCTGCTCGCACCGAAGGACGAGCCGACCGAAGTTCACGCCTAACGGCGCGACGAGAAACTGAACACGTTGTCCCACGCGGCATCGAGCTTCAGCAACGCTTCGTTCGGCGCAACCGGAAGATATGCATCGCCGTCGCGCGTCACCAAACCCAAGCGCTCCAGCTTGGCGATGGCGTCATGGATCTCAAAATCAACGTCGAGTCCGAAGCGATCCTTCAGGAACGACTCCGCGAAATTGTCGATCTCGCCTTTCGCCAGCGAGCGGCCCGAGCGGCGCAGCAGCCCGTAAGCCAGCGCCGCCTCTTTGACGTCCTGCTCCTCGCCAGCGCCGATCAACAAATCCAACACGCCGGCATTGTTTGCCAAGTTGCGAAAATAGACCGTGTCAGCGAGCTGCTTTTGATAGCGCAAAGTCTGCGTTTCGTATTTCAGCCGCTGGCGCATCACGAACGCGACCACCGCGATCAAACCAGAAATCGCCGCCAGCGCCCGACGCAGATCGCTATCCTCGATGGCGCCGCTCGCCCCGAAATACGCAGCGAGCACAGCAAACAACACCGTGAGCGCCGGCCAAAGATTGAGCAGCACCGGCACGCCGGTTGCGATTGCCGGCGCAGCGAGAAAGAACTGATCGCGCCGCAACATCGAGGGTCGTGCGCCCGGGTGCAGCGTCACCAGCTCCGGCGTCGCCACGCTACGGAAGTGCTTGGCGATAGCGGCGCCCGGCCGCACGCCACGGCGCATACGCTCAAACGCGCGTCGGTCATCACGCTTGATCTCCTCGTCGCCCTTGAAGCCGACCAGTACCACGACATCGTTCATCACCTGTGCGTCAATGGTGCGCGTGCGCAGGCCAAATAGAGACTTGCGCACGATCTGCTCAGGCCGCGCGCCGCGGGCGAAATAGCGGATGCGGCGAATGCCGGAGAGCGAGGGCTTGATGTCGAGCCCGGTGATTTGCTTCGTCGTCGTGCGCGTCTGCACGGTGTCGGGATCGATCTCGGTGAAATTGGCTTTCGTCAGCGCTTCAATGAACGCGGTCTCGAACGCCTCGAACGCTGCGAGCGTCACGTTACGGCGCGAAGGCGGGGCATCGGGATCGAGCGGGTCATAGAGCGCCTTCAGCGCTTCAAGCTCGTCATGCGCTTCGTGGTGCAAGAGCGCGCCGAACAAATCGAACATCTGCGGCAAAGCCACGGCGTCGCCCTGCGGCATCCCCGGCTCTTCGGCGATGGCGCGGACAAGTTCGGCTTTTCGCACAGCGATATAGCCGTCAGTTCGCCCCGACGGTGCGGTCGTCCCCTCAGTCATGGCCCTTTGCTAACCCACAAGCCCGCTCGGGGCTATGCCGCACAGGGTTGCAGGACGCGGCAGAGCCTGGAATTGTCGCAACACACACTATGTGCGAGGGGCGATGATGAAGCGGGCGTGGGTTCTAGTTGCGGCGGCGCTTGCGCTTGTAGTCGGGCCAGCGGCGGCGCAGCAGCAGCCCGTGCCGGGGCAGCGCGACCCGTTCAACGGTCAGCTCGGCAGCGTTGAGATCGTTCGCCCGCCAGCCGAGGCCGCAAATTTGGCTCGCCTTATGGGCGATGCGCTTGAAAGCTTGCAGCCGCAACGTCCGGGCCAACTCGATGTTTATGTCGTCTCCGCCAGTCTGTGGGGCGATCCGGTGTTTGAAAGCGAAGCGCGCCAAGCCGGCTCGATTCTAAGCGATCATCTCGGCGCCGACGGCCGCTCCATTGTGTTGAGCGCCGGTGGGTTTCCGCAACGCACGTTTCCGGCCGGCACACCCGACAATCTCTCCGCCGCGATCGGTCAGATCGGATCGCTGATCGATCCGTACGAAGACCTCGTCGTGGTCTTCCTCACCTCGCACGGCAGCCCTGACGGCGCCGTCGGCATTCGCGAGAACAACCGGATCAACTCCTCGATCCGCGCCACGCATCTGCGCGACATGCTGAACGCAGCCAACATCCGCAACCGCGTGATCATCGTTTCTGCGTGTTTTTCAGGCGCTTGGGTGGCGCCCTTCGCCGATGACAACACTATCGTGCTCACTGCCGCGCAACACGACCGCACCTCGTTCGGTTGCCAACCACAACGCGAATGGACGTTCTTTGGCGACGCGCTGTTTGCGCGCGGCGTGCGCGACAACAATGAGAGCCTGCTCGCCGCTTTCGACAGCGCCAAAACCTTGATCGAACGCTGGGAACGCGAGCAAAACCTGACGCCGCCGTCGAACCCGCAGCGTTATGTCGGCGCGCGCGCCGGCGACCTGCTGCGCCAAGCCGAACGCAACGCGCGCTAACTCTCGTCGCGCGGCGGCATCAACTGCAACGGCGCAGCAGTCGTGCGCTTCGGCACACGGATGACGATACGTGATTGCACGTCGCTAACGAGGCCAAGCGCCAGCACCTTGTCTCGCAGAAAATCGTCATAGGCGTGCATGTCGCGCGTGATGATGCGCAGCATGTAGTCAACCGCGCCGGTCACGGTGGCGCAGTCGACCACCTCCGGCCAATCGGCCACCGCCCGCTCGAACGTCTCCAGATTGTCCCGCGTCGGCAGCTGCAGCTTCACCGAGGCAAACACCTCAAAACTGAGGCCGAGCTTCTCGTTATCCAGAAGCGTCACCTGGCGGGTAATGACGCCGGCCTTCTTCAGCCGCTCGATCCGCCGCCAAGCCGGCGACGAAGACAAGTTCACCTTGTCGGCGATTTCGGCGATGGACAGGCTCGCGTCCTGCTGCAGCAGATCTAGGATGCGCAGATCGACCGCGTCGAGTTCAACGGACAAAGTTTTCTCCCGAAGGCGCCGCATTAGGAAAATGTTGCGCCAGAATGGCCATAAAATCTAAACTCGGCAAGCGTCGTCGATCAATGGCGCAATGAAATACCCATCTCAAATCAGGGAACCGCGTCGGCGCATCGTCGTTCTATCGGGCAAAGCAATGAGCCCATGACCGACGACACCAACCATAACCACAGCGACGAGCGCGAGCGTGGCGCCAACTCCGGCATCCGCTCGACCGACATACTGGCCGTCCTGGCAGTTGCGAGTTTCCTGGCCGCGATCGGCCTGGTGACGTTTTTCGTCACGTCTTCGCTGGCTGGCTAAACGCCGCTCCCCACGCCCTTGCGCGCCGGAAAACACGCGCGTATGTGTCCGGCCCTTCGGTGGCGTAGCTCATCTGGTTAGAGCGTGGGATTCATAACCCCAAGGT
>CAYZIJ010000051.1:0-7402 GCA_964478365.1 uncultured Terricaulis sp.
GAAGCCGCGCACGGCACGGTGACGCGTCACTATCGCCAACACCAAAAGGGCGAGCCGACTTCGACCAACTCCGTCGCCTCGATCTTCGCCTGGACGCGCGGCCTCGCCCATCGCGGCAAGCTCGACAACAACCAAGCGCTGATCGATTACGCGCTGCTCTTGGAAAAGGTCACCGTCGACACCGTTGAAGCCGGCCAAATGACCAAGGACCTCGCTCTCCTCGTCGGCGACAAGCAAGCCTGGCTCACCACCGAAGGCTTCCTCGACGCCGTCGCCGACAATGTCGACAAGGCGATGGGCAAAGCTTGATCATTCGCGATCTCCGCGCCGAGGATCGTCCGCGATGGAACGATCTTTGGCGCGGTTATCTCGACTTCTACGAGTCAGAGCTGGCGCCGGAAGTCAGCGACGTCACGTTCGCGCGCCTGCTTGATCCGTCAGAGCCGATGTTCTGCTTCGTGGCTGAAGGCGAAGACGGCGCACTGCTTGGCCTCGTCCATTGCGTGCTCCATCGCGGCACATGGTCAGTCGAAAACTTCTGCTACCTCGAAGATCTCTTCACCGCGCCCGCCGCACGCAGAAGCGGCGTCGGCCGCGCTTTGATCGAAGCCGTCTACGCACGCGCCGATGAACTCAACTGTTCACGCGTCTATTGGCTAACGCATGAATCCAATGCCGCCGGCCGTAGCCTCTACGATCAGGTCGCGCGCAATCTCGGCTTCATTCACTACCGCCGTTAGCGCTATTCCTTGAAGGCCGGCGTCGGACGCGGCGGGAACGGCTGCGGCAAATCCTTCGACACCTTGTCCGGATAAACTGGCGCGCGCTTCTCCAAGAAACTCGTCACGCCTTCCTTCGCATCGCCCGCCTGCCCGCGCGACACCATCCACCGGCTCTCAATCCGGTGCGCGTCCATCGGATGATCCGCATCCAGCATGTCGAGCAACATCCGCCGCGCCAATGTCACCGAGACCGGCGACGTGTTGTCCGCAATCTCGCGCGCCAAAGCATGCGCCGCCGGCAACAGCTCGTCCGCCTTATGCAGCGAGCGCACCAGCCCGCGCTCTTTCGCCTCTGCGCTCGAGAACACGCGCCCCGTCATCGTCCACTCAAGCGCGGTCTGCACGCCAACCAAGCGCGGCAAAAAGTAAGACGACAACGTCTCCGGCACGATCCCGCGCCGCGCAAACACGAATCCCATCTTCGTGCCTTCGACAGCCAACCGGATATCCATCGGCAACGTCATCGTGGCGCCAACGCCGACCGCAGGCCCGTTGATCGCCGCGATCACCGGCTTCAAGCTTTCATAGATCCGCAAGCCAACACGACCGCCGCCATCGCGCACGCGCTCGATCTCAAAATCCTCGCCGCGTCCGGCCAAGCGCTTTTCGTAGTTGAACGTATCGCCCGCGCTCGCGAGATCGGCGCCCGCGCAAAACGCGCGCCCCTCGCCGGTCACGATCACCACGCGCACATCGTCGTTGGCGTCGGTTTCATCGAAGCCCGCGATCATCTCGCGCATCATCACTTCGGTGAACGCGTTCATCCGATCAGGCCGGCTGAGCGTCATCGTCGCCACGCCATTGGCGACTTCGAGTTTGATGGTTTCGTACGTGGACATTTGGTGCGGCTCCGCAATGAGCCGTCACGCTAGCTCAAAGCCGCAGCAAATCCACCTCTGCCGCTTGGTAAGGGTCGAGCTTATAAATCAGCTGGCGATGGATCGCGACCAGCGCGCCCGCGCCCCAATCCTCGATCAGTTCCGCATCGTCGCGCTCGCGCGCTTCCCATTGCGAACCGTCCTCGCAGATCATCACGCGTCCATCGGCCATCACGCAATCGATCGTCGAGACCACGCCAGATTGCGCGCCGGCGCCTAATCCGACTCGGAACACAGAGAGAATCGCGTCACGTTGCGTGAAAGAGAGTCGGCCCCAATCGAGCCGCTCGAAAAGCTCTGGCCCAAGATAAGCGGCCAAGGCGTCGTTCTGAGTCATCCCGTGTCCCCACACCGAATCGAGTCGTCCAAAAACGACTGATTTGGTTTCCGAGACATTACCGAGGCGGATCGACCCTAAAGCGGAAGCTTCCAAATGAAGTCACGATCCGCCACGCGGCCGACCATGAACGTGTGCTCTTTCACGTGCTCGAAGCCGTAGCGTTTGTAGAAAGCCTGCGCGCGCGCGTTGTTTTCCCAGACGCTGAGAAACATCACACGCGCACCCTTGCCGCGCGCCCATGCGAGGCCGTCGTCCATCAGCGTCTTCGCAACGCCCGCGCCCTTCACTGACGTATCAACGTAGAGCCGATGCAATTCCAAAGCGTCGGTCGCATCGACATTCATGTCGACCTCGCCAAGCTTGGAATAGCCAACGATCGCGCCGTCGCGCAGCGCTAGCACATAGCGCGTATCTACGTCGGCGATCTCAGCCGCAATCACATGCGCCTGATATTTCGCAGCCACGTGAGCGCTCAAATCCTCCTGCGGATAGAGATGGCCGAACGTCTCGGTGAACGACCTCTCTGCGAACAGAGCCAACGCCGCCGCATCAGCGCCGTTCGCATCGCGATACGTAATCGCACTCACGCCACCAGCGCGCCTTGCAGCGCCGCGCGGATTGCATCGATCGCTTTGCTCGCATCGGCGCCGTTCGGCCCGCCGCCTTGCGCCATGTCAGGACGCCCGCCGCCGCCTTGGCCGCCGACGGCAGCAACCCCGGCCTTCAGCAAATCAACAGCGCTGACTCTGCCTTTGAGATCGTCGGTCACGCCAACAGCCAACGCTGCCTTGCCGTCCTCAACGCCGACATAAGCGATGACGCCGGAGCCGATCGACTTCTTGCCTTCATCGACCAAGCCACGCAGCTCCTTCGCCGGCACGCCTTCAAGCACGCGCGCGAGCACAGCGACGCCAGCAACTTGCTCCGGCCCTGCGGGCGCCGCGCCGCCGCCATTGCCGGCAAGCGCGAGCTTCTTCTTCGTATCGGCCAATTCGCGCTCAAGCTTGCGACGATCGTCGGCAAGCTGGCTCACGCGCTCGGTGACTTCCGAGAGCGGCGCCTTGATGTTCGATGCAATCGCCTTCGCCAACGCCGCTTGCGCTTTCAAATGCACCAGCGCCGCCGCACCCGTCGCGCCTTCGATACGGCGAACGCCCGAAGCCACACCGCTCTCGCTCAGGATCGAGAACACAGCGATGTCGCCCGTCCGCTTCACATGCGTGCCGCCGCAGAGCTCGACCGAGTACGCTTTGCCATCCACACCGAGCGCATCGCCCAAACGCAACACGCGCACGCTATCGCCGTACTTCTCGCCGAAGAGCGCCAGCGCCCCTTCCTCGATCGCCTTCGCCGGCGCCATCTCTTTGATGACGCCTTCCGCGTTCTGACGGATCACCGCGTTCACTTCGTCTTCGACGCGCCCGATCTCGTCCGCCGTGAGCGATTGGCCGTGGCTAAAGTCGAAGCGGAAGTAATCCGCTTCAACCAATGAGCCCTTCTGGCTGACATGCGGCCCGAGCACATTGCGCAACGCGGCGTGCAACAAGTGCGTCGCCGAATGGTTCGAACGGATTTTCGTGCGGCGCGCGTGATCAATCTCAAGCTTGGCCTTGTCGCCAACCTTGATCGCGCCCTTCACCAAGCGGCCAACATGCACATGCAACGCGCCCGCTTGCTTCAGCGTATCTTCGACCGCGAACTCAGCGCCGTTGGCAAACGTGATCACGCCCTGATCGCCCGCCTGGCCGCCGCTTTCGGCGTAGAACGGCGTGCGATCGAACACGAGCGCGCCGCTCACGCCTTCACGAAGATCATGCGCCTCCGCGCCGCCGGTGACGATCGCCGTCACCGCGCCTTCGCCGGCTTCAGCGCCATAGCCTTGGAAGTCATTGCCCTTGGTGCGTTCGAGGATCGAGTGCCAGATCGCCGGATTGTCGCCGCCATCGGCGCCTTTCCAGCTCGCCGCGCCCTGATCGCGCTGCTCCTGCATGGCGACATCGTATTCGGCGACATCCACTTCGAGTGAACGCGCGCGCAAGATGTCTTGCGTGAGATCGAGCGGAAAACCGAACGTGTCGTGAAGCTTGAACGCGGTGCGGCCCGAGAGCTTTTCGCCCTCCTTCAACGTACCAAGCTCATCGTCCAGCAAACGCAAGCCATTCGCTAGCGTACGGCGAAAGCGCTCTTCTTCTTCAAGCAACTGCGCCTTGATCACAGGCTCGGCGCGCTTCAGCTCCGGATACGCATCGCCCATCTCAGCGATGAGCGTCGGCGCCAGGCGGTGCATCAGCGGCTCTTTTGCGCCGAGGATATGCGCATGGCGCATCGCGCGGCGCATGATCCGGCGCAGGACGTAGCCACGACCTTCGTTCGACGGCGACACACCGTCGGCGATCAAGAAGCAAGACGAGCGCAAGTGATCGGCGATCACGTTATGGCTCGGCGCCTGCTCGCCTTCCGCTTTGGTGTGCGTCAGTTCTTGCGACGCCGCCTTCAGCGTGCGGAAGAGATCAGTCTCGAACACCGAGTCCACACCCTGCAGCACGCACGCCATGCGCTCAAGACCCATGCCGGTATCGATCGACGGCTTCGGCAATTTCGCGCGCGGGCGATCGTCGCCGAACTGCTCGTATTGCATGAACACGAGATTCCAGAACTCGAGGAAGCGATCGCCATCCTGCTCCGCCGATCCCGGCGGGCCGCCCCAAATGTGATCGCCGCGATCGATGAAGATCTCCGAACACGGACCGCACGGACCGGTGTCGCCCATCGACCAGAAATTGTCGTTGGTATCGATGCGAATGATTTTGCTCTCGGAGAGCCCCGCGATCTTCTTCCAAAGCGCGGCTGCTTCGTCGTCATCGTGATAGACGGTGACGAGCAGCTTATCTTTCGGCAGGCCGAGATCTTTGGTGATCAAAGTCCAAGCAGCTTCGATCGCGCCCTCTTTGAAATAGTCGCCGAACGAGAAGTTGCCGAGCATCTCGAAGAACGTCAGGTGGCGTGCGGTGTAGCCGACATTGTCGAGATCGTTGTGCTTGCCGCCGGCGCGGACGCACTTCTGGCTTGTCGCCGCGCGCGGGTATGGCGGTTTGGCCGCGCCGGTGAAGTAGTTCTTGAACTGCACCATACCGGCATTGACGAACAGCAATGTCGGATCGTCCTGCGGGACGAGCGGCGATGAGCCGGGCAGCTCGTGGCCGCGCGACTGGAAGAACTCAAGAAACTGTCCACGGATGTCGTTGACGCCGGTCATTATACTTCAAGCCAATCAAAGGTTCGGCTTGGTATATTGTAGTGCAGGTGCGAACGCCAAGCGGCCGTGCGCGATACCTGCCCTGCCGACGCGTTAGCGCGTCACGGCGGTATCGAGAGAGCGCCGTCCTCGGCCAACGGGAAGTACGGATTCCAGGCGACTTCCCACAGATGCCCGTCCGGATCGGCAAAGTAGCCGGAGCGCCCGCCCCAAGTCGCGTCATGCGCAGCCTTTGCAAGCGTCCCGCCTGCGGCCACCGCCTCGGCGATGACAGCATCGACCTCGTCCTTCTCACGGACATTGTGGGCGATCGCGATGCCGCGAAAGCCGCTGCCTTCAGCCGACACTTCGGCGTCGCAGGCCAAGCTCTCACGCGGAAACAGGCAAAGCGCCACAGCGCCTGCCTGAAAGAAAACGACCTCGCCGCCACCGACGGACGAGGCCTTGAAGCCGAGCTTTTCGTAAAAGGCGCGCGACCGGGCGAGCTCGCCAACGCCAAGAGTGATCAGGGAAACACGCGGCTCCATCGCGTCACTCCACCAAGGTAATTTCGCCGGCCGGCCCAGAACTCATGGCCAGGGCATGGGGTCGGGTCGGCTACACGAGCCCGAGCCAGCCGGCGAAAAACTCAAACCCTATTCACCTTCAGCCGCGTCCTTGGCTTCGTCGTCGCTCGGCGGCGAGTACATCGCATCGGCCACCACTGCGGACTTGCCGCGGATCTTGTCTTCGACCTCAAGCGCCACTGCGGGGTTCTCTTTCAAGAACCGGCGCGCAGCTTCCTTGCCTTGACCGATCTTCTGCGAGCCGTAGGCGTACCAGGAGCCCGACTTGTCGATGACGCCGGCCTTCACGCCGAGCTCGATCAGCTCGCCCGTCTTGGAGATGCCTTCGCCGTAGATGATGTCGAACTGCACCTGCTTGAACGGCGGGGCGACCTTGTTCTTCACCACTTTGACGCGGGTTTCCGAGCCGATAACTTCGTCACGCTCTTTGATCTGGCCGGTGCGGCGGATGTCCAAGCGAACCGACGCGTAGAACTTCAGCGCGTTGCCGCCCGTCGTCGTTTCCGGGTTTCCGTACATCACGCCGATCTTCATGCGGATCTGGTTGATGAAGATGACGAGCGTGTTTGACTTCGAGATCGAGGCCGTCAGCTTGCGCAGCGCTTGGCTCATCAGACGGGCTTGCAGACCCGGCAGGCTATCACCCATCTCGCCTTCGATTTCAGCACGCGGCGTCAATGCCGCGACCGAGTCGATGACCAGCACGTCGACCGCGCCCGAGCGCACCAAGGTGTCGGTGATTTCGAGCGCTTGCTCGCCCGTGTCCGGCTGCGAGACCAGCAGATCGTCGAGATCGACGCCAAGCTTGCGAGCGTAAATCGGGTCGAGCGCGTGTTCGGCGTCGACGAAGGCGCAAACGCCGCCCGATTTTTGCGCTTCGGCGATGCAGTGCAGCGCGAGCGTCGTCTTGCCCGAGCTTTCCGGGCCATAAATTTCAACGATGCGGCCCTTGGGCAGACCGCCAATGCCGAGCGCGATATCGAGCGAGAGCGATCCGGTCGAGATCGCTTCGATCTCCACGACCGGCTTTTCGCCGAGGCGCATGACCGAGCCTTTGCCGAAGGCTTGGTCGATCTGTTTCAGAGCGGCGGACAGAGCCTTCTGCTTGTCAGTTTCCACATTCGCCTCAACAAGCTTCAGCTTAGCCATGGTTTCCGCCTCCCTTAGGCCCTGAGTCCAGGGCTCGCGCCACCGACCCGGACGCCGCATCAATCAGGAATCAAATGTACCGCGTTTGTTCTAAGAACACAAGCAGAACATCGAGGCTGGACGCGATAAATGAGAACGTGGAAGATGTAGTGGCCCGGGGCGTGCAACAGCCCAAGACCTATTCCGTTATCCGCCGTTCGAGGCATTAATCGTATCGGAGGGGGAAAGGGAGAGGATCGGCGCCCCATGGCTCAGTCACTGTCGCCACTGCCGCCTGACAACCGCCATCCGGCCACGCTGGAGGGCGTCACCTCCTATCGCGTGAAGACCGCCGCGATCTCCCGCCCTGCCGGCCAGCTCCAAAAGCCCAGTCCAGACATGGTGCTCGTCACCGGCGCCGATGGCGGCGTTGTCGTTTATCCGCCGAGCGA
>CAYZIJ010000051.1:7502-18609 GCA_964478365.1 uncultured Terricaulis sp.
ACATGGTGCTCGTCACCGGCGCCGATGGCGGCGTTGTCGTTTATCCGCCGAGCGAAAAGCTCGTGATCTTGGCTGCGAAGCGCCAGCGTCCGACTGGGCGCTAACCCAGAGCGTTCGGCTCGTTCAGGACTCTGAATACGACTAACGCCGCAATGACGACGCCCATAAGCAGCGTCAAACCAGGCAGCACCGGCGTCTCTGCCGCCTTGCTAACGCCCAGGCGTCGACACCAACGCTCATGCTTCGTAACCATCGCCAATCCAGCGGCTATCGAGACGAGCGCAATCGTTGCGAAGAACAGAGTGTGCAGCACACCACGATCATAGATGAAATCCGCAACTAACTAAACGCCGCCATATCGCCGAACTTCCCGGCGTTGAAATCCGTAATCGCCTGACGGATCTCGCCTTCGCTGTTCATCACGAACGGCCCGTATTGCACGACAGGTTCGTTGATGGGCGCTCCGCTCATGATCAACAGCTTCGCATCGCTCACCGCTTCCAGCGCAATCGCACCGCCGTCGCGCTCGAACAGTGCGAGCTGCGATGCGCCGCCCACGCGCTCGCCATCGAGCTTCACGTCGCCGCTCTGCACCAACACCAAAAGCGTATGCCCTTCCGGCAGCGCAAACTCTGCCTTTCGGCCAGCGTTCAAGCGCACGTCCCCAATATCGATCGGCGTGAACGTCTTCGCAGGCCCACGCGCGCCCAGATAATCGCCCGCGATCACGCGCACGCGCCCTGCTTCATCCGGCAACGCGACAGACGGGATCTCGCCATCGAGCAAAGTCTGATAGCCGGGCGGCGCGGTTTTATCTTTCGCCGGCAGGTTCACCCAAAGCTGCACCATCTCCATCGTACCGCCATTCTGCGTGAACGCGGCCGAATGAAACTCCTCGTGCAGAATGCCGGACGCCGCCGTCATCCATTGCACGTCGCCCGGCCCGATGTGTCCGCCATTGCCGGTGGAGTCGCGGTGGTCGACTTCGCCGTTATAAACGATGGTCACCGTCTCGAAGCCGCGATGCGGATGCACGCCAACGCCACGCTTTTGCGCAGCGGGTTGAAACTCATAAGGCTGCGCGTAATCGAGCAGGATGAACGGGCTCACCGCCGCGCCGTGCGTCTGCGGCGAAAACATCGAGCGCACCGGAAAGCCATCGCCCACCCAATGCGGGCGCGGCGCGTCGTGGAGGGCGATGAGTTTTCTCATACGGGCAAAATAAGCGCG
Organism: uncultured Terricaulis sp.; assembly: GCA_964478365.1. Taxonomy (GTDB): domain Bacteria; phylum Pseudomonadota; class Alphaproteobacteria; order Caulobacterales; family Aquidulcibacteraceae; genus Vitreimonas. Next base: position 8,733 of record CAYZIJ010000051.1, read on the forward strand.
GAGCGGAGGCGCGCAATAAGGCACATGGATGGAACCTCCCCCCAGTCGCGCCGTTCAGGCTTGAAGGAGATTCCCATGAGATTGCTCGCCACAACCGCGCTCGTCCTCGTTCTCGCCGCTTGCGGCCAAACGACAACTGTCACCCCGCCCGCTGAGCCGCCGGCCGCAGAAGCGCCCGCAGTCGATGCGAACGCGATCACGTCTGAAGGCTGGAATGGACTGCGCATCGGCATGACGCGCGCTGAAGTGACTGCCGCTGTCGGCGATGATGCGAACCCGAATGCTGTCGGTAGTGCGGATCCCGCCGCGTGCGATCTCTATCATCCGGCCAGCACGCCTGAAGGCGTACTCGTCATGATCGAGCGCGGCTTGCTCACCTCGATCATCGTGCGCAACACCGAACTCCGCACCGATCGCGGCTTCGGCGTCGGCTCAAATGCGGCCGAGATCAAAACCGCCTACGGCGCCGACGCGCAGACCCAAGCGCATCGCTACGTCGAAGGCGCTGAATACATCACCGTCTGGACCGCGAACGCGCCAGCCGCCAACGGCTACACCGAAAACGCAGCTGCGCGTGGCATTCGCTACGAAACCAATGCGCAAGGCGTTGTCACTGCCGTGCAAGCTGGTGGGGCAAGCATTCAGTACGTTGAAGGCTGCTCGTAGGCTCTCTGCAAAAAAATTGTGCCGCCAGCGACTCCTCCCCGCCCGAAGGGATTAAAGGCCGCCAGCTTGCTCAGCGTGCCTAGACAGGTTCGTCCCTGCCGATAAAACTATCGCGCAGATCGAAGGCTCATCAGAATGTTTGACGCGCTTAAAGCGGTGGGCTGGCGCAACCGGTACATCATTCCAGCGATGCGGCAGGCGGCATTGCGCAATGCCAATGTGGCCGCATCGCCCGATATGATGATCGTCGTCGAACTCTGGCTATGGGCGATCTTCTTCCGCTTCTCGGGCGAGTACAGATCTCTAGCGGCCAATAAACAGGCACAGCTGCGCCAGGAAGCATTCCACGCGAGCCTTCATGACTACAAGAACGCGCGCAAAGACCAAATTCTAGGACTCGTGCGAGAGATCACTCTGACCTTTGGCTTACGAGCTTCGCAGATGGCCTTTGTAATGTTCGAGCAGTTGCTTCGTCCAACGTTTGAGCAGTCAGTTGTTGAAGCTCAACGGCTCCCTCCCTTGCATGAAGATTTCGATCTCTCAACGCTGCGCCGGGTTCTTTCCCAAGTGTATCCTGCCTACCTTGAGGTTCCGGGCGCGATGGCCGGCGGCGTGGATTCAGATCGACAACACGAACTCAAGCTGATCGTGCAGGTCGCTGCCGTTGGGCAAGCACAACTATATGCAATGCTGACCGGATTGCTGATACCCGCAGACACAGTGCTAATCGACACGCGGGACATCCCAGACCTGATTGACGTATTCGTTTCCTATTCCAGATCAGACGCCGTTTTTGTTGCCGATCTCGTCAGGCGGCTTGAAGCACTAGGCGTTCGGGCTTGGTACGACCAACAACTCCGCGCAGACAGCCAATTCGATCGAACTATCAGCGACCGAATTGCAGCGTCGAAGCTAGTAGTAGCAGTTTGGTCAAATGCAGCCATTTCCTCGAAATGGGTGCGCGCGGAGGCACTTGCGGCCTTTGATCGCGACAAGCTCCTGCAAGTCCGCTTGGAGCCCTGTGAGATTCCGCCTCCCTTCAATATCCTGCAGGCCGCTGAGGTCAGCCAAGCATCGTTGGATGCTCAGGCGCCGTTGATCGAAGCAATCCTACGAAGGATCGGCGCGGCGGCAACCGTTCCACAGCCCCCTACGCCGCGACCACAAAGTGATGCTTGGTATCACAACCACGCGCTTTGGCGCAAAGAGCTCATCGCCCCTGCTATGGCCCAAGCGGAGCCGATCCTATTTGTTCAGAACTCCAATGTGGGTCATGCGGCGGTGCTCCTCTTGGAGACCTTTCTGTGGGGGTACGCAGTCAACCTGCTGGCGGCGCAACTGCCCGAACGGGAGTTCGAACACATAATTCCCATGTTTAGAGCAACGGCACCGAGACAACATTGGGAAGCCGCTGCAGAAAGATCAGCGGTTGCGGGTGAAATGCCGATTGAGTTTCTGAAGGTGTATGATCGCCTTGTTCGCCTTTCTATCGATCTAGTCGAGACTGACATGGAAGGTGGCATGCTAGAAACGCCCCCTCTGGAATTGATGCATCGGTTCACGACACAGAGCGAAGCTGTCATTTCCAAAGAGGATCGACGTGGAGCTTTCGGTGACCTGGGAGATCAAGGTGACGCACTGCTGGCAATAGCCGCACTTGCGGGAGCAACGGCGATTTTGGAGCGATGCAAGGAGTTCGCTTTCTGGGTCCCAGAGTCCGGATAGATCAACTTATCCGACCTCAAGCCGCCGCCAGCAGCTCTTTCACCCGCCCGACCAGCTGCTCCATCGTCACTGGCTTGCTCATATAATGCACCGGATAATTCTCCAGCATGTGGCTGAAGCTTTCCGGCGCGTAGCCGCTGAGGAAGAGCACTTTGGCGTCGCCGATGAACGCGGGATCGGCTTCTTGCAGCATTTCGGGGCCGGTCATGATCGGCATTGAGACGTCCGAGATGATGATGTCGTAAGCGCCCGGATTACGCGCGAGCACTTCGAGCGCTTCCTCGCCGTTCTCGGCTTCTTCGACTTCGTAGCCGCACTCCTTCAGATTGCGCGCGATCGAACGGCGCACGGCGGTTTGATCTTCGACGAAGAGGATCTTACCGCGCCCCGCCACGTCCTTCGGCGGCGGTGCTACGAGCGCGCGTTCTTTGGCGGCGATTTCCTCGAGCTCTTCGGCTGTCGGATCATAGACCGGCAAGAAGATGCGGAAGGTCGTGCCGACGCCGAGCTTCGAGGTGAAGAAGATGTAGCCGCCCGATTGCTTGATGATGCCGTAGCTGGTCGCCAGGCCAAGGCCGGTGCCTTTGCCGGCCTCCTTGGTCGAGTGATACGGGCGGAAGATTTTCGCCGCGTGCTCCGGCTTGATGCCTGAGCCAGTGTCTTCGACTTCGATCAGCACGTACTGACCGTCTTCCATCGGATTGTGGCCAAGCCCGCGCGCAGCCTCCGCGCCGATCACAGACGTGCGCACAGTGAGCTTGCCGTCCTTCGGGATCGGCGAATCCTTCGGCGTCATCGCATCGCGCGCGTTGGTCGCGAGATTGATCAGCACGCGCTCGAGTTGCGTCTTATCAACCTTCACATATGGCAGATCGCGGCCATGGCGGATTTCATACGGGATCGACGCGCCCATGATCCGGCGCATCAGCTCCTGACGCGAGCCGATGAAGTCACCCACATCAAACACTTCGCGCGCGAACGTCTGCTGACGCGCATAGGCGCGCAGCATTTCGGAGAGCTCCTTGGCGCTCGCGGCGTTGTCGGAGATTTCCTGCAGCGTCGGATAATCCGCATCGCCGACAGGGTGACGGCGCAGCAGATACGAACAATTCTGCATGACGACGGTCAGCAGATTGTTGAAGTCGTGCGCGACGCCCGCGGCCAGTTCGCCGATCTCGCGCATCTTCTCCGACTGCGCCAAACGCGTTTCGAGCTCGCGCTGCTGGCTGACATTCGCGATGTAAGCGATGCCCCGCCCTTCAGCGGAGCGCGCCAGATGCACGTGCACTGCCGTCGGCGGCTTGGTCGCCAGTGTGATCTCGATCGGATCGTTCAGCGCCTGGCGCAAACGGTGCGCCAGCGCGCTCGGACCTTCGGAGGCCTCGAACAAATCCGCGAACGCAGCACTCGGCGTCGCGCGGCCTTGCGTCATTTCCATCAAAGCCGCGTTGCTATCAAGCAGGGCCGCTGAACCCGGATCGATGCCGTCCAGCACTGCAACGCCAAACGGCGCGTTCGAGAACACGCCCTCTTCGCCCTGCGATGCGCCGGTCGCTTGCACGACCTGCACTTCAGGCGCTTCAGCTTCAGCGAAAAACACAAACGTCCGCGATGCGCCATCAACGTCATCAGCCGGCCAGAACGACACGGCCGATGCTTGCGTCTCGTGGCCATCGATGCCGCGCAGCGTCACTTTCGTACGCGAAGCGCCAAACCCGCGCCGATCACGGCGCAGCAGACGCGACGGATCTTCCTTCACGATGTCCTTCACGCGCAGCAGCGAGGGATCATCGCCCAAGCCCAGCACTGAACGGAGCGAGCGGTTCATGTAAACCATCGTGCCGTCCGCGCGCGCAGCGAAGAATCCGACCGGTGAATCGTCCAGGAAAAGCTGGCGGTTCTCGGTTTCGACGTCGCCCGCTTCAGCCACGCCCAGTTCGCGCAAACGCCACAACACATGCCCGCCCGGCATCGGACCGACCGACGCTTCAAAGCGCGTGTGCTTGCCATTGATCGCCGCCGTCGCTGGTAGCTCTTCGCGACGCACCTGGCCGAGCTGCGCCGCCTTCGACAAACGAAACATCGGCGCAGAGAGCATCGGGTCGGCGCCAAACAAGCGGCTCATCATCGGCGGACGATCGCTATCGCCAAGCGCGCCCGTCATCTCGGCGAGATCGCGATAGACTGCGTTCGAGGTCAGTGGCGAAAGATTGCCGTCCGTCACCAATGCTGCTTCATCGAGCGCGTCGATCAGCGCGAACTCATTGCGTCCGCCAAGCAGCGAAGCCGCAGCAATCGCGCCACGCTCCGGGAAAGCGCCGTGCTTGCGGCCGGCGCCGCGCGACAACCAGAAAAACAAAACCATGCCCGCCGCAGCGAGCAGGACAAGCAACACCGCGCCCGCTTGGCCGACGCTCGGCCCGGCCGTAATCGCAACGCCCGCCGCGCCGACGCCCACGGCAACGGAAATCCAAAAGAGGATTTGCAGCGGATCGAGCCGCCCGCCTGGCTGCGGTGGTTGGGTTTCTGCGTGATCTGTCATGGGCGCGCCTGTTAAGGGCGCACTTGACCCCGATTCGGGGCGCCGATCACGGTGCGATACAGGTGCTAAGCCATCCGCCATTGCGGTCTCCAACCTATAATGCCGACCGACGACGGCCTCTTCGCCGCGCCAACCGCATGACGAAGCCAATGATTTTCGCCACGGCCTCGTAATGTTCTTTTGGAATCGGCTGATCGATCTCAGCCGTCGCGAACAATGCCCGCGCTAAAGGCGGGTCTTCGACGATCGGAATATCGTGCTCTTGCGCGAGTTCACGAATTCGTGCCGCCACCGCATCGACGCCCATCGCCAAACAAATTGGCGCAGGCGTCTCCCCGGCTTCGTATTTCAGCGCGACAGCGTAGTGAGTCGGGTTCGTGACAATGACGCTCGCTTGCGGAACGTTCGCCATCATGCGCTGACGTGAACGCTGCATGCGGATCTGACGGAGCTTGGCTTTGACCATCGGGTCGCCGTCTTGCTGGCGATGCTCTTCCTTGATCTCGCGCATGCTCATGCGCTGACGCTTCATCCAGGACTGACGCGTGAACACATAGTCCACCGCCGCCAACAAGGCTGCCGCACACGCCGCCGCCATCAGCATGGCGACCACCTTGTCTTTCAGGAACGGCAACAGTGCGCCGGGCTCGAGCAGCGAGATATTTTCCAACTCCGCATCGTGCGGCCAGAGCGCCCACGCCACGACTGCGCCAACCAGAAAGAGCTTAGCCAGCGACTTGGCGAACTGCGCGAAGGCCTGCTTGCCGAACACGCGCTTGAAGCCCTCGATCGGATTGAGCTTATCAAGCTTGGGCGTCAGCTTCTCTCCGGTGAATGTAGGCCTGTCCTGAACATAGCGCGCCGCAACACCTGCGCCCGCCAGCGCCAGCATTGCCATCGCGAAGATCGCCGCGACCTTCATGGCGATGCTGATCATGATCGCCGTCAGAGATGCGGGATCAGACGAAAGCTGATCCGGCATAGCGAGGAACGTGATGAAGCCACTCGCCATCTCGGTGAAGATAGGCCCCGACATGAAAGCAACGATCGCAGTCGCAGCCATCAACGAAAGCGCTGCGCCCACTTCCGGCGTATAGACGATGTCGCCCTTCTCGCGCGCCTGATCCAGCTTTCGCTGTGTCGGCTCTTCTGTCTTATCGTCGTCATCAGCGCCCGCCATGGTCTACCTCAACCACATCGCGTAGCGCTCGAGACTATCGAGCCAGATCAGCATGCCGGTCGAAAGACCAAGCGCGATGACAACCAGGCCGCCCATGATTTGCAGCGGCAAGGCGACGAAAAACACCTGAATTTGCGGGATCAAACGCGAGAGAATGCCAAGCCCCACGCGAAAGATAAGCCCCGCCGCAACGACAGGCATCGCGATCTGAAAGCCCACGCGGAACGACGTCGACACCGCTTCAAGCGCCAGCTCAGCCGCATCGCCGATCGGCGCTGCGGCTCCTGGCGAAATCACTTCGTACGATCCGGCGACGCCTTGCAGAAACATGTGATGCAAGCCGGTCGCGAAGATCAGCGTCACGCCGAGTATGCTCAAGAAGACTGCGAGCAACTGGCCCGATTGCGATGCTGTCGGGTCAGCGGTCTGCGCAAACGAAAGGCCAAGTTCGAGGCCCATGATCTGACCGGCCGTCGCGGTCGCGGAAACCAAAATGCGCGCCGCGCCGCCGAGCATGACGCCAATCAGAACTTCGGTGATGATCTGCAGGCTCATCCCGATCGCGGTCGTCTTCGCCACCGGCATCAGTCCCGCCAGCGAAGGCGCGATGCAAATCGCAAAGGCCAGCGCGAACGCCAAACGGATACGCGCCGGCACCGCCGTTTCGCCGAAGCCAGGGAGCAGCATGATCATCGCACCGGTCCGCGCGAACAGCAGCGTCACCGGCCAAAGCTCAAGACCCCAGAGCGTCAGGTTCATCTCAGAACGCCGCGATGCGGGCGAAGATATCGGTCATGAAGCCGCCGAGGAGACCGCCCATGATCGGCAGGAAAAGCAGGATGGCGAAGAAGATCGACAGGATCTTCGGCACGAAGACGAGCGTCTGCTCCTGAATTTGCGTCAGCGTCTGCAGCAACGAGACGACGAGGCCGACCACCAAGCCGACAATCATCGGCCCTGCCGCCACGAGCACAGTCACCCAAATGGCGTCGCGCCCGAGATCGAGAACTTCCGCTCCGCTCATCGCCTGCTCCGCCCCAACTTTCACTGGGCAAATTCTGCCGACCAGCGTCCAAGAGCGGCGGCTTTGGTTAATGTCGGGTTAGGGTCGCGGGCTCAGCCCGCTTACGTCTCTGAAAGCTCTACCTAAGGTGACGCCTGAAAGACGAATCCGTGCTGCTGAAGTCACAGTCGGATTGAGTTTCTCAGCGGAGCATCCAAAACACCGAATCTCCCTCATCTTGGATTCAGGCGTGCATGGAACGGTTGGCCGTTCTCGAACGTAGAAAACGCCGAGGAAACGACCAAAGCGGGGAAACGAAAATGCTCAACTCCATTGCCGCGTTCTTCCGGGGCCTGTTCGGCCGAAAGGAAGACAACTTCAAATCGCTGCTCATTGCCGATCTCGGCATCGAACGCTAAAGGCCGCTAGCCCCCCGGCGGCACGCCCGAAGAGAAGCTCTCGACCAGGCTGCCCGACACCAAGCGCCAGCCATCGACCAACACGAAAAAGATGAGCTTGAACGGCAAGCTCACAGTCACTGGCGGCATCATCATCATACCCATCGCCATGAGCAGTGACGCGACCACGAGGTCGATGATCACGAACGGTATGAACAGCATAAAGCCGATCTCGAACGCTCTCCTCAGCTCCGAAATCATGAAGGCCGGCGCCAAGATCCGCAGCGGCGCTTCTTCCGCACTCGCCAACGGTTGCTCCAAACGCGCCATGTCAATGAAGAGCGCCAGATCGTCCTGACGCGTCTGCGCCACCATGAAGCGCTTCAGCGGCTCCACGATGCGCGGAAACGCTTCATCCAATGGCATTTCCGATTCCATCACCGGGCCGATGCCGGCCTCGTACGCCTGCTGCCAAACCGGCTGCATGACGAACGCGGTCAAGAACATCGACAGCGACACGATGACGACGTTCGGCGGCGCCTGCTGCAAACCGATCGCGGTTCTAAGCAGTGAGAGCACGACAACGATACGCACAAAGCTCGTCGTCATGATGATGATCGACGGCGCCAAAGAGAGCACCGTGATCAAAGCCGCCAATTGCAGCACGCGCGCCGTCAGTCCGTCGCCAGTGCCGAGATCGACAGCGATCGTCGGCGCCGCAGCGTAAGCAACGCCCGCGCCGATCATCATCGACATTACGAGCGATGCGGCAAACACCGCGAGCCAGTGGCGCGGAGAGCGGATGCCGCTTTGCGGTTTGTCTTTCGCGGGGGAGCTCACGTCGTGCTCTCCGGCGCGATCGCTTCTTCCTTGGCTGCTTGTTCGCCCACCACGATATCACCGCCTGGTCCGAGTAGGATAAGATGCTCACGGTCATCGCAGCGCACGATCACCATGCGCCGGCGCGGATCGAGCATCAGGCTCTCCGTCACCTTCATGCGCTTGGGTGTTTGAGGTCCGACCTGGAGCATCCCCAATCGCCGCGCGCCATAGGCGACGGCGAGGATCAAGCCCAAGGTCACGATCAGCGCGAAGAACGATCGCGCCCAGTCCAATAAGTCCACGACACCCTCTCCATTCTGGAGCTTGGTCTCCGTGGCTCAGCTGGTTTGGTAAATGAGACCTTAATTTTCGGACTCGAAATTAAGCTCTGCTTAACCAAAAGCCGTTCGACTAGGCAAAGTTTGCAGCCCTCGTGAGTCGGACCTCGTGGATCTCGCCAGCACGCCTTTCTTCGGAATGCTCCGTCAGCGCCTCGACAATTTGAGCGAGCGCCAACGGCTCATCTCTGAAAACATCGCCAACGCTTCGACGCCCGGCTATCGCGCTCGCGATGTCGATACGTCCGGCTTTGAGCGCATGATCGCTTCCGCCGGTAGTGGTGGCGGATTGCAAATGGCGCGGACCAATCCGGGGCACATGCCTGGGGGTGGTGGATCGGGATCTGTTTCGATCGTCACCCGTGACGATAGCGAGACGACGATCGACGGCAATTCGGTCGTGCTCGAAGAACAAATGGCCCGCGCCGCTGAAACGCGCATGGCTTTTGAGACTGGCATCGCGCTTTACCAGAAAGGCCTTGAGCTCGTGCGCATGGCTGCACGTGCGCCGGGGAGATAATTCATGACTGACATCAACGCCGCCATTGCTGCTGCTGCTTCGGGCATGCGCGCACAGACTGTGCGTATGCGGGTTGCTGCGGAGAACATCGCCAATGCGAGTTCGACTGGGACCGATCCCAATGCCGAACCCTTCCGCCGCCGCATTCCGTTGCTTGAGAGCACGACGCTTGCCTCTGGCGCTCAAGGCGTTCGCGTTCGTGGCGCTGCGATGGATATGAGCCAGTTTCGCGAAGAGTATAATCCGAGCCACCCTGCTGCCGGCGAAGATGGCTATGTGCGTCTTCCGAATGTCGACACGCTCGTTGAGATGATGGATTTGCGCGAAGCCACGCGCGCTTACGAAGCCAATTTGAACATGATCGAAGCTGCGCGAACCATGACCAATCGCGCGCTTGATATGCTGCGGAGATAGATAAATGGCGATCGATCCAGTCTCGGCCGCACGGGCCTATCAACAAGCTGCCGCCGCTTCGAGCAGCGGTGGCGTTGGCGCTAGCGACAGCATCGACTTTGGCAATATTCTCCAGAACGCCATTCGCGATGCAGGCCAATCTGCGCAAGCTGCCGAAGGCCAGGCTATGCAAGTTGCAGCGGGACGTGGCGACATTGTTGATGTTGTCACCGCCATCGCTGCTGCGGAAACGCAATTGCAAACCGTGATGGCCGTGCGCGACCAAGTTA
>CAYZIJ010000052.1:0-18541 GCA_964478365.1 uncultured Terricaulis sp.
AGGTGATGGAGTTCGGCGCCTTCGTGAACTTCTTCGGCGCCAAGGACGGCCTCGTTCACGTGTCTCAGCTGGCGCGCGAGCGCGTTGAGAAGCCGGGCGATGTGGTCAAGGAAGGCGACATCGTGAAGGTGAAGCTCTTGGGCTTCGACGATCGCGGCAAGGTGAAGCTCTCGATGAAGGTCGTCGATCAAGCCACCGGCGCCGATCTCTCGGCCGAGATGGGCGAAGAAGCGCTGGACGAAGGTCCGCGCCGTGAACGCAGCGATCGCGGTCCACGTCGTGGTGGCGATCGGGGCGGCGGCCGCGACCGTCCGCGCCGCGAAAGCTCGGGCGAGTAAGCTCTAGCGTCAAACGCAAACGGAAAGCCCGTCGCGCAAGCGGCGGGCTTTTTGTTTGACGCAGGCGCGCTAGGATCGCGGCTTCGCGAGCGTAGGCGGGGCGGGGCTAGATGAATCTCGTATTGTTTGGTGTCGGTGCACTCGTCGGTGGGGCGATCGCGTGGGGCTTGTGGTCCTTGCTTCCGGAAACGTGGCGCGCGGCGCGCTGGCCGGTGGTAATCGTTGCCGCCTTAATGGTCGGGCTCAACGTCGCCACGAAGGTCGAACTGCCGCCGACCAATGAAGCCGTTGAGCGTCAGCTCCTTGCCAATCCTGCGACGCGCGAAATGGCACAGGCGTGGCAAGACGCTGATCCGCAAGGCTTCGCAGTTTTCGTCTCGGGCGCACGTGAAGCAGCCGAGGACGGGTCTCTTGTCGCTGCAGTGGAGCACGCTGGCCGCAGCCTCGGCGCCGCCGTCGTCGAGCGCCTACCTCATCTGTCCGACGCGGACATTGTCGCGCTCGAACAGAACACCCGCGACACATTGCTGATGTTCGCCGATTTCGCGCCGCAAGCATGCTTTGCCATTGGTAATGGCCAGGCGCCCAACCTTACCGAACAGCAGATCCGCGATATGCCGGTACGGGGCAGGCAGTTGGGCGAGGCGCGGATGGAGATATTCGCAGCGGCTTTCCGCGCGAACGACGATGAACGTCCGCAGACGTTGAGCGCCGCGGAGTTGACAGAAGCTTTGGCGTCCATCGGGGAGCAGATGCGCATCACGATCCCCGAAGAGGACATGGCGCTTCTCGCCGCCACGAGCGATATGGCGGGCCGCGAGCGTCGCTACTGCGAGGTGATGGCCGAGTACGAGAACCAATTGGCGCTGCATCCCCGCGCCGGCCCGCTCTATCGCGGGCTTTTGCTTATGGCGCAAGAATAGCACTTCGTTTCGCCCAACTTGGTTAGACTGTGCTCATGGCCGTTGTAATGCTCGCCCGTTTCTCAAGCCTACCCGAGGCTGTCGTCGTTCGCTCGGCGCTTGAAGCCGCCGGCGTTGGCGCGTTCATGCCGGAGCAGGGCCTGGTCGCGGCGCAAGGTTTTACCGGCGTGCTGGGTGGTTGGCCGATTTTCGTCATCGACGATGAAGTTGAAGCGGCGCACGAGGTGCTGCGAACGCTGCAGAAAGACGCTGAGCTTTAGCGCTGCCGGAACATGGCAGCTCTCGCGCAGTTGGTTGCGAGGAGCGATCTCATGGCTGATTTACAGAAGAACGTTATTCAGCCTGGACGTGGCCGCGTTGAGCCGGAGCGCGTCAAGCCGCCTGGAGATGAAACGCCTGACATCGACGGCATCGAGATCGACAACGCGATTGAACGCCCGAAGGAAGGGCAGCCCGGTCAGCGGGGGCCGAAAGAGCCGGACTGAAGCAGTCGCGCGGCGCGCACGCCCTGGCGCCCTTTGTCCATTTTTCGCCGTGAATGGCGCTAGACTTATCCGCATGCCAGCACTCGCAATCGTCGCCCGTTTTTCGTCGCGCCCCGAGGCCGTCGTCGCGCAATCGGTGCTGCAGAGCGCCGGGATCGAGACGTTGTTGCCGGAGTTCAATGTGCTGATGGCGGAATTCGATCCGTCCATGATGGAGCATGGCTGGCGGCTGATGGCGGCGGCGATTGATGTCGAGGATGCGCGCGCCGTGTTGGCCGAAGCGCAAAGCGGCGCGTCTGATAATTAGAGCAGCGGTCTTAGCTTTACGGGCTCATCGAACAACTGCGTGAGCTTTTCCAGAGCGCGTCCGTTGGTCAGCGTCAGCACACCATTTTTGATTTCGTGCATGCCCATCTTGCTGAGCTTGCGCAGCGACTTGTTGGTGTGAACCAAAGACAGCCCAAGCGCGTCCGCGATGTGCACTTGCGTTAGCGGAAACTCGACGCCGCCATTGCGGTGCAGTTTCAACGCTTCGGCGCGCTTGTAGAGATGGATCAAAAGCGCGCCCACTGCCTCGACCGCGCTCCGGCGGCCGACGGACAACAGGTTTTCATCGACGTGGCACTCTTCGCGCGCCGTCAGCCATGTCAGGTCGAAGGCAAGCTCGGGGTGCGATCGGAAAAGCTCCCAGATTTTGCTGCGATGAAACGAACAGAGCTCGACGTCCGTCAGTGTCTGCACGCTATGGGGCGACGCGTCGAACATGTGGCCCTGAAAGCCGATCGGATCGCCGGGCAACAGGAAGTTCAAAATCTGACGGCGACCGTCGTCGAGCAGCTTGTAGCGAAACGCCCAGCCGGAAAATAAAGTGAAGAGCGGCGGATCCGGATCGCCAGCATCGACAATGTCTCGGCCCGCAGAAACGGCGAGGTGATCCTTCTTCAGATCGTCCAGAAAGCTGATGTCGCGATCAGCGTAGTCCTTGAACGGCCCGTTGGCGCGCAGCGGGCAGGATGGGCAGGATACTTGCGGCACGCCTCCGGTGTAGAGCGACATGCGGAACTCCGTTGCGTCCTTTGACGTATCGGGGTACGCACAGCGCAGGGAAAAGTTCCGTTCCGTGGAACGCTAAGCTCGGCTCACTCGTCGCCGCCGGTACTCGGCACGCCAACAATATGGAAACCGGCATCGACGTGGACGACTTCGCCCGTGGTCGAGCGGCCGAGATCGGAGCAAAGCCACAGAGCGCAACCGGCAATGCCTTCCATCGACGTGTCTTCCTTCATCACCGACCATTCGCGACCGGTTTGAATGAGCCCGCGTCCACCTTGGATGCCGGCAATGGCGAGCGTGCGCATGGCGCCGGCGCTGATCGCGTTGACGCGAATGCCGTCGGGACCCAGATCGCGCGCCATGTAGCGCATGGATGCTTCAAGCGCAGCTTTCGCAACCCCCATCACATTGTAGCTCGGCAGAACGCGCTCGGCCCCGAGATAGGTGAGCGTGATCAGCGAGCCGCCGCGCTCCATCATCTTCGACGCACGCTTGCCGGCGGCGACGAATGAGAAGGCGGAAATGTCCATCGAACGCAGGAAGTTCTCGCGCGTGGTGTTCTCGACGAACGAGCCCTTCAGTTCGTTCTTGTCGGAGAAGGCGATGGAGTGAACGAGGAAGTCGAGCTTGCCCCACTTCTGCTTCAGCGCGTCAAAGACTGAGTCGAGTTGATCGTCATTTGTGGCGTCGCACTCAAGCATGGTGTCGGCGCCGATCGATTGCACCAGTGGGCGCACGCGCTTCTCAAGCGCTTCGCCTTGATAGGTGAAGGCCAATTCCGCGCCTTGCGCCGCGAATTGACTGGCTATGCCCCAGGCGATCGATTTGTCGTTGGCGACGCCCATGATCAGGCCGCGCTTGCCGCGCATCAACTCGCCCTTTGGAAACACCCACTCGTCGGCCATTCGAAAACTCCTTATTTTGGCGTCTCTATAGCCGTTTCATCCCGCGCCCGGAACCCCAAGCGGGCCGCGGCGTTCCTGCCACAAGCGCTTTTGCGCATGAGGAGATTGAGATGGCCGAGATCCGCGAAACCCACGTCGAGCGCGACGAGAATGGCAATGTTGTCGATACGCGCGTCGTCGTAGAGCGCCCGAAGAAGAAGGGCGGCTTTGGCATTGGAATGCTGTTTGGCGTTGTGTTGATCGCAGGTGCGGTCATCGCCTTCGCCTATAGCCAAGGCTCATTCCAACAAGCTGGCTCCGCAGCGGATCAAGCCACCGCGCAGATCGAAGAGCAATCTTCGGCCGTCGCCGAAAATGCCGGCGACGCCGTTGAGAGCGCCACAAATTAAGTTAGGCGATACCGAAAGCCGGGTTACCCCTCGTCTCAAGGAATCGCTTTGAGCGCCGGTCTGTGAAAGCAGGCCGGCGCTCGTTTGCGTTTAGGCGGCGACGCGCGTGAACGCCAAGGTCGCGTTGGTGCCACCGAAGCCGAACGAATTGCTGAGTACGCAATTCAGCTCGCGGTCTTCGCGCTTGCGCAGGATCGGAAGATCCTCGAATGCCGGGTCCAACTCTTCGATGTGCGCGCTCTCACAGGCAAAGCCGTTGTTCAGCATTAGCAGCGAGTAGATCGCTTCCTGCACGCCGGCAGCGCCGAGTGAGTGACCGGTCAGTGATTTGGTGCTGGAGATCATCGGCGGTTTCGAGCCGAACACAGCGCGCACGGCTTCCATTTCCTTGACGTCGCCGACCGGCGTCGAAGTGCCGTGTGTGTTCAGATAGTCGACCGGGCGATCGAGATATCTCATCGCCATTTGCATGCAGCGCGCCGCACCTTCGCCGGACGGCGCAACCATGTCATGGCCGTCGCTGGTGGCGCCGTAGCCTGCAACTTCGCCGTAAATCTTGGCGCCGCGCTTCTTGGCGCGTTGGTATTCTTCCAACACGAGCACGCCCGCGCCGCCCGCGATGACGAACCCGTCGCGGTTCTTGTCGTAAGCGCGCGAGGCTTTGAACGGCGTCTCGTTATATTTGCTGCTCATCGCGCCCATGGCGTCGAACAACACCGAGAGCGTCCAATCCAGCTCTTCGCTGCCGCCGGCGAACATGATGTCCTGTTTGCCGTTTTGGATTTGCTCGTAAGCGTCGCCGATGCAGTGCGCGCTGGTCGCACAGGCTGAGCTGATCGAATAATTGATGCCCTTGATCTCGAAGGGTGTTGCGAGTGTTGCACTCGCGGTCGAGCTCATGGCTTTCGGCACTGCGAACGGTCCAACGCGCTTGGCGCCTTTCTCACGCGCCGTGTCCGCCGCCAGCACGATCGCGCGCGCCGAGGGGCCGCCTGAGCCCATGATGATGCCGGTGCGCGGATTGGAGACTTCTTCTGGCGTTAGACCTGCATCGGCGATGGCTTGCTCCATCGCGATGAAATTCCAGCCGGAGCCTTCGCCCATGAAACGCATGTTGCGTTTGTCGACGACGTCTTCCGGCTTGATGCTCGGCTGGCCGTGCACGAGCGAGCGAAAGCCTTTTTCGGCGTATTCTGGCGCAGCGCTGATGCCGCTCTTGGCTTCGCGGAGGGAAGCCAGAACTTCCTGCGCATTGTTGCCGATCGAGGAGACGATCCCCATGCCGGTGACGACGACGCGACGCATGCGCTTCTCCGTTACTTCATCTGTGCTGCGAGCTGTTCCGGTGAGAACAGGCCGACTTTGAGATCCTTAGCCGTATATATAGTGACGCCATCGGCCTTCGTGACGCCGTCTGCGACTATCATGTGCAGCGAGCGCTGGATGATGCGCTTGGGATGGATTTCGTAAGTGACGAGCTTGGTGCTCGGCGTGATCTGGCCGCGGAAGGCGACTTCACCAACACCCAGCGCCCGGCCGCGGCCGGGCGAACCCGCCCAGGCCATGAAGAAGCCGGAGAGCTGCCACATGGCGTCGAGGCCGAGGCAGCCCGGCATGACCGGGTCGCCGCGGAAATGGCATTCGAAGAACCAACGCTCAGGATTGATGTCGAATTCCGCGATCATCACGCCCTTGCCGTGGTCGCCGCCTTCAGCGGTGACGTTGGTGATGCGGTCAAACATTAGCATTGGCGGCAGCGGCAATTGCGCGTTGCCGGGACCATGCAGGCGGCCTTCGCCGGAGGCGATCAGGTCTTCGTAAGAGAAGGAAGGGGGCCGCTCGGCCATTTTGGTCTCGCTCAAGCGTCAAAGAGAAGGCTTGGGCTTAGACATAGGAGGCGGCAGGGGCAAGGCGGAGCGGCCGCCGGCGAGGCGCTATGCGACCGAAAACAAGGGTTTGAGCCTCCTAGAGGCCCTCGCACTCCGCGCCCCAGAGGGCGCTGGCTTCGACCCAACCGACGCGGCCGCCGATAGCGATGCGACGCCAATCGCCCTCGCAGCCGGTCAGCGCGCCAACGACGCCTTGGTCGAGAACCGCGATCGCGCGTCCGTCAGCGCGCGGATTGCGGCGCAATGTGACGGCTTCGCGCACGTAAGCCATGCGGCGTGCATCGAGATTTTGCGCGTGAATCCAAACCACGGCGCCGTCCGGATCGACGACGCGGCGCCACGGGCCGCTCTCGCCAGTAACCTGCAGCGGCAGGCCGACGCGCTGATAGATCCAATCGACCGGGTGTTCGAGGCCTGGGCCATGACGGCCATTTGCGTCTTGCGTCCGCAAGCTGACGTAGCGCGGAACTGGCAAGTTCGAGTCTGTGCCCGTGGTCGGCGTGTCCGCTTGCGCGGCGCCCAAGGCAAAAATGGAGGCTACCGCGATCATCGCGGCGGAAAACCCTCGGCGCATCTACCCAACCTTAGTTCTTGCCCCTCATGTGAGGGGAAGGACGATGATGCTACGGCTCTCTAAAGGTCCACTTAATCGGTGTGCCTTTGATCCGTGCGGATCGTGGTTTATGGAGAGTGAATGTCGTCGAAGAAGCTCAAAGTCGTAGTCACGCGCCGCCTGCCTGATCCGGTGGAGACGCGGCTACGCGAATTGTTCGACGCTGAACTCAATGTCGAGGACAAGCCGTTCACGACTGAAGAACTCGTCGCGGCCGTTGGGCGCGCTGATGTTCTCGTGCCGACGGTGACGGATCGCGTCGACGCCAAGGTGCTTTCGCGCGCCGGCGAGCAGCTGCGGCTGATCGCGCAGTATGGCGCGGGCGTCGACAACATCGACGTCGCCACCGCCGTACAGCGCGGCATCACTGTCACCAACACGCCCGGCGTTCTGACTGAAGATACCGCCGACATGACGATGGCGCTCATCCTCGCGGTGCCGCGCCGGATTGTTGAGGGCGTGAAAATCATCGAGCAGGACAAGTTCACCGGCTGGTCGCCGACTTGGATGATGGGGCGCCGTATTTGGGGCAAGCGCCTCGGCATTATCGGCATGGGCCGCATCGGCCAGGCTGTTGCGCGCCGCGCGCGCGCGTTTGGCCTGCAAGTGCACTATCACAATCGCCGCAAGGTGAGCGCGCATATCGAGCAGGAGCTTGAGGCGACATATTGGGATAGCCTCGATCAGATGCTGTCGCGCATGGATATCGTGTCAGTGAATTGCCCGCACACGCCGGCGACTTATCACTTGCTTTCCGCGCGCCGCTTGGCGCTGCTGAAGCCGCACGCTTATGTCGTCAACACCGCGCGTGGCGAAGTGATCGATGAAGGCGCGCTGGCGCGCATGCTGGAGAAGGGCGAACTCGCGGGCGCCGGCCTCGACGTCTTCGAGAACGAACCGGCGATCAATCCGAAGCTGAAGAAGCTTTCGAACGTGATGCTGCTGCCGCACATGGGCTCCGGCACGATCGAGGGCCGCATCGATATGGGCGAGAAGGTCATCATCAACATCAAGACCTTCGCCGATGGTCACAAGCCACCGGATCGCGTCATTCCGTCGATGCTCTGAGGAGACGTCATGCGTGCGTGGGTGCTTGCTGTCGCTTGTGTTCTCGCCGCGTGTTCGGCCGAGGCGCCGTCAACGCCAGACGCTGCGCAAACCACCGACGGCCCGGCCCAGGAGCTAGTGCTCTCGTGTGAAGGTTTTGCGTCACTCACACCTGCAACTTTGGCACAGCGCTTCGGCGCGGAGAATATCAGCGTCGAAACACGCAATGGCGCAGAGGGCGACACATACGAAGCCACCATCGTGTTCGCCAACAATCCGAGCAACCGCATGGAGATCGGCTGGGATTTGGATGGACAGCGTCTAGCGAGCATCATGATCGCCGATGCCGGCACGCAGTGGCGGGGTAGCGAAGGTTACACCAGTGGCACTTCACTCGCGGACGTTGAGCGGATGAATGGCCGCGCGTTCCAACTCTATGGTTTTGAGTGGGATTACGGGGGTTGGGTCTCAAACTGGAATGGCGGCGCGTTGCAGTATGCATCGACGTGTCGAACACAAATGCAGTTTGTGTCGAGCGCGAGTGGAGAGGTCAACGCAATCGGAGATCGTGAGTTCCCATCAAATGGTGCAGTCATGCGCGCTGCAAATCCGGTGGTTGGCTCGTTCGGCTTGATCTTTCCAAGCACACAATAAAACGTTCGCGTCGCGCGCGAAAACCCTTACCGCACAAGCATTCGAGGCCTACTTTCCCGGCCATTCCCGCACGCGTTTGCGTCGCTGGCTCCCAGGGGAAACATCATGAAGAAAAAGCTCTTGCAGACTCTCGCAGTCGCAGCGCTGATCTGCGGCCTTACCGCAGCACCAGCCGCCGCTACTGAAGGTTGGTACGGCCGCGCCGATGCCGGCTATTCGGTCGATGGAAACGTCGAAGCGTTCGATACCGAATTCGATCTCGAAGACGATTGGATGGCCGACGCCGCACTCGGTTACGCATTCCAGAATGGCTTCCGTACCGACGCCGAACTCTCGTGGCGCAACAACGAAGTCGATGTGTTCGACGAAGATGCCGAGGTGCTCGCGGGCATGCTCAATGTCTTCTACGACTTCAACCGCGGCGGCCGCTTCCAGCCTTACATCGGCGCCGGTGTCGGTTACGGCCAACTCGACTTTGACGACCTCGATGATTCCGGTCTTGCTTACCAGGCCATGGTCGGCGTCGGCATTGCGGTCAGTGAACGCGCGACAATTGATGTCGGCTATCGCTATTTCGTCATGGATGACCTCGAACTCGACATCGATGGTCCGACTGACGTCTCGTACGAACATCAAGCTGTGACCGTTGGTCTGCGTTGGCAGTTCGCTGCCGCCGCCGCACCGCCACCACCACCGCCGCCGCCGGTTCCTGTTTCCCCACCGCCACCACCGCCGCCGGTTGCGTGCCCGGCGTCTGACTTCGTTGTGTACTTCGAGTGGGATCGCTCGAACCTCAATGCGGCCGCGACTGAAACCATCGATGCAGCTGTTGCGCGTGCGCGTCAGTGTAACGTGAATGGCGTCACTGTTATCGGCCACACCGATACGTCGGGCTCGACGGCTTACAACCAAGGTCTGTCGGAACGCCGTGCTGGCATCGTACGCGACGCACTCGTCGCGCGCGGCATCGGCGCGGGCACGATCCAAACGCAAGCACGTGGCGAAACCGAACTCGCCCAAGCAACGCGTGATGGCGTGCGCGAGCCGCTGAACCGCCGTACCGCTGTGACGATCCGCTTCCGCTAATCGTCGCTAACGCTCGAAACTGGAAGGGCCCGGCAAATCGCCGGGCCCTTTTTCGTTTCAGAAGCTCGTCAGCACCGTCAGCCGAAAGTTTCGGCCGGGCAAAGCGAGATCGTTTTTGAGGAAGGACGAGCGCATCCGGCCTTCGCTATTGAATCGTGCCGGCCTCGCCGATGCCTTCGAACTCGGTGTGCTCATACTCAGAGTGCTGGATTCCGTAGTTGCGCCGATTTCCGATCCAGCGTTCTGCGTGTCGGCGTCATGCCGAAGCGTAATAATGTAAGCTCGGTTACCTTGACCACGCCGTTCGCTTCAGAGAGCGGCCAGAAGCCCGGAAAACGCGCCCAGCGTCACACCGCCGCCGCCCAAGTTGACCTCGCCGATCGCGAGTTTAACCACGACGCCCGACGGCAGTGGCCAGGTCTCTGGGATAGGGCCGAGGTTGAAGAGGCAGAGCACCTTCGCATCGCCGGCGCTCCGCTCGAACGCCAAAATTGCTTCGGTCGCTTCCAGCAACACGAACGCGCCTTCGCGTAGCGCGGCACTTTGCTTGCGGAGCGCGATCGCTTGGCGGGTGAAAGCTAGCAGCGAGTCCGCGTCGCCTTCTTGCGCATCGACGGCTAGTTCGACGTGGCGCGGATCGAGCGGCAGCCACGCGTCAGTCGCATCAGTGAAGCCGGCCATATTGGCGTTTCGCTTCCACGGCATTGGCGTGCGCGCGCCGTCGCGGCCGATACCGCTTGGCCAGAACGCAATCGCCTCAGGATCGCGCAAGCGCTCGAACGGCACTTCCGAGTGCGGCAACCCGAGTTCGTCGCCCTGATACAGAAAGGTCGTCCCGCGCAATGACAGCAACAGCGCCATCATCAGCTTTGTCCATTGCGGATCATCGCCGGCGAGGCGGGTCGGGAAGCGCGTTACGTCATGGTTCGAGAACGACCATGACGGCCAACCGCGCGCGCCTTCCCACTGCGCCATTGCATTCGCGATAACACTCGGGATGATCCCGCGTTGGCGCAGCAGGAAGAATGAGTAGGCTGTGTGCAGGCGATCGGGGCCGTCCGTGTAATCGCGTTGAACCTTCAGTGGTTCTTCATCTTCAATCTCGCCAACCGCCATTGCGCCATACCGATCGAGCAATGCACGCAGCCGCGCGATGAACGCAAGCGTTTGCGGTTGGGTGCGGCTATAGAGGTGGCGCTGAAATTGGTGCGGACGTGGCGGCGCGCGCTTCAGTGTGGTGATCGGCGGATTATCGCGGAGCTGCGCGTCGTGGATGAAGAAGTTCACGACATCGAGCCGGAAGCCGTCAACGCCGCGATCAAGCCAGAAGCGCGCGACATCCAGAAGCGCATCCTGCACCACCGGATTGCGCACGTTGAGATCGGGCTGCTCCGAGAGAAAATTGTGCAGGTAGTACTGCCTCCGGCGCGCGTCCCACGTCCACGCACAGCCGCCAAACATGGCTTGCCAATTATTCGGCGGCGAACCGTCCGGCTTGGCGTCGGCCCAGACATACCAATCGGCTTTCGCATTATCGCGGCTCGCGCGACTCTCAGTGAACCAGGCGTGCTGATCCGATGAGTGCGACCAAACTTGATCGATAATTACTTTGAGGCCGAGCGCATGCGCGCGCTCGATCAGCGCATCGGCATCGGCGATCGAGCCAAACAGTGGATCGACATCCGTGTAGTCACTGACATCGTAGCCGTAGTCTTTCATCGGCGAACGGAAGAACGGTGACAGCCAAACCGCGTCGCAGCCGAGCGAGGCGATGTAGTCGAGCTTCTCGATCGCGCCCTTAAGATCGCCGACGCCGTCGCCATCGCTATCGCAGAACGAGCGCGGGTAGATTTGATAGATGACAGCGCCACGAAGCCAATCGGTCATGACAAACGCATGGCCAACGTCGCGCCGCGATGCAAGGGCCCATGACTAGCGCGGGTGGCGGATCTCAATCGACTCGGGCGACCAACCGCCAGGGCCGGAGGTTGCGCTAGCTTCCGAGACGAACCTCGTGATGGAAGGCGGCGTCGCCTCGGGGCTGCGTACGTCGGAGAACGCCACCCATTCGGCTTCGCACGTCGTGCGCGTGAAGCGCAGCGCGCCATAGCCGCGATTGGTCACATCGCACCAAGCAAGGTGCGTATTGGCGTTACGCATCAAAGTCTCGCGTGCGCCGGGTGCCGCGGCCGCGAGCGGGCGTTCGACGCCGGGCGAGGTGATGCTCCCTCCCGCGAACTCGATCGCCGCTAAGCGCGAGTCTTCTTCGTTGGGAAGATTATTGAGCCAGCAATTGTGACTGTCGCCGCCGAGCACGACAGCGTTGTTGGCGTTTGCGGTGCTGGCCTGCAGGAAGCGCGCGCGTGCAGCGGGATAGCCGTCCCAGGCGTCGAGATTCCACGGCATGCCTTGGCTACCCAAGCGTTCGCCAACGCCGATGAAGCGCCGCGTGTTGCCATGCGCGTCTGGGGAGACCATCGCGCTCGCGCCGGGTCCGACGATTTGCGATCCCATCACGACTTGCTGCGCCGCGATCTGCCAAGTCTGGCCGCGCTCGCGTGATTGGGCCAGCGCGTCCGCAAACCATGCTTCTTGCTCGATCCCGAGCATAGTGCGCGCTGGGTCGTTAAGTTGCGTGTGGCGAAACTCTTCGATGGCGGCGCGTGCGCCTTCGTCGTCTTGCAGTAAGCGAAAGCTCAGCGCCCGTTGATAATCCAGCTGTCGCGTGCGACCTGCGATCCGCGTGTCGAGCAACAGAATGCGCGCGAGATCGCCCCAATCGAGATGGCGATAGATACGCGCGCCCGTTGGATTGGGTCGCCGGATGGGGAGCCAATCGAAATACGCTTTGGCGGCGCTCGCGACGCGATCGACGTAAAGGCCTTCGCTGCGCTGATGGTTTTGCGCCCCACCCGCAGCGGCATTGTTGGCGATCTCGTGATCGTCCCACACGCAGGAGATCGGCTTCAGCCGCCGCAACTCCAGGAGGTTCGGGTCTGTGTGGTATGCCGCGTAGCGCTGATGGTAGTCGTTGAGCGTGACGATCTCGTGCGCCGGATCGAACGTGCGGCCCGCGACCGCTTCGGCGGCGCTCGGATAATCGCCGTGACCATATTCGTAGATGTAATCGCCGGTGTGCAGCACGAGATCGATGTCATCGCGCGCGGCGAGGTGGCCGTAGGCGTGAAAATGGCCGAACGCGAAGTTCGAACATGACACCAGTCCAACAGAAAGACTCTCGCCGCCGCGCACGGGCGCTGTGCGTGTCTGGCCTGTGGGTGATGGCTCGCTGCCGGAGAGAAAGCGATAGAAGTATCGCCGGTCTGGCGCGAGCCCACGCGCATCGACGTTTACGCAGAAATCATTCGCCAAAGATGCTCGTGCTTCGCCGCGCTGTGTCACACGCATGAAGCTTTCGTCTTCCGCGATTTCCCAGGCGATGTTTGAGCCATCAACGCCAACGAAGCGCGTCCAGATGATGACGCCGTCCGGTAGCGGATCGCCGGAGGCGACGCCGTGCGTGAACATGCCGCGCGAGAGGTTTTGCGCCCATGCGGGGCGGGGCGCTGTGAAAGCGGCGCCGGTGAGGGCGATCAGCGTGCGGCGTGACGTAAGCATGGGCCTAGCTAATCCTTCCGCGCAAAGCTTGCGTGACGCCTAGGTGGCTAGATCCCAATTGTTGACGTCGACGACACGTCCACCGATCGGAGTCAAAGGTAATGTTGCGCCCAGCGGCTTCGGTCTGAAGTTTGGCTTCAAGAAGAGACTGGTGGTCGTGCGATAATGATGCACGGGTCGGAAGTCGTGGAAATCGACTTGAATGAGATCGGCGCTGCGCAGATACGCCGCCGTGTTGGCGTACCATTCGGAATTGTCGAGCACTATCAACCCGTCATCGCTCAAGAGTGGAATGGCGGCCTTAGCGCATGCGTAACGATTCTCGCCCGGGTCGATCGAGATGAACTGAAACTGACGCTGCAGTGTCGCCATGAGCTGCGGCATCGTGCCCGGCTGAGCAAACTGCGCGCTGACGCCTGGCGTGTTGCGCGCCACAAGCTTGCTCATCCAAGCTTGATTGTTCTCGATCACCGTCACCGACTTGCAGCGCTTGGCGAGAAACAAAGTGGACTGACCGCCGCCAAGTTCGAGGCAATCAACGTCGCGCAGATCGATCCCCATCAGATACTCGACGATGCTGTAGCTCCACATCGGGATGGGCTCGCCATTGCCGAGTTGCGGCAGATCGGTCTCGACCGACACGCGGTACCCGAGATCTTCGCGGAGAACCTTCGTGACGCACGCCGTGAAAGCTTCGGCTTGTGTCAGCTCCAACGCGTTGAGTTGTTTGCGCGCTTGCGCCAGCGTCTCTGGCGACGTGTTGGGGAGGGCGGCTTTCAAGTAGAACACGGTGTTGGTCTCGTCGCGCTAGATGATGGTCAGGCCTCATATCGCACGCCAACAAGCGCGTCCACGTTGCGCCGTTAACACGCCTCCGCTGCGCACACCGGCTCTTCCGCCAACACCTCATACATGAACTCATGCGCCGCGAGCGCGGAAGCGTCGGCGGCTTCTTCCTGCGGAACGTGGCCGATATTCTCGAAGCTGATGAGGCGCGCGCCGGGAATGGCGTCGGCGAATTGCTGGGCGTGCGTGGGCGGCACGATGCGATCTTGCGCGCCGGTCATGACCAGCACCGGCATCTGCAAGGCCGCGAGACGTTCCGGCGTCGCGTAATTGCGTTCGCGGAAACCAAGCGTGATCTGCAGCAGGATGTCGCGATGGCCGGGCGCGCGCGCCATTTCGGAATAACGCGTCACCATTGCGTCGGTGACGAACGCCGGATCGACGAATGCCGCCTCGAGGCCGCCGCGGACCAGATTGGTGTTATCGAGATCGCGCAGGAGCGGACCCAGAACAGGGCTGCGCAAAATTCTGAAGACGGGCGGATCTTCCGCGAACTCTTCGCGCGTCTCTTGCCAGCCTGCGGCGTCCACGAGGATTAAGCCTTGTACCTGCTCGGGATGCGCCAGCGCATATTCCCACGCGACATTGCCGCCCATCGAACTGCCCGCGAGGATGAAGCGATCCAGACCTTGCGTGCGTGCGAAAGCTTCAACGGCGCCGCGGAAATTTTCGATCGAGCCTTGATAGCCGGCCGGCGCGCGCGTCAGGCCGTGTCCCGGCAAATCGATTGAGATGACACGATAATTGTTGATGCCCTCCCATCCGGTGGAGAGCCGTTCTACCCAAGGCTCCCAGGTGTGGAGCGAGGCCGAGAAACCGTGCACCAACAGGAGCACCGGGGCAGTCGGCTCGCCCTCATCACGATAGTGCATGCGGATACCGCCGGGCAGATCGACATAGCGCGAGGCCGCGCTTTCATAGCGTGACGCGAGCGTCTCGTACGGAATGTCGTCGCGCTTCAACGTGAAGTATGCAGCGACGGCAATCACCGCCACGATCCCGATAAGCGTCAGAAGTCCGCCAAAAATCCACCGCAGCATGTCCACCCTCCGTCGCCGCTAGAGTGGCGTGCGTGGCGGCGAAATCAAGCGCGCCAGCCGGCGCGGACGGCCCATGCCTCGTATTCTTGCCGGCGTGTGGCGAGATCGGCGGGCGCGGAATCGCCTTCCGCAGCGGCGCGGGCGCGCATTTCCGCGATGACTTCAGCAATGGGCGGCAGACCCACGCTGGTGCGGCGGGCGTCGAGCGTGGCTTCGTCGCGCGTCGGGGCGGGCGAGAGTTGTCCGTTCGCGTCCCAATCGAATTGCGTGCCGAAGGTTTGCTCGCGGCCTTCAAAGATGGCGATGCGATCCGAGAGATAGGCGGCGTCGAGCGCGTTGGCGTGACCAAGCGGAATGGCGTCGAGCATCAGCTCAAGGCCGCGTCTCTGCAAAGCGGGATGGCCGATGGCGTGCTGCAGGATCACGAACGCCGCTGCGGCGCCTTCGTCGCCGAGCGTGTCGCGGCCAGGCCAGCCGAGCGCATCGAACGCTTCGCCTAGTAGCGTTGCATTTTCAGCATGCACGGCTTCCATTTCTGGGTGGTAACCCTTGAATAGCACGCCCGACCGCGCGAGCCGCGTGCGTGTTTCCAGATCCCGCCGCGCCGCAGCGACGAGACGTTCGCGCCAGATGTTTTCAGTCATGGCCGCACACTGGACAACGAGGATCGCGCTTCAATGCAATTGTGCGGGCGGTCGCGGCGAGCCCGTCATAGAGCAACACGCGTCCGGCCAAGCTCTTGCCGGCGCCTGCAATTTCTTTGATCGCTTCGAGCGCCATCATTGCGCCGATCACACCAGTGAGCGCGCCGACGACACCGGTACGCTCGCACGTCTCCGCATCTGGCGGCGCGTTGGGGACGAAGCACTGATAGCAGGGCAGGCGTTGCTCGGGCGGCCGCTGCCTCGTTGATCCAGACTTGAACGTCGACACTTGCCCGTCCCAACGGCCCACTGCGCCGGAGATCAAGCTCATGCCGCGCACATGGCACGCTTCGTTCACCGCGAAACGCGTGGCGAAATCGTCCGTGCCGTCGAGGACGAGGTCAGCGCCCTCCAGTTCGGCTTCTGCATTGCCGGCGTCGAGCCGGATGGCGCGTGCATCGATCTCAACATTCGGATTGAGCGATGTCAGCGCGTTTTTGGCGCTGGTTGTTTTCGGCGCGCCGACGTCTTCCGTCGTAAAGATGATCTGTCGCTGCAGATTGGAGAGCGCCACCGTGTCGTGATCAATGAGGCGCAGGCGCCCCGCGCCGGCGGCTGCGAGATAAAGCGCCGCTGGCGCGCCTAGGCCGCCGACGCCGACAATGGCGATTGTCGCCGCCTTCAGCTTCTGCTGACCCGGCCCGCCAATTTCCTTGAGCAAAATGTGACGCGCATAGCGTTCGCGCTCATCGGCGGAAAAGCTCATGGCCGCACCACGTCTACGCTCACGATCTCAACGCTCATCGCGCATTAGGTAATGCAAGCGCGCCTGAGTTCCAATAAGGCCAAGCCGCTTACGGCGCAGGTGTGGCCGGTGTTGCTGGCGCAGGCGTTTCGCAGCTCTGGAAGCGGAAGACACCAGGCGGCTGATCGATGCGATCACGCACGAGGATCGGCAGGATGCCGTTCATCATCACATAGCCCGGCGCGGGCGTGTCGTTGCGCGGCAGCGCGTTCAGATAGTGCATGTCCTCGTCGAACAAGAACACTTGCATGTTTTGCCCGCCACGCTCGGGCCGCACGTAAGTTGCGGTGCTAACGTGAAAGGGGCCGCGCTCGTAATTATTCTGCGGCGTGAATACGTAGTCGGTGTTGAGCGACGTGATATGCACCACGAACGCCATGTTGCCGATCCGGCGCCCTTCGAACTCCGCCAGTTCGACGCCGTTCGTCGGTCCCGGCATGCGGCGGAAGCGCAATTGCAACCGACGATCGTCATTGTATTCGTAGACGGCGTTTTCGGTGAGGCAGTCGCGCGCCGCCGTAGGCAGCGGCGCTCGCACGGTCTCTTCGAACAAGCCCGGCTCGTCAGCCGCTGGCGCCATTTGCCGGTACGCGAAATAGCCGCCAATGCCGATCGCGGCCAAGACGATTGTGAAGATCAAAGCGCGCATTGTTGCCTCCCCAGAGCGCAAACTTATGCACGCACCTCGCGCCCCGTCGAGTGGGTCAGTTCCAGCAAGGAACGCCGTAACGCCGCGCGCGTTCACCTCGCATGCGATATATTGATGAGAGTCTCGCCCCGGGCGAGGTCATTCTTCAGCGCGGCCAATGGCCGAAGATATTCTGGGTTGGCGCCTGGGCGGCGTTGATCTTCCTTGGCATCATCATCGTCGGCATCTTCATGTTCTTCCGCTCGTGGATCATGATGTCGACGACGGATTTTGCCGTGACGAACCGGCGCGTGATCCTCAAGACCGGTTGGCTGAACCGTCGCACGCAGGAGCTCTCGGTGGAGAGCGTCGAAGGCGTCATCCTCGAACAATCTTTGATCGCGCGGATTTCTGGCTACGGCCACGTCCTCGTGACGGGCACGGGCGACGCGGTCATTCGCTTTCCGGCAATGGCGCATCCAGTCGCGTTCCGACGCTCGATCGAAGCGGCGCGCGCTGAAAGCTCAGCCGTGCATTTGGAGCAGGGCGATCGCCAAGCCCTTGAGCGTGCCGTCGCTGCTAACGATCGCGCACCGTCACACGACAATGAGGAATTGTCCGAAGAAGAAGCGCCGCGCCGTCGTCGGAAAAATCGGAGCTTTATCGGCTTGCGTCGTCGTTAGCCGCGGCCAGTCGAGCCAAAGCCGCCCGTGCCGCGCGCGGTTTCTCCCAGCGCGTCGACTACATCCCATGCGCCTTGCGTCACCGGCGCAATTACCATTTGCGCAACGCGTTCGCCGCGCGTGATCGTGAATGGCTCTTGGCCGAGATTGATCAGGATCACTTTTACTTCGCCGCGATAATCAGCGTCGATCGTGCCGGGCGTGTTGAGGCAGGTCACCCCATGCTTGAGCGCCAGCCCCGAGCGTGGGCGCACTTGTGCTTCGTATCCTGCGGGCAGAGCGATTGTGAGCCCCGTCGGCGCCAGCACACGCTGCCCGGGCGCAACCACAATCGGCTCATCAGTGGGGACGGCGGCGCGCAAATCCATGCCCGCTGAAAGCGCGGTTTCGTAGGCAGGCAATTGCAGGCCCGCGAAATGCGGCAGCGGCGCGACTTGGATGCGGACAGTGTTGCTCATGACTACTGACTAAGCCGGATTCGCGCCGTTTGGAACGCTTGCTTACTTGCGGGCCTTGCGGGCGGCGTATTTCAGATCGCGGCGGGCCTTTTGTTCGAAGGCGAGCACTTCGGCCGCTTCAATCGCGGCGAGGCGGGCGCGCTCAGCTTCTTCGGCAGCGAGACGGATGGCTTCGGCTTCAGCGCGAACCTTCTCTTCGGCGGCAAGGCGGCGTTCCAGCTTTTCCAGCTCCACGCGTTCGCGGCGGCGCTTCTCGGCTTCGACGCGCTTTTCTTCGCGGGCGCGGGCCTCGGCGGCGCGCTGTTCGGCGACAGCCGGATCGATCGGCGCTGCGGCCTTCTGTTTGAACTTCTCCAGCATCGCCTTCTTGGCGGCGGCGGCGGCGTCACGACGTTCGTTGTGGTTCTCAAAGCTCATGCGGGCGTCCTTCGGGGCGC
>CAYZIJ010000053.1:0-18163 GCA_964478365.1 uncultured Terricaulis sp.
GATCACGCGTTCACGCGCGAAGGCGGCAAGCACTACGACGCGGACGCGACGAAGATCGCTGACGCGCGCACGGTCGCGTTTTTCCAGGCGAACCTGGCATGAAGCGCCTGCTCGTCACCGCCGCTCTAGCGCTCGCTGCGTGCGATCCTGCGACGACCACCGGCGCTAATGGGAGCGCGCCGTCAGTGGCGGTCACGGCACCTCCAAGCAACCTCGCAGGCTTCTTCGATTGCTTGCGCGAGAACGGCGCGGTGGCGATCTCCGCGCATCGCGGCGGGCCTGGGCCCGGCTTTGCCGAGAACGCGATCCCCACGTTCGAGAATACGCTCAGCGCAGCACCAATGACGTTCCTCGAAGTCGACATCGCGCGCACGGCCGACGGCGTCCTGGTGCTCATGCACGACGATCGCGTCGAGCGGACGACAAATGGGCGCGGGGCCGTCGCTGAACTCGATATGGCGCAGCTGCTGGCTTTCTCGCTGGAGGACGACAATGGACGCGCAGTCGATGCGCGCGTGCCGACTTTGCGCGAGACGCTGGAGTGGGCCGATGGGCGCGCGACCCTGGAGCTCGACATCAAACGCGGCGTCGAGTTCGAGGACGTGATCAACGAAGTCGAAGCGGCGAACGCGATGAACCGCGTGGTGTTCATCACCTACAGCGTCAACGCCGCCGCCGTGCTGGCGCGGTTGGCGCCACAAGCGATGATCTACACGACCATCTCAGATGCCCGCGAGCTAGAGACGCTGGAGCGGCGCAATGTCGATCTTACGCGCATCGTCGCGTGGGTGGGCACGGATACGCCGGACGCAGCTTTGGTGCGGGCGCTAGCGGAGCGGGGCGTCGAGACGCGGTCGGGCATGTTCGGCGAGGGGCGCGATTATTCGAACGCGGTCCGGCAGGGCGTGCAGATCGTGGCAGTCGAGGATGCGCGCGAGGCGCTGCGGGATGTCGATGCGGCTGACGGCGAGCAGGGCCTTGCCGCAGCACAATGCGCCGCCCCCTGACGTTGTCGCTGGGCGTACCTATGTCGGCTCGATAGCGAAGGGATCGGCGATGAAAGCGATACGCATTGAGAGCAATGGCGGGCCGGAGGTTTTGGCTCTGACTGATGTGGCGGAGCCCGCGCCCGGCCCCGGTCAGATCCGCGTGCGCCATCACGCGATCGGCGTGAACTTCATCGATATCTACCACCGCACCGGCCTCTACAAAAATCCGCTTCCCAGCGGCTTGGGTTTGGAAGCGGCGGGCGTTGCCGATGCCGTCGGCGCAGACGTCACGCGTTTCAAAGCAGGTGATCGCGTTGCGTACAGTTCTGGGCCGATCGGCGCGTACGCGGAAGCGCATGTCGTACAACAAACGCAAGCGGTGAAATTGCCGGACGCGATTGGCTTCGACATCGCAGCAGCGTCCCTGCTCAAAGGCATGACCGCGCGTTTCCTTTTGCGTAAGACGTTTCGCGTGGAACGCGGGCACGACGTCGTCATCCACGCAGCAGCTGGCGGCGTTGGTCAGATCGCTGTGCAGTGGGCAAAGCATCTTGGCGCGCGCGTGATTGCTGTTGTCGGCAGCGATGCCAAAGCTGAACTCGCGCGATCACTCGGCGCTGAGCACACGATCATCCAAGGCCGCGAAGACATCGCCAAGCGCGTGAAGGATATCACCGGCGCTGGCGCGCATGTCGTCTACGATAGCGTCGGCAAAGATACGTTCATGGCGTCGCTCGATAGCGTGCGGCCACTTGGGATGTTGGTGTCGTTCGGCAATGCGTCAGGCCCGCCGCCGGACATCAATCCGCTTGCACTCGCGCAACGCGGTTCGCTCTTCCTCACGCGGCCAACGATGTTCAGCTACACGGCGACGCCGGAAGCGCTTGATGAAACGGCGACCGACTTATTCGATGTCCTCGCCAGCGGCACAGTGAAGATCGCGGCGCCGACGCGTTACGCGTTGGCGGATGCCGCGCAAGCGCACGCGGATCTGGAAGGGCGCAAGACCACCGGAAGCTTGGTGCTGACGCCGTGAACTACTTCACAGCCGCAGCGCGTTGGTACGCGGGGCGCTGCCAGAGGTTTTCAACGTAGCTCTTCACGCTCGCCGGAATCTCTTCTTCGATGCCCGCGAATTTCGCGCCCGTTGCGATATAGGCGATGGAGATGTCGGCGGCGGTGAAGCGATTGGCGGCGACATAGGGTTTGCCGCCCAGGCGCTCACCGACGAATTCGAGGCGCTTCAGGATCGCGGTCTTTAGATAGCCGGCGGTGAAGTTTTGCTTCTGGTCTTCGGGCGCGAGGAAGCGCGTTGCGACGAGGGGATTGCCGTAAGCGGCGAGCCCCGCTTCGCCGAACATCAGGTACTGCAGATAATCCGCGTAGCCCTGTTCGTTCGGCTTCACTTCAAGATCGGTTGGGCCGTGCTTGGACATGATGTAGATCATCATGGCGACGGACTCGATCATGGTCACGTCGCCGTCCTTCATCGCCGGCACGGTGCGTAGCGGGTTCACGGTTTTGAACTCGTCGCTCGGCTTGAAGAAGGACGCTTCCGCCGTTTCGTACGGCACGCCCATTTCCTCGCACAGCCACACCACACGCAACGAGCGCGCACCTTGTGAGTGATAGATTTTGAGCATCGCGTTCCTCCGTCTTTTGCCGACGCTTAGCACTACGCCACGAACCCAACCACCCATTGCCCAAAGGGCAAGTCCGGGACCCATAGACACGCGTGCAAAGAAGAAGGGCGCGACCTGCGCCGCGCCCTTCGAACATTTGAGTTTATGGGTCCCGGGCTCTCGGCTTTGCCGAGCCCCGGGAATGGGTGGTGTTACGTATTCATGCTCTGGAAGAAGTCG
This sequence comes from uncultured Terricaulis sp., assembly GCA_964478365.1. Lineage (GTDB taxonomy): Bacteria > Pseudomonadota > Alphaproteobacteria > Caulobacterales > Aquidulcibacteraceae > Vitreimonas. Next base: position 2,852 of record CAYZIJ010000053.1, read on the forward strand.
TCGTTGCTCTTCGAGGACTTGAGCTTGTCGAGCAGGAACTCGATCGCGTCCTGAGTACCCATCGGCGAAAGGATGCGGCGCAGAACGTACATCTTCTGCAGGTGCTCCTTCGGCGTTATGAGTTCGTCCTTACGCGTGCCGGACTTCAAGACATCGATGGCCGGGAAGATACGGCGATCCGCGACCTTGCGGTCGAGTTGGAGTTCGCTGTTACCCGTGCCCTTGAACTCTTCGAAGATGACTTCGTCCATGCGCGAGCCCGTATCGATGAGCGCCGTCGCGATGATGGTGAGCGAGCCGCCTTCTTCGAGATTGCGCGCCGCACCGAAGAAGCGCTTCGGGCGTTGCAATGCGTTGGCGTCGACACCGCCGGTCAGCACCTTGCCCGAGGAGGGCACGGTGGCGTTGTAGGCGCGTCCGAGACGCGTAACGGAGTCGAGCAGGATGACGACGTCCTTGCCATGTTCGGCGAGACGCTTGGCTTTCTCAATCACCATTTCCGCAACCGCGACGTGACGCGTGGCCGGTTCGTCGAACGTGGATGCGACGACTTCGCCCTTCACGCTGCGCTGCATGTCGGTGACTTCTTCCGGGCGTTCGTCGATCAGCAGAACGATCAGGAACACTTCCGGGTGGTTGGCTTCGATCGCCTTGGCGATGTTCTGCATGATGACGGTTTTACCCGTCCGCGGCTGCGCGACGATGAGCGAGCGCTGGCCTTTGCCGATGGGTGCTACGATGTCGATAATGCGGCCGGTTTTGTCTTTGATGGTCGGGTCGTCGAGCTCCATCTTGAGGCGCTCAGTCGGGTAGAGCGGCGTCAGATTGTCGAAGTGGACTTTGTGGCGGACGCGCTCCGGATCTTCGAAGTTTACCGCGTTCACTTTGGTCAGCGCGAAGTAACGCTCGCCGTCTTTCGGCGCCTTGATCAGACCTTCAACCGTATCGCCGGTGCGCAGACCGAACTTCCGGATCTGTTGCGGCGACACGTAGATGTCGTCCGGGCCGGGCAGGTAGTTCGATTGCGGTGAACGCAGGAAGCCGAACCCGTCGGAGAGGATTTCGCAAACGCCGGCGCCGCCGATCTCAACGCCGCGCTCGGCAACGTTGCGCAGGATCGACGCCTGCATATCTTGGATGCGCAGCGTGTTGGCGCCTTCGATCTCGAGCGATTCCGCAAGCGCCAGCAATTCAGCGGCCGGCTTACGGCGGAGCTCCTGCAGCGAAAGCGAGGTGAGCCCTTCGAGTGCTTGTTCTTCAGTCATATTAGATTTCATGTCTCGGGAGACGGACCTCGCGCGTTGAGCCGCGCGGGCAGGGCCGTCGAGTGGGAAAGAGGTTCCGGCGGATAAGGAGAATTGAGCGGCGCCGCCGTCGCGCGCATGCCGAGGGCACGCAAGCTCTGCTGACCACAATGGCCCTAAAGCGTCAAGACGGGGTTAGCGGCTGAAACGGGGATTAAGGCTCAAGTGTCGCCAACAACACGGCGGCAATGGCCACAATGAAGGGGATTTCGCTCATCATCCGCCAGAAGCGTTCGGAGCGCCGGCGCTCCCCTTTGGCGATGCGCCGGCCCTCAGCAGATAGGTAGCCTTGATAGCCGCTCAAGCCCACGACGAGTAGAAGTTTACCCCAAAACCAATGCGGCACCAGACTAAGCGCCTCGCCCAGCGGGCGGTCCCAATCGCCGACCATGTAGGTCGCAAAGAGGAAGAGTCCGAACACCCAGGCAAGTACAATGCTTGGGCCAAGGATGATCAGGCGCAGGTTCTTGGCCGCCTTCAGCATCGAGGTTTCGAGTTCGCCGCCGGGCTGGCTGGCGGTGATGTAGGCGTAGAAGCGCGGCAGCATCAGCAAGCCTGCGATCCATGCAATGACGGCGATGATGTGCAGACCCCGCGCGAGGTCGTAGCCGATCACGTGCTCCATCAGTGCTCGCTCCCGTGCGCGCAAAGCCCGAACTGGGCAGGGCACAAACGGCCCCCGTTCTCAGCCTGAAGCTTACCCGGTGACGCGAGAGCGCGCTCTGCCTGATCGGCGAGCGCGTCAATGAAACGCGGGGCAGCGCCAGGCGCTGCGGCGCGGAGGTAGAAGGGCAGAGCAAGTCGCTTGGCGAGTTGGCCGTACTCGATGTCCAGCTCGACCAGCGTCTCAACGTGCTCAGTAACGAACGCGATCGGCGAGACGATGACGCCGGTTTTGTCATGGCCTGCGCGCTCGAGCTCTTCTTCCGTAGACGGGCCGATCCATTTCAACGGACCAACGCGCGACTGGTAACAGGTGCGAATGTCCCACTCGGTCGGTAGCAATTTGCGCACAGCGGCGATGCTTTGTTCGACTTGCCATTGGTAAGGATCACCGCCGTCGATGACGCGTTGCGGCAGACCGTGCGCCGAAAAAAGCACGCGCGGATTGGCCGGCGAACCGGCGTCGTGCCAGGCGTTGAGGATCGCGTTTGCGTGGGTTTCTGCGAAGGCGTGACCAGCAGGGTAACAGCAAATGGTTGAGCAGGGGATGCTGCTGTGACGCTTCCATTCTTGCAGCGATGAAGCTGTCGTTGTGGTCGAGAATTGCGGATAGAGCGGCAAAAGGATCGCGTCAGTCGCGCCCCATTTCGCAGCGGCCTTCGCTGTATCCTTTGTGAAGGGCTTCCAGTAGCGCATCGCCGGAAAGCACTTGAACGTCACGTTGCTGACGCGCTTGCCCATCTCTGCTTCAAGCGCTTCGGCCTGTTTCATAGTTTCCGGCAGAATCGGCGAACCGCCGCCCATCAGTGCATAATTGGCTTTGGCGAGTTTCTCGCGCGACCGCGAGATGAGCTGCGCAAGGAAAAAACGAAACGGCTGCGGCGCTGCGATGATGGCTTTGTCATTGAACAAGTTGAACAGGAACGGGCGAACCGCTTCCTGCTTATCAGGACCGCCGAGATTGAAGAGGATGATCGCCACACGCCGCGAGGTCATGACCCGCAGCGTCGGACGCTCTTCCTCCTGGGGCGCGTCTTGAGGGACAGCGCTCACGCGCCGCCTTTCACGATACGCACGAGTTTCTCGACGTTCTCGGGCGTCGCTTGCGGCGTGATGCCGTGACCGAGATTGAAGATGTGCGGCGTTTCCTTGAACGCGATCAGCACATCTTGCGCAGCGTCTTCGAGCGCTTTGCCGCCGATTACCAAGGTGAGGGGATCGAGATTGCCTTGGAGCGGCATACCCATTGGCGCTGCTTCTAGAGCTTCGATCGCCGGTGTCTGCGTATCAACACCGAGCGCAGTTATCCCTGTTTGATGAGCGTAAGAACCGATCTGTGCGCCGGCGCCACGCGGAAAGCCGATGATCGGTACATCAACACCGAGTTCGCGTACGCGTGAGATCAGCTTGCGGGTCGGCGTGATGACGACGCGCTGAAACATCTGCGGTGGCAAACCCTCAGCCCAACTTTCGAAGATCTGCAAACAATCCGCGCCAGCTTTCACTTGCGCGACGAGATGCTGAGCTGTCGCTTCGACCAACACATTGAGCAGGGCATCAACGTCCTCAGGACGCCGATAGAATTCCATCCGCGCATCATCTTTATCACCGCCGCGGCCTTGCAGCATGTATGTCGCCACCGTCCACGGCGCGCCGGCAAAGCCAATCAGCGCGATGTCTTTCGGAATGGCCGCTTTGATGCGCTCGACAGCTTCATAGACAGGCGCAAGCTTCTGTGCGGCTTTCTCAGGCTCACCAAAGCTCCACTTTGCTTCGCCGATCAGCGGCTCAAGCTTTGGCCCTTCGCCTTCAACGAACCAGACTTTCCGTCCAAGCGCGTCAGGGACGACCAGAATGTCAGAGAATAGAATTGCCGCATCGAGCGGAAAGCGACGAAGCGGCTGCATCACCGCCTCTGTCGCCAGAGCAGGGGAGTAACAGAATTCGAGGAAACTCTTCGCTCGGGTTCGGAGTTCTCGATACTCCGGCAGATAGCGCCCCGCTTGGCGCATGATCCAGATCGGAGGACGTTCGAGAGCTTCTCCGTTCAAGACACGCAAGAGCGCAGGGACGTTTTCCCGATCGGACATTCAATCCTCTAAACTTAAAATCTGAATCCCGATTAATATGGGACTCGTTGTTGTAGCGACTAAGTTTGCGGGAGAACTTCGCTGCTCACAGCTTCTCCCCACACTTGCCGTTTCCGGAGCCTTCGCAAAAGAGCTTACGACGGAATGGGTTGGCAGGTTCAGGGGGCGCTGGCGATTCGGTTGTGCACAAATTGCCGCGCTGTGGAGAGCGCTTGGAGGAATCGGGCGCCCGACACGGCAAAGTTCGCCAGTTGGGAGGTTCGAGGCGATCTTAGTCGGAACCTCGGTGTCTCTTCAACAACTTGTCCACATCGGGCCGAAGCCTGATATGTGAGAACAATGCGCGACCGCTTGGCGATTTATTTCAACGTCCATCTCGTCTCGGACTCCACCGGTGAGACCTTGGCCGGTGTCATGCGCGCCACCTGCGCCCAGTTCGACAATATCCTGCCCGTGGAACACTCCTACTTCCTGGTCCGCTCGGCGCGGCAACTGGAGCGGGTGGTCAAGGAGATTGGGGATGCGCCGGGCATCGTCATGTTCACGCTCTCCAATCTTGAGCACCGGGCGTTGTTGGAAGATGCCTGCGCCGCGATGAACATGCCCTGTGTGGCTGTGCTCGACCCGGTTCTGGACATTACCTCACGCTATCTCGGCTTAGAGCTGAACCACAGAGTAGGGGCAGCGCGGAAGCTCAATGCGGAGTACTTCAAGCGCATTGATGCGCTCGATTTTGCGATGGACCACGATGACGGCCAGGCTGCGATCGAATTGTCGGATGCGGATGTGATCTTGGTCGGCGTTAGTCGCACCTCCAAAACGCCGACGAGCGTCTATCTCGCGCACCGAGGTGTGAAAGCTGCGAATGTGCCGATGGTGCCTGGCGTGCCGTTGCCACCGGATTTGTTCGCCGAGAAACGTCCGCTTGTTGTTGGTCTCTTGATCTCGGCTGACCGCCTCATCCATATCCGCCGCAACCGCTTGGTCGCCATGAAGGAAACGCGCGCGGGCTCCTACACGGATGAAGATGCCGTGCGGCGAGAAGTGATGGACGCGCAGAAATTGTTCGAGCGGGAGGGGTGGCCGACAATCGATGTCTCGCGTCGTTCGATTGAGGAAACCGCGGCCGCCGTTCTGAACTTGCTCGCGGAGCATCGCGGCCCGTGAGCTTGATCCTCGCATCGGGAAGCGCGGCGCGCCGGCGCATGCTTGAAGACGCTGGACTCGCGTTTACTGCGCAATCTCCGAGGGTCGATGAAGAGGCCGCAAAGGCGAGCTTACGCGCGCAGGGCTTTAAGCCGCGCGATCAAGCTGATGCGTTGGCTGAGCTCAAGGCGCTCAGCGTTTCACGCGGATCGCCGGATTTCGTGATCGGCGCAGATCAGATGCTGGCGATCGAAGGCGACGTTCTGGATAAACCGAAGGATCTCGCTGAAGCCCGCACGCACCTGGCGCGATTGCGCGGCCGTACACACGAGCTAATCACAGCTGTAGTTATTGCGCGGGAAGGCGCAATCATCTGGCGTCACATCGACACGCCGCGGCTGAAGATGCGCGCCTTCTCCGATGAATTTCTCGCCGACTACCTGACGCGCGCAGGCGATAGCGCGCTGCATTCGGTCGGCGCTTACCAGCTTGAGGGTCTCGGCGCGCAACTCTTTGAACGGCTCGAGGGCGACTACTTTTCCGTGCTCGGTTTGCCCTTGCTGCCATTGATGGCGTTTCTGCGTGAGCACGGGATCGTTCGCGCATGAGCATAAATACTGCAACCAAAGTACTCGGCGTGATTGGCGATCCGGTAGGGCATTCGCTCTCGCCGCTGATGCACAATGCTTGGATTGCTGATGCTGGGCTAAACGCCGTTTACGTTGCGCTGCCGCTCAAAACGGATGATGCGACCAGAGCGATCCGCGCAATGAAAGGCCTCGGTTTTGCCGGCTTGAACGTTACCGTGCCGCATAAGGAAGCCGCCGCCGCTGCTGCCGACCGGAGCGAGGCGCGCGTGGCGAACGTGCTCCGCTGGGAGGAGGACGGGTCGCTTTCTGCGTTCAATACAGACGGCGTAGGCTTCTTAGATTCACTCGATGACGCAGCCGCTGATTGGCGCGGCCGCGTGAAACGTGTGCTGATCGTGGGCGCAGGCGGTGCGGCGCAAGCGATCGGGCCGGCGCTCTCACCGCACGTGGAAACGGTTCATTTCATCAATCGCACACCGGAACGTGCGACTGCGGTTGCCTCGACCATGCGAAACGGCCGCGTTTTGCGTTGGGCCGATATGGAGCGTGGCTTCGGCGCGGCGGAGCTTATTGTGCAAACGACGACGCTCGGCATGAATGGTGAGGACACGCTGGCTTGGCCGGTCGAATTCTGCCGTCCGAATGCAATCGTCGCAGACATCGTATACCGGCCGCTTGAAACCGCATTGCTCGCCGCCGCGCGCGCACGTGGTTTAGTGGCGGTCGACGGTTTGGGCATGCTTATTCATCAGGGCGCACGCTCATTCGAGCTCTGGTTCGGCGTCAAACCTGATGTCGCGAAAGCGCGTGCTCTGTTGTTGGATGCACTCACATGATCGTGCTTGGGCTCACCGGCTCCATCGGCATGGGCAAGTCCACTGTCGCCGCAATGTTCGCGGAAGAGGGCGCGCCGTCGTTCAATTCCGATGCGACCGTGCACGCATTGTATGTGCCAGGAGGTGCGGCGGTGACGCCCGTGGAGGCGGCATTTCCAGGGGTCGCGCGCGACGGCGGCATTGATCGCGCTGCGCTTTCCGCCCGTGTTGTCGGCAACGCGGAAGCCATTCAAAAGCTTGAGGCGATCGTCCACCCCTTGGTGCGCCAAGCCCAGGCAGATTTTTTGCAGGCCAATCGCAATGCAGGCGTGTCGGTTGTAGTGCTCGATATCCCGCTGCTTTTTGAATCGGGAAAGGCCGATGCCTTCGACGCCATCGTCGTTGTTTCCGCGCCTGCAGATGTTCAGCGCGCGCGCGTCTTGGCGCGGCCGGGAATGACGGAAGAGAAATTCGATGCCTTGTCGGCGCGCCAGACGCCAGATGCAGAAAAGCGCACGCGCGCGGATTTCGTGATCGACACCAGCGCCAGCTTTGATGACACACGCGCCCAGGTCCGCGCCGTTCTGGACGCGTTGCGCGAAGCAGTTTAGCCCCCAAAGCATGCGCGAAATCGTCTTCGATACGGAAACAACGGGTGTCTTTCCGGACCATTTGGAGCCGGAACTACGCGACCGCATCGTTGAGATTGGCTGCGTAGAGCTCTTTAATCTCGAGCGCACCGGGCGTGAGTTTCACATCTACATTAACCCAGAGCGCAGCGTTCCGGATGAAGTCGTTCGCGTGCACGGGCTGACGCGCGAGTTTCTGGTGCAGCACCGCAAGTTCGCGGAAGTCGTCGATGAGTTCATGGAGTTCGTCGGTGACGCACCGCTGGTCGCGCACAACGCGTCGTTCGACCAGAACTTCCTCAATGCGGAATTGCGCCGCCTCAAGCGGGCAGAACGCGGCAATGAGTTTTTCGTCGATACATTGCAGATCGCGCGCAAACGTTTTCCTGGCGCGTCTTGCTCGCTCGACGCTTTGGCCAAGCGCTTTCAGCTCGATCGCTATGGCTTCGACCTAACCGCGCGCAAAGGCGCGGGTGGCCACGGCGCCATCATCGACGCGCGCATTTTGGCGGAAGTCTATCTGCAGCTGAAAGGTGGGCGCGAACAGCGTTTGGTGTTCGAGCCCGAACAGGAAACCAGCGGCTCTACCGTTGTCCGCACGGTCCAGCTTGCACGTCGCCAACCGCGCGCGAACGCGCTGTCACCACGGATCACGCCAGAGGAAGAAGCCGCGCATGCGGAGTTTATCGCCACGCTTGGGCCGAATGCGCTTTGGCTGAAAACTGGAAGTTGACGCTTAGAAATTGCCGGCTTGCGCTTTTGGCGCGAGCGGCTGGTTGCTCGGCGATTGCTCACCGCGATTTTGCCGATCACGCAGCTCGGCCCAATAGAGCGGCGAGAAGTCGATCGGATTGATCAGCAGCGGCGGGTAACCGCCTTCACGCGTGATTTCTGCGAGAATCTGCCGGCTGAACGGAAAGAGCAGGCGTGGGCACTCGATCCAGATCAGAGGCTCAACATCGTCCGGCCGCACGTTCATGAACTGGAAAACGCCCGAATAAATCAGCTCAGCCGAAAACATCGTGTCCTCGTTGCGGCGCGCCTGCACGCTAATGCAGAGATCGACCTCGAACGCGTCGCTTTTGTCGCCCATGGCGCGCGACTTCACCTCGACGCCCATGTCGATGGCTGGTTGCATGTCGTAGGCCTGCGCGGCAGCTGCCGCGGCGTTACGGAATGTCAGCTCTTTCACGTATTGCGCGAGGACGCGCAGGTGGGGGGAATCGGCTGGAACTTGTGCGCCATCGGGCGCGGACTGCGTGTTCATACGCCAGCTCTGCTCCAAAATTGGTAGTCCGAGGGTGGGGCACCATGCTGCGGCGGGTTGGCCAAGGCAACCGTGCTGGCGGAACGTAGCTGTTGGCACTATCTTAAAAGCTTCGCGCCGGTCCTGATGGCGCGCTTGGGAGCTGTCCGTTGGACCAGCAAATGCTTGAAATCCTCGTCCTGGCGTTTGTCGCTGGGTTTGTGCTGTTCCGCTTGTACGTGACGCTTGGGCGTCGCACGGGCGCTGAGCAACGCGATCCTCGGCCCGCGCCGGTCCAGGGCGGCATGGCGCCGGAAGTTCCGTTGGCGAAACCGGCCGTGCCTCAGGGCCCGAGCGGCGAGGGTCTTGTCGCGATCATGCGCGCCGATCCGAGCTTCGATCCGGATTTCTTCACCACCGGCGCAAAGTCGGCCTACGAGATGATCATCGGCGCCTTCGCCAAAGGCGACCGCGACGCACTGCAGGGCTTGCTCACGCAACGCGTTTACGAGTCCTACGACGCGGCGATTGTTGCACGCGAAGCCAAAGGTGATGCCGGCCCGGAACTGGTGCGGTTGAAATCGGCCGACATCGCTGACGCTGCGCTGCAGGGCGACATCGCGCGCGTGACCGTAAAGTTCGAAGCTGAGCTGGCTGAAGGCGCGACGGGCGTGCGCGACGCGCGTGAAAAATGGACATTCGAGCGCGACGTGCGTTCGCAAGATCCAAACTGGCGTCTGGCGCGTGTCACCGCTGCGTGAGCAAGCGTAAGCGCGACCTTACCGACGACGAGCATTCGCTTTGGAAGAAGGTCACGGAACGCGTGAAAGCGCGCCGCGCGCCGCCGAAAGTCAGCGAGAAGATTGAAGCGCCGAAGCGCGCGGCGACGCGTGCAATGGCTGCGCCTAAAGCGCCCGAACCTCCCGCGCCGGTCCGAGCAAAACCCGCCGCTCCGCCGCCCGCAAATCGCGGCGCCGAGAAGAGGGTGCGTCGTGGCAAACTTGAGATTGGCGCAACGCTCGATCTTCACGGCCATACTCAAGAAAGCGCACACGCTGTCGTAATCCGCTTCTTGCAATCGGCGCAGAAACGCGGCGATCGAACCGTGATCATTGTCACCGGTATTGGCCGCATTGGCGGCGGCGTGTTGCGACAACGCCTGCCGGAGTGGCTGGGCGAACGCGAGGTGCGCGGTGTGATTTCAGGCTACGCGCAAGCGCATCGCAGTCATGGCGGTGCCGGCGCCTATTATGTTTTCCTCAAAAGCCGCGCTGAATAGGCGTTTTCGTCAACAGCCGCTTAAGCATGATTGCCGGCGAATGAACGAAAATTCTCAAATAAACCAACCGCTTTCAGACCCTTATAACCAAATCGCGGACACTGTCGCTCACGCGCGTACGCGGAGTGGAGATGGACTTGAGCGGAACCAGCGTCATCGGCTTGCGCCGCCCCAAGGGGTTGGCTGCGCGCGCGGCGCTGTTCACCTGCGTGCTGCTCATCGTGACAGCCGTGTTGTCGGCGGCGACAGTGATGTTCGGCGCGCTGCGCGAAAGCGCCCACCATCAGCTCAACGTGACGCGCGGACTCGCAGTGCATCTCTCCAACATCTCCGGAGACATGCTGGCGCAGGGTGACATGCAAAGCCTGACGGTCATGTCTCAGCAGACGGCCGCACGCGCCGAAGTGCACCGGCTCGCAATCTACGACGGCAACGGCAGCATTATCGTCCAAGCTGACGGCGACGCTGCCGAGAGCGCAGTCACGCTGCGGGTGGCGCGCCGTGTGCTGCAATCAGGCGAACTGACCTACGAGCGCGCAGCGGGTGGATTGGCGATTGGCGCGCCGATCATGCGCGATGGGCAGATGACGGGCGTCGCACTCATCATGTGGGACGACATGGCCTACCGCTTCGAGGCCTTGCCCGCATTGGCGCCGTTCCTACTATTTCTTGCATGCTTCGTGCTGGGCGCGATTCCGATCACCGCGCACTTCGTGCGCCGCGCAGTGGCGCCGCTCGACCAACTCTCGGCCTTCGCCGAGCGCATCGCAGAGAACGGCGAAGCCGCGCCGATTGATTTGCGCACCGGCGACGAGTTTGAGACGCTTGCGACGGCGTTCAACAAAATGATCGGGCGCCTCAACGCTTCGATGAAACAGATCCAAGAGATTGCGTTTGTCGATCCGGTGACGCGCCTGCCGAACCACGACCGTTTCGTGCGCGAAGTAGATTACGCCATTATGCAGCGCGGCGAAGAGGGGGCCGGTGCGGTTGCGGTGTTTGAGCTGCAGCGTTTGCCGAAACAGGTGCAGACGCTCGATCCGGACGCCGCGCGTGACTTCCTGCGCGTCATCGCCGAACGCTTCGTGACATCGACCCGCACAGTCGATCGCGTTGTGCGCTTGCGCAGCAAGGACCAACAGAGCGCCATGCCGGCGCGCCTGAGCGCTGCCGAGTTTGCGGTGTTCGTACCAGAGATTGCCACGCAAGGTGACGCGGCACGATTTGCGCAACATCTCAATGCGGCGCTCAACCAAACCTTCGAATGGCGCGGCCACAAGCTGACGCTCGGCGCTTGCTGTGGCGTGGCCTTGGCCCCGCGCGATGGCCGCGATGCGGAGACCGTGATCCGTCACGCGCGGATGGCGATCAGTGCGGCGCACTCGTCGCCGGCGCGCATCAAGGTATTCACTCAATCACTCGACCGCGAAGCGGTTGCGCGGGTGACGCTTGAGCGTGAGATGCGCGGTGCTTTGGAGCGCAACGAGTTTCGCGCTTACTTCCAACCGAAGATCAATGTCGCGACTGGCCGCGTTGAAGGTTGCGAAGCCTTGGCGCGCTGGATCCGCCCGGATCGCACGATTGTTAGCCCTGGACGCTTTATTCCCGTCGCCGAAGAGAGCGGCCTCATAGGCGCGCTGTCCGACGCGATCATGCGCGAAGCGTGCTGGAAAGCGGCGTCCTGGGCGCGTTCTGGTTTCCCGGCAAAGGTCGCCGTCAACGTGTCCGCGCTCCAATTCCGCAGTGACCGCTTTGCCGATCAGGTGCTGCGTGTGGTGCAGCATGCTGGGTTGGCGCCGTCGCAGCTCGAACTTGAAATCACCGAGTCAGTGGTTATGCAGGATCTCGATCGTGCGCTGCGTGTGATCAATCCGCTGAAGGAAGCTGGCATTCGCCTTGCCATCGATGATTTCGGTTGTGGCCATTCTAGTTTGGCGGCGCTCTCCAAGTTGCCGTTCGACGTCATCAAGATCGATCAGCAGTTCATCCGCGCGCTGGAGAAGGACGCTCAAGCGGGCGCCATTGTCGAGATGATCTTGGCGCTCTCTCGCACGCTTAATATGGAGGTCGTCGCCGAAGGCATTGAGCGGCGCGAGGACATGGAGTTCGTCTCGTCGCGCGGCTGCCATTGGGTACAGGGCTTCTTGTTCGGCGCTGCGATGCCGGCGGCCGAATTCGCGCAAGTGCTGCGTCGGCAAGCCGGCGAGGACATCGACACAGACGACGAAGAAAACGCCGCTTAAGTGCGGAAGCCGCTCTTCAAGGCAAGCGCGCGCAAATTCTGCTCGGGGCGGGGCCCCATGTGCGAGATCACTTCTGCAGCAGCGAGCGAGGCGAGTGCGCCGCACTCCGCGTGCGACCGGCCCTTAGCGTAGCCGAACAAGAAACCCGCAGCGTACTGATCGCCGGCGCCAGTTGAGTCGACAACCTTTGCCGCCGGCATTGGCGCGACCTCTACTGTCTCACTTCCAGTCGCGATCAGCGAGCCGTGCTCGCCACGCGTCACGATGACGAGCGGGCATTCCTTGCGCGCGATATCGAGCGCGGCATTCAGGTCATCATTCTCGTAAAGCCCAGTGATCTCGCTCTCATTCGAGAACAGAATATCGATGTGGCCTTTGACGAGATAACGGAAGCTCTCGCGGTGACGGTCGACGCAGAAGCGGTCCGAGAGCGTCAGCGCCACTTTGCGACTTGCCGCTCGCGCGACTTCAGCAGCGCGCACGAAGGCCGCTTTGGCTTCGTCGCGGTCAAACAGATAACCTTCGAGAAAGATCGTCGCGCCGGATTGGATGAGTGCAGCATCGATGTCGCTCGCCGCGAGCAGCGTGGATGCGCCGAGATAGGTGTTCATGGAGCGCTGGCCGTCAGGCGTCACGGCGATAAGCGAGCGCGCAGTGCCGGGTTGGCCGGGGCGGGGAGGCGTATCGAACGCCACGCCGGATGCCCGGAACTCTTGCGTGAAACGCGCGCCGAGCGCGTCGTCGGCGACCTTGCCGATATAGGCAGCTGTACCGCCAAAGCTTGCTACGCCCGTCATCGTGTTGGCGGCCGAACCGCCTGCGGCGACGACTGCGTCAGCCATCCGCGCGGTCAAATGATCTGCGCGCGCTTCGTCGATCAGCGTCATGCCGCCCTTGGCGATGCCTTCCTCGGCCAGAAACGCATCCGGAACTGCGGCGAGAATGTCGATGATTGCGTTGCCGACAGCGACGACATCGTAGCGAGATTGGGTCATGGGGCCTTAAAGCGCGCGGGCGCCCGTCGCGCAAGCATTGCGGGCGCGGCATTTGGGCGGCATTGTTCGCCCCATGCGATTCATAGCTTCTCTCGCGGCTTTGCTGCTCGTTTCCGCCTGCGCAACGGCGGCGCCAAGCTCTCCTTCCGCCCCATCAGCGTCGACTGCGCGGCCCGTGGATTCATCGCGCGCCAGCCAGTTGCTTGCATCGGCAGGGCGCGCCAATGCGGCCGCGCGCAACGATATCGAGCGCGAGTTTGGTGCGCCGGATATCTCGCGTCAGGACGGTGTTGGCATGGCGCTGACTTACCGCTTGCCAAATTGCGCGTTGCTGCTGGTGTTCGCGGCGGACGACCGCAATGTGATGCGCTTGGCGCAAGCACATCCGAGCGCGCGCCGCGCCGGTGAAGCGGCGCCAAGTCTCGAACAGTGCGCCTCTGAAGCGGCCTCACGTCGTTGATGACGCGCGTCGCCTATCTTTCGTGCCGCACCTATCGCGGCGCGCCGATTGCGCCGGGTGCTGTGCCGCCCCTGGAAGAGAAGAGCAGGGAGCTCATTCTTGCAGCGGGCGCCGAGCGTGGCATCGCTTTCGATGTAGTCGCGTGGGACGAGCCTGGTCTTGAAACGCGCGGCTATGATGCGGCGGTCATCCGCACGACATGGGATTATCACGAACGGCCCGAGCAGTTTCTCGCCACGCTCGAGCGCTTCGAGCAATCGGGCCTGCCCGTATTAAACTCCTCCGCCATCGTGCGCTGGAACATGTGCAAGACCTACCTCCAAGAACTCGGGCCCTCCGCGATCGAGACGATATGGGCGGAGAAGGCCGACGCGGTGACGGTCGCGCAGGCGTTCGATTCACTTGGCGCGGCTGAGATCGTCGTGAAGCCACAAGTTGGCGCAGGTTCAGTCCGCACAGTGCGTCTGAAGCGCAATGCGTGGAACGATGTTGACCTCATCGATGCGCCGCTTGGCGCTGCGATGATCCAGCCTTATCTGCGCGCAATCGAGACGGAAGGTGAGCGCTCGCTCTTCTGGTTCGGCGGCAAGTACTCGCACGCGATCCGCAAGGTGCCGCAGAGCGGATCGTGGTTGGCGAACATTCCGGGCAAGACGTCGTTTGTTGCCGAGACGCCGCCGCCCGCTGCGATGGAGGCGGCCGAAGCGGCGCGTGCGCGCTCGCCGAAGGGTTTGCTCTATGTGCGCATCGACCTCGTGCTCGGTGACGATGGCAAATGGCGCGTGATCGAGATCGAGGCGATCGAGCCTTATCTCTTCTTGGATTTTGCACCGGAGGGCGCGCGCTTTTTCGTTGATGCGATCGCAGGCGTCTTGTCGCGATAGAGGCAAATGTCAGCGATGACGCAACGCGGGCACTCAGGCTTGCGCGCTATGCAGGTGTAGCGGCCGTGTAGGATCAGCCAGTGGTGCGCGCCGTGCAGATACTTCTGCGGCGTGATGCGCATGAGTTGTTCTTCGACGGCCTCCGGCGTTTTGCCATCAGACAAGCCAGTCCGGTTGCCGACACGGAAGACGTGCGTATCGACTGCGATCGTGCCCACGCCGAAAATTTCCATGAGCACGACGTTCGCGGTCTTGCGCCCAACGCCTGGCAACGCTTCGAGCGCATCGCGATCATTCGGCACTTCGCTGTTGTGATCGGCGATCAATGTCTCGGAGAGCGCGATCGTGTTCTTGGCCTTATTGCGCCAGAGGCCAATTGTTTGGATGTACTTGCCGACCGTCTCTTCGCCGAGCGCCACCATTTTCTTCGGCGTGTCAGCGATCTTGAAGAGTTCGGCGGTGGCTTTATTCACGCCCTTATCGGTCGCCTGTGCGGAGAGCACGACGGCGACGAGTAGCGTGTAAGGATTCACATATTCAAGCTCTGTCTTTGGATCAGGCCGCACGTGGGCGAGGCGGGCGTAGATCTCCTCGGCTTTGGCTTTGGTGAGACGCTTTGCCATTTCAAAGGCCGAGCACGTCTTTCATGCTGTAGAGGCCAGGCGGCTTATCGCTGACCCAAAGTGCTGCTTCGAGCGCACCATCAGCAAATACCGCGCGATCAAGCGCGCGATGGCCGAGCGTGACGATCTCGCGCTCGGAGATGAACGCCACGTCGTGATCGCCAACGATGGCGCCGCCGCGTGTTGAGGAAAAGCCGATGCTGCCTTCGGCGCGTTCGCCGGTGATGCCGTCATAGGGTTTGGCGCGGAGTTCGCTGAGGGGCTTGCCGCGGCCCGCGGCTGCGGCTTCGCCGAGGAGGAGGGCGGTGCCGGAGGGGGCGTCGACTTTGCGGCGGTGATGCGCTT
>CAYZIJ010000054.1:0-16919 GCA_964478365.1 uncultured Terricaulis sp.
CTTCGGCATCGGCATGAACACCGACCACACGCTCGAAGAAGTCGGTCAGCAGTTCAGCGTTACTCGCGAACGCATCCGCCAGATCGAAGCGAAAGCGCTGCGCAAGCTGAAGCATCCGAGCCGTTCGCGGAAGCTGCGGAGCTTCTTGGATAATTGATGCCGGGCCTCAGCGCTTTCTGCGTAGCTCAGCAAGTCGATGAATGCGCGCTGCAAGCGCCTGAAAGGGTGCGGCGTTCACATCTCCGCTCCAAGTCGACAAGTCCTCCGTGTGAATAGAGTTAAATGGCGTCGGAATCGTGCATCGGCTCAATAGCGCGGGGGCAAGGGTATTTTGGTCGTGGCCAACAAGAGCTTCGGAGTGAACCCACTTCGACGACGCAGCGCCAGACGACCAGCACACTACAACGGCGCTCGCCATTCTGACGCGCTCATCGACAACGCCGGTGAAGTTGTCTCCCGGAACAATTGCATCATCAAGCCAGACACTGAACCCCTGCCGCGCCAACGCCTCGGCCAACAACTTAGCACGCGGCCGCTCTGGACGATGGTAAGAGACAAAGACATCTAGACTGAGGGCAGATCGGCGTGCCGCCAACTCCGCATTCGTGGTCGCAAGATCGCTCTGCATAAGATTGATGATACTTTGGCACCCCGCCACCGCCGCCATGCAGAGAACGAGGTCACCGCCAGAAGCACTAACTGGAAACGCCTTGTGCCTCGCTGACGCCGGCACCTTTCCTTCTGAGGCCCGAAGATAGTCTCGCATCCACTCGGAAGGTCCTCGTTGCATATCCGCGGTCGAAACTGCGGATTCGATTATGCCGCCAGCGTTCACCAGTAACTCAAACCAGAGACCAAGCACTGCTTCAGCGCCCTTATCGTCAACGCCAAGCCCCGAGCGCTGAAGATTTTTTGTGGCGCTAGTCACAACTAGATTGGAGAAAGCGAGCTGGCGCTCGCGTGCAGGGAGTCGCGCGAACGAGGGCATCATGTTCATTAGGAAGGCCCACAGGAAGCACTCCAACCGAGCGCATCCAAGCCAGCCGACCTGCGGGTCGTTGAAGAACAGTACTGACTCGGCGTCAGTCAGCGCGGGAACGATGTATTTGCTCTCCCAGTCGGAATGCGGAAAATCGGACATCGTCGCAGGAGTCTCTCAAGCTGTTTGCAGATATTGCCCTAAGTGGAAGACGCCGTCATTCCGGACGCGCGCTTTGCGCGCGCCCCGGAACCCAGGGGCCAACGCACCGCCGCTCGCCTCTGGCTTCCGGCTCTTCGCGTGCCGCGAAGCCCCGGAATGACGAAGGTGACGGTTTGTGCTAGTGACTAACCACTATGGCCGACACGCTCACCATCTCCATCCCCGCGCCACTGGCGGATGAAGTGCGCGCCGCCGCTGAAGCGCGCGGGCTGACGCCGGAGGAATACGTCCGCCAGCAGATCGCCTGGGACATCGCCATCGGTGACGATGACGCTGATCCGTCCTTCGGCGTCGAAGAAGACCGCGCCGCGTTCGAGGATTTCGAGAGAACCGGCGTCGGTATTCCGGGGGATGAAGTCGAAGCCTGGCTGCGCTCGCTCTCCACGGACAATCCGCTTCCACGCCCGCGTCCGCGCAAATTGAAATAGCGCCATGCGGCGCAAGCTCATTTACGCGCGCCGCGTCGACGCCGATCTGGAACGCCTGCACGCTTTCATCGCGACCGAAAGCCGACGCAACGCAGCGCGCGCGATAGCGCGCATTCTAAAAGGCCTCCGAAATCTGGAAGACTTGCCCGATCTGGGCAAAGAGATCGACGAAGGCGTCCGTCAGCTTGTCCTACGACACGGCAAGAGCGGCTACGTCATTCGCTATCGCGTGCTCGATGACGCGATCCTGATCACACGCATCTGGCACGGCAGAGAGGATCAGCCAAAGGGATAGCTACACCGCCAATCCCGCGCGTAGCCCTCTCCCTCCAATGGGAGGGAGAGGGTTGGGTGAGGGTGGTGCGCGAAAGCTAGCAATCATCGCGATCTAGCAACGCAAACACGAAACGCCGGTGCTCCACCCTCACCCTGCCCTCTCCCCCCCAAAGGAGGGAGAGGGTTCGCCGAGAATACGCGGATAGATCGCCGCCAATCCGACCGCGCTCTGACCGGCCGTATGATCGCCAGACCATGCAGCCCGCACCACAAACCACAGCCTCGCCCGCACTCTGGCGCATCGCGCGCGCCTTCATCTGCGTCCTGCATGATCTCTTCGGGTCCCCGAGCGACATCGCCCGCGCGCATTCGCTCACGCACGCCACCTACAAACTCCTGCTCTCCTGGATACAAGTCGGCGAAGCGATGATGCGGCGGCTGATCGCCATCGAGGCGGCCGCTTATCCCAAACCGAACACGCGCCCGCTGCTGCATCCCACGCGCAAACGCGTGCGCCGCATGATGGAATTCTGGCCCGAGACGCCGGACGATTGGCGCGCCAGCTTCCGCTGCTTCAACAACACACGTCGCGCCAAAGCGCGCGCACCGCGCAAACCGCCACAACGCGTCCCCGGTTCGCCAATCTTCCATTCCGCCTGGCCGCTCGCCGAGCGTTTCGAGGCGCTCATCCGCGTCTTCAACAACCCCCTCGCCGCCGCGCGCCGTCTCTCCGCGCGCTTGCACGCGCGTCCGCACACGCTCGCCATCGTGCTCGCAAGCACGGCGACGTACGAACATCGCGTCGATCACGCACACGAATTCACCGCGCACGCCAAACGCGCTTGGCCACAACGCAATGATTCAAGCTAAGCGCGCGCGTATCACCGCGCAAAAGGCGCGTGATGGAGATCCGTCACGTGACGACGAACCGTGCGCGCTATTTCGCGTACGTCGCCCAGCGGCTTTCGCCGATCGCAAACAGGCAGAGCGCGATGATCCCCTGCCAGAGTACGATCCGGAGCGTGGCAGCGCCCCAGATCGTCTCTTGCGGAATGAGCAATGGCGCGAAGTGGGTAGAGAAAACTACGAGCTGGAAACCAGCTGCTCCAATGAGCCACCATCGCTCATAACGAAGCGCCAGAAATGTGAGGATCGCGAGCGTCAGTCCCGACGCGAGTGCGTGGGCGACAGGATCCGTGAGGCCAAGAAACGGCGACGAGAACATCAGAATGATCAAAGTCGCCGCAGCAATGCGCTCCGCCGTTTTCCCCGCCGCCAGCATCAGTGCGAGCACCATGACGCTGGCGACGAAGGATCCGATTTGGACGGCGGTGAACGCGAGGTTCGCCATCAGGCCACGTCATGCTCCGCAGGCTTGGCCTGGAAGAAGGCAGGTTTAATCTTTTGTTCGAGCGGCCCATCCATGCGCCATTCGATCGCCAGATCGTCGGCGACTTTGGCCAAATCGCCGTGCCCACGCGCGATCGCGCCGCGTGCTTCGGTCATGGCTTTGAGGCCGTTGACGATGTTGTCGAGGGCGTCTTGGCCGACTTCAGCCGCAAGACGCCCCTCGATACGCGCTTCGATCATTGCGGTGACCAAAGCATTGCCGCGAAGGATCGCCTGGTCCATCGCCGCCTCGGTTTCCTGCAATTGCCGCACGACACGCGCTGCCGATCTGATCTGTTTCATTGCGAACCCTCTCAAACTCGTTCCGCGTCAGCGCGCGTTTTCCGGAGCGAGAGTGGCCACTTGTTGCGTCGAGACGCTCATGATCACCGTCACCCCGGCGAACACGAACGAGACGCCAACCGCCACGCAGAGAATGAGGACGAGCCTCATCAATCTCGGTGGCGGCGGCGGGAGTTTTGCAAATGCCTTTGCGAGGCCCCCGCCGGAAGCGTCTGTTCGATGCGCCGACGAGGACGGAGAAAAATCGGCTTCGCGCTCGTATTCGATAGGCAAACGATACTCAGGGTAAAGTTCACTCAGGCGCCGAGCGGCCCGGATTCTGTCGCGCACGCCGAGTTTTACGTAGGCGCGGCCAAGGTGGTTGCTGACAGTTTTTGGAGCCATTTGAAGGCGTTGAGCGATTTCAGCATCACTCAGCCTGCGCCCAGCGAGGGTCAGACACTCTTTTTCCTTCGGCGTCAGATCTTCTGCCATCTTAGGCCCTCTTTTAGAGGGTGTGCGGCGATCACGCGATCACGTCCATATGCGAACGTAGCATCAGTCGTCGCACGCGAGGAGCGGCTTACCGCCAAGAGTGGCGCAAATGCTTCTGGCTCCAGCCTTGGTCCGGTAGAGTACAGACATGCACCTCTTCCGCTTCGAACACCACCGCAAGCCGCTTGCCTCGCACGCCGTCTTTCTCGGTCGCTTGATGCGCAGCGCGATTGCGGCGCTGATAATGATCGCGATAGCGCTCGGCATCGGCATGGGCGGCTATATGGCGACCGAAAACATGAGCGTGCTCGATGCATTCTTGAACGCGTCGATGCTGTTGGGCGGTATGGGCCCCGTCGATGCGCTGCACACCGATGCGGGCAAACTCTTCGCCGGTTCGTACGCACTCTTCTGCGGCTTGCTGATCGTTATAGCCTCAGGCGTCATCCTCGCGCCGATCCTGCATCGGGTGCTGCATGCGCTGCACGTCGAAGATCAAGCGAGCGCATCGGACGATTAGTGGAACTCGCGCGCGTGGTGAAAATCGCGGTCGCCAAAGATTTTTCTGATCCAGCGCGATCTACGCGCCGTAGCTCCTTCATCGTCCCGGGCGGGAGACGATCAACTTGAAGGGGATCTCCGTGAAAAGACTGATTGCTTCCGCTCTCGCGAGCGCAGCGGTGCTTGGTTATGCCGGCATCGCGAATGCTCAAGAGTTCCAAGGTCCGTATGTTGGCGGGTTCGTCGGATATGGTTTCCAACCTGACGACGATGACGAGACCATCGAATTCGACACCAATCTCGACGGCCAATTCGGCGACACCGTAAACACAACAGCACCAGCCAATGCGTTTTCGCCCGGCTTCTGCGGTGGCCGCGCTAACACCGCGACCCCAGCTGGCGGTTGCGAAGACGATAGCGACGGCGTCGATTACGGCTTGCGCGCCGGTTACGATTGGCGCTTCGGCAATTGGGTTGTCGGCGCGCTCGGCGAAGTGTCGTGGACTGACATCGAAGACAGCGTCTCGGCATTCTCGACCACGCCGGCGCGTTACACGATGACACGCGAACTCGACTTCCTGGCTTCAGCGCGCGTGCGCGGCGGCTATGTATTCTCGAATTTGCTCTTCTACGGCACAGCTGGTTTGGCCTGGGGCGAAGTTGAGAACAGCTTCTCAACGAGCAACGGCGTAAACACTTTCGTTGAAAGCGGCGATGGCGATGTTGACGGCTATCAGCTCGGCTTCGGCAGCGAATGGTCGATCTCGCCGCGTTGGCGACTTGGCGCTGAATACATCTACACCAACCTCGAGGACGGTGATTATCGCGTTCGCGCCCAAGGCCCAGCGCCTGCCACGAACCCGTTCATCCTCGTCAATCCGGCCGGCACCGACTTCCGCCGTTCCGATGATGAATTCGAGTTCGACAGTGTCCGCCTGA
This sequence comes from uncultured Terricaulis sp., assembly GCA_964478365.1. GTDB lineage: Bacteria > Pseudomonadota > Alphaproteobacteria > Caulobacterales > Aquidulcibacteraceae > Vitreimonas. The sequence continues at coordinate 5,512 of CAYZIJ010000054.1, forward strand.
CGCTCAGCTACGCCTTCGGCGGCTAGCGTCCGGACAAGGGGGCGCGCGCCACCCGCCTAGTACTCCCCCCACGCGCGCCCCCAACGTCTGGCTTCAGGCGTAGTTGAAGCTGATCGAGATACGCGCCTTCTTTGCGCCATTGGCCGGCACTTCGTGACGCACGAAGCTTTCCCACATGAGCACTTCGCCGGCCTTGGGAGTGACGTAAACAAAAGTCCGCTCACTCTCCGGCGCATCTTCGCTGCGCATAGGTGCGGCCATCATCATTGGATGACGCGGATCTTCGAGTTTCAGCGCCGATGATCCGGGCGGCGTCTCAACGTAAAACGTACCGCTCAGAACGGAGTGCGGATGAATGTGGCCGGTATGAACGCCGCCAGGATCGAGCACATTGATCCAGATTGAATCGAGCTTCAGTTTGCGGCCGTTCAATTCGAGATGCAGCTCGCGCGCGAAAGCAGCAGCGTGCTTATCCAACACCCCTTTGAGCTGCGCTATACTCGGATCACGCTTTGGCAAATCGTCGAGCGATGCATAGGAGGTGTAGCCGCGATAGTTCTTGGCGTTGCTCCACGCCTGTCCCGCCGCATCATCGGCGGCGATCGCACGGCACGATTTCGCGAGATCGCGCAGATCCACGCCATCCAACGCGGCGCGATAGAGTTTGGTTACGAAGAGCGATGCGACCTCAGCCATGGCGCGAGCTTAAAGCCCGCGCATTGGCGGCGCGCAATCGCATTCGCCCAGCAAAAAAGCGCCCCCGTCGAAACGGAGGCGCTTAAGGCAGTCAACATATCCGCGCGGGAGGCGACGGATTGTCGGGCAGTAAGATCAGCGAGCCTGAGCAGTCAGGGTCGGCGTGATCGACGCGACGGTGAGCTCGGCGCCGCGCGAAACTTCGCAACGGATGTTTTGCAGGCTGCCATTGCTCCAGAGGTCGAAATCGACGCGGATCAGGCTGGCGCGAACGCGGACATTGTCGAGTTCGAGCGAGGCCGGTTCGACGTTCGCTTGAGCGGCGATGTCGGCGCGGCAGAGATTGATGGCGGCGAAGCGGTCAGCAGCGGTATCGGCCGAAGCGATCGACGGAACGGCGAATGCAGCAAGAGCCAGCGCGGAAAGAACAAGATTTTTCATAAGGATAAACCCTCCGGGGAGAAGAGAACGCCGGCTATGTATGATGACCGGTCCATTCAGTGATTATCACTAGACCGGTCGTCATACAAGTGCTAAATTGACGCCATGGCAAAAGTTTCATCGGCCCGCGAAGACATGCTCACGGTCGCTACCGACCTCTTCCGCGCCCGCGGATACGAAGGCGTCGGCATCGCCGAATTGCTTGAAAAATCAGGCGCGCCGCGCGGTTCGCTCTACTTTCATTTCCCGCGCGGCAAACAGCAGATCGGCGCCGAAGTCGTCGCCCGCGTCGGCGCCGAGGTGGCTTCACGTTTCCGTGTGCTGCACGAGAGCGGGGTCAATCTCGAGGGCTTCATCGATCAAGTTTTCAAAGCCACGGCGAAAGAAAGCAAGGAGCGCGAATATTGCGCATCGTGCCCGATGGCCGCGATCGCCACTGGCTTCGGCAGCGAAGACGTCATCCTCGCGGAAGCGGTGCGCCTCGCCTTCACGTCGTGGGAGATGGAAATTCGCCTCGCCGTTGAAGCGCGCGGCATGACTAAAGCCAACGCCGCTATTTTCGGCTCAGCGATGCTAACGGCGATGGAAGGCGCATTCGTTATCTCCAAAGCACAACGCAGCGACGCACCACACAAGAACGCATCGCGCGCGATCAAGGCGCTGGCCGCGACTTTGCTGCCAAACTAGCGCGACTTATCCTACAGCGCCGGCGCCGTGCTATGCTCGCGTCATGCGCCTAAACCAGATCACCGCCGCCGCCACCGACCTCGACGCGTCGATCGCGTTCTATGAAACACTCGGCCTGCGCCTGATCGTGAAAAGCCCGCACTATGCGCGGTTCGAATTGTCCGAGGGCGAAGCGACGTTCTCGCTGCACATTACGGACGGCGTAGTCCCGCGCGATCACGCACCGCAGCTCTATTTCGAGGTGCTCGACGTCGATTTCGAAGCGAGCCGCTTGCGCCATGCGGGCTACGCGATCGAACAAGAACCGAAGGCGCAGACTTGGCTCTGGTACGAAGCCTGGCTCCGCGACCCGGCCGGCAACCGCATCTGCATCTACAACGCCGCCGAGAACCGCCGTTATCCGCCCTGGCGCATCGACGCCGCACCGAGCGTCAACAATCTTCATCTCGTCATTCGCGAAAGCACATTCGCGTTGGTGAAGCATGATGCCGACGAAGAGGCGTGGCGCGATCTGCAAACACGCTACGGCGATTACAAATCCTCGCTCGGGCCGTTCGACCTATTCGATGTGCTCAGCGTACTCGAGCGCGATTGGCCGCAGCTTTTCCTGGCTCACCAAAACACAGTGCGCGCGTTCGTCCAAAGCGATGAAACCGAGCTCTCGCTCTAGAAATTCCACTCGTTGCCGAACTCGCTCCAGATCGCCGAGAAGCCGAGCGTGCCGATCAGCGCGAACACTGCGAGCAATGTCACCATGCCGATGATCAGCAGGACCAGTGCGCCGATCCAAGAGATGCGCGAGAGCACGAGGCCCGTCTCGTCATTGCCGGCTGCCTTGGCTTGCCCAGCGCCGATAACGCCAAGCACGAAGGCCGCGATCGTCGGGATGAACGGGATCAAAAAGCCGAGCACCAAGCACACGCAACCAATCGCGCCCATCACCGTCGCGTTCGATGTCGAGCCGCCAACGCCAGCCGAAGCAGCACCCGGCACGGCGAACACACCCTGCGCTTCGCCATTGGCTTCAACGAAATCGACGATCTGCCCCGGTGCGGGCGTCCCCAAAGAACGCCATTCGGCGAGCGGGAATTCCAGCCGCTCTTGGTTGGGGCCTATGAGAACGCCGCGTCCGCCATGGACGCCGAGAATTGTGCCACGCATGAGATTCGATTTAAGCGGCCCGCGCCGTCATCGCAATGGCTACTCGGCGATCAGCCTGTTCGGTGCGCGGATCGCGTCCGGCGATTGGTTCAGCGCCAAGAGTTCCGCGATCAGCGACAACACCGAAGACGAGCGATCGCCCTCTTCGGCATTGTCTTGGCACGGCCCCTCACGAGCGCTTTCCGCGCACGAGCGCGAAATCGCGGGGCCGGCATAATAACGCTCACCGCCATACGCGACTTCGGCGCCGTAGATGCGGCCGTGCAGCGACGCCTCTTGTGGCACGATGCGGAAAAGCGGCACGCCTTGGCCGCCGCCGCGCAACCCCGCTGCGCTAACCGTCAATTGCGCTTCGATCGGCTCGCCGGGACCGGCGACCATGCTGCCGGCGCGGAGCAATTCGCCGACATAATAAATCATCTCGTCGAGCGAGCGCAGGCGGAATACATAAGTTTGATCGCCAACAATAAAGGTCGGATCGCAGCGCTGGTTCTCTGCAGGCGGCGCAGCACGAACCGGGCGCGAAGGCGCGTAGGCATCGACCAATCCGCAAACCGGGCGCGCGCTTGCATCACTCGAAATCTGACCATGCGAGTCGACTTGGCCCAGGAAGCCGCGCAGTTCGCGGACAAAGTCGCAGCCATTGGTGTCGACGCCTTCGGCGCAGTTGCGGAAAATTTCGTTGGCTTCGTTGTAGTAGATGCTCGAATGACCATCGCCGCGAACGAGCGTGATCCGCTCGACCATCACGATGGTCAGCAGATCGCGCGGCCAGCCACCGCGCCAGTAGCGCGCGAAAATGTAGGGCTCTGTCGATTCAAACATGGTTTGCGTGAGCGTCTCGGCGCCGAACGGCTGCACCGCATAGGTCGGCCGCGTTTGCGTTTCGCGCTCGATCCCGACACTGCCGAAACCCCACGGCGCGCCGCCATCGCCGAACGGGATAGAACCGACGCCGGCGTTCTGGCGATAGCGCCAAGACGGGCTGTCGGCGATGCCCGTCATCGACAAATAGTGGCGCGGCAGCCGATCGCGCGAGCGCATGATGTTCAAAAGGATCTGCGCCTGCACGGCTTGCGCGTAGGCGTCATTGAAGGAAGCTGCATCGTCGGCGATCTGGCGCGCGAGGTTGCCGCGCTGGGCCGGCGCGCCACCCATGGCGCAAGCGCTCAGCATGGCGCAGACAGCGATCGTCAAAGTCCGGAACAGCATGGCGTCATTCTCCCAGCAGGAGATTCCGCCGCCGCTGGCCCGCTCTCAAGGCAGTTCTCCAACCACAAGCGCCTTGCGCTCGCGCGCGTCTGGCGCTTGAAGGACGCCTTATGGACAAACTGATCGAAGGCTATCGGGTCTATCGCGAGAAGCACTGGCCCGAACTCCAGGCGCTGCACCGCTATTTGGCCGATCGCGGCCAGCAGCCCAGAACGCTGATCATCGCCTGCGCCGATAGCCGGGTCGATCCGGCGACCATCTTTAATGCCGGCCCTGGCGAACTCTTCGTCGTGCGCAACGTCGCCAACCTAGCGCCGCCATTCGAGGAAGCGCCGGGCTTTCACGGCGTGAGTGCTGCGATCGAATTCGCGGTGACCCAATTGGAGGTGGAAACCATCCTGGTGCTCGGCCACGCCCAATGCGGCGGGGTGGCGGCCGCCCTTTCCGATCGCAAGCGCGATCCGCAATCGTTCCTGGATTCCTGGATCAGCCTGCTGGACCGCGCCAAAGGCCGGGTAATCGAGAGCCACAGCCACGACCCGCAATCGGATCTCGAGCATGAATCCATCCGAGTGACGCTCGAGAACCTGGCGACCTTTCCATTCATTCAGAAAGCGATCGCCCAGCGCGGATTGAAACTGGAGGGCGCGCGGTATGGTGTGGCCGACGGCGGACTCGAAGTTCTCGACCACGAAACCGGCGCATTTAACCCCGTAGATTAAAATTCCCACAAACCTCTTTGGGAGCTTGATGCGTTTTCATCACGGCTAAGCGTGACAGACGGTGTTGTGCCGAAATGGTCCGTGCTATGGCCTGAAAGACGCATGGGGACTGGTGGGGACCCAAAGGACACGTCATGGCGGACGTCCATATTGTTTGTGTGCGCGAGGACGAACCGCAGGCCAAAGCGCTTGCGGAAATGTTCGAAGCGGCAGGATTTTCTATAGGCGGCGCACCATCGAGTGATGGCGCTTTGCGTTCGAGTGGCGCTGGCCTCGTGGTCTGGTCGCAGGCCTCGATCCGGTCGCGCCCGTTTCTCGATGCGGCACAACGCGTCATCAACGCTAATAAGGCGGTCGTCGCCAGCCTGATCGAGCCGCCGCCGCCGTCGAGCATCGGCGACTCCCCGGCTTTTGATCTTTCGCGCTGGGACGGCGATCCGAACGACCCCGCCCTCGATCCGCTTTTCTTCGCCGTCGACCGGATGGTGAATTCCGCCCGCGCCAGCGTCGGCGCAACTTCAGCCCAAGCGCCTGAAGCCTCATACGAGCCGGCGCCGCCGCCACGTCGCGCGCCGCCGCCTCCGCCGCCGAAGCCACAAGCGCCGACCTTCACACGCCCCGGCGCCGATCCGCTGAGTTCCGAAGCCGATCACTGGCGCGCCATCCGCGACAGCCGCAATCCGTCCGATTTTATGGACCACCTCGCCCGCTTCGGTCCCGAGGGCGCATTCGCCGAGCTGGCTGAGCTTCGCCTGAAACAGCTCACCGCCGCGCAAGCGCCGGAAGTCCGCGCACCAGCGCCACGTCCGCAAGCGCCGCCACCGGCCCCGCCGCCCCGTGCGCCGATTGCGCCACGCGTTGCGATGCCGCCGACGCGTTCTGAGCCCGCTCAAACACGCCGCTACGAAGCGCCGCCGCCAGCCCGGCGCCCAGAACCTGCGCGCCGTCCGCCGCCTGAACGCTTTGACCGCAATGATCTGCGCGAACCGCCGCGCGGTGAAGGCGGCCCGCTACGGGCGCTCATCTTGATCGCGCTGCTTGGAGGCGCGGCTCTCGCCGGCGGCCTGTATTTTGGCGGTGGCATGAACGATGTCGTCGGCAACCCGGCGCAAGAAGACGCGCAAGTCGCCGAAGCGCCTGCGACCTCCGAACCGGAAAGCTATAGCGAAGATCCGGCCGGCTCCGATGCGCTATCGCTCGACGAAGCCATCGATCCCGCACCGCGCCGCGTAGAACCGCCGCGCCGCGAAGTCACTCCACCGCGCGAAACCCCGCAACGCGACGCAAGTGAAGATCGTGCGGCTGCGCCGACGACGTCATGGGCTGGCGGTGGCGCGCAACCGGGTGGGCCAGTTTCGCTCTCGCCGGGTTCGCAACCCTCTTCGCCGACAACTGGCGGCCCCGTGCCGCTCAGCCCTTCGGCAGCATCGCCAATCGCGTCTGATCCGGCGCCGGCGCCGTCAACGACGACGCGCCCCCCGGTGCGCGCAGCGACAGTGTCGTTTACACAGCGCCCGACGGCGAGCCGCATCGCATCGCTTTATCCGAACCGCGCTTTGCGTGACGGTGTCGGCGGGCGCGCGGTGCTCGATTGCACTGTCGCCTCAGGCTTGACGCTGAATTGCTCGGTGGCGAGCGAAACGCCATCTGGTTTGGGCTTCGGCCAAGCAGCAATGTCGGCATCGAACTCCTATCGCGCCAGTCCGCAACGCAGTGACGGCTCTAGCGCCGTCGGCCAATCGGCGCGCATCGTCGTGCAATTCCAAGCGCCGGCCGAATGATCCTGACACTGCTGAAAGCCAAGCTGCATCGCGCACGCGTGACGCAGTGCGACCTCCACTATGAAGGCTCGATCTCGATCGACGCCGATTTGTTGGAGCGCTCCGGCATTTTGCCGAACGAGCAAGTCGATGTGCTGAACATCAACAATGGCGCGCGCTTCACCACCTATGCGATCGAAGCGCCGCGCGGTTCGAAAACCTTCGGCATCAATGGCGCAGCGGCGCGCTTAGCCCAACTCGGCGATCCAATTATCGTCATCGCCTATTGCCAAATGCCGGCCGAAGAAGCGCGCAACTACGCGCCGACAGTGGTGTTGCTCGACGAGAACAACGAAGTGATAAGGCAGTAGGTGTTGGGCAGCAGGCAATAGCCAGAACCTTGCCTACTCCCTATTGCCCACTGCCTTCTTACTGCGTCAGACGCAGCGAACCGATGCCGGTGCCGATCGCATCAAAGGCTTGCGACAGTTCAGCGGCGTTGTCGGCATTGAAAAAGTGCCCGTCGCTCGAAGCGCAATCGCGCATCAGGTCTTCGTTGCCATCACGGAAACGCACGACATAGATTTCGATGCCGGCATTCTTGATCGCCGTACACAAAGCTCGTTGGCGATTGTCGACATAGCTCACGTATTCGTTCGCCGAGTCGATGTTGCGGCGGATTATGCCCGGCGGCAGGATGCCGTGCAGAATTCCGAAGAGCAGCGTCGTTAGCGCATCGCCACTGGCGTAATCGCGCCAGAAGCCCATGTGATTGTACGCGGAATAGTCCGAGGTCATCACCGCGTCGGTGCCGACGTTTGTGTTCTCGCCGTCCGACATGAGCACGATAACTTTGCGCACGTCAGGGCCGTAGGCCGCGCCTTGCGTGAACGGCGCCGTCGGCGAAAGCACGCGCCAACCCCAGGCCAAGCCTTCAGCTTGGTTGGTGCCGCCGCCTTGCCAGTCACGCATGGCCGAAACCGCAGATTGCACGGTCGCCTCGTTCGAGGTGAGCGGCACGATCGGCGTCGGGCAACCACGGTTCGGACCGCGCGTATCGGCGGGTGAGGTATCGAGCGAAGCCGAACCGCCGCGATATTTGAACACGTTGAAGAAACGCGCTTGACGCTGCTCAGCGGCAGTCGACGAACCGCCTCGACCTGAGGACATCGTAACGGTGACCATGTTTGCAGCGGTCGCGCCGCCGCTTGCATTGACAACAGACGCGCGCGCGCTGCGAAGATTGCCTGGCGTATCGTCGAGATAGGATTGGTTGCTGTTTCGGTAGGCAGCCGAACTCGTTGAGCTCGAATTCGCTTGGTTCAGCGTGCCGCCCGTGTCGAGCCAGAAAAACGGCGTGAACAACGTGCGTGGATCCGCGATGGAAGGGGCCGCGTCGTTGATGTCAAACGGTTCCGGACGCGCCTCGACGCAGCCGCCCCAATCTTCATTCGAGATCAGATCGAAGAGCGTGAAATAGTTGATGCCGTCGGTGGGCGTGAAGGCAAAACAATAGCCGGAATCGAGCAACGATCCACGACGCCATTCCACACGATACGCGCCGGGATAGCCCTCGTTCGTGGCGGCCGTGCCGGTATTGTCGAAGTAGGGTCGATTGCTCAACATTTCACAGTTCGAGCCGGTATAGCCGACGTTTGACGCGGTGGTGTTGCGCGGCACGTGGCCAATGACGCGATCTTCGAGCAGTTCGCCGTTCATCGGCGCAACGCCGGTTGTATCCATCCACGCGAGCTGGGTGGCGTCATTGCCGATGTTGACTTGCGCAACGAATGGCACAACCGCAACGCGGACCGTATCACCATCAAGCGAGAGCAGATCGGCGACCAAGTCGGCGGAGGCGCTGCGCAACGAACCCATGTCGGCGGCCATCGAGCCGGTGTTGTCCAACACGAGCGCTACTTCGATCGGCGGGCTGGCATTGGCTTCGGCGGTCGACTCGACGTGAAGATCCCAATCGTCGCCGCGAATAACGCGCGCGAGGCTGAGTGGCATCGGCATATTGGCCGTCACTTGGTGACCGCCAGTAGTAAGTTGGGTGACCGTGAACGACACGTCCGTCGCTGAAGAGCCCATCTCGGCGTCGAAGAAGGCGCGGGCGGCGGCGGTACGGTTCGCCATGGAGAGGTTGGAGCTGCGCTCAGCCACCAGAGCTGCGCCGTCGGCGGCGTTCTGCATCTGGTTTTGCAGCGACTGGGCGCGCGTGAAGTCGACCGTGATCCCGATCAGACCGATCAGGACCGCGCCCATCAAGCCCCACATCATGGCCACGTTGCCCGAGCGCTCGCTTAAAAAGCGACGCGTCGCGCCTGTGTTGGTGTACAACCGGGTAACCATTTTCCGCCTCAGAATCCGACCCTTAAGTCGCTCAGCCTTACGCGAATGCGCTTAATTTCCGATTTGAGAACCTGGTAAACGGACCGATTAGGCTTGCATCACGTACCGTTTTGCTATTATAGTGATATCACTTTGATGGCATGAGAGAGGGTATGTCATGACCGCCGTAGCGCTGAGTCACACACAAGAACGCAAAGCCAACACGTCCAACGGGGGGCTGATGCTGCTCCTGACCCTGGTGGTCATGGGGCTCATCGTCTGGGCCTTCATCTCGATCATCCGGTACGAGGACCCCTTCCACGTCATCACCCTGATCGCGCTTTCGATCGTGCTGACCGCGCAGCTGATCGGCTTTTATTCGCTGCAGCCGAACGAGGCCGCCGCGATCACGCTCTTCGGTAACTACAAAGGCACCGACCGGACGCCCGGCCTGCGCTGGGTTCTGCCCTGGTACACGAAGAAGAAGATCAGCCTGCGCGTCCGCAACGTCATCGGCCAAAAGCTGAAGGTCAACGACAAGCGCGGCAACCCGATCGAAATCGCCGCGGTTGTCGTCTGGCGCGTCACCGATACGGCCCAAGCGCTGTTCGACGTCGACAACTACCAGACCTTCGTCGACATCCAGATCGAAACCGCCGTGCGCGAGATCGCCTCGCACTTTGCTTACGATCATGCCGAAGCCGGAGAAGCGACGCTGCGCGGCGACTCCGATCAAGTTTCGGCGCTGTTGCGTGAGAAGCTGCAGGAACGCGTCATCGTGGCCGGCGTCGTCATCGACGAAACCAAGCTCACCCACCTCGCCTACGCGCCTGAAATCGCCGGCGCCATGCTCCGCCGCCAACAAGCGGAAGCGGTGCTCGCTGCCCGCCGGTTCATCGTGCAAGGCGCCGTCGAGATGGTGCAGCACGCACTCGAGCAACTGAGCGAACGCGACATCGTCCAACTCGATGACGAACGCCGCGCGGCGATGGTGTCGAACCTCTTGGTCGTGCTCTGCGGCGACCGCGACGCCCAGCCTGTCGTGAACACCGGCTCTCTCTACACGTAAGGGCTGGGTCATGCCGACCGAACGCAAAGCCTTCGCGCTCAGACTCGACCCGGTGCTGCACGATGCCATCGCCCGCTTGGCGAATACGGAATTGCGCAGCGTCAACGCCGAGATCGAGTTTCTCCTGCGCGAAGCGCTGCGCGCACGGGGCGTGAGAATAGAGGCCAAGGGCGCAGCGGAAGACAAAACAGAAAATAGCGGGGGTGAGTGATGTCTACGGCCACAAAGTCGATAATTTTCCTGGTGCTGGCTTTCGCCATCACTTGGGCGATTGTCATCACGAGTTGGAGCTTCGGCCTGCACGAAAATCCGCAAACTGCCGGCTACACGCTCGCCGCATCGATGTTCGGGCCGTCGATTGCCGCTTTGGTTTGTGTATTCGCATTCGAGAGAGGCCGCCGTTCAGAAGCGCTTGGCCTACGCTTCAAACCGAATTGGTGGTGGTTGCTGGCGTGGCTTGCGCCGATCGCCATCGGCTTTGGCGGCGTAGCGCTAACGGTCGCGCTCTCCGAGCATGATTATGTCGGCCCTGGCCAAGCGGTAATCGCGTTCTTGGAAGCGACGGCGCCGCAAGCTGTCGAACAAGTGCGCGCCCTACCCGCGCTCGACATCATCATCATGGCGCAAGCTTTGTTGCTGGGCGCGGTGGTGAACACTGTGATCCTGACGTTCAGCGAAGAACTCGGCTGGCGCGGCTATCTCCATGATCTGTGGCGCGGCATGGGCTTTTGGCGCGCGTCGCTGCTGACCGGCGTGATCTGGGGCATCTGGCACGCGCCGATGATCTATCTCTACGGTCACAACTACCCAGACAACCGCGTGCTCGGCGTCGGCCTGTTCGTGATCTTCTGCACCTTGCTGTCGCCAGTGATCACGCTCATCCGCGAACGCGGCAAGTCGGTGTGGGCGGCGGGCATCTTCCACGGCACGTTCAACGCGCTCGGCGGACTGACGGTGCTGATGGTCGGCAACGCGGCATTCCCGTGGAACGGCGCGGTCGGCATTGGCGGCTTCGCGATGCTGGCGATCGCCTTCCTCATCACGGCGCTCGTGCAACGCGGCGGGCCGAAAACGGTGACAGCGCCTGCTTAAACGGCGAGGCGGCTTCAAGGTGCGGCGATTGTTCCGGTCAGCGCGCACAAGGCTTGTCCCTCCGTCCCGCTTGCCCTACTGACGCGCGATCCCCTCTGAGGATCGATTCTTAGCCGCAAGAAGCGGGCGGAGACGCATGCCGAAACGTACAGATATCAACTCGATCCTGATCATTGGGGCCGGGCCGATCATTATCGGCCAGGCGTGCGAGTTCGATTATTCCGGCGTGCAAGC
>CAYZIJ010000055.1:0-16641 GCA_964478365.1 uncultured Terricaulis sp.
ATCGATCAGCCCGCGTTCGCGGGCGTAGTTCAGAGGTAGAACGTCAGCTTCCCAAGCTGAATGTCGGGGGTTCGATTCCCCCCGCCCGCTCCATCCTGCGCTCGCGTGAGCGCACGTAGGATGTCCTCCGTAGCCTCGGCGTAGCAGGACTGGCGCCTGCCGTGGCGCGCGCTTCGGATGGCTTACGCCTCTCGCGGCTTGACACTTCCTACGTCACGCGCTCGACAACGCTTTCGAGGAGCGTTCATGGCGTCTTGGTCGAACTGGTCTGGAAGCGTGCGGGCGGCGCCGCGCGAGATCGCGCAACCGCAGACTGAAGCCGCGTTGGCGCAGCTGGTTGCGCGCGCCGAGAAGGTGCGCGTTGTCGGGGCCGGCCATTCGTTCATGCCGCTGGCGGAGACGAACGGCACGCTGCTCAACCTCTCTGACCTTGAGGGCGACATCGCATTCAACGCCGATCGCTCACGTGTGTGGGCGCCGGCGGGGTGGAGCTTGGCGAAGCTGACGGCGCTACTTTGGGAAGAGGGCGTCTCGCTGAGCAATCAGGGCGACGTCAATCCGCAAACGCTGGCCGGCGCGATCGCGACGGGGACGCATGGCACGGGCGCGGCGTTGGGATCGCTTTCTACTGCGGCGCGTGGCTTTCGGCTGATACAGGCTGATGGATCGGTCATTACGTGTAGTGAGGGCGAAAACAGCGAGCTGTTTCAAGCGGCGCGGTTGTCGCTCGGTTTGCTTGGTGTGGCGACCCGAATCGAGATCGATGTCCTGCCGGCCTATCACCTCGAAGAGAAAGTGGAGTCGCATCACATTGATGCGGTTGCCGAGCGCTGGGACGAAATGGTCGAAAGCAATCGCCACGCCGAGTTCTTCGTGTTTCCGTACGGCGATCAGGCGTTGGTGAAGACACTCAATCCTGCGCCGTCCGAAGGTCCGCTGAAGCAGATGAACGATATCGACGATCGCGCCTTTCGCCTGATCTGCGATCTTTGCGCGACGTTGCCGTTCCTGACGCCGTCGCTGCAAAAGTTGATTATCGGCCCGAATGTTCGCCAGCGTCGCGTTGGTCCTGCGTATCAGATTTTTCCGTCCGATCGGACAGTGAAGTTTGAAGAGATGGAATACGAGATGCCGCGCGAGGCGGGGTGGGCTGCGCTACGTGAGGCGATTGCGTGGATCAAAAAGCGCAAATGGCCGGTGACGTTCCCGTTCGAGTTTCGCACCATCGAGCAGGACGACATCTGGCTCTCGCCGATGCATGCGGGTCCACGCTTGTCGATTTCGGTGCACCAGTACGCGAAGATGCCGTGGCGCGAGTTCTTTGCGGGCGTCGAGCCGATCTTCCGCGCGCATGGCGGGCGCCCGCATTGGGCCAAGCGCCACACATTGACGGCGGCGGACGTCGACGCGCTTTATCCCAACGCGGGACGCTTCAAGGCGGTGCGCAAGGCGCATGATCCGAATGCGAAGTTCGCCAATGCGCATTTGGCTGAGTTGTTTGTGGAGGGGGCGTGAGCGATATCGATCTGCATAAGCATCTGATTGGCCAACAGGGCTCGCGGCGCGCGTTGAACACGCCGGCCCTGGTGATCGATCGCGACGCGCTTCAGCGCAATATTGAGGCGATGGCTGCGTTCGCGAAGCAGAACGGCGTGGCGCTGCGTCCGCACGCCAAGACGCACAAGAGCGTCGATATCGCTCGGCTGCAGATGGCGGCGGGCGCGGTGGGTGTCTGCTGCGCCAAGATCGGTGAAGCCGAGGTGCTTGGCGGTGGCGGGATCAATTCGATCCTCATCACCTCGCCGGTGGTGACGCCGCAAGCGATTGCGCGGCTTGTGACGCTGCATGAGCGCATCGGCGATCTGCGTGTGGTGGCGGACAATCCGGACAATGTCGCTGCACTCGCTACTGCGGCGAAGGACGCGAGCCGGCCGTTGATGGTGTTTGTCGACATCGATCCCGGCATCCGCCGCACAGGCGTATCGTCGGCGAATGCCGCGGTCGCTTTAGCGAAGCAGATCACGGCATCGGGCGCTCTCTCATTTGGCGGCGTGCAATTCTATTGCGGCGCGCAGCAACATATCGAGACGTATGAAGACCGCCGCGCGGCGATCGCAGAGCGAACCGATTATCTGAAGCAAGTGATCGCTGCGCTGGACGCGGCAGGGTTAAAGCCTCTCGTCGTCACCGGGGGCGGCACCGGCACGCATCGCATAGACGCAGGCCTTGGTGTGCTGACCGAGTGGCAGACCGGCTCGTACGTCTTCATGGACAAGCAGTATGTTGATTGCGATCTCATCGGCGAGGGCACGCCACCGTTCGAGAACGCGCTTTTCATCGACACGCACGTGATTAGCGCCAATACGCCCGGTATGGGCACGCTCGACGCCGGCTTCAAAGCGCTCTCGACCGATGGCGGCAATCCGCAGATCGCGGACGGCGCGCCGAAGGATGCGGCGTTCTTCTTCATGGGCGATGAGCACGGGGCTTTGATCGCGATGGGGCACGAGTTCCGCGTAGGCGATGGAGTGACGCTGACAGCGCCGCACTGCGATCCCACGGTGAACCTCTACGACGCCTTTCACATCGTGCGTGGCGGCGATCTGATCGATATTTGGCCGGTCAGCGCGCGCGGAAGGTCGCGCTAGTACATGAGTGCTGCATCTTTTCTCGTTATTCCGGGGCGACCGAAGGTCGAACCCGGAACCCAGGAGCCAACGATCGGTGTTTTGTTACCCCCTGGGTCCCGGGTTCTTGCTTCGCAAGCCCCGGGATGACGGTGTTTCCAGTGATGTGATTTAACGTCGGCGCTTCGAGTGCTATGTCCTCTGCAAAGAGGACACCCATGGCCGAGATCGCTCAAGCTCAGTTGCGCAAGTTCACCGACCAGATCTGGAACGACGAGATCGTCCCGGCGCTGACGGACTATATTCGCATTCCGAACAAGTCGCCGTCCTTCGATCCCGATTGGGAGAAGCACGGCTACATGGAAGAAGCGCTGCAGCTCTTGGTGAAATACGCCGAGACGAAGCTTGAAGCGCTGGGCGCCACGCTCAGCATCGAGCGTCTGCCAGGCCGCACGCCGCTCATCTTCATCGACGTGCCGGGTTCGAAGAGCGGCGACACGGTGATGCTCTACGGCCATCTCGATAAGCAGCCTGAAATGACTGGCTGGGCCGAAGGTAAGGGGCCGTGGGTACCTGTCTTGGAAGGCGACAAGCTCTATGGCCGCGGCGGCGCCGACGATGGCTACGCGATGTTTGGTTCGCTCGCGGCGTTGTTGGCGTTGAAGGATCAAGGCGTGCCGCATGCGCGCGCAGTGATCGTGATCGAAGCGTCGGAAGAAAGCGGCTCGCCGGATTTGCCGTTCTATATGGATGCGCTGGCGGAGCGAATTGGCGAAGTATCCCTCGTTGTGTGCCTCGATAGCGGCTGCGGCGACTATGATCGCTTGTGGCTGACGACGTCGCTGCGTGGCATGGTGGGCGGCACGTTGCGCGTCGATGTGTTGGAAGAGGGCGTTCACTCGGGCGATGCGTCAGGCGTTGTGCCGTCGAGCTTCCGCGTGATGCGGCAATTGCTGACGCGGGTGGAAGACATTGAGACTGGCGCGATCAAAGGCGCTGCGTTCAATGTCGCGATCCCCGCGGAGCGGCAAAAGCAAGCAAAGGTCGCGGCGCAGGCGCTGGGCGATCAGGTCTATGCGAAATTTCCGTTCGTTGATGGGATGAAGCCAAACGGCGTGGAGCTTTCCGAGCTTGTGCTGAACCGCACATGGCGGCCTGCCCTTTCAGTGACTGGGTTTGCCGGTGCGCCCGAGCCGGTGAACGCGGGTAATGTGTTGCGTCCGTTCACTGAAGCGAAGCTCTCGCTGCGCGTGCCGCCGACGGCGGATGCGAAGAAAGCGAGCGTTGAGCTAAAGAAGATCCTCGAAGCCGATCCACCTTATGGCGCGAAGGTGTCCTACGCCGGCGAGAAAGATGGCTCAGGCTGGAACGCACCGGCGACGGCGCCTTGGCTTGAGACGGCGCTTGAGGACGCGTCACATCAAGCTTGGGGCCAGCCGATGGCAATGATGGGCGAGGGCGGCTCGATCCCGTTCATGGGCATGCTCGGGGAGAAGTTTCCGAAAGCGCAGTTCGTGGTGACTGGCGTTCTCGGGCCGCATTCGAACGCGCACGGGCCGAACGAGTTTTTGCACATCCCGACAGGTAAGCGCGTGACGGAAACCGTCGCGCGCGTGCTGGCGGCGCATTACGAGCGCTAGTCAGCCCGCCGCCTTCTGGGCAGCTGCTGGCGAAACTGTCGCTTCCGCGTCCGGACGGTTGCGCGCAAAGCGCATGACCGTGGCGGCGAGCATGTCGCGATCTGCGGGCTTTACGATGTGTTCGGCCGCACCCAATGCAAGCGCGTGCGCGCGGTCTTCGTTCACGGAAAGCACGACGACCGGCACGTCTTGCGTCTTGGGGTCTTGCTTCAAGCTCTGCAGCACGCGCCAGCCCGAGCGATCCGGCAGGAAGATGTCGAGCAATACCAAAGCCGGCTTCTTGGCGCGCACCAGCGCCAGGCCCGCTTCGCCGCCACCGACGCCTTGCACGGCGAAACCAGCACGCGTCAGAGCACGCGCCGCGAGTTCGCGCGCGTCTGCTTCGTCCTCGATGACGATGACGAGTGGCGCATCTTCGGCGCCCTGTACGTCATCAATTTTGGCCGCTGCGCCGAGCGCCGCGGAGGCGTCCTTGAAGTCCATTGGGACGTGCAGCGTGAACGCCGCACCTTCGCCCAGTGCGCTCTTCACGGTGACATCTCCGCCGAGCAATTGCGCCAGGCGGCGGGTAATGGTGAGGCCGAGGCCAGTCCCGCCATATTGTTGCGTGATGGATGGATCAGCTTGCACGAAGGGCTGGAAGAGGCGGCTCATGTGCTCTTTCGACATGCCGATGCCGGTGTCACGGACGGTGATGAAGAGTTGCTCGACGCCATTATAGGTACGGCGGTCCGCTTCGATCTCGATGCGGCCGTTGCGCGTGAACTTGGCGGCGTTGGAGAGCAGATTGAGCACACACTGACGCACTTTCATGGCGTCAGTGTTGGCGTCGCCTTGAAGCGCGTCACCGAGAATGGCGATGACGTTGCCGTTTTGCTCGGCGATGGGGCGGACAGTTTCGATCAGTTCGTCCAGCATGTCGTGCGTGTCGAACGACGCTGCGACCACATCCATGCGGCCGGCTTCGATCTTGGAGAGATCGAGAATTTCATTGATGAGGCTAAGCAAGTGCTTGGCGGCGCTGAGGATCCGGTTGAGATCCTGCACGGTAGTAGCGTCGCCGCTGTCCTCCGCATCTTCCTGCAGCATTTCCGCGTAGCCGATAATGGCGTTGAGTGGCGTGCGCAGTTCGTGGCTCATATTGGCCAGGAATTGCGACTTGGCGAGATTGGCGCTGTCGGCTTCGTGACGCGTATGCGCGAGATCGTCGACGCCGCGCTCAATGGCGCTGGCTTGCGTGACGAGGGCGCTGATCAGGTCCGCGATGCTAGCAGTCGTCGGCGACGCGCTCTCATCTTGGAATGCAGCGGCGAGTTCGTTGCGCAGCGTGCCGAGGGCAGCGCTTTGTGCGGCGATCGCAGTGGCGGCGAGCGCCTCGATGCCGAGATCGGTCGTTGCGACTGCGACATCGGCGCGGCGGGTGACGCAGGTGATGCGCACCGGGGCGCCGTCCGGCGTCGTGCGCACGAAGCCCTGGTGGCGAACACGGATGCGCGCGCCGTCGGCGCCGATCATGTCGTGCTCAAGCGCGAAGCGGCGCACGGCGCCGTGCGTCGGGGCGAAGACGCCATTGACCAAGGCGCGCTCCGCCGGCGGCGCGAAGAAGGCATTGTTGACGACGTCGCTATAGCCGATTGCGCGTCCAAGCAGTGAGGAAAGACGCTGCGCTCCGGCGAGGCGTTGGCGCGTAAAATCGATCTCCCAAGCGGCGGAAGCAGCGTCGCCGAAGCTCATATTGAGTTGGCGCACCCATTCGGCATCTTGCATGCGCGCGTGCGAGGCGGCGTGGACGTGATAGAGTGTGGCGGCGAACATGTAGCCGAGACCAATCGCGCAAGCGACGGCGGCTGCAAAGCCAGCAGCTTCGGTGAGGAAGAGCAATCCGAGCAACGCGTATGGCGCACACGCGATCACAGCGTGCATGCGTCCGCGTTGTGCGCTGAACGCGCCATTGATAAGCAATGTGGCAACCAGCACAGCAGCGACCGCGCCACCCATGCCGGATTGGGCGTACCAAGCAAGCGCAGGCGCTACCGCAAGGGCTGCGTTGACGGCAATATCGAGCGCGACATGACCTGCGCGCGCTTGTGTGGGTGAATAGATAGAGAGCTTGGCGCCAAAGGCCTTGCGCGCTTCGTCGATGAGCAATGCGAGGCCAAGCCATATCGTGGCGGAAGCCACGCCGGCGGTTGCGGCGACGCCGAGTGCGAGCACTGCAAACAGCGTAAGGCGCGCGTGCTTGCCCGAGAAGGCATTTGCCGCCGCGCGCTCGACCGCTGCTTGGTTGATGAAGTCTTGCACCGCCCACCCCGATGGCTAATTTCAAGGTAAGACTATCGCGCGTCTGTAAAGCAAGCGTTCGCCAAACTGCATTGCGTGCTGTTTTGATACGAAAACTTGTACAAAACGACGCGTGTTCGTGAATGATGTATTGCTGACGCGCGCTGAAGGATAACGGCAGATGAATTTTCGCTCCGACAACACCGCGCCCGCAGCGCCGGAAATTCTTGCGGCGTTAAGCGCTGTAAACGAAGCGCCGGCTGCGCCCTATGGCGAAGATCCGTGGTCGCATAAGCTCAACGAGACATTCGGCGCGTTGTTCGAGCGCGAAGTACGTGTCTTCACGGTTGCATCGGGAACGGCGGCGAATTCGATCGCGCTCGCAAGCGCGATTCCGCCGTGGGGCGCGATCATCTGTCATGAGGAAGCGCACATAGCTTGCGATGAGTGCGGTGCGCCTGAATTCTTTAGCGGCGGTGCGAAACTTGTTCTCGTTGGTGGAGAAGCGGCGAAGATCACACCGGAGGGTGTGCGTGCGGCGGTGGTGCGGAATGAGCGCGGCATTCATTCCGTGCAGCCTGCGGCGATCTCAATCTCGCAAGCGACGGAGCGCGGCGCGATCTATACGTCAGCCGAGATCGCGGCGTTGGGAAAGGAAGCAAAGGCCAGCAAGCTTGCCTTTCACGTCGATGGCGCGCGCTTTGCCAACGCTGTCGCGACGCTTGGCTGCTCACCTGCCGAGCTAACGTGGCGCGGTGGCGTCGATCTTTTGTCATTCGGCGCTACCAAAAATGGCGCGCTGGCGGCGGAGACGATCGTTTGCTTCGACCTTGATCGCGCGGAGGAGATTGCTCGGCGGAGGAAGCGCGGTGGTCATCTCCTGTGCAAGGGCCGCTTCGCGGCGGCGCAATTGTTGGCCTATGTCGAGAACGGTTTGTGGCTGAAGCTGGCGGCGCGCGCCAATGAGATGGCGCGTGTGCTGGGCGAGGCGGCTGGGCCCCACTTGGCGCTGTCGGTTGAGACCAATCAGGTGTTCATCAAGCCGGGCGCGGATGGGCTAGCGAAGCTGCGTGCGGCGGGCGCGGACTTTTACGATTGGGGTCCGCCCGGATCGGGCGAGGCGCGGCTTGTGGTGTCGTGGAGCCAACGCGCAGAGGACGTCGAAGCGATGCGAGTTTTGCTCGCATCGCTTCGCTAGCCGTTAGTTCGACCAGGTCGTGAAGTTGATCGTCAGGACGCGCGGTGAGCTTGGTGTGATCGCACTCATGCGGAATTGCGAGATGCGATCGTCGCTGGTGCGCACGCACACGAACGAGCCGACCGGAATGCTCGCCAGCGGGATACGCGCCGTTGAGAAGCTGGCCGATGAGCAGCCCGTGAACCCACGCTCGGAACGATCGCCCAAAGCGAGTCGCGCGCCATTCTGCGGCTCGATGTACATTTCAGTGGCGGTGACGGCGCGGAACCAGAAATCTGCCCCCGCGCCAGTTTCCGCACCGGTGTCGAGATCGAACATGTAGGTTTGCCGGACGACGCCGCCGCCTTGTGCATGCACGGCCGGAGTCATGCCTGGGCGCGGAATTGGAATCGGAAGCGGGATTGGCGTTAGGCGTACGCGCGGGGTGCAATCAAAGCCGCCAGTGCGTGCAGTGCAGGTGTGATTGTCCGGCGCGTTGCGTTGTACGGAGCCGGCTGCGCCATAGACGCAGACGAGCGCGGGCGTGCCGCCAATGTCTTGGATGCGCGTTTCGGTGAGGCTGTTGACGATCGGCGTTGTCCACCAGCCGCTTGGCAAAGTGTTGGTGATAGTTCGCTGCGCATCCGGCAGTGGACAATTGATCGTCTCCGCCGAAGCGGTCTGCACGGTTGAGAGTGAGATGAAAACGAAAGCGAAGAGGGTGGCGATGCCACCAAGCAGTGAGCGCATGTTATGCAGTCCCCGAGCTGTGTTCAGGCGCCTCGCGCCAGAAGAATGGGCGCTGAAACGTGGCGTTTCGGTGGCGCTGAAACAGAATATCGACGCCGCAGCGAAATACCATGCTCCGTTTTCGACCAGCGATGCGGGCGAAAGATCAATGCGAACAACGCTCTATAGGCAGCGATTGAGGAGAGCGGCCAATAAGCCGGCATCGTGAGCGCCGCGCGCGCGTGGCTGAGCGAGTTCGAGAGCGCACAGGCGGTAAGCGCAGCGAAGATCGAAACACAATAACCAAAGAGCGCGAGCACGAAGTCTGCTGTCGTGAGTAGGTCGTACGGCGAGAGCGCGGCGATGATCAGCACGACGGCGAGCGGCCCATGGACGAAGGCGGCGGTCAGCCCGCTTGTCAGCATCACATGCATCGCCGCAAACGCCGGTAGACCCATCTCTCGCGCGGTGCGGAGTGGATTGCGCATCAGCACCAGCCACGTCTGCATGTGGCCTTTGATCCAGCGCGTGCGCTGATCGAGCCAAGCGTTGTACGTCACGGGCGCTTCTTCCCAAGTCGGCGGCGCGATGACGCCGCTATGGTATCCGTCGCGCGCGAGGCGATAGCCGAGGTCTGCGTCTTCGGTGACGTTGAAAGCATCCCAGCCGCCACTGGCGCGTAAAGCGTCGGTGCGGAAGTGATTGCTCGAGCCGCCGAGTGGCAAGGGCAGTTTGAGGTTCGCCAGCAGCGGCAGAAGTTCGCGGAACTGAATCGCGTATTCGGCGGCGAACTGACGCGACAGCCATGAGGCGTCCTGATTATCGACCACCAACGGCGCCTGCACGCAGGCGAGCGTTTCGTCGCCATCTTCGAAAGCCGCGAGTGCTGCGCGCAATTGCTGGGGATGCGGGCGATCCTCTGCGTCGTATACCGTGACGAAGGAGCCCCGCGCCCGCGAGAGCCCGACGTTTAGCGCCTTGGGTTTGGTGCGCGGCGCGGCGGGTGGAACGATGACCACGTCGATGTGCGCCCCTCCAGCGACGGCAAGGGCTGCGGCGATCGTGTCGGGATCGTCGGCCTCGACGAGGAGCTTCACGTCCAGCGCTTCTTTCGGATAGTCCGGTATTATGGCGCAAACGCCACCGTCGCGAGCTAGGGGCTTGGATTCGCGTTCTATTATTGTTCTTGACGGTAAATGCCACTAATGGTAATCGTTTCGCTCCACGCCACTAGATGGAGTAAGACCGATGGCATCCAAAGGCCGACATGTAGTCCCCAACGCAAGTGGGGGATGGGCGGTAAGAAAGCCCGGTGCGGATCGCGCAAGCGCCGTGACCAAGACCCAAGGGCAAGCGGAAAAAGCCGCTAAACGAATGGTATCGAACGAAGGCGGCGGCGAGGTCCGTATTCACGGACGCGACGGCAAAATTCGTGACTCAGATACTGTGAAGCCGGGCAACGATCCGAACCCGCCGAAAGACAAAAAGCATTGAGAGTTCGGGTGGTCACTGATCTTCGGTGGCCACCCACTTTCTAATGCACTTCACGAACTCATTCATCGGTAGTTTTTGAATGTCGGATGACGAGTAGCCTTCTGCTTCAAGGTAGTCGTCGTTGTAGGCCATAAACTCCAAGAACTCGCTCCACAGCGCAGTTGGTCCGGGTGCCTCAACACGAACTTGCTGAACCAACCAATTTCGCACTTCGCGCAACGCGGCTTCGGGATCGTTGCCGTGAACCGCTATGTCGGAGTTCGACATGTCGGAGATCGCGGCCTGATACCGATACTTTTCAGCCTCTAGTATCAGGCACTTCTTCTTCGACCATTTCCCGCCCTTGAATGCACGACAGCCGACATCGAGGCCCAACTCAAAGGGCATGTTGAGCCGAAATAGCTCGCCTCGCTTGGTGGCCTTCAGGCGAGACAAATCGTGTATCGCGTATTTGGAGCTAGATATTAGCTGGATGAGCTTCGTGACGCGCGGCTCACCCGAGTCGAGAGTTTCAGACGCGATACGAGGCTCAAAACCCAAGTAAAGGACTGAGAAAACGATGGAACGCAGTATCGGAATGTAATCGGGATCAAACGGGCAGTTGATGAAGACGTTTCTCGCGAACGCCATTCCGTCAGTGCTTCTTGTCCTTGGGCGGCATCGGATCGCGGCTCGGCTTTATGGTATCGCTATCCCGAATTTTCCCGTTCCGCCCATGCACGCGCACTTCACCGCCGCCGACATTGTATTTGTCTGTGATCCGGCCATCCTTGGCGTGAACGTAAATTCGTCCGCCGCCTTCGCGCGCGACAATCTTCTTCGCAGCTTGCTCGGCGGCAGACTTGGTTTCTGTCACCGTAGACGCCCGGTCAGCACCAGCCTTGCGGACGGCCCAACCGTCGCGGCTCGGAACGACGTGTCTTCCTTTTGATGCCATGACCTGATCCTACCTCAATATTCGCCGTCGAAATAGCTCAGGTCGGCATGTTGCACGCCAAGCGCCAGCAACGCGGCCACGAAAAACTCAGCCGAAAAGGCGGACCGGCTGAATTTGTTGGCGATGGACGCTTCATTCTCGTCCTGGCCGTACTTCTTCATGGCCTCGGCTAGTTCGGCGTAGGTCATCCCGCGTAGTTTTATATGCGATTTCAGATACTTGCTAAGTCTCATACCGAGAGGCTTTTTCAAATCTATTGCCACAATCAGGCTCCCGGAACTACCATGATTCTATCGAATACGATAGATTACTGTTGACCCAGCTATAATAACCGCTATACTGTAAACGATAGATTTCTAGCCGACAACAGGTAGATGACGCAGCACTTTCTTCTTTCGAGCAGGGCCAAAACCTTGAGCGTCGTTCAGGTGCTCAAGATGACGGATGCCGAATGCGAGGACACCTTCCGTCAAATCCGTTGGCAGGATGCAGGCGGCGAGCCGTATTGCCCGCATTGCGGTTGTTTCGATCACATGGTTCTCGGCGCCCGCCCGAAGAAGGACGGTCAGAAAGAGAAACACGTCCTGACGCGGTATCGCTGCAAGGCGAAGGAATGCCGGAAAGACTTCACGGTGACTTCCGGGACGTTGTTCGCGTCAGCCAAGCTGCCGATGCAATACTATCTTCTTGCCATCGTGATCTTCTGTAACGAGGTTAAAGGTAAGAGCGCGTTGGCGCTCTCACGCGACCTGGAAATTTCGTACAAGTCGGCATGGGTTCTCGCTCACAAGCTTCGTGAGGGCATTGGTGAATCCATGCGTGGCAAGACCGTTGGCGGTCCTGGTAAAATCGTTGAGTTCGACGGCGCCTTTTACGGTGGCTACATCAAGCCGTCGAACTGGGTTGAAAATCGTCGGGATCGCCGTCTGGCGAAGAACCAGAACGGCAAGCGCCGTGTGGTCGTGAACTTGCGTGAGCGCGGTCCTGACGGCCAGTCAGTGCCCGGCGTGTTCATGTCCGAATGGGACAGCAAGGACTTCATTCGGCAACGTGTCGCTTCCGACACCGACGAGATTCATGCAGATGAAGCCCCAGCGTGGGATGAACTGCACAACCACTTCGGCTCCAAAATGTACCGCGTGAACCACGATAAGGAAGGCTACAGCACGCTCGACGCCTGCACGAACGCGGCTGAAAGCCTCCACTCACGGATGCGCCGTGGTGTGGCCGGTCACTATCACCACGTCGCCGGTCCGTATCTGCTTCGCTACGCCCAGGAAGCTTCCTGGCGCGAAGATAACCGCCGCATGGACAACGGCTCCCAGGTGAAGGCTGTGGCCGGTATGGCGATGAAGAAGAAAACGTCGCCGGATTTCGTCGGCTACTGGCAACGCCGGAAGGCTTAGATTTTGGTGCAGATACAGTTCGACCTATAGATGGTAATGCCGCCCATGTCGTTCCACGTCATTTGTTGCCAAACCGGTCCGCCTTGCTGGGTGGTGATTAGATTGCCGGAGAGTGCGCGACGGACCGGGTCGGTGATACGGGTTTGATAGGTGTGGTCGAGAGAGCAGAGCTTGGCAGCATAGTTTGCTGCGCGCCCGACCCAGATCAAATCGTTGGCTCCACGAACGCCGTCCTTGATTACCAGCAGGCTGGAGGCATCGATTCCAACCGTATGGTGCGGCACATACGTGACCTTGGGATATAGCTCCCGGAGTGCCGGGCGGATTATCTCCTGCATAGCACGATTGAGCTTCAGGGCGGTCCAACAGGCGTCGGCCTCTTTGTTGTCTCCCATGTAAACCGCCATGACCCGGTCGCCATCGAACGCCGTGATCGTGCCGTTGTTATCTTTGATGATCCGAGACGCGCATCGAAGGAAGGCGCCGTAGATTTCGGCGGCGAATGTATCTGGGTAGGCATCGACCAGCTTCGTTGAATCGGCCATGTCGGCATACAAGACCGCCGCGTCGATACGGACCCCATCGTTGCCCAGGGTCATTGAATCTTCGTCGGGCACTACGCGCCCAGGGCGAATAGTCCATTGCGACCGAAACTTCTCACGAACCTCGTCGCGGAGTTCGTCTGCTAACATTCACGCCCTCGTTAAAGTACCGGAACAGCTACGCGCACGACCGATGATGCGACGAGGAAAATGGCCCACGGCACCAGCGAGAAAACCAAGAGTGTGAACGCCATTTTCATGGCATCGAACTTGAGTTTGAGTATTTCGGAGTTTCGCCACACCTGACCGAGGATGTCGTTCAGGTGTTCGCTTTCGTTTCTTTCCCTAAAACGCTTGATGTAGTTCGCCTCGGTATTCGCAGCGATTTCGCGGAAGTAGATCAGCGATCCCTGGCCACCAGCGAGATCGGGAAACGTGATCCTGTACACGTAGAAAATGCTCGCCACCGTCAGGCCCAAACCCAGTGCAGCGGGAAGCGCCAGAAACCAGACCGAAATATCAGAAGGTTGGAAATTCAGCGCAGCCACCGCGAGTACGCCCGTATTCATGGCGAACAGCGCTGATGCCTTCGACTCCACCCTTGGGAAGAAGCCGAGGACGCGGTCGAGTTGCTGGTTTGCTTCGTCTGCGCTGGTGCTGTCGTCCATCGGTCGCCTACAGGTTGAACCACTGACGAAATGGTAAGCGGTGGTTAACCCTGCAAGCGCCGTCGTTAAGAATTGGTTAATTCAAATCGACTCCGCAACGACTTTCAGTCAACGCGATCTTCGGGACCTGAGAAGCGCGCCCATCGCACCGACGCGCCGCACGGTGATGACTGTCGTAAGCAACATTAGTTCGACAGCCCGAACCAAACGCGTCGTGCAGGCCACGATAAAGTGCAGCCCGCAGATCGTGAAGC
This sequence comes from uncultured Terricaulis sp., assembly GCA_964478365.1. GTDB lineage: Bacteria > Pseudomonadota > Alphaproteobacteria > Caulobacterales > Aquidulcibacteraceae > Vitreimonas. Next base: position 13,755 of record CAYZIJ010000055.1, read on the forward strand.
CCGCCTGGATCGTCCAGTGCGCGTCCGTCCAAAACTCTGTCAGTTCAATCCACATCGCGTGTCGCCGTTCTCGAAACTTGATTCGAGTATGAGGTCGGTCTGAGCGATGGGGGGTTCAGGCTATCGCTTGCGATAGAAAAGAGGGCGTCAAGCGGATTTTATTGAGCAAAATCCGGATGATAAAAAATAAATCGATGCGGGGTTCGCGGGGATAAGCCCGCGAACGAATCAGGTCCCGTACTGGTTGGCGTAGCTCGCCGCCGCCCGCTCCAGGACGAACTGAACGTAGTCCGCATCGGTAGCGACGTAGTTGGGGTGATCTTCCGCCGCTTCGCCTTCAATCACGACTAGAGCGGCGTTGTAGGCTTCGCGTGCAGCAGTGATCCCGGCGAGATGAGCGGTGTCGGTGATTTCAATTTCAAAGGTCATGGCTCATCCCTTACGCGGCCACGGCCAGCACCTTGTAGATGGTGCCGCTGGCGTCCTGAATTTCAATCGTGTGCGTGGCGGTGGGCGTTTCGGCCACGGCATTGTTGTGTGTGCGATGGATGCCCTGGATGGGGGCAAACGCGCTGTCGTCCGCAAGACGCGCTTGAAGGATCGTCGTGGACCGCTTCAACGCCGGGAAACTGGACGTGGTGCCGCCGAATTGCAGGCGGTCGAAGTCCGTGCCCGCCGCGTTCCCGATCTTCACGACGCCATTGTTATCAGGAGTATTCAGCAGCATCCGACCGGTGGCGAAGCCGCTGGTGTTGCCCGCTGAGACGTTCCCGCCTGCGGCGACGTTGGTGCCAACGTAAACATGGCGCGGTCTGGTCGCCCCGCTGGCGCCGATGTCATAGGTGTTATCAGTCGCCGCGCCAGAAATGAGATGGCCCGAACTATTAATTTCCCAACGGCTTGTTGAGTTCGTGCCGAAGATCAGTGAAGCCGACCCGCCGGTCCGGAGTAGGATAGAGCGTGTTGTGACACCCGTTCCAGCCGCTTGTGTTTCTATGCGTAAGAGATTGGCGGATGTTGCCCAATCGATAGCGAGGCGCTCGTAATTACTCGCGTCCGTGTACGTGTTGTAGATGCGGATGGTCTGGGCGTTCGTGGAATTGCGTTGCGCCAGGACGTTCGCGGCGTCACGTCGAATAATGGTGTCCGCGCCGAAGGCAAGGCGCGCGGACCCGCCCAGTTCTAAATCGTCGGTTTGTGTGACTTTGCCACTTTTGGAGATATTCCACCGGCTTGAGCCGCCAACCTGCAAATCCAACAACACCGATGCCGCCGCGCTCGCGGTGTCCGTCACGTTCAACTTGATCCCGGTGAAGGCCACGGCACCGTTGTTCCAGGTGATCGTGTTGTCGATGACCGGAGTGTTCGCCGTGATCGTGCCGCCCGTCAGGCTCAGCGACTTGGCGGCAATGTCCTTGCCGACGAGCCTAGTAATTACGAACGGTGGAGCGGAGGCGGGCATTACGGTGTCGTCACCGCCGCAAACTCGGTCACGGCAACTTCGCCAACGGCGGCGGACCAGATGCCTCGCACGATACCACGATAGCCGTCCGGTAGTTCGACGTAGGTGTAGTAGCCGTCGCCCATCTTCACGCTAAACGCGGATGATGTGGGCGTGGTATCCGAGAAGATCAGATAGAGGACGGCAGCGCCATCGTAGTAGAACGTGGCGGCTCGTCGGTCGTCATTCGCTGGAAGAATCTGAACGGCTGTTACGTTCGCCGCCACCTGAGACGTGGTGCCGGTTTTCGATGTTCTTACCCAATAGAGCCGTTCTGGAAGGTAGTTCATGCGTGAGTTCCCGGCATCTATTTAGCCGGGCGGGCATTGCGTCCCCAGAAGCCACTAAATACCGGATGCGTTTCCGTGACCTGATCGAGCACAACGTCAAAACGAAGCATCCTGGCTTCAACAAGACGAAGCTGCGAACCCTTGCCGATGAGGATGACGCCGACGCGGCACCCGTTGTCGATCTAGGCGTTTTTGGTGCTCCGTCTTTGGACCCAGCGGCGGACATGAGCGATGCGACCACGCCCGGCGCCACGGCAGCAGGGTTGGTCTCGACGCCGATGAGGCCGGGCTTTGAGTGATGCGCTTTCTTCAAATGCTCACTGAGGTCAGTTGGATGACTTACGTATCGGTCATCGCCAAGCAGACCGGAACGCAAGTTCGAGACTGGGAGGAAGCCGATGGACCGCAGATCGGCCCTGGTGAGGACTTCTGGTACGTCCACCAGGGCACCAACCAGATCGTCCAGGTGACGGCCCACAAGGGCAAGGCGACGTTCAAGCGGAGCACCGAGGACGGTGAGCCCATCGACGCTTGGGAGCTTACCTAGTCAGGAAGCTTCCAGACCCGGACACCTTTACGCTTCCCGGCGTCCGCCAGTTTCCCCGAGGCGTAGGCTAGTCTCAGGGCATGGACGAGCCGGTACGCCACGGACTTGCGTAGGATATGATTGCCAAGGTCGAAGCCCTTGGCCGTCATAATGCGCTCAGCCAGTTCAGTGGTAGAGAGCGGGCCTTCCGCCGCCATCGCGTCTCGGGCGATCTTGGACATTTCACCGCGCTTAAACAGACGGTGCAGATCGAAGTACGGCGTAACCTCTGACTTGTCGTCCAACCGCTCAAAGTGGGCGATGGTTGTATTCAGCGCGGCCAGATCGACACGAGCTTGGGCCAACGCCGCTTCGTATCCGACGATGGCGCGTTCGATTGCATCGCGCTTGGAGGTTAGTGTGGTGACGGTTCTGATTTCAGCCATGCCGACGAACTAAGAAAGTTCTGGCCGGAATGCACTAAATCTGGTGGTGGCGTTTGCGCCATAATACCGGGATAGTCGAGCGCGTTTATCGCGGTGATCAAATCGGGTGCGACGTTGGCTTCGC
>CAYZIJ010000056.1:0-16284 GCA_964478365.1 uncultured Terricaulis sp.
ATAATCGGTCATGTCGCCATCGGGCGGACCGATGATCGTCGTTGACCAGCCCATGATGTGATCGCCGGGGAAGAGCGCATTCTCTTCGACGAGCGCGTAGGCCATGTGGTTGTTGGTATGGCCTGGAGTGAACACCGCTTCGATGGTCCAGCCAGGACCAGTGAAGCGATCGCCATCAGTCACGTCAAAGTCCGGCTTGAAGCCGTGATCGTCCGATGCTTCCAAGCGCAACTCATCGCAGTCGCTGGGCTTCGGCGCGATCTTGCTGCCATAGACCTTGGCGCCAGTCCGCTCCGCCAGCGGATGCGCGGCGGGGCTATGATCCATGTGGCGATGCGTGACCAGAACATGCGTCACCCGATCGCCTTCGACGGCGCGCAGGATTGCGTCGATGTGCTCGATGTTGTCGGGGCCGGGATCGATGATCGCCACATCGCCGTGGCCAATGATGTAAACGCCGGTGCCTTTGAACGTGAAGGGGCCGGGATTGTTCGCCACCAGACGCCGGATCAGCGGGCTGACGGGTTGTGCTTCCTCATAGACAAAGTCCATGTCGCGCACGAACGGGATTGCGTAAGCCATGAGCGCCTTGTTTAAGCGTTCCCGCCGCGCACAAAAGCGCGGAAGGCTTTGGCCAAGGCACGCGTCGCCACGATCTTATCGGCCAGGTTCAGGCCGATGGGCGGACCCATATCGGTCTTGTTGGCGTCGACGATGTAGAGCTCGCCGCTATTGCGATCGCGCAGCACGTCCACACCACCCCAGTCCAAACCGATCTCGCGCGTGAAGGCCGAGATTTGCGCTAGCTCGTCGGAGGAGAAGGTCTCCTCCGGCGTGCGCAGCAGCACTTCCGTATTCGTATTGAGGAAGCGCTTGGTTACTTGTCGGCGCTTTATAAACACGACCACCGGCCTGCCGCCGACCGTGGAGGTACGCAGGTCCTCAACCAAGTTGAGGTCCGAGGCCATGCGATTGTCGATGACGCGCTGGTAGACGCGGCCGGGAACCGGCGTCGTTGGGCACTGCACGATGCGGCCGTCATGCGCGGCGTTGATCTCAGATTTTTCGACCGCGGAGCCGACGAAGCTGGTCGGATCAACTGCGAGCGGACGGCCAAAAGCTACGGCGCAAGCGCGCGACACATTGGTCTTGGAAACATCGCGGGCGTTGAAGTTGATCAATTTGGCGCCGGCGCGAATGCGGGCTGGCGGCTCGTTCGGGCTATAGGTCGCGTCTTCGAAGTGCATCACCACGTCAGCGGCGGCGACGTCTTTGGTGTATTTCGCGCCCGCTGCCCGCGAGACCGCCCAGATCAAATACCAAGGCCGCGCGCGCTCGGGCGCAAAGGCGATGGTGAAGTGCGGCGTCGCCGGTTCGATGCGTTGGGCAGAGAAGAAATAGGCGAACCAAGCCGAGACCTGTTTGATCACGGATGGTGAATAGGGCACACGCGCGCCAGTCTTGCGCACGGTAAGGCCGGTCAGCCCGAACTCGAAGTCCTTCAGCCAGACCTTGCCTGACGTCTGGAATACGCGGGGGGTGGCGTCAGTCATGCGCTAAAACGGCCCGAAGCTTGCGAGCGGCGCGCGCATGGGCACGGCCGTCTTCGACATCTTCATGTTCGCGTTGGATCGCGTGCGCACGGTGCTGGTCGCCTTGTCCCTGATTGTCATGCTTAAGACGGCTTGGATCCTGCTGACGCCCGGGCTTTAGGCCTTCGGCGCCAAAGTCTCTAACGCCCCCCTGGCGCCTGAGAGATCGTAGCCTGCCCGCCCGGCCAAGGCGATAATTTCCTCAGGCGTATTGTTCCCGGCCAGGGCTTTCGCCAGGGCCCAGGCCATTATCGACCGCTTACCCGTCCGGCAATAGGCCAGCACAGGGCCATGCGTATTCTCCAGCAGTTCGGCCGTCTCACCGACCACGCTGGGCGGCGTCTGCCCGGTATAGGGCAGGCTCTTGTAAGTGAGGCCGGCCGCTGCTGCGGCGGTCTTTATTTCGGCTTCGGTCGGTTGGCCTGGGTCTTCACCTTCGGGCCGGTTGCAGACGAGGACTTTGTATCCCTCGGCCGCAGCGCGCGCGATGTCGGCCAATTCCAGCTGGCCAGCGACAGCAAACTCAGGCGTAACGCGTCGGAACTCAGTCATGTCTTGCCCACGTTGACAGAGCTTGCTGAGGAAGCAAGGTTCGCCGCGCTTCGACAGCCGCTTCGGGCGCCACGGGAAATGGAATGCTAGCTCTAACGGTCCGGCGCCTTCTCGTCGCTATTCCAACACTGCTTGCGATTGTCGCGGCCGCGTTCCTGCTGATGAAAGCCGCACCCGGCGGTCCGTTCACGCTTGAGCGTCAGCTGCCGCCTGAAATCGAGCAGCGGATGCAGGAAAAGTTCGGACTCGACCTGCCGGTCAGTCAACAACTCTTGCGCTATCTGATCGGCACCGAAGAGGGCGGCGGTTTGATCCGCGGGGATTTCGGTCCGTCGATGACGTACAAGGACAAGAGCGTTATCGAGATTATCGCCGAAGGCGCGCCGACGAGCGCCTTGCTTGGCTTGGGCGCTATGGCGCTGGCGTTGTTGGTTGGCGGCGGCCTCGGCGTGATGGCCGCGCTCCGGCAGAATAAGACACAAGATTACGCCGTCATGGCGTTGGCGATCGCGGGCGTGTGTTTGCCGCCCCTTGTGATCGGCCCTTTGATGCAGCTCTTTTTTGGCGTCCAACTCGAGTGGTTCCCTAGCCAAGGCTTACATCGCGACGAGTATCGCATCGACAATCTCGTCCTACCTATCGTCACGCTGTCGCTGCCATTGATCGCGATCATCTCGCGCCTGATGCGCGCTTCGATGATCGAAGCGATGCGCTCAAACGCCATCCGCACCGCGCGCGCTAAAGGGTTGCCGGAGGCGGCGGTAATCTGGCGCCACGCGCTGCCAATCGCGATTTTGCCGGTGGTTTCGTATGTCGGGCCAGCGCTTGCGGGCGTCATGGCCGGCTCGTTCGTGATCGAGACGGTCTATCAGCTGCCCGGCATCGGCAAGCAATTTGTCTACGCCGCCCAGCAGCGTGACTACACGCTCGTGATGGGCGTGGTGCTGATCTATTCGTTCTTCATCATCTTCATGAACCTCGCCGCGGACATCATGTACCGCGTGCTCGACCCGCGGACCCGCACGGCATGAGCGATATGCTTCTCGACGAAGTGCCGGTCGAAACCGGCGTCAAAGGCCGCTCGCTTTGGGAAGACGCGCGCCGTCGCCTGATGCGCAATCCGGCGGCGGTCGTCTCGCTCTACGTCGTCGCCATCTTGGTGCTGATCGCCATCTTCGGTCCATTTCTATGGGTCCATAAGGTCGACGACATTTTCCGTGAAAGCGTTGGTATCGCGCCGACGATGACAAACTGGCACATCTTCGGCACCGACACCGAAGGGCGCGACATGGTCGCGCGTCTCATCTTCGGCTTGCGTATTTCGCTTCTCGTCGGTCTGGTCGCGACGTTCGTGGCGCTGACCATCGGTGTCACCTACGGCGCCATTGCTGGCTTCTTCGGGGGCGTCATCGACGACTTGATGATGCGCCTCGTCGACGTGCTCTACGCCATTCCGTTCGTGTTCTTCGTTATCGTGCTGATGACGGTCGTGGACACGCCTGACCCATCCGTGAAGCTCATGTGGATCTTCGCAGCCATTGGCGCAGTCGAATGGCTGACCATGGCGCGGATCGTGCGGGGGCAGACGATCTCGCTGCGCCGCAAGGAATTCGTGGAGGCGGCGCGTGCCTCGGGCGCACGGCCGATGGAAATCGTCTTCCGGCATATCGTGCCAAACGTTCTCGGCCCCGTCGTCGTGTTCGCCACGCTCAACATTCCGGTTATCATCCTGGCCGAGAGCTTTCTGTCGTTCATCGGCCTCGGCGTGCAGGAGCCGCTGACGTCGCTCGGCAGCCTCATTTCCGCCGGCGCGCGGCAGATGATCCAGGCGCCCTGGATGCTGTTGTCACCCGCCGCCACCATGCTGATCACGCTTCTGGCGCTCAACTTCTTGGGCGACGGCCTGCGCGATGCGCTCGACCCGAAAGAAAGGTAGTCCAATGGCTTTCTGGACGGACCGCCGCTCATTGTTGAAGGGCGCCGCTGGCGTTGGCGTCGCGAGTTCGCTCGGCGCGTGCGCAAACGCTCGCATCGTTGGCTTCGACAAATCGCGCAAATCGCTCGACATCGCCAACTCAAGCGAGCCGCTTTCGCTCGACCCCCACAAAGCCACCGGCTCGTGGGAGAACAACATCATCGGCAACATGTTCATCGGTCTCACCACCGAGAACGCCATGTCAGAGCCGATCCCCGGTATGGCTGAGAGCTGGGAAGTGAGCGACGACTTGCTCACCTGGACCTTCCATCTGCGCCACGGCGCTACTTGGTCCGACGGCGAACAATGCGATGCGCACGATTTCGTCTTCGGTCTGCAGCGCATCCTGCGTCCGGAAACGCTCTCGCAGTACGCGTCCTTCCTCTTCCCCTTGAAGAACGCCGAACTGATCAATACGCCGCCTGAAGGCACGGAACCGTTGCCGGCCGAGCAACTCGGCGTCACCGCGCTCGATGACTACACGCTCGAAATCAGACTAGAGCACCCCGCGCCGTACTTGCCGCAGCTGCTGAAGCACTACACGGCGTACCCGATCCCGAAGCACGTCTATGAGCGCGTCGGCGACGATTGGGTGAAGCCGGAGAATATCGTCGTCAACGGGCCGTATACATTGGTGCGTTGGTGGTCGAACTACATCATCCACCTTGAGCAAAACCCACGCTTCTATGACGCGGCGAACGTCACGCTTGAACACCTCTATTTCTACCCGCAGAACGATGTGCAGGCTGCCGCGCGCCGTGTGCTCAGCGGTGAAGCAGGGTGGGCGACGCGCTTTCCGTCGAACCAAGTCGAAGTGCTTGAGCGCGATTTGCCCGGCTACGTGCACGTCTCGCCATATCTGACGGTGAACTATTTCTCGTTCAACATGACGCGTGCGCCGTTCAACGACGTTCGCGTGCGCCAAGCTATGGCGATGTCGTTTGATCGCGATTTCGTCGCCAACCAAATTTATCGCACCGGCGAACAACCCGCGTATAAGTTCATCCCGCCGGGCGTTTATAACTATCCCTCGACGGCGCGTTATCCGTGGTCCGAGTTGCCGCTGGCCGAGCGCAAGCGTGAAGCCGAACGTTTGCTTCGCGAAGCTGGGTACGGGCCGAACAATCCGTTCCGTTTCGCCTTCTCGCACCGCAATACGAGTGACAATCCGCGCGTCGCCGTGGTGGCGCAAAACGATTGGAATTCTGTGGCGCCGTGGGTGACGGTGGAATTGCGCGGGGTGGAAAACCAAGTCCACTACGCGAATCTGCGCGCCAAGAATTTCGAATGCGGCGATGGTGGTTGGATTGGCGACTACAACGACGCCAAGAATTTCCTCTACCTGTTCGAAAGCCGGACCGGCACGCAGAACTATCCGGGTTATTCAAACCCAACCTACGACCAATTGATCCGTGATTCAGATGTCGAGCGCGACGATCAACGCCGCGCGCAGCTGATGTTGCAAGCCGAGCAATTGCTCCTCAGCGAAGCGCCGATCTGCTGCAGCGTGTTCATCAACTCAACCAATCTCGTCCACCCGGACTTGAGCGGCTACGAGGACAACATCGAAGACATCCACCGCGCGCGGTGGTTCGGCATCCGCAGCTAAGCACTCGCCCCGCGCGAACGCGGGGCGAGCTAAAGCTCAGAACGGTCCGCCAGCTTCTTCGCTGCCGATCGCCTTCACAGCGAACGCATAGTCGTGCGCGAGTTCGCGCAGGAACTCGAAGCGTCCCGCTGAACCAGCGTGACCTGCGCCCATGTTCATTTTCATGAGGATGGGTTTGCCGCTCGTCGTATGCGGACGCAGCTTCGCCACCCACTTCCCCGGCTCCCAATACGTGACGCGCGGATCGGTGAGGCCGCCGGTTGAGAGGATCGCCGGATACGCCTTCGCGTCGATGTTCGTGTAGGGGCAGTAGGAGGCGATGTAGTCGTACGCTTCAGTGTCCTCCAACGGATTGCCCCATTCGGGCCATTCCGGCGGCGTCAGCGGCAGCGTCGTGTCGCTCATCGTGTTGAGCACATCCACGAACGGTACGCCGCCGATGACGCCCGCCCAAAGATCGGGCCGCATATTCGCAATCGCGCCCATCAGCATGCCGCCGGCCGAACGGCCTTCGGCGACGATGCGTCCGGCGCGGCCGTAGCCGCGTGAGATCAGTTCTTCAGCGCATGAGATGAAGTCCGTGAAGCTGTTCTTCTTCGCGAAGCGCTTGCCGTCCTGATACCAAGAGAAGCCCATATCGGCGCCGCCACGCACGTGCGCGATCGCATAGACCCAGCCGCGATCGACGATGCTGAAACGGCGGATCGAAAAGTCGGCGTCGAGATTGATGCCGTAGGAGCCGTAGCCATAGAGATAAAGCGGCGCTGAGCCATCGAGCGGCGTGCCGCGCTTCATCAGCACAGTGATCGGCACGCGCTTGCCATCTTCCGCCATTGCAAAAAAGCGGCGCGCCTCATAGTCGGCTGCGTTGTGGCCTGACGGAATTTCCTGGGTTTTGCGCAACACCTGCGTGCGCGCGCTCATGTCGTAGTCGAACCACTGCATCGGCGTGGTTGGTGACTCGTAAATGTAGCGCTGCGTCGGTGTGTTGTACTCGTAGCCGCCAACGAGTTCGATGTTGAACGCTTCTCCGCTGAGGGCGATCGCGTGCTCCTGGCCGTTGCGATGGCGGATGACGATGCGCGGCAGCGCGTTCTCACGCTCAGCGCGAACGAGATAGTCCTGCTTGGCCGAAAGGCCGGTGATGTAGCGGCCGGCCTGGTGCGGGACGAATTCACGCCAATTGGCGCGCGCCGTGCGGCCGGGCTCAGCGGTCATAACTTTGAAGTCCACCGCGCCATCGGCATTAGTGAGGATGTACCAACGTCCATCCCAGTGCGTGACTGTGTAGAGCGTCTCGTCCTCACGTGGGGAGAACACCATCGGCGTCGTAGTCGGATTGCTTGCCGGGATGAGCAGCGTCTCGGAGGACGTGTGGTTGCCTGCGTGAATGACGACGAACTCACCGCTCTCGCTTTGGTCGATGCCAAGAAAGAAACCGTCGTCCGGCTCGTCGTAGATCAGCACATCCTCGCCGCCGCGCGACGGGCGGCGATAGATTTTTGCCGGACGGCCATTGTCGTCCCGGAAAATCCAGAACAGGTGCTGCGCATCCGGTGACCAACAGAAATCGCCGGTGCAATTTGTCACCGGCCCTACGAGCGTTTCGCCAGACGCCAAATCCTTGACGTAGACGGTGTAGATTTCTGAGCCTTGCTCATCCACGGCATACGCATAGAGCGCGTGATCTGGCGAATGCTCAGCGGAGATGACGCGGTAGAATGTTTTACCCTGCGCCATTGCATCGACGTCGATCAGCACTTGCTCGGGGCCTTCTTGCCCGCGCGGGCCGCGCGCGTAGACCGGATGCTGCGCGCCGGTGACGAAGCGGCGATAATATTCCCACGGACCATCCGGCGACGGCACCGAGCTATCGTCCTCCTTCGTGCGTCCGCGCATCTCTTGATAGATGCGCTCCTGCAGCGCCGCCGTCGGCGCCATGACGCTTTCGCGATAGGCGTTCTCTTCATCGATGTAGGAGCGAATATCGGGCTTCAGCACGGACGGATCACGCATCACGTTTTGCCAGTTATCGTCCTTCAGCCACGCGTAGTTATCGACGCGTGTGCGGCCCAATTGCTCGATGCTCTTCGGCTCAATGCGGGCGACGGGCGGTGTGGCGTTGGTCATGTTTGCATCCGTGGAGGCGCGGGAAGGGATGAGAGCGAGGGCCGGGAGGGCGGCGTCAACGCCTACGTAAGCCGCAGCAGGAGCGCCGTCGCGTCATCGCTAGCTTTGAAACGCGGATGCTTGGCGCCGCCAGCATCAGCCGCCTCAATGGCCCGCAGTTCGCGGCCGAGTTCTTGAAGACCGCGCTCCGCCACAACGCGAACAAGCTCGGCGGGCGTGTAGGCGCCGTATTGGTCTGCGAGCACGGCGAAACCGTCAGTCATCAGCAGCACGTGTGCTGGGCGCGGAAGATCGAACGCCCATGCGCGTGCATTGTCCGCACACGTTGGATCAATGCCGAATGTCCATTGCGCGCCAGCTTTGTTAAGCGCCGTGCGATTGCGGCGGAGCATGTCGATGGTCGCTGTGCGTTGGAGCAAAGGCTTGTCGGCGTCAGTTTGCTTCGAAGCGGCGTCGGCTTCAGCATCGCGTCCGCCAATGACGCCGCCCGCTACGTGAACGCCACCGGCAGCATCAAGCGCGAAAATGCGGCTATCGCCGAGGTCGAGGCCCCGCACGCCGTGCGCGGTTTCTTCGATCATCAGCAGTGATGAGATAGGCGACTGCCATTTCTCGAACGGAGCGCCTTTGCTCAGAGTCGCAAACTCGACCGCAGCGCGCGCACTCGTATCGCGGATAACGTCGCGCATCGCCGCGCCAGCATCAGCAGCATAGAGGCGCGTGTTCGCAAAGTGCGCCACCCAGCTCGCGTCCGTCGCCCAGCCAGTGAGCGGTGCGTCGTGCATGTCTGTTGCGCCATCGAGCACCCAGGCGCGGGCGCCGGCGAAGCCATGCGCATCATCGTTCTGCTTCTTACGATCGCCCGCGAGCGAGATCGCTTCGACGAAGGTGAGCATTGCTCTTAGGTCGGGTAGATCAGCGACACGACTTCGGCCACGCATGCGGGCCGCTCTTCGCCATCGATCTCGATGGTGAACTCGTTGATCACCTGGAAGCCGCCGCCGCGCGGTTCGCAGGAGAGCATCTTGGCGCGCATGCGGATTTTGGCGCCGACGCGCACCATGTTGGTGAAGCGGACTTTGTTGGAGCCGTAATTGATGCCGCGGCTGACGCCCGAATAGCTGATGATGTTCTTGGCCAAGAACGGGATCAGCGAGGCGACGAGATAGCCGTGCGCGATCGGGCCGCCGATTTCCTTGGTGGCGCGCTCGATATCGACGTGGATCCATTGGTGGTCGCCGGTCGCGTCAGCGAAACGATTGACCCGGTCCTGGGTGATTTCCAGCCAATCGGAGACGCCGAGTTCGGAGCCCACCAGGGTCTGAATGTCTGAGAGCGGTACTTCGCGCATGGCCATGGGGAGGGCTCCAAATTCGTTACCTTGGGAGTAAGCCGCAGGCGCTCCCTTGTCGAGTTGCCGCCACGTTCCGCAAACGGGCAGGCGCCCTGCGCAGGTGCGCCCGGTGGCGCAATTGCCCGTCCCGGCGACACACGCTATCTCGCGCCCATGTCCCTAGACCCGCTCGCGCCAGGCACACTGGCCCTCGCCGAAGAATTCGGCCTCTCACGCGACGAATATGACCTCGTGTTGGAGAAGCTCGGCCGCACGCCGAACACCACCGAACTGGGCATCTTCTCTGTGATGTGGAGCGAGCACTGCTCGTACAAATCCACGCGCGTGCATTTGGCCAAGTTTCCGACCAAGGCGCCGCACGTGATTTATGGGCCGGGCGAGAACGCCGGCGCCATCGATATCGGCGAGGGCCTGGCCGCCATCTTCAAGATGGAGAGCCACAACCACCCAAGCTTCATCGAGCCATTCCAGGGCGCAGCCACCGGCGTCGGCGGCATTCTGCGCGACGTGTTCACGATGGGCGCGCGCCCGGTGGCCATCATGAACGCGCTGCGCTTCGGCGCGCCGGATCATCCGAAGACGCGCAAGCTGGTCGACGGTGTCGTCTCGGGCATCAGCTTTTACGGCAATTGCGTCGGCGTGCCGACAGTGGGCGGCGAGACGAATTTCGACGCGCGCTACAACGGCAACATTCTCGTCAACGTCTTCTGTCTCGGCATCGCCGATAAGAACAAGATCTTCACCGCCGCCGCCAAGGGGGCGAACAATCCGGTCGTCTATGTCGGCGCCAAGACAGGCCGTGACGGCATCCACGGCGCGACGATGGCGTCGGCCGAGTTCATCGAAGGCGAAGATGGTCTGCGTCCGACCGTGCAAGTCGGCGACCCCTTCCTCGAAAAGCTGCTGATCGAAGCCTGCCTCGAACTGATGGCGACCGACGCGATCATCGGCATCCAAGACATGGGCGCCGCTGGCCTCACATCCTCGTCCGTCGAAATGGCGTCGAAAGGCGAAGCGGGCATCCTGCTTGATCTCGACGCCGTGCCGGCCCGCGAAGAAGGCATGACGCCGTACGAGTTTATGCTGAGCGAGAGCCAAGAGCGTATGCTCATGGTGCTGAAGCCGGGCCGCGAAGCCGAGGCGCAGCGCATCTTCGAAAAGTGGGGCCTGGACGCCGCCGTCATTGGTCAAACCACCGATAGCGGCAATCTCACGCTGCGTTGGCATGGTCAGATTGTTTGCGACATTCCGCTTGGGCCGCTCGCCGATGAAGCGCCGAAATACGAGCGCCCGTTCGTTGAACCGCTGAAAGCCATCCCGCTCACCGAAGGAGAGCAGAAGCGCCTCGCCGATGAGTATCCCGGCTTCGCGCAATCGCTCACCACCTTGCTCGCGCAACCAGATCAGTCCTCGAAGCGCTGGATCTGGGAGCAGTACGATCGTCACGTCATGGGCGACACGCTGGCCGACAGCGGCAGCGATGCGGCCATCGTGCGCCTCTATGGCTCCAAGCGCGCGCTGGCGATGACGTGTGACGTCACCCCGCGCTACGTTGAGGCCGATGCGTATGAAGGCGGCAAACAAGCTGTCGCCGAAGCCTGGCGCAATCTCACCGTTTCGGGCGCGCGTCCGCTCGCGGTGACCGACAATCTCAATTTCGGCAATCCGCAGCGCCCAGAGATCATGGGGCAGATTGTGCGTGCGATCGACGGCATGTCGGAAGCATGCCGCGAACTGGCGTTTCCAGTCATCAGCGGCAACGTCTCGCTCTATAACGAGACCAACGGCCAAGCCATTTTGCCAACGCCGACCATCGGCGCTGTCGGCATGATCGACAATCTCGAACGCCGCGCGACCGCTGATCGCCTGCAACAAGGTGATGCGCTGGTGCTGATCGGCGATACGAGCGGCCATCTCGGCCAGAGCATCTACGCGCGCGATCTCTTCAAGCTCGGCGGCGCGGCGCCTAAGGTTGATCTGGTGCTTGAGAAAGTGAACGGCGACTTCGTTCGGAAGCTGATCGGCGACGGCCTCGTCAACGCCGCGCACGATCTCTCAGACGGCGGCGTTGGCATCGCGGCGGCGGAGATGGCGCTCGGCTCGGATGTCGGCGTTTCGCTGGGTTATCAGGGCGACCTGACGGACGCCGCGTTCCTCTACGCCGAGGATCAAGCCCGCTACATCGTCGCCCTGCCGTCCGCAAAGCTCGACGACCTCGACAAGCGCGCCCGGGCGGCTGGCGTGTCGTTTCTCGTCATCGGTGAGGCCGGTGGCCGCGACATCAGCTTCGTCGGCGTCTCGGGTGAGCGCGAAAGTGTCTTGCTCGACGATCTCCGCACGGCTCACGAAGGCTGGCTGCCTGCCTATATGAAGAAGGCGCACTAGGCGCATCCGCCCCCGGGCGGGGAGGATTGCATGCCGCAGTACGACTACGACCTCTTCGTCATCGGCGCGGGCTCCGGCGGCGTGCGTGCCGCGCGGCTGGCAGCGCGGTCCGGCGCGAAGGTCGCCATCGCCGAGCAGGTGCAAATCGGCGGCACGTGCGTGCTGCGGGGCTGCGTGCCGAAGAAGCTCTTTGTCTATGCGAGTGAGTTCTCGCTGCACTTCCGTGACGCCAAAGGCTTCGGCTGGACCGTCGACGGGGCGCGCTTCGATTGGCCGATGCTGCGCGACGCGGTGCAAGACGAAGTGAACCGGCTTTCGGGCCTCTACGCGAAGAATCTCGAAGCTGCGAACGTTGAGATGATCGACGATCGTGCGGTGCTCGCTGGCGAGCATACAGTGCGTCTTACGCGCGAGGGCCGTTCCGTTACTGCGGAGCGTATTCTCGTCGCGACAGGCGGGCACACGTTGCGGCCCACCAATACCAACGGCCAAGAACTCGGCATCACTTCCACGGACGCGTTCGTGCTCGATGAGCTGCCCTCAAGCATAGTGATCGCTGGCGGCGGCTACATCGCCGTCGAGTTTGCGACGATCTTTTCCGGCCTCGGTGTCGAAACCACTATCGTCTATCGCGGTGAGCGCATCTTGCGCGGCTTCGATCATGACGTCCGCTCGCACGTGCAGGCCGACCTTGAGCGCACCGGCGTAAAGATCGTCAGCGGCGCGACCATCGACGAGGTGAGCGCGCTCACTGAGGGCCGCAAACTCGTCACGCTCTCCAACTCAATGAAGCTCGAGACCGACCACGTCATGTGGGCGATCGGGCGCGAGCCGAACACGGCGAACATGGGTCTTGAAGCGGCCGGCGTGCGTCTCACGGATCGCGGTGCAATCGCGGTGGACGAATACTCACGCTCCAGCGTGCCATCGATTTGGGCCATCGGCGACGTGACAGATCGCGTGAATCTCACGCCCGTCGCTATCCGCGAGGCGGTGGCGTTTGTTGAAACCGAATTTCACGGCCGGCCTACGGCCTTCGATCATGCCGACATCGCCAGCGCCGTGTTCTCGCGCCCGCCTGTTGGCGCTGTGGGGCTGAGCGAAGAGCAAGCGCGCGCCAACGGGCACAAGCTCAAAATCTTCCGCACTACATTCCGGCCGATGAAACACATCATCGCCGGCAATGATCAGCGCGTGTTGATGAAGATGGTCGTCGACGCCGCGACCGATCGCGTGCTTGGCGTTCACATCGCCGGCGTCGATAGCCCCGAGCAGATCCAACTCGCCGCGATCGCTGTGAAAGCTGGACTCACGAAGGCGCAGTGGGACGTGACCTGCGCCGTGCATCCAACGGGCGCGGAGGAACTCGTGCTGATGGGCGAACCGATCAGTCACGATAATGAGGCGCCTGCTTAGTCCAAGCATATCGTTTCGGGCCGCGATCGGTTTGGTGTCCGCGTCGGAAACACTTGTTTTTCATCGCACTAGCGCCGCGGCCTCCACCAATCGCGTTCGCTTTGCAGTGAACAACGCTGCCGCCCGCGCTTGACCGGCATTTACCTGAAACTAACCCTCCAGGCGCGACCGTCCGCTCAAAACTGCATTTTTGAAGAAGGGGGCAGGATGCCCGCGCGTTTGATTTCGGTGATCAACATGAAGGGCGGCGTCGGTAAATCGACGACGACGGTTTCGCTCGCCGAAACACTGGCGCATCACCAGCGCCGCCGCGTCCTGATCATCGATCTCGATCCGCAAACCAACGCGTCGATCATGGCTGCCGGCCCTGAGAAGTGGAACAGCCTGCGCGAAGCTGAGCGCACGCTCGACTTCTTTTTCGAGAGCTACGTCGTTCAGCAAAAGCCGAAGCCTTTTAAGTCGCTGATTGAATCGAAGGTCAGCGATCTCAAGGGCAAGCCGGATGTAGCGCTGTGTGCCGCTGCGCCTGAGTTTCGCATTGTCGAACGCGACATGATCGAGACGTTCGTGAAGCGCGGTTTTCAGATCGATCAAATCCAGAAGTGGATCTGTGAGCGCTTCGCCAACGGTTTGAAGACGGTGATGAACGATTACGACTACATCCTGATCGACTGCCCGCCCGGCATTTCGCTCTTCGCTGAAGCGGCATTGATTGCGGCAGATGCGATCCTGGTGCCGACAATCCCGGACTACGTTTCGCGCCTTGGCCTGATCACGTTCCGCAAGCGCGCGCTGCGCTTGATCAACGAGCGCCGTGGCGGCGCTTCTCAGCTGATGGTGCTTGCGACCAAGTACGACGAGACGTTCTCGCTGCACCGCTCAGAAGCGCAATTGCTTAAAGACAATCTCGGCGACGCCATGTTCGATGTGCGTATTCCCCAGCACGTCGATATCGCTAAGGCGGCCGAGTGGTCGGAAACACCGCGCACGTTCGAACAAAAATATGGCGCGATGGCGGGTACGGTGAAGAAGCTCGGAGAAGAGTTCCAAAACAAAGTGGAGCTTGCGCCCGCCTTATGAGCCTCAACAAGACGCTCGATCGCCTGTTCGACGAAATTCGCCGCGAAGCGAAGCGCAACCCCGGCTTCGCCGATCGGCTCGACGCGGTACTGCGCGTCCACGACTCGCGCCGCGACGTGTCGGATGAAGTGGTGGAAGAGATTGCGAGCGCCGACGCCGTTTCCTCCCCCGCGCGCGGGGGAGGTGCGAACGAAGTGAGCGGTGTGGGTAAATCTGGCAAACGCCGCGCTGCGTCGCCCCCGCAGTCGGCTGCGCCGCCAGCTCCCCCGCCTGCGGGGGGGCAAAAAATCACTATCAATCCGGCGGGCCTTTACAAAAAAGACGGTGAAGCGGCGCTTACGGCGGCTCTTGCGGATCAAGACCTTATCTCGCTCCGCGCGCTCGTCGCTGAACACAATCTCGATCCGAGCGGTGTGACACCATCACTCACGCGCGATGAACTCGCGACGCACATCGTCGCGCAAGCCAAGAAGCGGGCCGAGCGCGATGAAAAGATGTTCGACTACTGACGAAAGAGCGCGTCGCGCATCAACGGATTGATCGCTCCAGCCTCTGTGTCCCACACCGGAAACGCGCCAGCGAAGTCCCAGACGCACCACGCCATGTTGGAGGCATCGCATGCCTCGCGCACCGCGCGCGTCCAGGCGGCGCGTTGTTGGATCGGGACGGCGCGGTTCACGCCGAATTCGCCGAGTTGTATCGCATAGCCCAAGCGGACGCCCCACGAGGCGGCCTGCTCAATATGTCCGCGCACAGTGACGCGGTCCTCGCCCGTTCCCCAATCGCGATCAAAGCGCGGCGCGTCGGCGCCCATCCATTCTGCGTTCTGATGCGTGAACGCGTGCGGTTCGTAATAGTGAACGCTGACGGCGATGTTCTCGCCCGCAGGTGGACGCCAGTCGCGTAGTGCGTCAATGTTTTGCCAGTTGCCCGGCCCAAGCACGATCAGCCTGTCGCGATCACGCGCCCGGATAACGTCGACAACTTCGCGCTGCAGCGCCGTTAGCCGCGCGCCGCGCCAGTGATCGCCGTTCGGTTCGTTGAATGGTTCTAGGATCAAGCCCGCGGGCGCGCCGCGATAATGCTGGGCAATGATCGCCCACATGCCGAGGAAGCGCGCGCGCTGGCGTTCCGGATCGCTGATCAGGCTGTCGTAGTGGTGCATGTCGAGTTGCACCATCAGGCCCAAGCCCAAAGCGTGCTCGACGATCTCATCGACGCGCCGCCAGAAATCGCCACCGATTGCGTATGGCGGGCTTGAGCCTGCGTGCGCTTCGAAGCGAACGGGGAGCCGCACGCCGTCAAAGCCCGCGTCACGGATGGCGTCGAGATGCGGCAGTTCAATGCGGTAGCCCCAATCGCCCTCGTTCGGCGCTTCCAGCGCGTTGCCCAGATTGACCCCGCGTCGCATCGGGAAGGGCGCTGGCGTGGCTTGGCTCTCGGCGGGGCCGCAGGCGGCCAGGGCGGCTGCGCCCGCAATGATCTCACGGCGATTCATGGGCCAAGCTTACCCCGGTGACGAGGCTGCGAAACCCCGCTAACACCGCGCTCATGTTCGATAAAATCCTGATCGCCAATCGCGGCGAGGTTGCCGTCCGCATTATCCGCACCGCCCGGCGCCTTGGCATCAAGACGGCCATCGTGTTTTCGGAAGCGGATCGCGACAGTCTCGCCGTCGATATGGCCGACGAAGGCGTGTTCATCGGCGCGGCGCCCGCCGCGCAGAGCTATCTCGTGATCGACAAGATCGTCGACGCCGCCAAGCAAACCGGCTCGCAGGCTATTCACCCCGGCTTCGGATTCCTCTCCGAGAAAGCCGAATTCGCCGATCGACTGTTGGCGGAGAAGATCACCTTCATAGGCCCCAACCCACACGCGATCCGCGCCATGGGCGACAAGATCGAGTCGAAGAAGGCGGCGCAGGAAGCGGGCGTCAGTTGCGTGCCCGGTTTCATCGGCGAGATCGAAGGCGTCGATCACGCGGTGCAGATCTCCGAGGAGATCGGCTATCCAGTGATGATCAAAGCGAGCGCTGGCGGCGGCGGCAAAGGCATCCGCGTCGCATTCAACAAGAAGGACGTGCTGGAAGGCTTCCCGGCGGTGCGTGCCGAAGCCAAAGGTGCGTTCGGTGACGATCGCATCTTCATCGAGAAATTCATCACCGCGCCGCGCCACATCGAAATTCAGGTGA